>JAUWDY010000002.1 GCA_030608565.1 Candidatus Bathyarchaeota archaeon | reverse complement strand
GTTGCTCACTCTTTCTCACAAAATACCATATTAACCATGTGATGATGAAGATAGGTAGAATGTCCGCTCCCGGTACTAGCTCAAACAAGGACACAAGTCCAACCCAACGAAACATAACAAAGCAAGCGAGGATTCCAACTATGTCAAGAAAATCGCCTACTACAGGAAGAAGTAAAATCGCAACCATATATTCGCTAACATCTAATACTATGCAGATAGCGAGAAAAAGCAATTCATGCTCGGTAAGAATAAAGTATTGTGGGAAAGACCTGAACCGTTCATCTCGTCGCGCCAAATGTTATTCATCCCGCCTATGGTTCTAACCATTCTATGTGTTTTAGAGACCTCTTATAAGTAGTTTTAGAGCAGGCACGACATGCATGCATGATTGTGTTAGTCTGCGAGTGCTAAGATTTCCACAGAAACACCCTCGACATATGTGTCACCTGAAACGGAGCTTTCATCTGAAACCCATCTTGTGATGTCAGCTTCTACTTCATACCAAGTTATGCCTACTTCTTCTCCGCTCTCGAATAAGAAGCCAATTTTGATACGGAATGTTGCTGTATGAGTGCTGTGAATAAGTGCAAGCCATCTTAGCTTCGTCTCGTTGCTTTCCGCGTCATATGGAGCATCATAAATCACATGAACCTCTGCTTTTTCCAGTTCAATGATTTTGTGTTGATAATATCCTTCAGTCCAAAACTCCAGCTCAGAAAGCTGTTGTCTCAGAACTGTAGTCTCCTCTTTCAGCTTCACATTTTCGCTTTCTTTTATCCCTGCGACAGTAGTAGCGATGAGGCCTAACACAATTAAAATACATATTGTTGCTATGCTTAACTTTCTCACTTCTTTATCTCCACCATCCAGTTGTATGGTTATTATGAGAAACTTTTGCTTTTATAAATGCAACTATGGTGTGACAAACATCAATGCATGCATGCAATAAAAAGGAAGAAAGTGCGTAAGACGGACCGAAGATTTAGCTAATAAGCTTAGTATCTTCTTGGGGGTCTTCGTTTGGAATAGCATTCTCGGCAATATACGGGTTTGCTTCCGTCAGGTTTGAAGGGAACTTCACATTCTTGACCACAATCAGCGCATACAGCCTTGTGCATTTCTCGCTTTTCTCTATACGACAATCGAACTACACCTCCATTTAACAGTCAACGAAAAACCAGCATTCTCATGGAATTCTAATTCTCGTGTGTTCAACCAGTTGACATATTGGCTATTTAAACTCTTTTGTGTGTATGAGTTTGCATGTATGCATTCAGACATTTTCAGTCTCTTTCTTACCTTATGTATTCGGTGTTGCGGTATTGACTTTTCCTCAATACTTCCGTCGTGCATGCGTGCCCCTCACTCTCAGTCCGTTGATGTGTGCATATATAATGGTGCGTCTGGATGGATTTGAACCAGAGAATCATTATGTGTGTGGGTTGGATGGTGCTCCGACCGGGATTTTGTCTAAACCTCGAATCTCGACAATTCCAATGTATACTTGAACGCTTATGTTGTGACAGCAATGGAAATGTGTGTGTGCAGCACAGGTTCAAATGAACTATTGATCTAGAACGAAATTTTGTCTGCAATTCATAAAACCTTTTTTGGAGGCAGGCAATAATTGAAAGATATGTTACCTCTAACTCCGACCGAATGCATGCATGCAGGAAGCTAAGATGTTAAAAATGAGAAAATCATTCAAAGAAGATTGGACGTTACTTCCTTTCCTCGTAGTCACGGTTACGGGTTTTGCTGCAGCGATACTTGATTTTGTTTTTCTACAAAACCTAACATTTCAAATCTTTGTTCTTGCTGGTTTATGTTTACTGCTAATCGGGGGATACTTGCGTTCCAAGGCACGATTAGGGATTCATGGATTGCGGGATTGGGATCGCTGATGAGCAAGAAAAAATCTGTAGAAATGGCTTTCAAGGAGTTTTTTGAAAAGGCAAAGAAGAAAGGATTGGACAGAGAAGAGGTAGAGAGCACTAAGCATTGGATACTAAATGCTCTGCGTAGTGAAGGCTTTACAGATGAACAAATCAACAATATGAAAATGCAGAAAGTTTGGAAATTCATCATAGACAATGTTACTGTGGTTGTGGATCAAGATACGATGGAGATAGGTATGGCATTGCAGCAAAAAATTATGACACCACAACAGCTACAGATTTTAAGCAAATTTGCAAAAGATTTCACGGCAGAGTTGGAGAGCATGGTTGAAGAACTTGAAAGAGAACTTGAAAAGAAACAGAAAAAGAAGGGGAGAGCTTAGGTTTCTACTTGCGTTTTCTAAAGATTTTAACATCTTGCATACATGCAAATAATGTTGCAGGGGCTGCAAAAACGTAATGTGCTGTAAAATATTTTACGAATAACGATTTCTAGTTGAAGGACAAAGTTTAAAATGCTTGTCGTTAAGAAATGTTCACATCTCTAGGAACACTAAGTTAAACATCAGAGGAATAGAGAGCGAGGGAAAAACGTGTACAAGAATCTGCCGAAGAAAGCAAAAATCACAGTAGCTTTCATAACATTTCTGCTTTTAACAACGTTCATCTCATCACTTTTGCCTAACGCAACAGCAACCCCTGTGGAAATCGTGTCTGTTACTCCAGAAAGCGGGCAGGTCGGAGACATCGTGCGAGTTATTGGACAAATCGATACAGCAAACGGATCATATGCAATCTTCTTTGATGAGGAAAGAGTGAAGAACGGAACTGCAGTGGAGACGATGGTCAACGACACATTTAACGTTCCCTCCCGCCCGATAGGCAATTATGACATAGCATTACATGACACAACTACGACGAACAACGCCACGGCTGAATTCACAGTCATCGAAATCAATGTCTACTGTCAAGCACGAAACAAATACGACCAAGAACCCCTAGCCAACGTATCTGTCGACGTTTACGTCAACATGACGCATATCACAGGTGGAACGACCAACGAAACCGGCTGGACCAGCTTCAGGCTTGACCGTGGCAACTATACTTTTAAGGCATTCTGGAACGAGGAACTGGTTGGTAGCTTAAATGGAAGCGTTACAGGAAACGTCACAGACTATATGCTACAGAAAACGTTTTACATAGAATGCGAGCTTGCCCACATTACAATAGCAGTAAATGATGAGGCAGGCAATCCACTACCCTTCATCAACGTAAGCTTAGCGTCTAACAACACAGAGACTCTTCTGTTTGAAACGAATAACACGGGCATCATAGCCACCACCACGTTTGCCAATGTTAGTTACACAATTGAGTCTAGACGTTACAGCTACCTATTTGATACAACACTGATTGAAAACCTAACATACACACGCGATGGAAAAGACAGAATCAACATCACTTGCCCAACGTACAATCTGTTTGTCTACGTACTGGATTCGAAAGAACAAGCGCTCAAAAATGTTGAAGTAACGGTTTATGAATGGAGCAGTGAACGCGTTGTGGGATCCGGACCTACAGACTCTGACTTTGGAAGCGTCGCTTTCAATTGTACGTTTGGAAGATACAAGATTAAAGTAGGTAGCACAGAGTGGGGACGTAAAGTTGTTCTTAACGAAACAGAATTAGATTTGATTGAAGACCCATTTTTCCTCGTAGTTCATTGCAGGATTTCTAATCTAGACCCTTCCGTAAAGGTTGTTGATTATTTTGGGCAACCCATTCCGAATGCTGAGGTGAAGCTTGAACGAAAATTTGACGAGGAATACGTGAATGTTGCTAACTTAACAACTGAATCTGATGGAACGGCTCCACTGCCTAAAATTGGTGGTGATTATCGAATTTCGGTTCATGTGATGGGCGAAGGTTGCGAGGTCAGGCATATATATCTTAGTGAATCACAGGCAATCGAGTTTAAGATAAGCAAATATGGCACTGTTGGTGGATACCCTCTTCAAATCGCTCAGTTAATCACGTACATCTCACTAGCTCTACTAATTACCCCATTTGCTTTAGCCATAGTATATAGAAAACTTTCGAAAACAATCAAGAAAGAAAAAACATCACGAAAAGATTAACAGTCTAACAAAAAAGTTTTATAATACTCTTTGCTTTAACATAGATTTGATCAGCGACACCTGCTTTAAAGAAATTTTCGTTTTCAAAATAGGATTGTGTTCGTGTTGTCTGAAGCAAAAAAATGTTCTCCACAATGTGAAGTGTTTCGATGCGCAAAAAAAGCCCTCGGATATCGTGGAAACACGGCTTGGTGCAAATGGACAGAAGAAGAATGTGACGTCTCAAATTGCAGCTACGCGACCTGTATAAAAAGACGGTTGTTACCTGGTGGAATCTGCGGAGAAACTCTGAAACGGAAAACCGCCGATGTAGACCCTGAAGAAGCTGTAGGTCCACCGGTAAAGCTTAAGGGAAAGGCTTTGCGAAGGGTAGGCGAAAAAGAAATCTTCTAGACAAATAAACCTCAGTGCTCTAACGAAAACTATCTGGCAAGTACACGCTTCACCACAGGCGGCCTTTTCTTTTTAAGAACACGGTAGCCACAGATAGTGCATTTTACTCCGCCGCCACGCATCTCAAGTTCATCTTTTGCTACCTTAGCACCACACCTTATGCATTCATAAATAAGTCCTTGACCTTTCTTTTCAGACAACGCTGTGTCTCCGAACTTGGTAACCACCAGTTATATGGATTTAAATGTTTCTCAAAAAAGACAACTATATAACTTTTAGAACGAGACACATTAGTGGAGAGGTGCATGTGCCTAGGCGCGTACTGATTCTAGCTGGCGGCGGAGGACACACAGGCTATGCATATGCACTAGCTCAGATGCTTCACTACAGGGCGTCCTTATCCTTCCTCGCCCCTGAAGGAGACATTTTAAGCGAAAGAAAACTGCGTAAATTTGGTAAGGTTGAGTTTCTGATAAAGCCTCGTGGTCCAAAAACTCCAATACACATCTTTATACCTCGTCTCGCAAAGGCCTTCATGGACTCCATCGGACGAGTTTCAAGCGAGTTCGACGTTGTGGTGAGCACAGGAGGCAATTTCTGTGTTCCATCGGCAATCCTAGCTTGGATGAAGAGAGTTCCGATTGTTAACATTGAAAGTGAGGTTCGTTTCTCAAAGCCCTCAAGGACCGCTACAATATTACAGCCTTTGTCGACAATAACTGCGTTACAATGGGAGGAGCAAACGAGGCTACTGAAGGGTGTGGTTGTCGGCCCCATGATTCCCAAGCCGGAAATTAAGCCGTGGAACGGAGGGTACATTTTAGTTACGGGAGGTACCTATGGACACAGGCTTTTGTTTGATGCGTTGGCAGAAAGCAGTTTACGAAATGTGGTTTTGCAGACAGGCCCCGTTGACCCCACGCGATATGTTGAGAAGCATCCTGATTGGAAAGTCATGAATTTCACAGAAAAGTTCTATGAGTTTCTGGCCGGTGCAGAGTTAGTGGTGTCGCATTTTGGGTTTACGGCGTTGGAAGCGGCGCTTGTTTATGGAAAACCTGTGGTGTTGGTTGTTAATCCTGAATGGACGAGAACTGTTGGTGTGGAAGATGCGAAGTATCTGGCGAGAAAGATAAATGCTGTGCTGGTTTCTGACATAAAATTGGAAAATTTGTTAGATGCCATAGATGAGGCGAGAAAAAGAAGAGTTCCAACCTTGCCAAATGGAGCTGAAAACCTCGCAAATATGATAATTAAGTTACTATGAGGTAACACTGAATATATGATCAATAAATTGTAGGGATTTGCCTATGAAAGATAGGCAGTGAAAGATGTTTACTTCTACTACACAGTTTTAAGTCTCAATTGCAGATAAAATGCGTAGAAAAGCTATGCAGAGCTTAAGGATTTTGGTTACAGGTGGAGCTGGCTTTATAGGAAGTCATCTAGTAGATCGGCTCATGAAAGAAGATTACGAAGTGGCGGTTTTGGACAATTTTTCTGCGGGGAAAGCTGAAAATATACAATATCATTTGGATAGTCAAAGTTTTGACTTAGTTAAAGGTGATATCCGAAACTCAGAGGATGTTAGGAAGGCGGCTAGAGGCGTAGATGTTGTTTTTCATTTAGCTGCAATTGTGAATGTGCCGTTGTCTATAGAAGATCCATTACTTGTTAATGATGTGAATGTGAGGGGGACGCTGAATCTTTTGGAGGCGAGTGTGAAAGAGGATATTCAGCGGTTCGTATGTGTTTCTTCGTGTGCTGTTTATGGTGAGGCACGTTATTTGCCGATAAACGAAGAGCATCCGATAATGCCTCTATCTCCTTACGGTATCTCAAAATTCACAGCCGAACATCATTGCAAGATTTTCCATATGATTCATGGGCTAAAAACGGTCTGTCTACGTTTCTTCAATGTTTACGGGCCCAAGCAGTCAGAGGGTCCATACAGCGGGGTGATAACCCAGTTTATTAATAGGTTGAAGCGGGGGAAGCCGCCGATTATTTATGGGGACGGAAAGCAGACAAGAGACTTCGTCTACGTCGAAGATGTGGTCGAAGCAAGCATGCGGGCTTTAAACAGCCAAAATTGCGTTGGTGAGGTGATCAATGTAGGAACTGGAAAACCTACTGCAGTCAATGAACTTGCAAATGTTTTAATGGAATTATTTGAAGAGGCTGGCACGAAGCCTGAATATGGGCCACCAAGAGCTGGAGACATTCGAGGTAGCTATGCGGACATTGGCAAAGCTGAAAGAATGTTGGGCTATACGCCGAGAATCGGGTTGGAAGAGGGTATAAAACGGTTGCTTCAAAGCTCGGATATGAAGGCAGAACCATAAAGTCATGATGATCAGCGAGTGTGCGGGAGCTTTTTCATGAATTCGATTAATTCTAACACTTTTTGTTCGCAATTGTCTTCCCACGTCTTTGGCGTAGGTTTAGGTGCGTTTCCTTTTAGTGCTTCTAAAATTCCTTTTACTAAATCTTGAGGTTTGACGAGCAGATACTCTTTGGACGGGGCGATTCCACAAGCGACTATGGGCTTTTCAAATAACATGTATTCAGAAATTTTGTGAATCCCTTCCTCATTGGAATACTTAGAAGAAGATGTCAGGAGTCTGGGGATAATGCAGACATCAGCAGAATTGACGAAATTGGGAATTTCTTTGTAAGGCTGCCATCCAAAAAATCTTACTCTATGAGTAAATGTTTCTTCTAGTTTTGTGGCTATCGGCCAAAGCGGTCCATCTCCAACAATCCAAAACACCGTTTTCTTATTTAGCTTCGATAATTTTTCAACGACACCTGGTAGAATGTTGAATCCTTCAACCTTGGATAATCTTCCTACAAATAGAACAATCTTTTCGTCTTTCTTGACACCGTGTATTGCCCTAAATTCATTAGCTGGAATGCTGTTTTTAAATGTCTCCTTTTGCGGATAGTTTGGGATGACGTAAACTTTCTTTCGAAACTCTTCTACGTTCTCAACTAAGGTACTCGTAGTCAAAGTAAGGGCTTTTGAATGTTTTAAAGCCATACGAGAGAAAAAATCAGCTAAGAGACTTAATCTACCGAATTCTATTTCAGTTTCCATTCCCCAAGGGGCACGATATTCTAAAATGTAGCTTTGCCTTTTCAAGATAATTGGGAGAACGAATATGTCAGGTGATGTGGTGACCCAATACAAATCTGCGTTTGTAAAGAGTATTTGCACGATGAAACATGTGTAATTGACAAGCGCAGAAATTATTCTTTCATGTTTTTTGCTTCCCAATTTTATTCTAACTTTGGGAACCAATGCTTGAAAAATAACATCGTTTGTGTCTTTTATTGCACTTTTTATTTTCTCAATTCTGGGGTATTTTTCTGGATAGAGTGTGATGTAGATCAATTTCAGGCTCAAAGGTAATCACTTGTAGTTTGTATGTAAAATGTTCAAGATATTATTGGATAGTATTTTTCTTTTGGTTTTCCTATCGAAGCTACAACAATCAACAGCATACAGCGACATTTTATAGCTGTGGAACGGTCTATCAGTACCAAAGATTATTTTGTCGTTTCCTAGTAGTTGAACAGCTTTCTCTATCAATTCTGGATGAAAACAGCCTGAAGTGTCTAAATAAATATTATCCAAATAGTTAGACTGCGATATTCTTTCATATGCTCTTACTATTAGATCTGTTGCTAAACCTCCCATGTGTGCGCAGATGAATTTCAGGTCGGGATGGTGTTCATTTACTTTTAAAACGTAGTCTATCCTGCTTTTTTCGTTTCTCCCGCAATGAATTAGAATTGGTTTCTTATACTTTTCACATAAGCGGAGCATTTCTTCATTCTCGGCGATAGTCGTTTGTGATATTGATGCGTGAAATTTGAATCCGGAAAAGACAAATGTTTTGAAATGGTCTTCCATTAGTTGGTTAGGATGTATCCATAGAAAAGGGAAAACTCGATTTTTTTGGGGGAATCTTTTTGCTCTTTCAAAGAAATCAAGATTCATCGCGACAGAATCGCAGAATTGAACTATTTTCGGCATTATAACACATTTGCTTTCAGGTTCTGACGTAAGCCATTGTTCCAGATTATCCCAATCAAACTTTATGTTCATTATAGAGGGATTGCCAAAATTTGAAATTATGTGAGTGTGGCCGTCAACAATCATGGCAAATCCCCATATGGTTTTTCTACAAGTCCGTAGGGACAGGTTATTTCTTTGACGTTTTTGACAACTTTGCCTGGGTTCCCTACAACCACAGAATAGGGTGGTACATCCTTGATGATGTTTGTATGAGAACCAATTAGGCTGCCCCTTCCAACAGTGACATCTGGAGAGATTGTACAGTTCGCGCCGATTTTAACATCATCCTCTATTATTGGCGCCTTAACGCATTCTTTTGCTTTTGGGCATAAAGGATGTAGAGTGTTAAGCAGCGTTGTTCTTGGAGCAATGAAGACTCTGTTTCCTATTTTTGACCCTTGGCATATATGTACGTCAGAATGAAACTTTACATTGTTGCCGATTTCTAAGTGTCCTTCTAACTGATTGTAACTGCCAATCCGCGTATTGTCTCCTATCTTTGAAAACGGTCTAATGGTAGTGTGATGCCCTACAAAGCAATTCTTTCCGATCACAACATCGTGGTAAATATAGCTGTGCGTCAGAATCTCTGTGCCTTCTCCTATCTGCACCCCCTTTTCAATTATCGAATACTTACCTATCATCTAATTTTGCTCCTTCCACTATATTTCATATCAATACCATGCTATAAAATTATCAACGCCGCTAGAACAACTATTATGCATCTCTAACATGAACCGAAAACCGTACTGTCAACTAATATGATCGACCAACAATCAACCCGATCCTAACCAATTCTTATCTTAATCTAGAATCTTTGTCTGAATCTTTTTTCGTTTAGGTTGATTAAGGCAGTGGACTTGACAATTTCAGGACGAGCACCCAAAACGAGGGCGCCATTTATTGATCTTTTATTGTTATTCAATAAGCGAGACTCCTAATCGTAATGTTGTTATCTAAAAATGCTCTAATAGTTATAAGTTTTCGATAATTGAAATCAGTTTTGGTATGGTTTTTTCCATCAACATTTCCGCTGGAATCTTGGTTATTCTTTGGTTGTTCCATGAGACTTCAAGGCCGCAGAGTAATGCTTCGTAGGGCATTTTTGGGTATCCATCATGAGTTGTCATTCTAATTAGGCGTCGGTGCATGTAGTAAAGTTCGGGCATTTCATGATACGGCATAGAGCGTATGACCTTAACGTTTGGCAATCTTATTTGATGAGGGTGGCCTAGTATCGAGACTGTTTCCTTTGGATGTTTTTTGGCATAGCCTAATATCCATTCGAGGCGATAGATTTCGGGGTCTGGGCAATAGTACAGGATGCCTCGTTTTTCGCCGTGGTATTTTTGTTTTTTAAATATCCTTGTGTCGATGGGTATTGGGATGATTTTGCCTTTTTTGGTTTTCATAATTTGCTTTAGTTCCTTTGTAACGTACAGAATTTTGTTGCATGTGTTTAGGGTGAGTTTCCATAACATTTTTTTTATGCTTTCTTTGGTCTTTGCATATCTGTATGCGTCTGAGCCTATGATGTGTATTAATGATTTTTTGTTTAATAATTTGATGAGTGGTGTTGTTCTTGTGAGGGCCATGAGGTATATTCCGTAGATTACACTATACTTTCTGAGTGAAAATGGGTTTGGGATTTTGGAGGGTGGTATTACGTCTGCGTTTATTCCATAGTATTGAAGTTGTTGGGCTAGGATTTTGGCGTTGTCTGTTCCGACAAACAGTATTTTCATGTTTTTGTGTATGCACTTGCACCTCTTAAGCAATGTTTTATAACTAGTTGAATAGTAATGTGAGATAATAGTATTTTTAATTTGGTGGTTTATGGAGAATTGGTCACTGGAGGCGTGGGTACTTCGTAGCGGTCTGCTTTTAGGGTTGTGGCAAGGTTTTGCAGATAAAGTCTACACATTGGACTTTAAATGAGTGTGATATGTTGTGTCGATACTCAAGTGTTCTTGTGACTGGTGGAGCAGGATTTGTAGGTAGCCGCATTGTTAATAGATTGCTAAGCGATGGCTTCGAAGTTATGCATGTATGTAGCTACGTTAACGTATCTAAAGCTAGAAGAGTTTTGGGTTTTAATTCCAAGTTTTCCCTTATAGATGACCTGCCCAAACTTGTCGAATGGTATACACTAAAACGAAATTAGAATGAATTGAAGAAGAAGGGTGATGGTGAATTCTAAACTGAAAAATGCCATTCAAAATTCATGTTGTTCCTTGATGTCATGGCTTGAAACGTGGAAAAACAAGGAAGGGGCATATCTGGGATTTGTTGTCCATAGATGCGACTTGAAAAGAATGTTTAATATACACGACGATACTTGGGCGCAATCTCCCATCATAAATGGGTATCTAAACATCTTTGAGAAAAGCTACGACAGACGATGGCTGAAAAGGGCTGAAATCGCTGCGGATCTGCTCGTTAGGAGACTAAACTCAACAACTGGAAAATACAAATATGCTGGGTGGGAAAACGACAAGTCTACAACCCTAGCGCATTGTGCTCTTGCAGATTGCGCCTTATTAAATATATCAGTAGTCATGAGAGAAATGGGAGAGAGAAGTAAAAGCAAGGAATACATGAAAGTCGCAAAATTCAACATAGACAAATATTTGATCGAGGTCTTATGGAATTCGCGGATGCAGGCGTTTCGATTTGGCGACTTTGATCCCTATTCTCCCTTTGAGGAAAGATACATAGCCAACATGAATAGCGTCGCCATTGAAGCGCTAGTGAAGTTATCTAGGCTCACAGGTGACAGGAGATACTTGAAGCAATATGCCATCCCCATAGGGCGATGGCTACTTACGCAACAGGTCAAAACTAAAGGTATCGAAAATGGAGGAATAAGCTACTCGCACAATGAACCCAGAGTGTTAATAGCTATTTATACTGCACTTGCGTTGAGGGGACTTGATGATTTGTATTTGGAGACTGGTGATAGAGCCTATGTCGAGATGATGGAGAAAGCGTCAAAACACTTAATCGCCCTAAGAGACTCGGAAACAAAGCTGTTCTACCATGGAGTTTTTGACGGAGAGATCTCGAAGTATCCACAGTTTGTTGCTGGTGCTGGAATCATTTTGAAAGCCCTAAACGATACGATGAGCGTGTCCTATAATAGGTACGATCTTAACACAACCATCGAGGCTATTTTGAAAAAGCAGCTACCAATTGGAGGATTCAGTAACTTTGTTGGTTATAATACGCCTCAAAATGGTCGAAAAAAGGGAATGGGATATCTTGTGTGGGAAGATATGATACCCGTAGTAGGGTGGAACGGCTGTTTATTTGAGTTTCTGTCTGAAATTCTTTCAGGCGAAATCCCGCTTAAAGAGGGTGAAATCGAGGAGGTACACCTACCTCATTCAAGTTTCATATATCATGAGGATTCAAAAAAATGCGTGATCATGGGGAAAAAGCCGATAGAAAGCGTTGGGTTCTATAAATATTCGAAGAAAAGCAGATACGGATTTGCAATTACACCATTTAAAATAATTGGGCTATTCCTTCGCATAATGATTGGTGCTTATAGAAGGATTCTCAGGTGAAAACTGGTGCGCGCTATCAGGGTGTATCCGCACGAGATAACGTCAGGTAACGTTAACCAAATTCTGGAGAGGTTACACAACTTAGGCGTGACAGATATTTTATACGAAGCAAAAAACGTCGATGGGAAAGTGTTCTACTCCAGCAAACTCGCTGAAGTTATAGATGATAGATTAAGTCTCATTTGTGAATCCGCTAAGGAATATAAAATGAGAGTTAGTGTTTGGTTTTGCACGTTTCCCGAAGGCTATCGTGGAAGATTGTTGGGAAGCGGAATCAGTCGCTTCTTACGAAAAAATCCAGACTGTGCCGCAGTTGATGATGAAGGTTATAGCACTTTGGAGCATCCCGTGCCTTGCGACTATGGGCTGGAAAACTACGCCTGCCCAGCAAATCCAAAGGTTCAGGACTATGAGTTGGGACTGATAAAAGAGATAGTGAAGGGTTATCCTGTTAACGGAATCCACTTGGATTTTATACGATACCCTATACCCGGAGATTATTGCTACTGCGACTATTGCACAACGCATTTCAAAAATACCTTTGGAATCTCGATCAAAGATGAAGAAGCGTCAAGGTATTTGTTAAAATGGAGACAACAGACGATCACCGATTTTGTGAACAAGGTTTACGGTGAATTAAAGAGCGTCGACAATAATCTTCTACTTTCAGCACTAGTCTGGAAATACGACGATTGCCTAAAGTTTACACAGGACTGGAAGCAATGGAACATGGATTTTATCAGTCCAATGTTTCATCACAAGGGCCTTTTCAAAAGGCCAATATGGGTCAGAAATGAAATTCACAAGAACCGAACGATGTCAAACAAGAGAATGGTGGCATCTATCGGCGGCCTTTACTCGGACTTGTTCACGAAGAAGGAATGGGACTTGTGTGAGAAATACGCAATTGAAGGAGGGGCTGAGGGAATACTATATGAACACTACGGCCTCCTAGAAGTCGTATCAACGCTAGAAAACAGCAGAATGAGTGACATCAAAAAAATAATGAGATGGAACCTATTTCTAATTGATCACTCGATCCGAGTGAGGATCTCAAAACTCCGCAGGTCATCTTGATGAACATCCAGCTTCAAAACAATGTTTTTTTCCCAGCAAGAGGTGGCATAGAAAATTACTTGTATTATGCCTCTAAAGCCTTGCTCAAGCTGAATCACAAACCGACGATTCTATGTTCACGACACTTACCAAGTCTGCCCAATGAAGACATGTATGAAAGTATACGTATTCTTCGGCATCCTCCTTATTCCTTACGATTTCCAGCTTCGTTACTGCATCCGTTGTATTATCTGGGGAGGCTTCAAAGAGTCATCAAGAAATATTCTGGAGACATAGATGTGGTCTGGTCAAGGCACCCATGTTATTGTTATTCGTCTTGTAAAACCCATCAAGTGCCGGTCACATACATTCAGGCCACAGTGTGGCCTCTCACCCACGAACTCTTGGTAAAAGGTGTAAAGCCCACCAGAAAACTATGGAAAAACATCATAAGCCCACAACTTTCCTTCATCGAGGAAAGAGCAATGCTGGCGTGCGACAGGATTGTTGTGTTTAGCAAGATAAACAGGAGACATATCACCGATTATTATGGTATTTCAAGCAAAAAGTTCAGAGTGATCCAGCCTGGAGTCGATTTAGAGAGATTTGATGTAAGGGAAAAAGATGAAGAAATTCTGAAAGAGTTAAAAGTGCCTAGGAGGGTCAGAGTCGTCTTAACCGTCACTAGATTGATTCCGAGGAAGAACGTCCACATGTTGATCGAAGTTCTTTCACGAATTGACAGAAGAGATGTCTACTTAGTGGTCGTCGGTGATGGCCCACAGAGAGCGCATTTGGAGAAATTAACCAAGGGTCTTGGTATGGCTGGTCGAGTCAGATTCGTAGGCTTCAGGGAGGATGTAGAAAGGTTCTATTCTATCGCAGACGTGTTCGCTTTACCTTCGATGTATGAACCCTTTGGACATGTTTTCTTAGAAGCAATGGCTTCAGGTGTGCCCTGTATCGGTTTAAAGGCGGAATATCCTGAGGTAGTCACGGCTTGCGATGAAATTATCGATGATGGAAGGACTGGCTATACTGTGGAGCCTTCAATAGAGGATTTGAAGGTGAAGATAGAGAAAATCATATCGGACGTGGATCTGAAGAAGAAGATGGGTAAGGAAGCTAGAAAAACTTGTGAAAGGAGACATTCTTGGGAAAAACATGTCAAAGAGGTTCTCAGACTTTGATGAATGTATAACCCAATGGTCTTATTTAATATGCGATTTTTTCAGTACGAGATCAAAGATTGAGGCCAATTTCTTAGCCAACTCCACATCAGAGAATTGTTTTAGGACCTCTGTATTTTTCTTTATCTTACGAGTTTTCAAAATAAGAATCTCGTGGAGCAATTTCTGCACTGAAAAAACGTCCGGTTTAACTGTTATTCCAGCGTTCGCCTGATCAATTATTCGCGCCGTCTCACCCGATGGATCAGATATGTTAAGAATAAACTTTCCTGCCGCTAGATACTCAGGTAATTTCATTGGTACAACGGAAGGACTACCGGGTATTAGTAATAGGGCATCTGCTCCCAAAGCAAATTGAACACTCTCTGCATGGGATTTTTGTCCTAATAGAATCACTCTGGAGGTCAATCCCAACTCATGAATGAACTTTCTTCCGCGTTTTAAACTGCCCACAAGAACTATTTGAAAGTCAGGGACCTCGGTGCGTTGAAGAAGCCGATGTAACGCCTTTAAGAATATCTTAAAATGATCTACGCGGGGTCCATAAATGGTGCCTGTATGAACTATCGTGAATTTATCATACTTAATGGGCTTTACATCCGAAAAATCTTTAGGGTCAAACCCATTCGTGACTATGTGAACACTGGTCTTTTCAAGAAAGGGGTAAACATTCAGCAGTTCCTCCTTTTGACAATTTGTAGTAGTCACGATGGCGTCACAGTATTTCAAAACTTGTTCTTCCATTTTCTTCTCTAGATTGTAATGAATTCTTGTAGGATATGATGTAAACGGATTGCCGATCCAAAGGTCTTGATACTCTACAACTAATGGATTCTTTGCGACTCCCTTCAAGAGCGCGCTTACAAGGAGACCTGTCGCAGGTGGACATGATGCATATATTAAGTCAATGTTTTCATCCGTGACAATTTCTTTGCCAAGATAAAAGGCGGATGGTAGCCAGGCGATGAAAGGGTCTGGAGTGGAAAACCATTTATGATTGATTCCTAGTCTTCCAATTTTAAAGATCCAACCTAAAGGAATACTGTAGCTTCTAAAGATTCTCTCTTCGCTCAGTTCATCCCCCATACCGTTACGGTCCAATTTAACCGCGAATCGATCCGGATTTCGTACAGTTAATATTACCGGTTTCCATCCAAATTGCGACAGATATTTGGCAAATTTTAAGGTTCTAACCGCTGCTGCGCCTGCGATTGGCGGGAAGTAATATGCTATCATCAAAACTTTCTTCATACTCTACGTCGTCCATTTCTATAATAAGTTTACGATCTTTTATTCTCACGGTCTAACGGAATCAATCCCCTGTTTCAGCTTCTGCCAGTTATGGTATGCTTACCTCTTCCATTACAATTTTACTTATCTTCTTTCCAACGTTTCCATCCCCATAAGGGGAGAACCGTGGAAACTCAACTCTTTCACTTAGCGCACGTTCCATTGCAGACAGAATCTTTTCCTTTTTCACCCCCACAACCTTGGCGAAGCCTGCCTCAACAGCCTCTGGCCTCTCCGTGGAGAGTCTGAGTACCAGAGCGAGTTTTCTTATTGGTGGCGCCGTTACTTCCTCTTGTAATCCTCCAGAGTCTGTCAGTAGCATCTCACAATTCTTCATGAGCACGAGGAAGTCGAAGTATCCTACAGGCGGTAGGACCTGTACATTTTCTGAAGAGGACAATTCTTCCATATTTTTTGTTGACGCAGTCGCTTTCTGGTTCTCGGGTGAACGGGGTACCCAATGGGTACAGGCGCTTCAACAAAGGACTCAACGAAGCTCTTAAGAACCGCTGGGTTGTCAACGTTTTCAGCTCGGGGGCGGTCACAAGCGCGAACTTTTCAAATCGTACACACTCTAGGATGGTAGATTTCCTTTCCGCTATCGGGAGGTGCTGTATCACGGTGTCGATGACCGTGTTTCCCGTCACGTGAATCTTTCCCCAAACACTCTCCCTTTCCAAGTTTTTCCGAGCGTTTTCAGTGGGTGCAAACATGTAGGCAGGCACGTGGTCCACTAGGCGTCGGTTGTGTTCCTCGGGCATACGTAAATCAAAACTTCTAAGACCAGCCTCTACATGGCCTACTGGAACGTTGAGTTTGACTGCCACCACCACAGAGGCCAACACTCGGTTCGTGTCTCCCTCCACCAGCACCAGTTTTGGTGCAACCTTTTTAATAACCCTTCCAACAAGAGTCAGGATTCTTCCTGTTTGCAGGCCTGATGAGTAGGCCCTCACCTTGAAGTGAAAGTCCGGCTTCGGCAGTTCCAGCTCCCTAATGAATTGTTGAGACATCTCATAGTCATAGTGTTGCCCACAATGAACAAGGACATAGGGCACTGAGTTCTCTTCTAACGCTCTGATTAGGGACGCCATCTTGACAATCTCGGTCTAGTGCCTACGAATATCACGCAGTCGTTAACGACCTACACCTCCCTTTGGAAATGTGTTCGAACATAATATGTTTTATTTTAGACCGACTACAAACCTGTAAACATCGTTTTTAGCGTTTCTAAATAAGTTTCAGGCGATCCTATATCTATCCTTCTCTCGTCACGTTGCAATTTCAATGCGTAGACATCGTGTCCCCAATTTATAAGCAACTCAACCGCATCCGTTAACTCCACCTCAGCACCCCCTTTCGAGCCGACTTTTTCAATCACCTGATATATAGAGGGCTTGAAAATATACAAGGCAATGATAGCCAGATTAGATGGAGGCTTTTTTGGTTTTTCGACAACCTCTGTAACCTTAAAAATTCCCGATTTTATTTCATTTCCAACTATGACTCCATACTTTCTAGGGTCTTCAACCTCTTCAACCAAGAACATCGCGTCGGCATCATAGTCATCGAATTTCTCCATGAGCCTTTTTAGATGATCGTTATTTTTGGAAAGAATTATGTCATCTCCTGCGTGCAATAGAAAAGGTTCATTTTGAGTGAAGATTTTAGCCTGATAAACGGCGTCTCCGAAGCCCTTCGGTTGAGGCTGGTTTATGAAGACAATGGTTGAATCGTTTATCTTCTTATAGAACCCTTGCAGTTCTTCGGCTAGTTCAGCTTTGTTTTTATTCCTAAGATATTCTATGAGCCCCTCATCAGGTGAGAAATGGTCCTCAATGGCTCTCTTACCCCTCCCAACAATGAATCCGTACTCTCTAAATCCTGTATCATGTAACTGTTCAAACACAGCCTGTAACATAGGCTTTAAGCGTAGTCTCCCATCATCCTTTTTTACAAATACAGGGAGCATCTCCTTAGGCATTTCTTTGGTTACTGGCAAGAGCCGTGTTCCTAAACCTGCTGCTGGAATTACAACTTTCTTTATTATCAACAGACTACACCCACGACGCGTCAATACTTATTACTCCTTCGAAAGGTAATAAATCTAGCATGAGGTTGGGGACTCGCATGCATCGAATTTCATTTGTTGGAATGGGCTATGTCGGATTATGCACAGGTGTCTGCTTTGCAAGCAAGGGATACGAAACCATCCTATCCAACACGGACAAAGTTAAGGTTGATTCCGTAAGCAAAGGGGTTTCACCTTTTTACGAACCAAACCTCGAAAAAATGCTACGGGAAGCCGTCAACAAAGGATATTTGAAGGCAACGCTGGGAAGAGAGGAAGCAATTTCACGATCAAACGTTACGTTCATCACCGTAGGAACACCATCAAAACCAGATGGAGGCATCGACCTCCGGTTCGTACGCAGTGCCGCTGAAGAAATTGGCAGAGCGTTAAAAAGGAAAGGGAGTTATCATTTGGTTGTGATGAAGAGCACGGTGATTCCCGGCACCACAGAAAGTGTGGTCAAGCCGTTATTGGAAAGGCGAAGCGATAAAAGATGCGGCATAGATTTTTCGCTATGCGTCAACCCAGAGTTCCTTCGTGAGGGGTCAGCCATCCACGACACCTTTAATCCTGATCGTATCATCATCGGCGAACATGACAAAAAATCTGGCGACATCCTGGAAGATTTGTACCTCGAATTCTATGGTGACAAGATGCCTCCAATAATTAGGACAAATATCCCAACAGCCGAATTAGTCAAATATGCTAATAATGCCTTTCTAGCCACAAAGATCAGCTTCATCAACCAGATCGCCAACATCTGCGAAAAAATCCCAGAAGTAGACGTGAAAACGGTAGCCAAAGGCATAGGTCTAGACAAAAGAATTGGACGATTGTTTTTGAACGCTGGACTGGGATATGGTGGATCATGCTTACCAAAAGACGTCAAGGCCCTCATCGCTTTTTCTACGACTTTAGGCTATGACCCCACGTTCATTAAGTCCGTTGGGGAAGTAAATGAAGCCCAACCATATAAAGCCGTCAAGCTGGCTAAAAGAACCTTGGGTGATTTAAAAGGAAAACGCATAGCTATCCTAGGTTTGGCCTTCAAGCCAAACACAGATGACATCCGCGAATCCGTGTCCATAAAGATCATCGACAAGCTTCTTGAGGGTGGAGCCAACGTTGTTGCCTATGATCCAACAGCAATGAATAACACCAAGAAACTCCTTGGCAACTACATTGATTATGCTTCGTCTGCTATTGAATGCATTAAAGGAGCTGATTGTTGCATTGTCGCAACTGAATGGGACGAATTTAAACAAGTCAAACCAGACGACTTCGCCCAGTACATGAAAACACCCATGGTGGTCGATGGCAGGCGCATTTACAACCCAGAAGAATACAGCCGCAAAGTCAAATTCACAGCTATAGGACTCGGACAATAACATACTATTCAGAAAGAAAGTTCGTGAGCTACATGTAACAATTGAGAAAGATTATTCGGAGGCGCCTTGACGTTTAGGAGACTGAGGCAAGACCGAATCAACGGCATGGTGCTTAAATTTATTAAATGTCACGTATATCCCAGTGTTCATTAGAGGCGGGCCATTTATGTCGCATACCATTCGTTCGGGTGCGCGAGTTGCTCGAGGCGCTACCTACCTGTTTATTCAAGGAATCATCTCCGCCATCATCAGCGTAGCTTACTTTGCAATTCTCGCTCGTTTTTTTCCACCACCACGCCCAGAAATGGGCATCTATGCCATCCTCACCTTCATTATCACCTTGGTTCAGGTGTTTGGCACGTTTGCCCTGCAATCAGCTTCAACCAAGTACATTGCTCAATACACCGCTGAGGGGGAGACCAAGAAAGCCAGATCTGTTGTCGCTCGAGCATTGCAAATTTCCTTGATAGCCTCCGCGATTTTATCCATGCTTCTCTTTTCTTCTGCAGAATGGTTACCCACGCTGCTATTAGGCACATCCAAGTGGGCTCCGTTGTTTCGAATTCTTGCGTTCGCTTCCTTCTTCAAGATTCTCTTCACTCAAACACTAGGTTTCTTACAAGGCTTACAAAGAATACGAGAGATGGCTGCGATTAACTTGGCGTATACTATGGTGGAAAAGTTTCTAGCCATCTATCTTCTTTACGCGGGTTGGGAGCTTTTCGGCGTCATTTATAGTTGGTTAATGGGGCTCATCCTCTGCTCTCTTATAGGCTTGATTCTAACCGCTCGATTTCTCGGTATACTTGAAAAGCCCCACCCAGCAAAACCCCTCATCAACTTCTCCTACCCTCTCTACATTTCTGGCATTCTCGCCTTTGCAGTAAATTGGATAGACCAGCTTTTCATTCTACCCTACATGGGCGTAGTCTACCTCGGCATGTATTACATAGCGATTAAAGCTGCTCTCGTCCCCAGTTTGATCTCAAGCTCAATCTTTGTTGCTCTCTTTCCTAAGCTCTCAGAACTGTACACTCGAGGTGGGGCGGATAGCTTGAAGGCGGCTTTCCACGTTACAACGCGATACGTGGTGATGGCTGGCTTTCCGGTGATTGTTGGACTCGCGGTTTTAGCGCATCCCGCGATGGTTCTGTTTGCCGGAGTAGAGTACACTGAAGCAGCACTACCCTTAACCATTCTTTGTCTGGCTCAGCTCCCCGTAACATTAGGAGTTGCAATCAGCCCAACATTGATGACGCTGGAACGCACCAAAACAAGGTTAATGCTTAACGTAGCCTACATACTCTTCGAGACGTTTATGTGCTATATCGCCTTAGCCCACCTTAACCTAGGCATGCTTGGCGCAGGTTGGGCCCGAGCTTTTACTGGCCTCATAGGTTTTGGGCTGGCAGCATACGCTTTGAGAAGGACCCTTAACGTTACCCTTGACAAAGAGGCGTTGTGGAAAGCCTCAGCAGCTTCCATTATCATGGCAGCGGGAATCGCACTCTTAGAAATGCCAATTTTTCAATTGTATTTGCTTCCCCTTTACTTGATGCTTCCTCTGCTCATGATCGTAGGTTCGGTGACTTACTTCCTCTCTTTGGTTGCCCTAAGGGCCATCAAAAAACGCGACGTGGAACTGATACATGATTATCTTCCTAAGGGCTTGAAGCATATGGCTTTCTGGCTAGGTCGCGTGGCTTTCGTTGAGTAGCGCTTTATTTTGAGAGTTAAAAATGAAAGAAGCCTAGAGAGGTACGGCCGATGTAGAAAGGGCTTAGAATTGCTAGAACAATAACGTCTATAGCCATAAGCGCCCTCACATACTTTTAATCTTATATGCTATGGACAAAGATACAAGACACCTCGTCAGCCATGTCAGATCAACATCCAAAACCACTAGGCAACATGAAAACCATTGTTTTTATCTGTAATAGCCTCTACAATTATGACGACCGTGCTTTGTGTAATTCCGCATCTCACAAGAATATCGTCAACACTAGTTTTCACCGGCATAGGAGAAACCATATATTTCGCCATATTGTTCGCAATTGACCACGAGACCAGATGGTTAATGAGGTCGATTATGAATGAGGGCAAGTCCAAGCTGGGAATAACATAATCTATAGATGCACACAAGAGATAAAAACAAAGATTCAACTCGTACATGCTACGCAAATAAATAATTGTATCATTGAAGAAAGAGTTACTTATGTTTCATAATTGATTTTATATACGCACACAAGAGGTATTGCTCCGCCATAGGATCTAGGAGAATCACTCGTTTGAGAGAAGTACGCTTTTTCAAAATGGTCTAATGTAACGGACTGTGGCTCACCGAAAACCAATGCTTCTTGTCCATACCTCATTAACTTGTAAATAACAGTGTTCAATCCACGCTCGTTCCACCCAACATCTTGAAGAGCACCTGTTTCTGGATCCTCTTCATAACGTCTATACGCCGTGTCGTTTACACCAGTAAGCGGTTCAGAAATTCGCGCCATCCATCTCCACTTTCCCTCGTCAGCCCATCCAACCTCCACAATATTGCCTTCCTCGTCAGGATAGAATGTTGTAAACACAACAACATGAGTTGCATCGTACTTCCTCAAGATTTCAATAGCTTCAGACTCAGTCGACATAAACATCCATGCAATTTGTTTTATCTGAGTCGAGTTGAACGTGCCATTGTCAACAAGAGTTGTTTTATTTCCAAGAGCTGTGATCCAATATCCATAGTCCCACCAGCTTGCCACAACGGTTGGACCATATGGAGGGCTTAGCGGCAACTCGTCTCGCATCCATTTTAGAGTGTCAATCCAATCGCTCACAGGTTCAGGCGGCTTTATTGGCATGCTTCCGGCGGCAATCGTCGTGGGCGCATACGCATGATCGAACACTCTTGGATATGATGACAACTGGGTAGGCAACACGAAGGTAACCGTGAGCAAAAGAAACATAATTATCAAGAAGGCTCCACTGAACTCCTTCCCCACATAAGCTTCAAAACGCATTTTACGCCTCGGAATAATCGGGGCTTCCTTTATGACGGTAGTGAAAGGTTTGATCAATCGAACTAATGCTAAGGCCCAAAGGAGGCAAAAAGCCGGAGCCATAAGCAAAACTAACCGCACCATGGAACCAGCAAAGTAAATGGATGTCAGGCCGAAGATAATTAAGAAAATATTCCGATTCGTGGGAGTCCGCATAGCGAAGAACAAACCAATTGGTACAAAAAAGACGCCTATCCCAAAGTCGTAATAAAACGATCCCCAAGCAGCAGGCCTATGCTCTTGCACAGACTGCACGAGGGGATGTGCAAGGCGTTCAAACGGATTTATGACAGATAGAAACTTAGTGCCTAAGGGCATAATATATCCATAATGCGAAAGCATAAGGATCGCAACGCCCAAAAAAGTGATGGAGCCGAGCACGAACACTGTTTTCATCTTAAGCGTTTTTATATAACGGGAAACTTCGCAGAGGCACAACAACAGAAAGATTCCCGAAACGGCTAAAATGGTAGTTTCAGTCAAATATTTGAGCCCTATCCAGGGCACGTTGATCGCGATGAAAAGGGCTACGCTGAACGTTGTACTGTAAGACAGAAGTAAACGAGATGAATATCGACGGAGCAAAATCAAAATAAAAACGAAAAGAACAGCCATTCCAATAGGATATCGAGAAGCCCCCCAAGAAGTAGACATATACCCGAGCGATAATCCCGCAGCAACTGCATAAACAAAAGTGTTTTTCAGTGACCTTTCAGGTTCGATGGATCTTAGAAAGAAAAGGATAAACAAAAGGATGGCAAAAATCCCCACCGACTCATCGTCAAAGAAACCTAGAGAGGTACGACCAATGAAGGAAGGGCTTAAGGCTAGAAAGAACGCGGAAAAAAGACCCGCTTGTTTACCACCGATGTCCTTGCCCAAAAAGTACATGACTAAACACGTTAACGTGCCCATTATAACTGGAAAGATCACACAGAAATTGTAAACTGGATCTGAGACAAGCGGGTTAGAGGAAAAGTTGAAAGAGAAGCCGAGAGCGTTGGCTATTTGGTAGAAAACCGCGGCGGTGAGTGCCAGTCCTGGAAAAGAGGTGGCTGCAACATCGCGTCCCAATGGATACCAGCTCATCATGTCGCGCGAAGGATCCGCCATTGACCAGCCAGAGGTCCAAGTTAACAATCCGTTATCAACCATATGCTTGGTTAGGCGATAGTGCCAGTGAGGGTCAAACTCCGAAAGGTAAAAGCCCCAACGGAGGGGAAGCAATCGGACCATGAAGGCGAGGAAAAGGATGAGAGAAAGTAATGAAGCATATACCAGTGTAGAGTGGGATATCGGAAAGTGAAGGACCTTAAAGCTCTTTAAAATCTCAACAATTTTTTCTCTGCTAAACACTCTCCGGATTTTCAATATGGCGGTCCTTCCTTCGTCAAACAATTCAAACAACCCGTTTATTTCTCTTACGGTTATGCATGTATCAATTTATTTGGCCCTTAGACGCATTGTTACAACAGTCATCATTAGCATATACATGGAATCAGTTTATCTTGATATTGAACACCTGTGAAAGTCTTAGCAATCTGTTTGAGGGTTTTTAAGATGAGAAAGAGTCTCAAAGCTGTTCTCGAAAATAGACTTGAACCCTCCGAGCTCAAGCTTCTCTACAGATCCTACGACATCGTCGGCGACATCGCTATCATCAGAGTCCCTGAAACTCTCAAACAGTATAGTGACCATATTGCCGAAGCAATAATGCAAACTTATAAACGTATCAAAACAGTGTTACGCCAAGTTAGTCCAGTTACCAGCGATTATCGGCTACGTGAGCTTGAGTGGGTTACTGGTGAAAGAAAAACCGAGACCGTTCACAAAGAGCATGACTGCATCTTTAAAATCGACTTGAAAAGATGCTATTTCTCGCCCAGACTCGTGTATGAGAGAATGCGAATTGCTCAACAGATTCAACTAGACGAGACGGTTGTCAACATGTTCGCCGGCGTTGGATGTTACTCCATTCTAATTGCTAAACATTCTAGGGCTGAAAAAATCTATTCCATAGACACCAACCCAATAGCCGTCCGGTACATGAGAGAAAACATCAAACTCAACAAGGTTGGTGAGCAAGTTGTCTCTTTTCAAGGAGACGCAAAAACTGTTGTAGAAGAAAAGTTGCAAAACATTGCTGACCGAGTTCTCATGCCCTTGCCTGAGAAGGCGTACAAATATCTGGACTATGCCATGTTAACACTCAAACCAACTGGAGGATGGATTCACTACTACGATTTTGAACACGCCGGAAAGCATGAAAATCCAATCGAAAAGGTAGAAGCAAGGGTAGCTAAGAAATTACAGAATTTTGGGGTTAGCTTTGAAACGTCATTTGGACGAGTTGTGAGAACTATAGGACCTAGATGGTTTCAAATAGTTGTTGATATAAGGATACTACCGTAAAGATTAACTATTGTCTTTGTTGAGAGAGAATATTTGATTGTTTTAGACGGCTTGTTCGGAACTTTAGGATAATATACGTTGACCACAACAAATCTTTATAAACTTTATAATTAACAAAGCATTTGCTTAACGATCACCCGTAGGAGGATTAGGACAATTAAAAGAAAGTTGATGGACATTTTGGCTTGCCCTATTGACAAACATTATCCCCTTCAACTGCACGTCTTCGAAGAAAAGGAAGAAATTGTGGAAGGCATAATTATATGTCCAAAGTGTTTGCGTTGGTATCCCATTCGAGATGAGATTCCCGAAATGTTACCTGATGAACTACGAGAAGAAAAAGATGAACTGCATTTCTTCCGGAAATGGAAGGATAAAATTCCTCAGAGAATCACTTCAGAGGGCAAACCGTTCAATCTCAAGAAAGAACCTGAAAAGAAGAAAGATTAACTAGCAATTCTGACTCTACCTAAATCATTTCCAGGAAGGGAAGAATGGTAAAACAGAGTTGAACGAGGATCAGTAAAATTGTAACCTGCTTTTCCGTTAGCGTTCTCAGATTCATTACGATGTGAGTCCAACTGTATATTCTTCTTCCGTAAGGTGGATTGAGTTTTCCGTCATCCCTCAATTTTCCCAGACAACTTGCCTTAAATTTAGATCTTAATTTCAAAAAGAATTCGATAATAAATGGCGACATTATTAGGATTCCACTTCTTTCCATGTTTCCAACGATCACTCCCGCCGCAACCATTGAGCCAAGTAGATAGGTTAGAGAATCCCCTGGCAAAATTTTAGCGGGATACCAGTTGTACTTGATAAAACCAACTAAAGCGGCGAATGTGATTAAGAATATGACTGTTCCAATACTTTTGTGCAATGCAGCATAGATTCCTAAACCTAGAAAATAAACGATGCCCATTCCAGCCTCCAATCCATTAAACCCTGCAAGCAAATTCACAGCGTTAGACGCTCCTACAACACCCAGTGGTATTAACAAGAGGGGGTAAACAATAGGTCCGAAATCAATAGTTCCCCAAAACGGAATCTCCATTTTGGTTACACCAGCACTTACTGCCATAAGCGGAATTGCAGCAGGCAAAGTTAGCAAAGGTTTTAACCATTGAGAGATTCCGACCCTAATATCTTCGCCTTCTTTTGTTCCTATCACTTTTGATTTTGCGTTCAAATCATCAAGTAAACCTACAAACATGACTATAACAATAGAGACCGTGACAGCTAGAAGATAAACCAACCATTCTTCCAGCTCATAGATGGGTCTAAATGAATACCCTAAATACGTCTGCAAACCTATATAGGCCAACAGGCCAGATAAAACTCCGAAGGCGACACAAATTCCTCCAGAAGTAGCCAACTTTGGTTTGTTCTTTTTCTGGAGGTCTAAACCTACAATCCCAGTGGTGTACAAGAATTTTATGAAGTGAGGGGTGATGAAAAAAGTTGTAACGAATGATATCAACACGGAAATTAATAAGACAATCATTTTTGCTGCACTTCAATGCTTTCAATTCATCAGTTTTGTAATTTTTACGGCTTTTTGAAACTCCGTCTTATCTGTATTTTATCTTTATGAATCTAGATTCCAGTACTAAAGAGTATTGTGATTGATGTGATAAAAGTTGATAATAGGGAACACCGTAGTAGTGAATGCTCCAAAAAAAGAGAAACCCTTTCTGAGATTCTCTTCTTTAGCTCTACTTTCACTTGCTGTAACGAGGTAGACTGCGAGCCTCTTCTCATGTTCGTTATCCTACAATTATTTGGTCCAAACACCTCTTCCAACACCACGGTATACAAAGCCCTCTTTTTCTGCCTTGACAGGATCTATGGCACGGCCCAGATCTACAATTGCAGCGGGTTTTTTAACCAAAAACTTGATTTTTCCCAAACTTAATCGTCTGAACCGGTCGTGGCCCACAGCAATGACTAAACAATCTGCCTTCTCAACGGTTTTCTTCAAAGTTCTTTCGATAGGATACCCCATTTCCGTTAACTCTTTGTAGGAAAAAAGAGGATCATACACCCGAACTACCATGCCTTTTTTGTTCAGCATATTTATGAGCCTCTTTGCTTGGGAACCTTCTGTCACCTTTACATTTGGACGACAAGAAATACCAAAGATCGAAACCTTAGCTCTTCGCATGTTTTTACCACATACTCGTAGCGCATCTCTCACTAAACGAACCGTATGCCCCAACATTTCATCATTTATTTTTCTTGCAAGCGTTACCATAGGAAGCTTTACGTTCAATGTTTCCGCTTCTTCGACGAGAAGATAATGGTCTTTCACGACATATTCGTTGACAAATTCTGGGGTGGGCAGGTGACAATTGGGTAGCGTGCTGGCTGCTTTTTGTGCTTCAACGATGTCTATCTCGGCTTTTTCGCAAAAGAGAGCAAAGTTGTTTGCCAACGCGAGGTTGAGGCCCTGATAGACACTTTCAAATAACTTGACAGCTTCCGCTGTCTTTATGTTCTTCACTTTCACTATTTCTCCGGTTACGATTGTGCTTAAAACAAGGCAGCCAGTTCTCAAGCTTTGTTCATCAACAGCTCCAACAACCCTTGTACAGACATTGATGTCTTGTAAAACTTGCCCGGGAATGGCGCGAATCGGGCTGTAAGCTAAACCAAAGTCGATTCCAGCTTTCAAGCCAGATGTGTTCTCAAGTGTTTCCCTTAGTAGGCTTTCAGTCACGCCGGGACCTGTTGCGCTTGCAAAAATGATCATAGGGTCTGGATGCAGCCCCATACCTACGTCTTTGCATGCCTTCTCAATAGTCGAGTAGTCAGGCTTTTTCCTTCTATCGATAAGCGTTGGAACAACAAACATGATGATGTCGCTTGCTGAGGCAGCTTCTCTAGTGTCCTGTGTAGCTGTAAGATGCCCATTTTTTATGTGCCTCTCTAGAAGAACATCAAGCTTAGGCTCCATAAATGGGGTCTTGCCTTTTTTTATCAGGTTGATGGTGCGTTGGTTTGCATCTACAGCGATGACTTTGAACCCTGCTTCAGCGAAAAGGCAAGCATGGGACAGACCCATCCGTCCACATCCTATAACGCTAAGTGTGTATTTTTCGCGTTTTTCAGGGGTGTTAATGTCTTCTTTTTTGAGCGCCATCATTTCGGGCATCTTTTTTCACATCGTTTCCATTCTCTACATTGTCTTTACGTATTTGACCGGTTTGTATAAAGATTTGCAGAATCAGCTGCTTTTGCATTCATTTATTATTTCATGAAGTTTTGTTTTGTATTCGTTAACAAGATGAACCGCTTTGCTCCTTGTTTTTCCCTCAGCATAAAATCGGTAGATAGGTTCGGTTCCACTAGGTCTTATAAGAATTGAACTTTTGCCTGTGAACCATATTTTTACGCCATCAGTTGTGTCTATGTTCATATTCTTAACTTTTTTAATGAGTTCTTTTAACACTCGTTCTTTGAATTCATTTGGACACTTCACCTTATCTTTTTCTATGTGGTAAATAGGTAGTTCCGCTAATAATTTTGATAGTTTCTTTTCGGTTTTTGCCATGATATCCAAAATCAATGCGGTGGTCATTGCTCCGTCTCGAACTGGTTGATGAGGCGCATAGAACACGCCGCCATTTTCTTCACCGCCGAGTTTTGCGTTTACCTTTTTCATCATGTGAGAAACAATGATGCTGCCAACTTTGGTCCAAACCACTTTACTGCCATATTTATCCGCTATTTCTTTGATAAGGCTGGATGAGCTTACTGGGGTGACGATGATTTCTCTCGTTTTGTTTCGTAGAAAGTGTTTTTCGATGAGCGCGAAGGTTCGGTCTCCCCAGTAGATTTCGCCTCTTTCATCGACAAAGATTGAACGGTCAGCATCTCCGTCGTACGCTACGCCTATGTCTGCATTGATCGCTTTTATCGTTAGTGCTAGTTCGCCTAAGTTTTCTGGTTTAGGCTCTGATGGTCTGCTTGGGAAGGTTCCATCAATATTTGCGTTTATTGTGGTAACTCGGCATCCCATTTCTCGGAGCATATAAGGAGCAGTCAAGCTACCTACACCGTTTCCCGCATCCACTACAACGTGAAAACGTCTTTTTTGAATGGTGGTAACATCTACGTGTTTTTTTATAGCCTCTTTGTATGTACTTAAAATTCCGGGTAGTTGGCATATTCTTCCGATATTATCCCACTTTGCTCGTCGGATTTTATCATCGAAAAAAACGTTTTCAATTTTAGTCTCTTGTTCCCGAGGCAACTCGATTCCGTCATCAGCAATCACTTTGATTCCGTTATATTCCGGTGGATTATGAGAAGCTGTGATGATTACACCGCCATTCATCTTGTTATGTTTAATCGCGTATTGAATCGCTGGTGTAGGGGCCAATCCAACATTGTAAACAGTGCATCCTGTTGAAGTTAGACTTCCGGTAAACGCTTGGACAAGCATTGGGCTACTGGTTCTGCCATCGTGTCCTACTACAATTCGTCCGCCTTGAAAAAATGTTCCAATGGCTCCTCCGATCTTCGTTATGAATTCGGTGGTTAGATCGTGATTAACTAATCCGCGGATTCCATTAGTTCCAAACAGTCGTCTTGATTGCATTGAGTGTTTCCTCCATGAACTTTTTCTTTTTCAAGAGTAATAAAGTTAATAACACGCAAGTTTATAGCAATGGTGCCTACTAATTATATCGATGAATTAAAGGATTACATCAAACATTTGGGTGTAAGCACGCTTTCTGAAACTTTTCTAAAAGGACAAACTGTTACGCCTTGTGTAAGAGTAACATTGTCTTGGATTATGGTGTGGTCGCCGATAATGCAATCTTCCTTTATTTTCACATGACTTCCAACAATAACGCCTTCTCCGATAATTGTGCCTTTTATTGAGGTGGAATCTGAGATTGTGGTTTGAGGGAATATCACTGAGTTTTCGATGTGGGTTTTTTTCCTTATGATAACGTGTTTGCCAATAGCTACGTGGGGGCCTATCTTTGATTTCTTTCCAACGGTCACTTCTTCATCGATTATTGTGGGGTCTTTGATTTCTACTCCGTTTTCTACAATGGAGTTTTTTCCTATCTGACTCTTTTTTATTTTGGTGTCAAGTAAAAGCTGATTTACTCTCAGATAATCTCTTGGCGTTCCAATATCGATCCACAGATCCTCGAAGTTGTGGCCGTAAATTTTCTTCTCATCAGCTAGTTTAGGAAAAGTTTCGCGTTCGATTGAAACAGGTTGACCGTTTGGGATGTAATCAAATATTTGTGGGTCAAGAATGTACATCCCTGCGTTTACCAGATTGCTGGGTGCTTCTCCACATGTGGGCTTTTCTATAAATTGTGTAACACGGTTTTTTTCAGTTAATTTTACGGTTCCGTATCGGCTGGGGTCTTCAACATGGTAAAGTGCTATCGTCGCAATTGCGTCATTCTTTTTGTGTTTTTTCAAAAGTTTTGTATAATCGAAGTTGGTGAAGATGTCTCCGTTTATGACGAGGAATGGTTTTTGATCATTGATTAGTTTTTCTGCGTTTTTGATGGCTCCTCCTGTTCCTAATGGTTTTTCCTCTATAGAATATGCGAGTTTCATTTCGTGTTTTGATTTTCCGTAGTGTTGGATGAGGGTGTCGGCCATGTAGTTTACGGCTAGTATGACTTTTTTGACATTGTTTTTCGCCAGTTTTTCCAGTGTCCAGTCTAGTAGAGGTTTGTTTCCAATTGGGAATAGGAGTTTTGGTCTTGTGCAACTGAGTGGGCGTAGTCTTGTTGCGAAGCCTCCTGCAAGTACTACTGCTTTCATTTTGGCTTCCTCCTTGCAAGTACCAGTATTCGTGTGTACTTATGTAAGATTTTGCTCGAATTTGGGTATTCATGAGTTGATTAGTTAGGTTTGATTATTTGATATAACAACAAGCAGAATATTGTTTATTTGTATTTCATTTTGATAGGTGTCTTCTGGAAATATGCTGAAAATGCATGCATGATTTTTGTGTGTCTCTCTCTTTTTAGACCCCCCTATAGCCCCCCCCCCCTAATTTTTTGCTACATTGTTTGTGTCTCTCTCTAGACCCCCCTATAATTTTTTTAGTTTTTCACAGAGCTTGTTTTTGGTTGGTTTTTTGGAATTAAGCTTGAAAACGGTTTACCCCACGTCTGGAAAAGACGGGAAAAGGTTGCAAAAGGTTGGAAAAGGTGGAAAAAGGCTGGAAAAGGTGGGAATCGACAGCGTCTGTGTTAGAGAATACGGTTTTTCATGTGATGTTGCAAGCGTGCGTGCTTCTTAACCGCATGTTCCCTGCTTATAGTGTATTTGTGTTGTGCTGTTGGAAAGTAATGCTTAAATACGTATTCTGAGTCTATTATTTATTGAGACTTACGATAGGATGTATCACATGTGAGACAATCAAAAAAAATACTGTTAACAACAATATTTGTTGCTGCAGGAATCCTAGTCGCCTTCGTTCTTCTTAATGGAACGGTTATGGGGACATTGTTGGGACAGGTGACTTTGCCAAACTTGGGAACTGTTAAGACTACTGGAGTCGGGGTTTACTGGGACAGTGGCTGCAGCAATAGCGTAACTTCTGTTAATTGGGGGACGGTTGCGCCGGGTTCAACGAATGATGTGACGGTTTATATTAAGAATGAGGGAAATGCGGCGGAGACTCTTTCCTCAACAGCAGAGAATTGGAATCCTTCAATTGCCTCTACTTATATGACTCTTACTTGGGACTATGGAGGCCAGGTTATTGATGTTGGTGAAGTGGTTCAGGTGACGTTGAGTTTATCGGTTTCCGATACTATAGAGGGCATAACAAGCTTTAGCTTTGACATAATTATAGTTGGAAGCGATTGAGCATCAAGGGCTTACACTGCTGAATCTAATAGAATGAACGTATTCCATTCCCAGTGATTTGCAGGATCACAGATAGGTATCGACAGTCGTCGGTCTTTTTGTTGCCGACAGAATTACTGGTCGATACTTGTTTGTGGGTAGAGGTGTATCAAAATTGATTTTTGTTCTCTGTGTTTTTTCAGCTCTTCTTTAGAATAGCTTTGAAGTCTATGAGGATGGATATGGCGAAGATGGTTAGGTAGGTGAGGTGGGGGATGATTAGTGCTGGGTGGACATACTGGGGGAAGCTTAGGAGTGTCGGTAGGAGAACCGTGAAGGTTGGTATGGATAGAAGCAGGTTGGAGGAGTGTGGTTGAAAGAGTTTCCATGCATCTCTTGTTTTGATTAGAATAGTGAAGGCGGTGAGGAAGAAAATCCATTCTAGGAGGATGTTGGTTAGGCTGATCAGTTGAATTTCCAAACTACAGTAGTAAATGGAGTTTATGGGCCAGAGGAGTTGGATTCCTCCGCTGGTGAGGTAGTCGCCTATGAGGGAGTGTTGGGTGAAGGCTATGAAATATGGTATGGCCTTTTTTCCGTAATACGCGACGAAGGGAATGAAAATCAGGATGGAGATAATTAGGGAGTGAGTAGGTCCTCTGTGTTGTAAGCCGGGGATTAGCAGGTCTATGTCGGGCATGATGGAAGCTAGGAAGAGTAGGGGAATGTTCATGTTTACGTTGAGAAGTTTGCCGGTTGCCTTTCCGGTTATGTATCCTAGGGCTAGATGTCCAACAGCGTACATCAGTTTCTCCTACGGGTTTTTCGTCTTTATTCTTTTTCCTTTTCTTCGGTTTGCCCCTCTTCTTCCGTTTGTTCAAATGGTATTTCTTCGAGGGGTTTTGGAGGCGGGGTTGTAGCCATAGTCCATCCGATCCAAGCGCCGATGCCCAAGATGGCGATGAACGCTATGAATACTGGGATTCCTATGAGCCAGAGTCTGATGGCTTCTAGAGCGGGCCAGAATAGGGCTGTGGTGTATGCGACGGCGATTGCTATGCAGACGATGCAGATGAGTCCGCCGATGGCTTGATCCTTGTTAACCATTTTTGTTTCACCTCCGACTGATTTTGGTTTTTGGTGAGTTTTATGTTGTGCTGGGTTTAGTTTTAGTTTGATCTGCTGCTCTCTTATGAGAGCTGCTGTTGCGAAGGTGATGGTGAGGGCGAGGAGGCTGAGGGTGATGGGTGTTAGTCTGATGCCCCATGGCGTGTAGTTTAGGAGCAGCCCGGTGATTGGGACGAGGGCTAGGCTCATTCCTATGCTTAGGGCGGTGCGTTCGATGTTGTCTAGTTCTTTTGTTGGGAATAGGGCTTTGATTAGGCTGTAGCCTGGGAGGAATAGGACGAAGATGGATCCGAGCACGTATCTTGCGTATACGAGGGGGTAGGCGTTTTCTGGGACTGTGAAGACTAGTGCTGTTGTTGCTGCGGCTACGGCGATGATTGTCCAGTACCAGTTTGCTTTTGTGGAGAAGATGTAGTTCCTAAGCGCTGGGGATACCGGGGCTTGCTGGTTCAAGGCTATTTTCCCTTGGTTTTGCAGATGTAGAATGCATTCCAAGATCTTTTCTTCGGGAACAGGATATTTTGGTTGAACGAGTTTGACGAGTTCCTTGACCGTTTTTGGGTTGTTTTTCTTTACGATGTCTAGTATATACTGGTCCATAGTGTTCTCAGACTGCTTCGTATTCAAGAAGGACTCCCTCAAATCTATCTAATTAAAGAGAATTAAAAATAGGTTGCTGCGCACGCGGATAGTTGCTGTTGTCCTTATGCGAGGGGCATGTCTTTAGGTGTGTATGCTAATGAAAAATGGGAGTTTGCGCGTGCGCATTAGAGTTCTGTATCTCGTGTTTTAGTCAATGCAAGACTGAACGTGGTAGGTGAAGTATGTGGCCCAGTTATTGCCTGGGAAGTAGGCATCTGGTCCTCCACAGTTAGCCCAGGCGGTCTCTTCTTGGTAGATTGGGTCGCAGTTGTCATAGCCTATTAACTTCTGCACTACAGCATGGGCTGCGATGTAGAGTTTGGTGCCTGCAGTCCACTCCAATTCTATCTCGTAGGTGTACAATGTGACAGGCGGGTCGTGCGTCATCTTGTAGGGGAAGTGACCGACTTTCGGGTTGCCTTTTTTGGTCTGAGGAATATCCTCAAAGGAAGTGGCAACTGCCACGTGCGTCTCGGTCAATTCCCAGCCGCCCTCGGTGATGTACTCGACATAGAGATAATCACAGTCGTTCCAAACGTGAACCCAGCCAACTAGCATCTTGTTCATCCACCACCAGTCACTGTAGTAATGGGGACTACCTGCAAAGAGTGGTTGCCACACTTCATCAGCCCTAACTGGTGACGTTGCGACACTGAACGTGAAAAGGGTCATAACTATCAGTAGCATTAACCATGCAAATGCTTTTTTCATTCTATCACCTCCCCTTCTCTAGTTTCGACTCATAAATGAAAATTATGTCGCCAGTTAATAAACGGGTGTGGAGCGAAAATATAGAAAATTAATATAGAAAAAGAAGCTGCGATTTCTAGACGGGGTATCGTTCGCTTGCGTATAACGGGCGTGTTTCTTTTATGCTCAGGATGCGATGATTATTTCGTAGATGCGTATTACGACGGTTATTAAGAAGAGTGAGCCGACGGTGAGGGCGACGTTTCTGAGTCTTTTCTTTTCGATGTGTAGGTTTGTTTTTCCGTAATGTGGTGATATGAGTTCTGATGTTATGAGTAGGATTATGGCGGTCACTGCTAGCCATAGGCTTATGTCCCCGAAGGATAGAGGAAAATTCAAGGTGTTCGCCAAAGATTGTTTGACAGAGTCTTTGCTTTACTGTTTTTTAACTTTTTAAAACGTTTAATTAGATTAGTGTTACTGCGACTAGAGAAATCACACTTGGTAAATGTTCGGGTTTCTATGCCCGCGTGCTCATATGAATCCTGATTCCGCTTCTCTTCTGCTATTGCCTCTTCCGTCGTAGAGCGAATAGTGCGAATGCGGCAAACGATGATGCTGCAAGGAGTACTGTCCCTAGTTCTGGGATGACGAATCCTGGTTGTGTTGGCGGACTTCTGTTGTTGAATAGTTCGGAATCACCAGTTTTACCTAGGACATATACGGCCATTCTTGGTTCTGTTGCTGGTAGTGTGACTGTGAATTCTATTGGAATTTCAGTGATGTTCATTCCACCTAGGAAAGGCTCGAATGCCCAGTAGATGGGCTCTGTTGTGTTGAGATGGTCACGCAGAAGGGCGACGGTATACCCTGTTCCAGAGTCTGAACCAGGAGGTACTTTTACAGAATTATCTGATTCCTTGGTCCACGGTGTCATTGTTACCATTGTTGGGGAACCACCAGTCCAGTTTACCACTACGTTACCTGTTAGGCTATTGTAACTGGTTTCCGTCATCACGAGGAAGATGTGGGGATCAGTTGTGGGGTTGTCTGCTCCACCTACCACAGTTACGTTGAAGGTTGCAGGACTTGAGAGCATGATTGGCAATCCGAAGTAGCTACCGTGAGGTTCAACTCTTATTGTAGCAGCCAAAACAGGACCTATGGCGATAACAAGCGCGATCAGCATTACTCCTAATGAGATTATCGTCAGTTTCTTCAATTTGATCACTTACTAACCTACAAATCTCATAATCTTCTCTAATAAACATATCAGCATAAATCCTATAGAACTTGATGTAACGTTTTCTATAATCTTGTGTAGTGAAACTCGTAGCCACGTTCTGGTTCTTTTTGCTACCATTTGCACCACAATACATGCGCGCGCACAATCTGTAGCGGATGTGCCCGAAGTTCATCGTGTTTCTTTGATAATTTTGTAATGGGCTTCTATTGTTTTTCCGTCTTCAGATATTTCAGTTTTTTCGATGGTGATGGGTTTTCCTGTGGCTCTGGTTAGGGCGATTGCGATGGAGCTGCAGAGGGGGCAGCCTATGGAGTTGCTGATTTTTGAGAGTTTTCTTATTTCTTTGCAGATGTTTTTATAGATGGTCTCTGTTATTTTTACGTGTATGATGCTGTTTTCTTTGTCCATTTCGAAGTTTTCGGCTATTTCCAGGTCTTCTATGAAGAGTTTGGGTAGGTTGTTTTGCAGGTATGTTATGTCTGTTGTTAAGAAGCTGGTTTTGAGTTCTTTTTCGAATAGGTTTGTAAGGCCTAGTCCCGGCGGTGTGATGCACATTCCGTCAGGGTTTTCTAAGAAGATTTTTTCTTCAGCTATTTCTTCAGTTGACGGTAGAATTGTTTCTTTTTTTGACGGGATGAATACGGTTGCGCCTTTGATGTTTTTGAGGTATTTTGGTGGCAGGTAAATTGCTTTTCCTTGGCAGTTTGAGTTTGATATTATGCGGTTAATGGTTTTGAGTGAGGAGATGGCGGTGGAGTCTAGGAGGTCGGCTTTGACAAGTTTTGTTGGTCTTATGAATAGAAGAAGTGCGCCCCAGAAGGTGAGGCCTAGGCCAATGAAAGCAAGGATAGATGATTCGTATGAAATGGATACTATAAGGGAAATTACGCCGAAAGACAGCAGAATGTATCCGATTATTCCAGACGGTTTTTTCTTTTGCGACGCGTGTCTCGACTGGTTTGTGTTTTTGTTTCTGTTTTCTTCATGTCTTTCGTGTCTTATAGTATGGGCCCCCTATAGTTTTCAACATACCTCGCCTATTATGTTCCAAATAGGTCGATCCACTGCTGCTTGAGAGACTCACATAATGTCGTAGGATTCTTTTTAGAGGTGTGCTTTCCAAACTATTGTTGGTTCGTCTCGCTGGCTGGCTATTTCTTGTTTGACGAGGTTGATTGTTTTGGCTTGTTTTAGTTTGTTGAGAAGTGTTTCGGTGTTTATGGTTTGTTTGTTGAGTTTTTGGTATGTTGACGCGATGTTGTTTAACGTGGGGATTGTTTGTTGCTGTGTTTTTTTGACGGCGTCTATTATTTTTTGGTCTTGTTCGGCGAGTTTTTTATAGGCGGTTGTGTTTGTTTTTTTCTCCTTTCTCTTGTCTATGATGTAGAAGCTGACTGTGAATATTAGTGCTGCTGTTGGAAATGCTGTGAGGATGTTTCCGTTTTGAGAGATGAGGAGTGCTATGTGAGTCCATGTTTTCATTGGTTCCCAGTAATTGGCTATGGCTATTCCAAATGTTAGAAGTTTATCTTCTGCTTCTTGGATGCTTTCTGTTTCATCTGGGTAAATGATTAGGCTTATTTTTACGTGTTTTTGCTGTGATGTTGTGTTTGTGGTGAATGTTGATGTTTCGTACCAGTATAAGATTACTTGGGTTATGTTGTTGTTTTTGTATCGGAATGCGAAGTACCGTGCGATTAATGGAGGGTTTTCGAGCAGTTGGACGTCTCGCAAGTCCAATTGTGTTACATCTGTTTGCCATCCATACTTGAGTGGCACCGTGATTAAGCATGCTTCCCAAGAGTGTAGTGACGATTTGGCTGAGGCTATTTCCAGTGCGACCCAAACTATGTTTTGGGAACTGTTGGTTGGAATGTAGGCATATGTTAATGCTGCGTCTTGTTTTGCTTCATGTTCAAATTCTCTGTCTCTGTAGATGAATTCGAGCATGTAGTCGCTGATTTGTGGTAGTATTTCGGTTGTTGGTTGTTGTCCCGTCGCTAATTGGGTTAGTATGTCTGCTGGGCCTTTTGTTAGAGCAAAGACGGGTGCTTGAATGGATATGATGAGAATGACGCTTATGGTGAGTGCAGTTATTTTTGCGAGGTCCAGTTTGCTCAGTTTGACTTCAGCGTATTTGAGGAGTCTTCCGCAGGCTTGGCAGAAGTTTTGCTTGCGTTCTGTAAGCGGGTTGCATTCTGGGCATGAAACAGTTTCTTTCTTTGTGAACAGCTGGATTTTAAGGGTTTTTTCTGTTATGATGAGTAATAAGAGTGTGCCGAGGAATATGAGTGTCCATCCGCCGAGTAGGTGGAAGACGTTCATGGCGAGTTCCATGCCGTAATAGTAGCCCAGGAGTACGATGATTGTTATTCTTAGGGTGTTGAGTAAGTAGATTAGGGGTAGTCCAATTAGGAAAATTGCTGGTTTTTTCCATGTTTTTGTCCTTGCTATGTATGCGATGAAAGTTGCGAAGATGAGGAACCCTATGAGTGAGTATATGCCTGAGCAGGCTATGTCGACTGTGAAGGATAATGGTGTGCCGTTTGGTTGAGTGATAGTTATTGTGGGATTTCCGTAGGCTGTGGAGATTTTTGCAGCGAATCCAAACAGGTTTAGTATGGTGCATGAGGCTTGTGTGCTGATTATGGATAGAGTTGAGCCTAAGGCGTAAACGATTTGTGTTGGCGGCGGCATCAAGAAGAAAAGGAACAGTATTGGAAAGGCTAGTTGTCTTAAAGTTTGTGTGTTGAACAGGATTAGGGTGCAGGCTGTTACGAAAATGGGAAGAGCAAACATGTGATATTCAAGTGGTGTGAAAGTGTATGAACCATAGGAATATGTGAGGAAGGCCACGAGAAACAGTAATGTACCTATGATTTCTTTGTATGGAAAAGCTTTTCTGTGCGCTGGTGAGGGTTCAAAGGGAATTGATGCTCTGATCATTTTTCTTTTGCGGTAGATGAGGTAGCCGAAAAGAAAGGGTATGGCTAGTATGTGGCTCATGAACTCGCTTTGTAAGGCATCGTTTGCCACTATTGCTAGGTCTTGATAGAAAATTATCAAAGCTGCCGCAACGATGAATGCGATTTTCAAGCCTAGAGCTAGGTTGCTTCTACTGGGCATGTGGAGAGGCAAGTGTAGGTCTTTCATTTTGACACCTAATACGGATCCAAAGGCGTAATAAAACTCGAGTCAATAAGGAACGTTATTTTACATCTATTAACATTTCATTTTTGTGGTTTGATTGTTTTTATTAGTTGGACGACTTGTTTTCCTAGTGCTCGGGCTCCTTGCATGGCACGTTTGTCTTGTTTTACTTCTCCTTTCTTGGTTCCGTATCCTGATATTCCAAGTCCTGTTACTAGCATGTCGTGGCCGAGGAAGAAGTTGTTGATGACTGATAGGGCGTTTACGCTTCCTCTACGTCCTGTGGCTACAATGGCGCCGCCGACTTTGTTCTTTAGCTTGTGGTTTGGGTATCTTAACGCGTATGTGCGGTCCATGAGTGTTTTTGCCTGGCCGCTGACTGACCAAAAGTAGACTGGGCTTGCTAGGATTATTCCGTCGGCGCAGAGAATTTTATTGTAGATTTTTTGCATGTCGTCTTTGATTCTACATTCACCTGTTTCATGGCATGTCATGCAACTGTCGCATGGAGCTATTCTCATTTCAGAGATTCTCAATAGTTCTGTTTCGGCTCCGCTTTCTTTTGCTCCAGCAAGTGCTTCTTTTACTAGAATTTCGGTGTTTCCTCCTTTCCTTGGGCTGCAAACGATTCCAATAACTTTCATGTGTGAGCTTCCTTTCGTTGTGCGCACACTATCTAACTTTAGCCATGAATTTTGTTTCTATTTGCCATTTTGGTAGATACTTGTTGAGGAAGATTTTCCATTTTCTTTTCTTCCGATCCGTGTCCATCCTTATTGAGGGGAACTTTATTTTCTGAAAATTGACTTCTTTAAACCCTGCTTTGTGAAGCAATTTATGAACTCTTTCGTTTGGTAGTTGCCATTTGTGGCCGCCGTAGTTGATTTTGTCGCCTCCAGTGAGCTTTGCTTTCCATTTAAAAGCGGATGACCAGTGTAAATTGAGTAGGTTGTGAATGGTTTTTTTTGTTAGCATGGTATCGGTGGGGTAGACGCATTCTAGGGTTCCGCCATTTTTCAGTATCCTCTTAGCCTCTTTAAAGAAATTGAGAGGATTTTTGAGGTGTTCCAAACAATGCTTGGAATACACAATTTCAAAGACACTATTCTTGAAAGGTAAATGATGTGCCTCTGCAACTATGAAGTTTTCACATTTCATGTAGAAAAACAAGTCCACATTCACATCTCCTTTAGGTCTGTCACCACAACCAACATCTAGGATCTTCAAGCGATATCCTCAGCTTTGATCAGTCCATTTGAGTATGTGCCAGAAACTATTTAGGTTCTTACAATAAAAGAACACTTAGGATTGTTCCGATGGGGACAAGAAAGGTGTTATATACTGCCTGTGTTTCGGTTCTTGAGAAGGCTAAAAGAAGGATGAAGCCTTACTATGTGATGAAAAATCATGGAAATGATGTAGTCATGCCGGACCAGGTGGATTTAGATCAATACCGAAATGGAGTAATGACTTGGGGAGGCTTTAGAGTCAATTATCTAGCGAAACTTATGAGACCGGAAGCTGAGGAATGGATGAGACGTGTTTCTGCTGAAGCGGTTAGTGGGGAAGTTGTGTTGGTTAGCGATGAGGAAGATGTTGAATATTGCTACCGCATTCTGTTAGCGGAAATGATGATGAACATGTTCAGTGGGCAGATGAACCTACGTTATATGGGAGAGCTAAAGTGATCTAGAAGTTCAAGTTAAGATGATTTCCTATGGGGCACGCGTTTACACATTTGGAGTTGCAAGGACCGTAGGTCCACTTAAGATTTACGGGGTTCATGATTAAATCATAGCATCGACATTTTTCAGGGATCCATTTGTAGCTTTTACTCACTTTTTTGAAGGCTCCATATTTGCATGCTTTTATGCATTCCACGCAATCGCCACAAACATCTATTTCTAATGGAGTGTCATACTTCAATGACGTGTCAGTCAAAATGCAGGATAGAATATTGAGGGGGCCGAGCTGTGGGTGAACAACGAAACATCCTTTTCCAAAAACACCTAATCCAGCTAAGTAGGCGGCTATTTTGAATGATAGGACGCCGGACCACCCATGCATTTCTGTAATGGCTTTGAATCCTCTTTTTGTTAGAAAATTTTTCACTGCCTCGACGGATCGTCTAGCCTCCTTTCGACGTTGCCCAATCCCATCCTTTAATTTGATATAGGTTAAGCTGAAGTTGGGTCCCCATTTGTAGACATAGTCTCGGTCTTCATTCAACTGTCTGCCACAAGCTAACACTATCACGCTTCTTGCATTTAACAAGAAATCAGAAGGCTTATGACCCTTCGGGGCGCCTTTCTCCAGTTTTTCAGCAGACGCAAAACCAACCAGTTCTGCTCCAGTGGTTAAACCCAAATTCCTAATCTCGTCGGTTAATTCGTCAGTTTTATATTTCATTTCCATAAAGGCACCTACTATCTATCTACACAATACAATATTTTTTGCAGCTGCTCTGAGAGACCATTTAAGTACTCTGCAATAAAGCCCTCTTCTACTAGCCTACCCACGATGTGGCTTCCGATGAAGCCGGCTCCACCTGTCACGAGAATCTTTTCACATTTATGCGTCATATCAGATGTTCACCTCATTAAGTTGCCGAAAGCGCCGGGGTTAAAGAAGCACTGCTGCAACCGCATTTCCTACTTCCAGCTTAGCTAGCTGTAATATTTCTTCAGCCTCAAGAAGTTTTGATTCATAGGATATGCCTAGGCTTTTGGCTTGGAGAAATATGTTCTCAAGCATGTATCCTACTTCCCAGAGGGTACGACCGGTTTCCTCGTTTTGACACAGAATAATCGCTGTGTCAGCTCCATCTAGTTGGGTGCGGACGTTCACGTTTCGGGTAAAATGTATGTCATGAGTTGGGTTCCCTCTCGTCCATCCTGCGTAATGGAGTAGTCTGTTTAGCGGGGAAAACGGTTTTGTCCAGTTTATGTAACGGAAAAGCTTGTTTTCTTTTGCGAGATAGACGCTTGTGTAGGCTTGACCTCCTGCCCAAGTAGGGATTGTTAATCCCCAAAGCAGACTCCACATGTGCATGTGTACACAGTGGGATGTCCTACCCTTTGCGGCCCAGAGTAGCTGGGATATGTCCCTCTTTGTTGGTGAAGAGCCGGATTTGTTGAATGATTTTAGATGTTTTAGCTCTGGCAGGCATTTTATATCTCCGTCTCTCAAAGGCTCGCTTAAACTCCTACCAGCTCTAAAGGGTCTGTTTAGTCCTGGAGCGTTTACCGTGAATTTTCCAGCTTCATAAGGGTCAGCCATTTCCATGATTAAATGTCTGGCGGTTGCGATTTTGTCTTCGTGTTCTTTTCCGTTTATGCCTTGGTTGCGGATGCAGGCTTCCATCCCTAGTGCCGTGCAAGCTAATATACAGCTTCTTGTTGCATACCACTTTCGATGTGAAGTAAACGCGTCTTAAAAAGATCATTCGTTTTCTCAAAGCCTAGAAACAAATATCCATCTTCAAACCAGAGTAAGAGTTTTCCGTCGAAAAATTGGGGGGCTCTACAACATCGAAGCACACGCTCTATGATTTTTCGAGATGGAAACTTGTCTTTGATAAAGACCCCCCAGTGATCTTTTTTGGGGCTATCATCAAAACCGCTTGAACATCTTGAATTAAGAGCCTTCTCAACGGATACAATATTCTTCGTCGTAGCCTTTTCACCTGTTGCTAATCCGTATTTTGTTGTGTTTGAACAGTGTACCAATCAACAAGTTTTACTAGGCCTTCTTTGAGCGAGACTTTGGGACGGAATCCCAATGTTTTCTTCGCTTTGCTGATGTCGGCGTATATATGTCGAATGTCGCCAGGCTTTGGGTCAACGTGTGCAATGCATGTATGTGCTGGGTGGTTTTTTCATCTACGAAGCCATTAAAGGGAGGATGCCTTATTTAATTCAGAGAAAAACGCGCGCCTTGTAAATATCTCTAACAACCTCCTTCGGGGTTATAGGAACGTATGGACTATCACTTTTTGTGGGAATCATTCCAGTAGGGGCTAATTTGATAATTAGTTTGCCAACAAGCGCACTGGTAAACTCCTTGGAGACATACACTTTTCAATTTCCTCTTTTGATTTATGTTTTGGCGCGTGCAAGCTTCCGTAGTTTCTACTTCGCAGCTGAATCTAGTTGCCTTCTGTTTCCTTCACAATCGCCCAGTCTTTACCTACCATCTTGCTGGTCCTCGGACGGGCAATGTTGGGCTATTATATCCAGGTGGCAAAAGATTCCACCATCTCTCATTTACATAACGACAGGAAAACACAGCATGCATGCATTGATTTTAGTGGTTGCTACATTCAGACAACATAGTCTTAAAACTTTGAACCACTAAGAACAACATTGTTCTAAATCCATGCATGCATTTATGAAGAGACTTGATAGAGACTGGAACGAATGCAGGTGGTCCTAGAGGATTGTGTTTACTGCTTTACTGCCTGCAGCAACACGGTCAAGTCCCTCGAGAAACTAGAGGGGCTGCACCATGCTTCTAATGTTGTTTCCAATGTCCCCCGCACGATACGGTCATAAAGGTTGCGTAGGTAAGCAAACTACGCAATTCTACGCAGGTTCGGACTTGTCGAAGCATGAAAACTATGGTTTCTAAGCAACTCTACGCAACCGGTCCTAAGCAGCTAAGCAACGGCTCTACGCAAAATCTAAGCAAACTCTATTTGCGTATACGCAATCTATAGCAACTGGGTAAAGGATTCGTCTGAATCGAACGTGAACACAGAAAAAAGCATGAAGCTCTCTCAATCATAAACTTTTTTGCATGCATGTGCCAATGGAATAGAGTTGTGTAATAAAGCTGATCATAACACGATTAGAAACAATGAGGTCTCTGACTGTACTGGGGATGGTATTTTACATGCATGCATTTCTTTCTGTGGAAAGGATTTCGGTGTAGGGACTGTTTTTGTAATTCGACAAACTATATTTGTGTAGGGCAGTTCAATGAAAATGTTTATTAAATATTGAGATATAATACATCTGAGGCGTGATCCACTGATGGCTAGATTAAAACTTAGTGTACTCTTTGGCATATTCTTGCTTGGCTGTCTAGCAATTCCATCTTATGCAGGTTCAAATACGCATGTGGCAATTTCGTCTTCGGGAAGATTAACTTACAGTTCAATAGTGGTTGTTGCTGCTGATGGAACAGGAGACTATTTAACGATCCAGGACGGAATTGATGCTTTGCCAGCGGATGGAGGTGAAGTTCATGTGAAAGATGGAAGCTACGCGCCCGTTTTGATTCTTAAAAGTCATGTTATGCTAAAAGCCATTGGAACAGATGTCAGAATAGTTGCTGAGAGTTCAGATGTTAATGCGATTCAGATTAGTCAATGGAATACTGTTGTGTCTAACGTGACAATCGACGGTTTTCACATAATCGGGACAGGAGTTTTTGAAGATTGGTCAAGTGGATATGGAGTCAGAATAACATATGCAAACAACATTGTTGTGCAAAACTGTCTGATAGAAAATTCCGGTTGTTGTGGAATTACAGTTGAACACGCAAGTGACGTCCTTTTATCTAGAAATCGAATATCTGATTCTATCAAGCATGGAATTAACGTGCAAGGAGACGACACTCATGATATTGATATTATAGAAAACGTAATTGATGAATATGGCGTGTGCGGTATAATGATTGGCGATGGTAGATATCATCCATCGTATATTACTATATCTAAAAATAATGTTTTAGATTCAGCCGGAGATTGGCTGGCTGTGGGGATTTACTTGGATGTAGATGTTAGATACTGTAACGTTACTTTAAATACTATTAGCACAAAAGGACAGGATGGAATACAAGTTAAGGGACAATACATTTCAATCGTCGATAATACTGTGAAGGGCTGCGCCAATGGAATAGAGTTGTGTAATAAAGCTGATCATAACACAGTTAGAAATAATGAAGTATCTGATTGTACCGCTGATGGTATTTTGCAAAATGCAAATGTTGACAACATGATAGGAAATATTGTTACCGAAAATACCGTAACAGGTTGTTTGTATTCAGGAATAAAGCTCAGTAGCGATGGGCCTGACAAAGCTATAAATGAATCTGAAATCTCATGGAATATCTGCAATAACAACGCAGATTATGGTATTATTTTACTCAGATATTGTAACAATAACAGAATAATAAACAATCAAGCGCATGGCAATGAAGGTTCTCCAGATATAGAAGATTGGTCGACTGGAACAGGGAACATTTTCGAAAATAATGATTACGATATTTGATAATCGTATACGTGCTTAAAGCGGGACAGAACAGGCAACACCTCGTTTAAACGATTATGAGCATTAAATGTTAATTCGTATTTATATAGAGGCCTCAACGTTATGTCGCAGTATCATATAAAAAATACCCGAGAAACATAGAAACTTTTCTACCTTTCTTAGGATGATATTAAATCGAAACTTTCGCAAGATTTTTTCGAAATTTGACATGGTTTGCATTGAACCAAATGATGTATGCTCAGAAACATAACCTAATTGAGAGGCTAATTTTTTAATACAGGTTAAGAATTTTTCGTCTAATAGAAAAATAAAAAGGGCAATGGCTAATGAAATCCATGGTAGACACCGCGTCCTGAGAGAGCATTTGCTAAATACCATCCAAAATCGTGATGCGAGGCAAATATTACTCCTTCTTCGTTCAACACTCGAGATATCTGTTCAATTGCTTTCTTTTGGCTTACATACGGCAAAACTACGTTGCATATTACTATATCGAACGCATTGCCCCTGAAGGGCAGATTTTTAATAGTTGCCCTGAGGAAGTCAGAGTTCCTGGCAGAATTTCTGGATTTAGCAACAGTCACTTCTTTTAGACTAATATCTGCTCCCATAAAATGGACTTGGGTATGTGCTTCCCCTGTTGTTTGGTTCATGTAAGATATCCAGTCTCCTTTTCCACAACCTACATCCAGAATTCGTTTATTATTTATTGATATTCTAAGCTTCTTTAATTCCCTTAACAAATCAATAGGCTTGGAGGCATTTGACATTCGGACTAGCGCACGATGTATGAAGCTCAGTCAAGAACACTTCCAATTCAATTGGTTTTTGACTTTACTTCTGCTTATCAGGCTTTCCATCTAGATACGCTGTTATGGCACCATTATCGTAAAATTTATGTGATTCATTAGTTATCCATATCAAGTCATCGATGTGTAGCCTAAAATTGAACGAGTCGGGTGCTGCTAGACCAGCTTTATTTACAACGTAAAACTTAGCTAACATCTTTCGTTGCTGAACACTCTCGACAAAAAGTGTGTAATTGTATTCCTTTTGGGCGTATGCACCGATATATCCACTCTCTCTATAGGTCGAAGCGATAACTCCTGATACATTTTGAGTTCTTAACCATATTGAAAAATGATATGCCTCCCGAGGGTATGCATTGTCACCGTCGGAGGATTTCAACAGGGGATTATCATAGTAGTAGTATGGAAAGCCAATGGTTATAGCGGGAATAGATATTAACAGCAATAGAAATGCAGATACGACTACACTAAATCTACGATTTAATTTGTTCTTAAAATCATTAAAGCCGAGTTTCTTTGATATGTATGTTAATCCAAATGCTGAAAAAAGAACGAAGCCGAAGTAATAGAATTCCAAGGCTCGATATCGTATGTCTGCTCCCTCAATTAACCCAGATGACTGCCAATTAATTACCTCAAAAACTCCCATTAGAAATATATCAAAAACCCATAAAAACATCAGAGAGTACATTTCGGTTTTTCGTAAACGATTTTTGAGCTCACCTCTATAGACCACGTAGGCACCCAAGAGTGAAAGTAAGAGAAGCATTCCTATACCCATATATGAAAAAGTCTTCTCAAAAAAACCTAGCCCAGCATACGGTACAATCCTCGCTTCGCCTGCACCGCTGAATGATTGGATTAGACTTTGTATAATGCTTGATAGTATATTAGTATGAAGTATAAGTAGGGTAGTGGCCACAAACAAAAGCCAACCTGCCGTGCATATGATCGATAAAGCCAACTTGTTAACTTGCGCGTTGAGAGATGTGGAAATAGAACCCTTTTTTGCCAGGATAAACGTTCCTGAAACAATTACAAAAGCGTGAAATATCAACATGTACATGGTCCAGTGGTGAGTTATAGTTACTGCACCCATGAATATCATGAAAAGTAGCCAAGCTTTACGAGCATACACGCGATTAGCGGTGCTCTCACCATAATTTATGCGCGTGGGACGGCACGCATTTATAAAACTGAACAGTAAAAATGGATAAAAAATAATCCCGAAAGATTCCGACACACTCGCGCTATTAAAACCATGAAACATTGGGCAAAGTGCATACAAGAAGACACAAACGTTCACGATCTTGGAGTTTCCTAAGATTGATCTCATTGAGTAATACAATAATAGAAGCGTTGTAATATTTATGAACATAAAAGAAAACTTGTATAAGATCATAAGAGGAATACCAGTTACCATACGAAGGCTTGAGAGAAGAATTTCTAAGCCGGGGTAAAATGAGAAAGAATAAGCTTGACCAGTAAAACCAGCGTAGCCAAAGATCAATTCACCTGTATCGACAATTCTAGAAGCAATCTGCAAATGATAAGGTGGATCTACAGACCATATGAATCCACTAGGCGATCTAATCCCAGATATTAGGTTTAAAAGAATTGTCATTCCAATAATAGCGTACAATGGAGTATAGTTCTTTCTTGTCAAAACTATAAAAGCAGATGCCAAGATAAAAACAATGTAAGGTACCCAGAATTGAAGTGGGGCCTCAGGCGGATTAAACCGAAGAGAGAAAACTCGAACAAGCATTGCCGAAGCTGACATTAACAGCAATATGATGATAACCACATAAGAGACACGGGATTTTCTCAATACTTTCCATCCTTCAAGTAGATTCCGCTAGAAGTTGCGCGCGCGACACCCACACGCGGCCTTCAATTATCAATTATGAGAAAACATAACTGCCGCTGATACTACCGAGGAAAAAACATTCACAAAACTAATACAAAGGAGAAATGTGGGAACATATTTTGTACTCCTTAGAGCAATTTAAAAGAGCCCTTATGAAATTGAGCGCTTTTTTTCCACCGCAGAAAGCATGGTTTCGAAGGTTAACAATCCATTTTCTTCCTTTTTCTTGGCGTATTCAAAAAATGGAGAAAAAACCTTTTGTGTACTATCTTTCATAGTTTTTCTATCATAACCGAGGTCCTTTGGATGAAACCAAATGTGCAATAACAATTTTTTTTCTATCGAGATATCTAAGATTTTTTTCAATAATCTTACATCAAGACTTTTATTGATAAACAAGCTGGGGTGAACATCATATAACTTACCTACTTTTGCTACATAAGCTCCATCACGAATAAATCCTCCACGACCCCTGAAACAAAAATATCCATACTTTTCAAGTAGATCTAAGTGGTCAACACTGTTTTTAGGGAAAACGAAGCTTTTTGGCGTAGTCCCAAATTTTTTCATGCCTCCAGCAATCATTTTCAATTCCATTTCAGCTTCAAGAGGCGACAGCCTTGCGAACTCTTTGTGAGAGTAACCGTGAGCTCCTATGTCGAATTCGACGGGAGACTTCACCAATCGTCGAACAACTGAAGACTCAACATTAAGTAGTTGCCCCCTCAATGCAAAAGTTACGGGTATTTCCAAGTTCTCAAAAAGGTCGATTAGCAAAGGAACAGATAGTTCTTCTATCATTCCAACGGCGTATTCACTTAGATACGTGTGCACGTTTCGATCGTTTTTTCCATTGTTTATTTCGCCCAGGACTCGGTTCCCTACGTCAACATCAACTGAAATTATCAACGTTCCATTTTCAAGCTTCAAAAATGGTCTGGCTATTTTGTAAGCCAAAATATGATATAGTAGAGAAAAGGCAGAAATTATCTTCTCTTTAGCAATTTGCAACGATATCACCTTGGAGGTTCTGTAGATTCTGGAAAAATACTATTTAATTAACGATTCATAGAGGTTTAAGTATTTGGAGGCGACCTTTGACCATGAATATTTTTTGCCATCCCTCTTGTTGTTTTTTCTAATTTGCAAGTAGGCCTCCGAATTATCGGTTAGAAACTTTATTTTTTGAGCTATCTCTGAGGCGCTTGGGCGAACCAAAAAACCATTCCGGTTATTCTTGACCAGCTCATGTATCGCTCCTAAATTCACTGCTACTACAGGCATGCCGGATCCTAAGGCTTCCAGCACAGACATTCCGAAACTCTCTCCCGCCGCACTCACGTAAATGTCGCAGGATTTGTACAGTTTGTAACATTCATCTAGTGGCAGACGACCTAAGAATTTGACGTATTCTTTTATGTTTAACCGTGCAACCAGCTCCTCGTACTTCTTCTCCCAGGGTCCTCCACCCGCAATGTACAGTCTAATCTTCTTTTTGATCGCTGGATCCAGCAGAAATACAGCTTTTAAAATCAAATCAACACGTTTAGCTCTTCTCAACATACCTGTGTAAAGTAGTTTCACTTCGCCGTCCAGATCAAGCTTGTCAGCTTTTTCAATTCCCTCACGGTCGAATCCATGCGGAATCACTCTAATCTTCTCTTCGCTAAAGCCCTCATGTTCTATGGCAAATTTTTTGGAGGATTCAGAATTGACCACCACGACAGACCAAAATTTCTTTTCAATATTGAAAAACTTGTTCACAATCTCTGTTTTCAAAGAACAGAATCTTTTACCTACGAAGAGACGTCTAATGTCATCCGATATCCAACCATGGTAGGAATATACGATAGGTTTCCCTCGAAGAAACGCATAGATTGGAAAATAAAAGTTCCTAACAGTATAAAAATCATTAATATGTACTAGTTGACAACAGTCAAGCGCTTTCCAGACTTTCCTCATTTTCCTAATATAGTAGCTCATGGGCTGCTCTAAGCTTAGTCTAGTCACGTTTCCAAGCTTACTACCAAACATTGACTCTATTTCATTCTTAGAGCCAGAGGTTAAAACGATTAGATTTACCTTCAAACGCTTCATTTTGATAAACTGTCGGATTAGAGCGTTAGCAACGGTAGCTGGTCCACCAATATCAAAGGGGGCCAAGCCACCCGTTATGTAAACCAGGTTCAACATACTCAGTCTAACTCCAAACTACTCGCAGAACTGGTTTATGTTAATTTCTTCAAATCACGCGATTAGAAATCGTATCTATTATGTTTCCTGCAATCTTACGAAGGTCAAAGTTTTCTAAAACTGGTCCGTCTGGCATTTTTTAATGTTGCCAGATTCGACTCATTGGTAGCCAAGGCACTGCGAGAGCATATTGTGTAAGTGGCTAAATGCGAAAGCCCAGAATATGACAGTATCTCGCGTGCGAGTGCTAGCTAGAGACATCAATGTCACGTCGCAGTAGCATATAAAAGATACCTGAGAAACATAGAAACTTTTCTACTTTCCTTATTAAAACCCTCAAGCCAAACCCGATCATGTTTTTCTGAAAATTTGACACAGTTTGCATTGAACCGAATGATGTATACTGCATGCATGTATGCATATAATCTAATTGACAGGCGATGTTTTTAATATAGGTTGAGAAATTATCGCCTAATAGAAAAATAAGAAAGGCAATGGCTAATGAAATCCACGGCAGGCTTCCCGAGAGAGCACTTGCTAAATACCATCCAAAACCGTGATGCGAGACAAATATTACTCCATCTTCATCCAACACTCGAGACAATTCCTCTATCGCCTTTTTCTGGTCGACGTATGGCAAAACAACGTTGCATATTATTATATCGAAGGAATTTTTCTTAAATGGCAATTTTTCAATAGTCGCTCTAAGAAAGCCAGCATTTCTTGCAGAGTTTCTAGATTTAGCAACGGTCACTTCTTTGGGACTGACATCTAATCCGACTAGAGCGCGCGTTCTCAAACCTGTACGATTCAGGAAAGAGATCCAGTCTCCTTTTCCACATCCTACATCAAGTATTCGTTTATTTTTTATTGAAGTGTTAAGCTCCCTTAACTCGCTAATCAAGTGAATAGGCTTAGAAGTATATGACATTCGAATTAGCGCACTACTTATGAAAACCAATAAAGATCACCTTGAGTTCCGGAATCATTCCAACTGTTATTATTAATTATGGAAAGATTGCGCGCGTGCTCTAAAAATAGCTTTGGAGAATACGCTGATTCAGGACGTGTGGTTTTGGTTACTCTTCTTTTTAGCTGAAAAAACCCAGTGATCGCTTCTTCGAAGAGTTTTTGTTTCTGGGTGACACTTAAGGAACAAACTTCGAAAAACCAGAAAGTAGTTTGTAACGTTGAAAAACTGGGAGCTCAACAAAACTATCCTCGCGGTGTGTTAGCTTACAATTGATTCGCACATGTTCGCACGTACTTTTAAACAGAGCATTCAAAAATGTCGGAGAAGTTGTGTCAATCTTTATTTTATCTTTTCATATACTTCAAGATATTTTTCAACCTGCACATCCCAATTATGTGTTTGTTTAATGTAATTGTAAGCGTTTTCGCCAAGTTTGATCCTTAAATTTCTGTCTGAAAGGAGCAGTTGAATTTTGTTGCTTAGGTCTTTTATGTTGTGGACTTCAGCTGTCAAACCGTTAACCATATTGAATATTAATTCGCGAGTATAGGGGACATCGAAAACTACTAGAGGTTTCTTGCAGGCCATGGCTTCCAGTGCAAACATGGGTTGCGCCTCGTAAAGACTTGGAAGGACCACCACATCCGACTTCTTAACTTCAGCAAGTAGTTTTTTACGGGGAACATAACCTCGATAGTGTACTTCATCTTTCAGACCTGAACTAACAATGAACTCTCTGATTTTCTTTTCAAGAGGCCCCTTTCCAAATACATTTAAATGTACATTTCTAAAGTTTTGTCTTACGAGTTTGAATGCTTCTAAAAGGAACATCACTCCCTTTGTCCAAAATAAACGTCCAGCATAGATAATTGAAAGATCGCCTTTGTCATCAGTTGATGAAACCTTTATATTTTCGACTTCGTTGAAATTTATGCCGTTGTAAATAACTGAAACTTTGTTTGAATCTAGACTTTTATAGGTTTTCAGTTCTTCAAGGACTGTGAAGCTGCAAACCGCTATATGGTCTGAAGTGCTTAATATTCTACTAATGGCAAAGTCATGCAATGGAAATTCCATGATTTGAAGCCCAAAATCACCTAATGTCCAACACGAGATAGGTGAGCTGACAAACACCTTTTGGATGACTCTGGGACACCCGTGAATTGTTGCAACAAATGGTTTTCTCTTATAAAACGTAAAAGCAAATGAAGCATTTGGGCTAACACCATGTATTACCGTAAAGTTATCAATTACCTTGAAAAGCTTGCGAATGTTTAAGATCTGAAACCAAAGGGGTTTTGGAGGAAAATTAAGTATCGGAAGACGAGTGATTTCTAGATAGTCATTCAACCTTTCAGTTTTATGAGCACATGCAGGTTTGCCTTCAAAGATTGTGGTATCAATTTTTTTCTTCGCAAGACTCTGTGCTAATCCATGACAAACGGAAGAGATACCGCCACCCTCATGGGATATTAATGCAACTCTCATAGAGTCAACCAGGCTTCAGTCTTTCCCTACTTCTTTTTCTGCACCTTTTTCCATTTATGAAGCGAATTACCCATTATGCGCAGGATTATTCGTTCCATAATCTTTCGAGGTCATTTCACTCCTCTCAGGTGGTCTCCAAACCACAATTCTCTTTTGTGAGAAAAATAATCCGATTAGAAGATAAAATTGGTGAATCACAAAAGTGCTGAAAACGTTTAGTTTATGCACGCTAATTTTCACTCCTAAATAAGTAAGAAATGAAAACAGAAACAGTAGCAATAAAGCAAGCGTCACTGATGCGAACACGGTTGCAAAAAGTATCGCCATAACCCCTATGAAAAACAAAAGTGGAGACACTACCATCATAGCGAAACGTAAAGGAAATATTACTTTGCCAAAAGATTTGTAGTTGCCTTTGAACAACATATCCTTATTTGCTAATGTGGCTTTTATCAATCTGGCTGCTCTTCGAACTTTCTGCCTTCTTTGTTCATTAAACTTAAGCGATATGGGCTCGTAAAACAAAATGTTCGGTATATACAGAAACTTTAAGCCTCTTCTTATTGTGGTCAGGGAGATATTTCCATCAGTGGATCCAGTTAAAGGCATGGGTAAAAACGCCGACTTCTTTAAGATTGTAGAGGCACCATTTCCGGGAAACGTTGAATAAATGGCACTTTCCGCCATCGCCATTTCATCAAAGAAGTTTCTATATGATTTTTCAATTAAAACTGCAGCGGTCACATCGTTTGAAACGGGCACCATTTTTCCAGTGATCCCGCCTAGGTTTTTCAGATGTTTAAGGATTTTTACTCCCTTTATCAAAGCGTCATTATTAACTGTTACATCGGCGTCGGTCGGTAAAATCAAGTCGCCTTTAGATTCTACCACACCCCTATTGCAAGAAGCGTTTACTCCCATTCTTTCATCGTTCTTAACTATTTTGCCTGCTAAATTAAGCTCGTTGAACATTCGTTGGGCAATCTCCGCTGTTTTATCTGTAGAGCAATCGTCAACCAATATAACTTCCAATTTTTCGCGTGGATAGTCTAAAGCTGCAATGTTTCGTAGTTTCCTTGAAATAACTTCTTCTTCATTATATGCAAACACCAGTATTGACACATTTGGCAGTTCCTGCGCAGCTGGCTCTTTTTCTAAAGCTTTTTCGATTAATCTGAGATATTCCTTTTTCTTTGAGGTTTTAAGTACCAGTAGAAAGTAGAATCCATATATACCTACGAACAATGAAAAACAGATTATAGCTACAGATAATAAGATGTAGAACATGTTGGCTCCTCTAACCTAGAAGCGCGCGCGCTCTTATCTATTCCGCCTATGAATCTAAGCTACTTAGTTCCATGTTCAATCGGATTCTCTTTCCAATACTGGTGAGAAACGTGGACTAAACAACAGATTTATTGAAAATATCTTCGTAGATCTTTCTACACGTTCCCACAGAAACTGTACTCTCTACTGAAACTAGAGGGTTACCTCTCATTTTTGACATAATTCTTTTACAGACATCATAGATTGCGGACATGTCTGGTTCTGAAGAAACTAGAATTCCCGTCGACACACAAATGGTGTATACTTCTATTTTGTCATGAGGAATACTATTCCAGCTACTCGTTGCTTTAATGTTCTTGGCGTTACGTACGGCTACATCACTTTTGTCATAGCCCCATGTTTCGAACCCTTTCCTACTTATGTAGTCTGCTGTTGGACTTCCAACCTCACCAAGCCCCAAAATACATACTTTCAACTTTCTCATACTCCAAACAATTCATGAGTTTTTCGATAAGTTTCAAAGGCAAACAACTTAATTATCAAAAATTATCACGAACGAACAGACTGAAAACTCGGTGTTTATTTTTGAATTATTCCCAAAAATAGGTGGCGTAATATCTCCTACCATTGCCACACGAACAACGTTAAACGAGATTTTCTTTAAGAAGCTTGAATGTTTCACGTGCATGGTGTTCTTTCGATACACCTACAGCGACACCTTTCAGGTCAGTTAAAGTTCGTATGTAGTTTATTGCTTCGGGAGGCTTAAGGTATCCAGCTGCCAAAATGCTTATTGCTATTGTGTTGGGTTCAGGGAGATTTGCTAAGGCTTTTTCGCATTCTATTTGAGAGGGGTTCATCTGGAATCCCACTTTATTAAAGGGTGTAACTATTATTGTTTCACGCAGATCCAAATTCCAATCTCCAAATTTTTTTACTAGATACGCAAAATTACGGGTATTGAAGCCAGGCTTCATTTGGAGTTCCAACATAAAGTCCATATATGATTTAAAGAGCCAATCTAGGTTAAGGGCTAGAGCCATATCGGTTATTATCTCGTGAAGCAATACTGAGTCTAGATTTGCTTGTTTACCTGCTGATGATTTTATCCTTGAGATTTCATAAATTAGGTAAGTCTTCAAAAGAGCAACGGGGTCCGTCCTTACAACTCCTTTCAGTCCCATTGCAATCGCTCTTACGTTTCTTGAAACTGTTATTTGTTTCGCAAACTTCTTGATCAAACCAGGCGTCCCGATCTGAGTAGCTAATCTAACATACTCAAACGCGTACGGTACGATAGCATAAAGTCTTAAGCGCCTACCTCCCCCCATTTCACAGATTATTCGAAGTATCGAAAGAGTCATCTCACTAACCGAAAACATGAAGCCGTCAGCTCCATTCTCAAGGGAAGTCATAACTAAGTTAGCAGCATATTCTGGATAGACCATCGCATCACCTCTAACTCTCGCCCGCTCTTGCGAAAGATGGCTTATGCCGTGAAACGGGTTATCCCCAACCAGCAACATCTTTTTTCTTTCGTTACTCATTTCTGCCAGCCCTATACCTTACTTGGTCAATAATGTAATCAACTTTTGAAGCAGCGTAGAAACTCGGTTCCGCACTACGATTTTCTAACACCGACTTAACGAAGTACTCGTCCTCACGAACATATTCTGGTGCCCCCAGCCAGAAAAACACGTTATCATTAAGGTCATGCCTATACCATGTAGATGATTTTCCACCCTTCAGCTTCAAGCTCACCTTATCATCATTTACCCTCATAATCCCTTTAGAACCTCTAACTAGTAGCCCCATCTCAGGTAGGCGGTAGTTCTCCATACATCGCGATACACTAAACTTTCCTTCCAAACCACTAGGTTTTTTGACTCTGAAATATACAGAATTTTCAGAATCTTTTTCAGTTGGTGATTGCAGCTTAGCTGAGTCAACCTGTAAATCGCCAAAAAACCATAGTGCTAAGTCCACGACATGGCACCCTGAATCCCTGAGAGCTCCTCCTCTAGATGCAGATGTTTTTGAGTTTTTTTTACTCCCTAGAAAATCTGATGAGTAAGCATATGCATCAAAAGAACTTACTTCTCCCAAGGTCTCTTGAGTCAGTAGATTCTTTGCTTTCCTGAAGGTAACAGCGAATCTTTTCATGTAACCAACCATGTTAACACCCCCAAAAGCTTGGGCTAACTCACAAACCTCCTTCGCTTCATCATAACTTGATGCAAGAGTTTTCTCAATGAATAGGTTACGTGCTATTTCCCTTGAGTATACGTTCTTAGCAACAAGTGAATGAGAAAATATCGGCGTTGTTACATAGATTACATCGATATCTAAAGCGGAGAGCTTCTCCACATCATCGACTACATGAACTCTATTGAATATTCTTTTAGAAAATTTAAGAATTACAGTGCTTTTGTCACATAACGCCGTAAGCTGAACATTGGGCAGAATGTTTAAAATACTTGCATGGAGTACCCCCATCTTACCCAATCCAACAACAGCAACCCTTAATTTTTCTCTGCTCAAATTTTCTACACAATCCCAGAATATTCCTCAAACCTTCTCGGTACACAATTATAGGCGCGTCATAATGCCTATCTTTTCAGGCACTTTATTCAATCTAATTCTAATCAAGCATTGACTCACTGCAAGTAGCTATGATCATCAAAGTTTGGTCAGGGTGACTTGGAGGTCATACAAAACTGATTCAAACAGAATTAGCGGTGATGCAATTTTATCGAACGTCTGCTAACAAGTTCTTCAATAATTGTTTTCAGAATACGAAATCCGTCCCTAAAAGCGGATAAATTCGATTTACCGTGTCTCCTTCGGAATTCTATGCTGGGTACTTCTGTGACCACCAATCCCAATTTTTTAGCCTTAATAAAAATTTCCGTCTCAACCTCAAAGTTTGTCGACTTCAAATATGGATGTAACTTCTTTATTGCATCTTTTTTGAAAGCTCCAAAACCATAGCACAAATCCGTATAGTTAGCAGACCAAAACAAGTTGACCAACGAAACGAAAAATCGATTCCCAATCCAACGAATCAGGGTCATATCCTCTGAATGTCCATATCGTAAGAAACGCGAACCCTTCACTAAATCTACACCCGAATCTAAAGCTTCAATAAACAGTGGTATCTCCTTAGGATCCATCGAACCATCAGCATCCATCATCACAATCGCTTTACCGTCAAGGCCATCATGGTTAAAAGCTTGGCGCAATGCATCGCCTTTTCCGCTTCCGTTCTGAGCAATAATATTTGCTCCAAATTCTTTAGCAACCTCAACAGTTCTATCAGTAGAATTGCCATCTATAACCAAAATGTTGTCATAACCCATTTGATTTAGTTCCTGAATTACCGTTGCTATATTTTTCTCTTCATTAAGAGCAGGGATAATCACCATAACGTCTGAATTACATGCTCTATTCAAACGTCGCGTGTGCGAGAACGAATTCTTGGAATGAGTCGCACGGTGAAGGTGAGCTACCATCTCTCTCCATTTCTCCCCATCAGAACAGAACCAATGTAATTCTCAGACATGTCAAACAATCTTTTCGTTCTACTTAAGCAGTCAAGGAAGATAATTCTATAGTATTTTACTATTCCTACAGGTCTCCAGCTTGAAATCCGGCTAGAACGGATTCGAGATGAACATCAGGAGACAGACTTCCATTTTCACTCAGATATCGTATCCATTGATCACTCGTTTCCTCTAATCCAATGTTCACAGCGTAGTCTATTATGCTCGGTATTAAGTCCATAACAGCTGAAATGTTCTCAAGAATTTTCAATTCATGATTAATCACTGAGAGATTGGAGGATTTTTTTATCTCAGTTTGACTCATCGAAATCCTCTTAATCTCTTCTTTCACCTTCTCATCATCTGGATGTCTCTTCGATTTTTCAATAACTCTCTTCTTTGACACCTCAAGCTTTCCAAGACGCTCACGTACTTCAGATATGCGAGACTCCAACAAATCTTTAGCTGTGGAAAGATCCCGAGCATCTAAATCCTTGCAGATTCGCTTGAGTTCCAGCACAGCCTCCATCTGCCCTACTCCCAGATACTTGTCATGGGGTCGCCAAACAGCAACGCGAGGAAAAGGAATTTCAAGTCCCTTTGCAACATGTTCAGCTTCCATCAGATATCTAATGCCTCCAACGCCTCCAACGTAACAGGAGGGTATTAAACCATTAAAGAAGACCAAACTCATAGGGACGGCTCTCGCCGATATTCGAGCGGCAATATCCGATATATCAGGATCGTTCCTAACACCAAATTCTAACTCGTAACGTTCCTCGCAACTCACGCAGTTTCCCCTACCAAACAAACACCCATCCTTTTCTATCAGAAATAGCTTAACCTTACTTCCACAATCGCAGTGATACCAGAACGGAGCCAGCAAAGGCTCCTGATCTGAAACTCCACCACCAATGCCTTCATCATGTGGCATCTGCTTCGCTTCCCTCAACAACCTTGAGTAATCCTCAGAACGAGACAATAAGAAACCAAACTCGCCAACAAAGGCTTGCTGACATTCCGAGAAACGCGAGAAAACCGTGTCGTACCCCCATACATCGTTCACAATCCTCGACATCAGAAAAGCATTAAAATCAGAATACTTCTCCGAACGCTCATAACAATCCTCCACGATATTCCAAAAAGACTCAAAATTTTCATGCAAGGTAGCCACAGAAGGAGCAGAGGATAATTCTGCTAACCCCTGTTCCTTACAAAATCTATTCACCGATCGAATGGCGTCGTTAAGCCACTTCTCAATATCAGTCCTCCACTTCTTTAGCAGATCGGGAGAAGGCTTAACCACCCTGTTCAGCATCAACCTTTCAGGAAGCTTCACGTCTATTGATAGGATACCCCCGCTTCTCTGAACCGCTGGAAGCTGACATGACCTAACCCATCGGTCGTCAGTAAAATCTTGATCTGCAATCCCAAAGAAGCCAACAACTGGAACCTTCAACAGTTCTTCAAGCTTTCTCGCCAAGACAAAGTTCAATGTAGCCTTACGGAAAACTCCGCTATAAGCAAAAAAATTCGGCTGATGAGCCGTCATCAAGACGAGACCAGTTCCATGTTTAAGATCTCCAACCCTCTTCTGAACAGAAGACGTTAATGTCCCACAATCATTATGAAAAACTTCCACAAAACTAGAAAGTTTGGCTCGCTTCTCACGAACGCGTTCCAGATTCATTCTATCCTTGTTTTCCTCGTAGAAAGAGATGCACGAATCTACGAGTTCGTTGAAATTATCTGCACCTAAGATCAAAGAGGAACTTACCCACCTCGAAGGCTTCTGCCACATCCAATCCAGCTTGGTAGCCCCGATATTTAGCTAATCCTTCAACAGCCTTCACAGCTGACGAATATCCTCCACTACGATTATTCAGCTGAGACCCAAAAACACGAATCGCCTTTTTCTTCAATTTAAAAGTCCTGTTTATATCCACAAAAACCTGAGGAACAAAATCTCTCTGCGTGCTGGCCCCTTCATACAGAAGTATCATCCTGCAATGCCTTCCAGCAGACATGGTTGAATGCCCCGTGTTTCTATGATCTTGATGCGTGTCTTTGGGGGTAGGCGCATAAACGATGTCTGGTTTGACCTTGTCAATAATCTTCTCAATGACATCTATGGTTTCTCTTCCATCATGCACCTTCGTATCTTCCAGTCCACCGAAGAACAAGTCGTCTACACCCAATATTTCTGCAGCCCTTCTGCATTCCCTCGCCCTAACCTCAATATCTCCTGAAGCCCCTCCCTTAGTTAAGACGAGAAGGTACACCTTGTCTCCATTTAATTTGTGCAACGCTAGAGTTCCAGCACATCCCAACTCAGTATCGTCAGGATGCGCCCCAACAGCTAAAACCACTCTCAACTTCAAACTTCTCCTTACGATTCTCATTTACATTTAAGGCATATGCTTAGAGTCGGGGGACGGATTCGAACCGGCATAAACGGGGTTCCACAACAAACTTCATCCATTGCATGCATCTTCTAGAACAAAAACCACTTAACAGCAAACGCCAAAAAACAACATCAGACGTATAAATAGGGGGGTATATGGAGGTCTATGCGAGAGAAAAACACTCTTCCCCAAAAGCAGATTTACCTATTTTGATGCAAAGACTTGTGCGCACGCAAGTGACATTTACTTGAGATTTTAGTTTTTCTTCCTTCTCATCACATAAACGCCTAGACTTCCGAACATGCTAACTAAGGCCATTATTGTGCCAAGAGACACTTCTGGAATAACATGCATGGTCGCTATTGCGTCTATCTCTAGGGTTGTGTCGCCCGAGACTGTACTCGTCTGAGAGATGCCGTCATCTTGTATTCGAATTGTGTCGATGAATGTGCCGTCAAAGTCCACCAAACTGTCCAAGTCGATTGCAATTAGGGTGTCGTCAGCATAATTATGTGTTGGTGGATTGACCTGAAGGTCTGCAAGTGAAAAAGTTATGCTCAACGTTAGGTTGTTGCTTAGGGTTATTGTCATGCCGCTGAGTTCAGCGTCTTCAAAGATGAAAATCTCAAAACCATCAATCGCAGCTTTTGCCTCCGCTGCATTGGTTGCCCCCGAAGGCCCCAACACCCCAGTCGCCACTACGCCATCCGCAACAATCACACGAGAACCATTTGTGTCTAAGCCTCCTTCGAAGTATCCTCCGCTTCCTGTATCGAAGTTAGCGTCGTCGTCGCCTGGATTTGAAATGTCGCCAAAGTCGTCGATGGCTGAAAGACCTACAATGACCTCTGCCAACGTTGTGTCTTCTTGTCCAGTGGTTGGTTCAATCCATCCCCAACCGAAATCGTAGACCTCTACCGCTTCGTCACCTATGAGATCAAGTAGGCTGTAGAAGAGTGCTCTTTCTACTATTTCATCAGTGGGTGCAGCACCTGGAACGGTGGTGCCTGCGCTGAATAACCAAACTCCAAGCGTGTCATCCTGAGTACCGCTCACATAATCCTGAGCAAAAGCAACATTTAGAAATGCCGATCCGATGAGCAGCATTACCAATACTGTGGCAACAGAAGTTACCGCTTTTGTTTTACCTTTCATTTTGATATCCTTTCCCTTTGGATGAAGCATAGACCTTTCTATTTAAATAATACTCTGCACGTCTCTCAATTAAACACATAAGTAGAGGAGTTCTATAACAATACGCCGAATTTTCTAGAACACAATTATGTACTAATGTGCCCCTCAAAACATCGGAAACAATGATCCCCCCCGTATAGGGGGTCTATAAGAGAGGGAATTGCTTAGACAACACTAAGTACGCGTCATGTTCAGCCAAATCCCAACAAAACGATCATGAAACTGAAAAACCTGCAAATCCCCACTGTATAACCAAAGCTCAAAAAACAACTGATAATAAAACCCATTTTGCTCCGAATCCCAACTCGAAAAAAGATCAACCGCAAAAACAAGGTCATTAACCGAAATTCCAGTCACAAAACTACTATTTCCCTCGAACCTCAAGTCTTCAACAATAAAATTCACAGGCGTTTCCCACGTTTCACCGTCTGCCAAGAAAAACTGAAACTCGTACAGCGGAGACAAAGGACTAGGCTCAGAAGCGGTAGCATTGGGAAGAGGCTGAGTTTGATTGCGAAACTTCACATAAACTACATAATACTCTGGACAACCCATATGATTGCTAACACCAACATAGATCGGCCCCTGCACCTCACCAGCCCTAACATTAAACGGATAACCCTCAGCCATATGATCAGGGCCTAGAAGCCAAAGCTCAGAAAATCTTTCCCCACCGCTAGGAAAAGGCAAAACCATACTAACCGTAGGAAAAGCCGCAACCAGAGTCAAACCTAGAACTGTCACAGCAAAAACAGACTTGCACTCTTCAAGATTCATTGCTCGCAACCTCAGGTTTCATCTCTAAAACCCGCCGATGATACCGGCTCTTAAAGAAACGCCAACCAAAAAACCCACCACAAAAAATAGAGACAGCAGCAAGAACTGAACCAAAAGAAGTTAAAAGCAAACGCTGATCCCTTTCGACGACAGCAACATCCCGCAACTCATTTGCCTCAGCCTCTATGCCCGCAACCAAACCATAACATAAATCAGCAAAATAGATCGCATCATCAAAATCTCCAACTCTATTAGATATATACGCTTTAGATAACGCCTCAGCACTATCATTCAACTCATCCAACAAGCCTGAAACATTTGCCCCAGCCCCTTCAGCCTCCAAAACCGCGTCATAAACCACGTCAACAGCCAACTCAGCGCTCTCAATAGCAGACGAAGCCGCATCCTCAACATCCAACGCCTGAGTGCCTGCCACGAAAACAGAGGATACAAGAGAAAACAGAACAAACAAAACAGCAATAGCCTTTAAACCCGACACTCCATCCACCTCACGTCGCTTTCTCTTCTTCATCTTTCTCGTCGACACAATTCTTCAAACCAGCATCCATACTCTTCGCATTAAGAAACTTGGTCTCTAACATCATCTTTTCATTTTGGACACCATTCAGCTGCTCCTCAACCTCCACACGATGCTGATGATAACCCTTAAACTCTTCAAGGAAGTCAAAACCCTTCTCCGTAAGCTCATAAGTGTTCTCACCTTTCATCTTCACTAAACCCATATCGATAACATCCTTCAAATAATGAATCAAAAGCTTGTAACTCAAATTAGCCTGATACATAATCTGAGTTTTCCTAGCACCACCACTAACCACACCGAGAACATCCGCAATAATCTCTAACCTACTCCTATACTTGGCCATCTGCAACCACCTCAAACCATTCAACAAAGGCACGAAAAACAACTAAAGATAACTGAAAGTAACTAGAAATCACTAATTTCATCCAAAGCGCACAGTCAGAAATTCAATTAAAATAGTCGTTTATCTCGTTCTAAGCGTGAAGCCAGCCACGTCCACCCTTCTTCAACTGCTGCTTTTTTTTCTCAGGCTCAGAAGGAACAAGTCTTCCACGCTTCGTAAACCTCTTCTGTTTACCTACAACATCCCGAACAAACTTTCCCCAACCACCCACCCTAGGATTCGAAACCACAACCTTGCCGGGTTGCTTATCCTCTGCATGCCTCTCCAAAATCTCCCTAAAATCTGGAGGCTTATAATCCCTAGTGGCTACAATAACAGTTCCTTGGTCAATAAACAACGTATCATAATCCTCGTTAGCAATACCCTCAGCCCGCACCCTATCATCTATCCTATCCAGCCACAACGACTTCCAACGCGTTCTCAACCCTTCCAAGAACTCTCTCCATTCCCCACTATCCACTAAATATTCCCTCCCTGAAAGGAGCGGACAAGAAAACCACTTCCATTGTCACCACTTCAGGCGATTTCTCTACACCACCCACAGAGACACAGTCATTTGACTCACATTTCCGATTCAACATATTTAACAACTCAGAAACCATCTTCTAGGCAGAAAATACATGCACATGTTCTAGAACTTTGTTCCATTATCGTCGAGGCGAACCCACCAACCATTCTCCAATCCCTTCCTGAATGAAAGCGGACACGAACAAACAGTAAATGTTCTAGAAAACAATTCATTAGACGGTCTATTTAAACACCTAAGGAAGGAATTTCTACGCGAATTTTCTATTCTTTAATTCTATAACAAACTTTCACTGTTCTAGAAGAAACCCCGCCTTTATATGAAACGAAGATTCACAAACCCTTTATCTCCATACGCAAACTTACGGGTTCCCAAAGGAGCTGGAACCGCTGCAGGAAATCGACGAAGTGATAAACCTAATAAAAAACGGCCAATGGCACACCCTAGAAGACATTACTAACAAAGCCAAGCTGCCTAAACCTAAAACCAACAAAATTCTAGAATTCCTAGCCAACTACAACTTCATCAATCTTGACAACGAACACAAAAAAGCAAAAGTAACACCTTCACTGACGGAATTCCTCAAAGAAAACCAAACGTCTTAGGAACGTTTCTTTCCTTTAACAATCTCTTCCAGCCTGCGATAAGCCTCAAGAAAAGAAACACCATTACCTGTGGTTACGAACAGCTTCGTCACCTTACTGCGTCTCTCTTCAGTCACCCTCAAAAAACCACCATCAACAAGAAGTTTCAGATACCTCTCAAGCTGCCTGAAACTGAGATTAGCCCCATACATAATATGCGTCTTAGACTCAGGACTCTTTGCAAGCCGTAAAATATTAGCCATAATGTCCCATTGACTTCGTTGCAACATTCTCCCCCCAAACTTGTATAAGCTAAAACACATTGAAAGAGTATTAGGCTGGTATATGTCTAAGTATATTAAACTTTCGACTTCCACCCTAACACCACAATTCAAAACCAACTACCCCCCCTAGGTAGGGGGCCTATTAAGAGAGAGACATACGAAACCATAAAAAAATTAGGGGGGGGCTATAGGGGGGGTCTATAAAAGAGAGAGACATAGGAAACCGCCCAAAAAAATTATAGGGGGGGTCTAAAGAGAGACACAAATAATGTGACGAAAAACGCAATCCAAACCAACACATCTAAAACACAATCAACCACACACAAAAACTATGAAGTCTCATACGCGTTTCAAACACTCTATAACCAAGCGGTCACACTTTTCACAAAAAACAGATCTCTTACAGTCAGTATCATCGATAGAATTAGAAAAGAACATGACACACAACGGATCGTGACAGTGCACTAACCCCAACGTATGCCCAACCTCATGAACAGCCTCCTTAACAGAACGCTCAACCAAAAGCCCCCTATCCAAAGAATCACCATAAAACTCAGATCTAAGCCTACACAACGATATTATAGCAGCTCTTCCAGGACATTCCGCTTCTCCGAAAACAAAATTCAACCTCGGCACATAAAGATCCACATCAGTTACCCCCAAAACTCTATCAACCCCACGCGATTCAACACACTCCCAAATCCGCGACAAAATACTACTAGAAAGAAACTGACCTCTAGCCACATTATACGCATCTCGAGGCACCACCATCATCTGCTCAAAAACTTCACAAATAGTATCAGAAAAAACCTCGCACAAACCAACTTGAATACCCCTCACAACCTCTAAATCCACACATCCAACACGCAAAACCACAATTCTCATATCTTTCTCCCTTAAACGACGCAAGAATCCCCAGCCTTCGGCGCAACAGCCTCAAACCCAACTTCCTCTCTTACCCACCTTGCAAACCTTTCACAATTACCCTCAGCCCCATGCATCACATACACAACCGGATTCCCCTCCAACCCTCTCACAACCTCTTGAAGTTCACCAGCCCCACAATGAGAAGAAAAATCAAAATGCCCAACCCGAGCCTTCACCTTACGCATCTTCCCATCAATCACACACCTCCCCTTTTCAAGCAACTCACGACCAGGCGACCCAGGAATCTGATAACTCACAAGAAAAACCGCATTACGCTGTTTCTTCCCTACTTTCTGTACATAAAAAGCAGCCGGTCCACCTCTCAGCATACCCGCCGGAGATATGATCACACCAGGCCTTTTAGCAGCTACTCTCCGATCTTTCCACCCCCTACTCCAAGTAACGACGTGCATCGCATTCATAAACAATTGAGGATCACGCAGATACGTTGTATGATTCATCATTATTCGATTAACCTTACGAGCCATACCATCCATCACAACAGAATGCTCGAAATGATAAGCCGCAAACAAGCAAGCAATTTCTTGTGAACGCCCTACACTAAACGCGGGAACTAAAACAGTTCCCCCATCTTCCACTACTTCACTAACTCGCGCCACAAAATCCTTTTCTAACGCTACCCTATCCGAATGCGCCTCATCAGCATACGTGCTTTCAATGATCAACGCATCAAGCTTACCGTACGCTCTATCCGCGCCATGAAGAAGACGCGTGTCTAAAGTATTGAAATCACCAGTGCAGAGCACCCTCTTCCCATTCGCTTCCACCAAAACCTGAGCGCTTCCAGGGATGTGACCTGCATCTAAAAGTTGGAAGTGAACATCTCCCAAGCTTTGTTCTTCTTGATAACCAAGATGAACACAGTTTCTCATCATAGACCGTAACTCAATATATTCAAAAGGAAGGTAGTAGCCTGTCAGATGTATAAGATCGGAAATCAACAGGTTAGTTAAACCAAAAGATAACGGTGTTCCATACACAGGTTTTTGCTCTTTAACGTGAAAAATCGGAATTGCACCCGAGTGATCAAGGTGACAATGCGTTAAGACTAGTGCATCCACCTCTTTAGGAGGAACATGCATAGGAAAACCTGGTTCATGATTTATCATGATGCCATAGTCCAACAACAACTGAGTTCTATTCGTCTTAATAGCTACCGCGGCTCGTCCAATTTCTCTTGTACCACCTAGGAACCTCATTTTCAACGGATTTGCATTCACATCCATTTGTGTGTTTGAATTATAGGTTCTTCTATTGGTTTATGAGTTTTAACTCTTAAATAATCGCTTTTTATGTACACATAAAAGCCTACAGAAATAGTCACGCACACGCAAACCCTCAAAACTACTCTCACAAAGCAAAGTTTATTAATACCCAACGTGGCTTACGTTGATAGCACCTCCAAAACATGATAGAAGAAACACTACAGAGGCCCGTTTTTCGGGTCGGATGACCACCGGCCCACTGGAGGAATCTCCAAGTTTGGAAGAAACCCCAACAAACCGCCTAATACTGCACGTATTATTAAATGTAAATCTCGGAGGAAACTAACAAACTTGGAAATTTCACAAGAGGATCTTCTACTTCTCAAAAAATCCTTTTTCAAAGAGAAAGGCCTAGTTAGACAACACCTAGACTCCTATAACAAATTCATCGACAACGGCCTTCAAGAAATTGTCGATGGAGTCAACGAGATCCAGATCGAAATTCCAGAAAGCCCCTACAAAATAAAGCTTGGCCGACTGTGGATTGTCGATCCTCAATCAAGAATCACCGGACCCTACATCACCGAGGTTGACGGCACAAACCATGAAATCTATCCTCTAGAAGCACGTTTCCGCAACTTAACCTACGCCGCGCCTCTGGCATTAGAGATGACCCCAATAGTTGATGACCGGGAGCTGGAAACCGAACTCGTCTTAATAGGCAATCTTCCAGTGATGCTAAAGTCCAAGCTCTGCGTTCTATCTGAACTACTACCCGAAGAACTAATCGGATATGGAGAAGACCCAAACGACTCAGGCGGCTACTTCGTCATCAACGGTTCTGAACGAGTCATCGTTGCCCTAGAAGATCTGGCCGCAAACCGCATCCTTGTGGACATCGACACACGCGGCACAAAACCCGTCTATCAGGCCAAAATATTCTCAACCACCTCTGGCTTCAGAGCAAGAATCGAGTTAAGAATGAAATCAGATGGTGCCATCTACGTTTCAATGCCCGGAGTCCCCACCGAAGTACCCCTTGTTATTCTAATGCGAGGACTTGGATTAGAATCAGACAAAGAAGTTGCAGAGGCAGTTTCTCCGGAAAAAACTATACAAAATGAACTGGAAGCATCTTTTGAAAAAGTTATGGGCTTCAGCACAGTAAAAGAAGCCATAATGTACATTGGAAACCGTGTAGCACATGGGCAAGTGGAAGACTATAGACGCCAAAAAGCTGAAAGCATTCTTGATCGAAACTTTCTACCTCACATTGGTCGTACCAGTGAAGAACGCGAAGAAAAAGCGCTATTCCTAGGCGAAATGGCTTGCCGGGCTATCGAATTAAAGCTTGGAAAACGAAAACCTGACGACAAAGACCACTTCAAAAACAAACGCTTGAAACTCGCTGGACCCTTGCTCGCCGACCTTTTCAGAATTGCCTTCAGAAACCTATACCGTGACATAAAATATCAACTCGAACGAATGGGCTTCAAACGGCCAACGATCACGGTTTCCGCCGCCGTCCGTCCAGGAATTATCACTCAACGACTCCGACATGCCCTCGCAACAGGCAACTGGGGAAGAGGACGCGTCGGTATCACCCAGCTTCTTGATCGAACAAACCGTGTCTCTACATTAAGTCACCTACGGAGACTGCAATCCCCGCTCAGTCGTAGCCAGCCCAACTTTGAGGCGCGAGACCTACACCCAACCCATTGGGGACGATTATGTCCTAATGAAACACCTGAAGGATCAAACTGCGGTCTTGTAAAGAACCTTGCTTTGTCCGCTTGCATCTCTGTGAGTGTGAATGCTGAGAAAGTAAGACAGCTTCTCTACCGAATGGGCGTGATTCCTGTTCAGGAAGCGAACGAGACTTTACGGTCATCCGGTGCTAAAGTCTTTGTGGGCGGGCGTCTCATCGGCTATTGTATATCACCACAGGAGCTGGTCACTGAATTAAGAAACAAACGTAGAAATGGAGAAATATCCTCTGAAGTCAACGTTACCCATTTCACCAAACTTCGAGGGAAGAATGAAGAGGTTTATGTTAACTGTGATGAAGGACGTGTGCGCCGACCGCTGATAGTGATTGAAAACGGTACACCTAAACTTCAATTAGAGCATATTGAAAAAATTCGTTCTGGAGAATGGGCATGGGAGGAGCTTGTAAGGCGTGGCATCATCGAGTATATTGACGCTGAAGAAGAAGAAAACGCGTTTGTAGCTCTAACTTTCGAGCAAGTCACACCTCAACACACACATGTAGAAATTGTGCCTTACACCATTTTCGGAATATGTGCTTCCATAATACCCTACGCTGAGCATAACCAGTCTCCACGTAACTCTTACGAGTCGGCTATGGCCAAACAAGCACTTGGAATCGAGGCAACCAACTTCATCCATCGAGTTGATTCACGCTCCCACCTCCTCCACTACCCCCAAACGCCTCTAGTTAAGACGAAACCCATGAGCATCATAGGGTACGATCTTCGGCCTTCAGGACAAAACTGCGTTGTCGCTGTCATATCGTTTGAAGGATACAACATGGAAGACGCCCTCATCTTTAATAAATCATCCATTGAACGAGGTTTGGGACGCTCTACGTTTTATCGGATTTATGAAGCGGAGTGTCGTCGATACTTAGGCGGGCTTAGAGATCGATTTACTACACCTGAGCCGGGTATTCGAGGATATCGGGGAGAACAATACTACCGTTTACTCGAAACAGATGGCATCATCAGTCAAGAATCCAATGCAGCGGGCGGTGATGTTCTCATTGGAAGAACAAGCCCCCCTCGATTTCTTGAGGAATACAAAGAGTTTGAGGTTAAAGGTCCTACTTTGAGAGACACATCAGTAGATGTGAGACCTGCCGAAACTGGCATTGTAGACGATGTTTTTATCATAGAGTCCCGTGAAGGAAGCAAACTCGTGAAGGTCAGGATGCGCGATCAACGCATTCCTGAACTGGGTGACAAGTTTGCCTCTAGGCATGGACAGAAAGGCGTAATCGGGATGCTCATACCTCAAGAGGATATGCCGTTTACCGCCGATGGCGTAGTTCCCGACATCATAATCAATCCCCATGCTATTCCATCGCGAATGACCATAGGACAGTTCCTTGAATCTATGGCTGGGAAGGTCGCTGCGGCGAGGGGGAAACCGGTTGACGGAACGCCCTTCGTCAATGAAAAGCCAGAGGAAATAAAGCAAGAGTTGATCAAGTTGGGCTTTAGTCACACTGGCCGAGAAACTCTCTACAATGGTGTCACAGGCGAGAAATTCATTGCTGGCATCTTCATGGGGGTTGTATACTATCAAAAGCTCCACCACATGGTTGCAGACAAAATACATGCTAGGGCACGGGGTCAAGTTCAAATGTTAACTCGCCAACCAACAGAAGGACGGGCAAGAGGGGGCGGCCTTCGGTTCGGCGAGATGGAGAGGGATTGCCTCGTTGGACACGGTGCTGCTATGTTGCTGCGAGATCGTTTGCTTGAAGAATCTGATAAGTACCTTCTTTACGTATGTGAAAACTGCGGCTACATAGCATTTTATGACATTAAACAACGCAAGTACGTGTGTCGACTTTGTGAAGATAAGGCACGGATTTCGCCAGTAGTCATTTCTTATGCATTCAAGCTTCTTTTGCAAGAGATGATGAGCCTCTGCATAGCACCCTCCCTTAAATTGAAGGAGAGAGCATAAAGTGGAGGTGGAGCAAGCAGTTCATAAAGTCGTAGACGAACTTTATTTTGGGATAATATCCCCTCAGGAAATACGTAGATTTTCCGTCGCTGAAATACAAACTGCCGACACTTATGACGAAGACGGCGCCCCCATAACGTTAGGACTTATGGATGGCCGGTTGGGAACACTTGAGCCGAGACAACGATGCAGAACATGCGGCAACACCGCCATAAGGTGTCCTGGACACTTCGGACACATTGAACTAGCGGTTCCTATTGTTCACATAGTATTCACTAAGATAATCTATAATCTTCTTAGGGCTACTTGTAGGAACTGTGGGCGTGTTTTATTCTCCACAGACCGCATCGCTGAAATTAGGGCGAGAATAGAACGCGTTCGTGAGTTAACGGGAACAGTATCCAGCAGTCTTTATAAAAACACGTTGCGAGAGGCAAAAGGCAAGGAATGTCCTCATTGTGGGGCTTCTCAATACAAAATAGAATTTACAAAACCCACAGCTCTTCATGAGATTTTAGAGGAGGGCGCACAACGGTTAACACCGAGTATGATTCGCGAGCGACTTGAACGCATACCCGACGATGACCTCAAATTGTTCGGTTTTAACCCTAAGACTGCTCGCCCGGAATGGATGGTTCTACAGGTTCTCCCAGTTCCGCCAGTCTACGTGAGACCTTCTATAACTCTCGAATCAGGCATTCGGTCAGAAGACGATTTAACTCACAAACTTGTGGATATCATTCGTATTAATCAACGATTAAAAGAAAATATGGAAGCAGGAGCTCCCACACTCATTATTCAGGATTTATCTGAGCTTCTACAGTACCATGTGACTACATACTTTAACAATGAAGCTTCAGGAATTCCTCCCGCCAGACATCGCTCCGGTAGAGCGCTTAAGAGCCTATCCCAGCGCCTTAAAGGAAAGGAAGGAAGATTCAGGAGCAATCTTTCTGGTAAGAGAGTGGACTTTTCAGCGCGTACTGTAATCTCTCCAGACCCGAATCTTGACATCAGTGAGGTTGGAGTTCCGCTTGATATCGCTATGCGACTTTCAATACCAGAAAAAATTACTCTGTGGAACCTTGATGAGATGCGAAAGCTGGTAATAAATGGCCCTGAAAAATATCCTGGCACGCTTTATGTTGTGAGACCAGACGGCAAACGCATTAGACTGGAATTTGTTGCGGACCGAGAAAAAGTCGCTGAAGTTTTAGAGCCAGGTTTCATCATAGAACGTCATCTTAGAAATGGTGATGTTGCCATTTTCAATAGACAACCATCTCTCCATCGAATGTCCATCATGGCGCATTACGTCCATGTGTTGCCCTACAAGACGTTTCGCCTGCACCTGTGTGTCTGTCCTCCTTACAACGCTGATTTTGATGGCGATGAAATGAACCTACACATTCCGCAAAGTGAAGAAGCCCAAACCGAAGCACGCCTTCTTATGCAAGTGCAAGATCAAATTCTTTCACCAAGGTTTGGGGGTCCTATTATAGGAGCAATTCGGGACTTCATAACTGCAGCATATCTTTTTACTCGGAAGTCCACCTTCCTTGCAAAAGAAGAGGTGTGTAGACTTCTAATAGCCGCTGGTTACACAGGTACTCTTCCCAAACCTGAAAAAAAGGAACCTGAGCCACTTTGGACGGGAAAACAGATATTCAGCCTCTTTCTCCCCAAGGACTTGAACTACGCGCTGAGGGCGACCGTGTGCCGTGGCTGTACCAGTTGTCTTCAAAAGCATTGTCAATACGACGCATATGTGGTCGTCAAAGACGGCGTTTTAAAATGCGGTGTAATTGATAGAAGCTCAATAGGGGCTGAACAATCTGAGAGTCTTCTTCATCGAATCATAAAGGATTATGGTGCCCAGCGTGGGCGGCAATTCCTAAATCGTATTTGTCAGCTTCTCAAGCTTTTCATGGCAATGCGCGGCTTCACCTACTCTTTTGATGAACTTGAACTTTCTAGCTCTGTTCAACGGAAAATCGATCATGTAATACAGATATCTGAAGAACGCGTACAGGAGTTAATCAAGGCTTTTGACGATGGAACGTTACAAAGACTCCCCGGCCAGACTCTCACCGAATCCTTTGAAATCTACGTAATGAATGAACTGGCCAAAGCTAGAGATAAATCAGGAAGAATCGCGGACAGGGCCTTCGATATAGAGAATTCTGGCATGATCATGACGAGGACTGGAGCGCGAGGATCAAGTCTCAACATTGGACAAATAACCGCATGCGTTGGTCAACAATCAGTACGAGGAAAACGAATTATGCGCGGATATGTTGAACGGGCTTTACCACACTTTAAAAAGGGTGACCCCACTCCTAAAGCTAGAGGATTTGTATATTCCTGCTATCGAAGTGGGCTAGATCCCATCGAATTTTTCTTCCATGCTATGGGTGGACGGGAAGGACTTGTAGATACCGCTGTGCGAACACAACAAAGTGGATATATGCAGAGACGACTCATCAACGCTCTAGAACATCTACGTATAGAATATGATGGAACTGTTCGAAACTCAATCGGGGACATCGTGCAATTCAGATATGGCGAGGATGGAGTGGACCCCGCTAAGAGCGATCATGGAAAAGCCGTCAACGTCAGTCGACTGGTTGAACAAATCAAAATCATGTCGGAAAAGGGTAAACCTGCATCCCAACAATACGTTAAAAAATGCCTCGAAATGATCAAAGACCAGCTCACACCAATTCTCTTTGAAGAGCTGAAAAATGAGTTAACAAAAGCTGGATTGCCTCAAGAAGGGGTGACTCAAGCAGCCAATTCAACTTTAGACAACTATAAACGTGCTCTCGTTGAGCCAGGAGAGGCTGTTGGAATAGTTTCGGCTCAATCTATAGGGGAACCAGGTACTCAGATGACGCTTCGGACGTTTCATTATGCTGGAGTTAGAGAGCAAAACGTAACTCTTGGGTTACCACGTCTAATTGAAATAGTAGATGCTCGAAGAACACCCTCTACCCCTATCATGACCATTTACCTTGACAGGGAGCATCAGAAAAGCAAAGAGAAAGTCACTGAAGTTGCGCGGGGGATCATTTGCACAACTACGGAGGACATCGCAAAAGTTATGTATATCGATTCTGGACAGGAGGAGGTTGTTGTTGAACTTGACTTAACAATGATGGAAGATCGCGGTGTTACGTTAGATGAATTAGAGAGCGCGTTGTGTCTGCCGAACTGCACATTAAGGGTAGAGGGCGACCATCTTTACTTTAAACCAAAGAAGCCTGTAGATCTTAGAAAGCTACTTGGCAGAGTTTCCACCCATCTTGTCAAAGGTGTATCAAATATTCACAGGGTTCTTATTACTGAGGAAGCGAGACGGTGGGTTGTACGAACAGACGGTTCCAACCTATCAAGTGTTCTTGAAGTTAATGGTGTGGATCCTATGCGAACTATCACCAATCACATACATGAAACCGCTAAGACTCTTGGAATCGAGGCGGCCAGAAATCTTGTAATAGAAGAAGCCATCGGCGTACTTGAAGAGCAGGGTCTCGATGTGGATATAAGACACGTTATGTTGGTGGCTGATATTATGACTGAAACGGGGGATGTGCGACAGATAGGGAGACACGGGATCAGTGGCCAAAAAGCCAGCGTTCTTGCTAGAGCAGCTTTTGAGATCACTGTTCCAAACCTTGTTGAAGCAGCTATAATGGGGGAAAGCGACCCGCTGAGGGGAGTAACTGAAAACGTGATAGTGGGGCAATCTATACCTATCGGCACGGGTTTAGTTGACCTCTACATGTCAACGTTGCGTCGTGAGGAGAAAAAATGATCGACATAAACAAAGCTATTGCTACAACTGTGAGAACCGGAAAGGTTTTGTTCGGAGCTAGTAATGCTGTGAAAAACGCCAAAATAGGAAAGGCCAAACTCTTCATCATAGCAGCAAACTGTCCAACCAATGTTCGTAAGGATATTGAATATTACTGTAAGTTTTCTGGTATTCCAGTGATTTTTTATAATGGAACTAGCATAGACTTGGGTGCAGCATGCGGGAAACCTTTCATGGTTTCAGCTTTAACGATAAAGGAACTTGGTGACTCAGATATTCTTAAGCTTACGGAGGCAGTGAATGTCTAGTGGAATACGGTTCACGGGTCGAGAAATGCGGTATATAGCCTTATTTGAAAGCATAACTGGTGCAACTGCAAAGGATTGCGTAGTTGACGATGAGCTTAATCGAATAATTTTTATTGTGAAAGAGGGAGATATAGGGGCTGCTATAGGAAAAGGTGGCAAAAATATTCACCTTCTAGAAAACATGACTGGAAAAAGGCATGAAATAATTGAACACTCCGAGAATCCTGCTCAATTTATAAAAAATGCTTTGAGACCTGCCCGAGTGAATGAGATACGTATAACTGAACGACCTGATGGGAGTACGATTGCTGTGGTTGCTGTGAGCCCTCGGGATAAAGGGGTTGCTATCGGCAAAAATGGAAGGAATGCTGAGCGAATTCGGTTTTTGGCTAAACGATATTTTCAAATACAGAATGTGAGTATCACGTAACTTGGGGAGAGAAGTCATGGGGTCTAAGTCACCGAAGGGCGAGTTCGCTGCGAGAAAGTTGCTTGCGAAACGAAAACGGTTTAGGTGGAGTGATATCTATTATAAACGTCGCATGCTTAGGTTGGATGTTAAGTCTGATCCGTTGCGGGGGGCGCCTATGGGGCGTGGTATTGTTTTGGAGAAGGTTGGGGTGGAGAGTAAGCAGCCTAATAGTGCTATTCGGAAGTGTGTGCGGACTCAGCTTATTAAGAATGGTAGGTTGATTACTGCTTTTCTTCCTGGGGATGGTGCTTTGAATGTGGTGGATGAGCATGATGAGGTTGTGGTGGAGGGGATTGGTGGTTCTCGTGGTAGGAGTATGGGTGATATTCCTGGGGTTCGTTGGAGGGTTGTTATGGTTAATGGGGTTTCTTTGAAGGAGTTGGTGTTGGGTAAGAAGGAGAAGCCTATGCGCTAGTCTGTGTTTTATCTTTTATTGTTTGTTACGTTATTTTGCGTGTATCTCTCTCTTTAGACCCCCCTATAATTTTTTTGTTTTTCACAAAGCTTGTTTTTCGTTGGTTTTTTAAAAATAAGCTCAAAAACGGTTTATCTCACGTCTGGAATCGACGGGAAAAGGTTGCAAAAGGTTGAAAAAGGTGGGAAAAGGTAGGAAAAGGTGGGAATTGACAGCGGCCGTATTGGAAAGCGGGGGTTTTCATGTGATGTTGCAAACGCGGGTGTGCTCCTTAACCGCTGGTTTCCCCTACCTATGAGGGTCGTGGCTCATGTCAGAGTTGTTTTGGAGTTTTGTTTTTGGGCCTTTTTGCTTTGCAGTAATGTGAGAGATTTTTTCTTCTTCTCGCAGGCTTCTTTACAGGCTGTTGTTATCTTTCCCTTCCACGTTTCAACATCCTGCAGTAAGATTACTTGTTCATAATTCATGGTCGTAATGTAGTTTGCAACCTGTTTTACAACGTAGTTTATTGTTTCAATGTCGAATGGAGTTGCGATTTCGTATTGTGAGAGGGGGTATATTTGGTCAAGCTCGGTCGGTATTACCCCAAACGGTGCTGCATACGTACACACGTGGGTTCTATGCAGTTTGTCGCCTAGTCTTTGCTCATTTTCCTTCAACATTCTTTGATGTTCTCTCGATTTATGAAACGGTCTCATCGGAGTTTGTGGTAACAACACAAGAATCTTAGCTTCTTTTGGTGGAGAATACCTTTCAGAAATCTTTCTTCTGTATCGGGTAACTTCTGGGCGGGTTAGTCCGAGAGAGCTGAAAAAGAAGAGTCCACTCTTTTTTGTTGCGGGGCTGTGTTTCTCTAGAAATTTGCTGTATTTCTTCAGGTTTTTTAAGGCTTGAAGTAGTGCTGGGTGCCCATGTGCTCTCAGCTCCAGGTGTTCCCAAAGGCGTCCTTCAGTTATTGCCTGTTTTATCCGTTTTAATTCAGAGAAACTAACGTAGAGATTGTGTAGAGCAAGCATTTTCTGCCTTTCAGCTTTAGTCAGCGCTTTTACATTTTGTGGGTCGTTTTTTGCGCACGCTGGGCATGAACAGGGAAAATATCTGAGTTTATCTAGTTTGATGGTTCTCTGTTCCGTCATGTAACGGTCTTCTCGAGCGTAGATTGCGTAGGCGGCGGAGTCAAAGAAATCGCATCCCAGTGCTATTGCTAGTGCAAACATGAAGGGGTGGCCTGCTCCAAAAAGGTGGAGAGGTCGCTCCAGCGGCAAGTTCATTTTCGCCGTCATAATCATGTCGACAAGGGTGTCGAAATGGTATTGTTCCATGACTGGTGTTGGGCTTCCTAAAGCGTGAATCTGAAATGGTAACTTTCCCATTTCTCTTGCAGATCGCGTGATCAGGTCGAGATATTGTCCGCCTTGAACCGGTCCGACCCATAGAAGGTCATCACGGGTTTTGATTTTTGTCAACTGTTTTGCTCTTTTCAGAGTTTCATTGACCGTCTGTTGCGCGTATCTTTCGGAGACTCCCCAACCTGTTGGTACGTCTAGTATCGTGGCAATGTCTGTGTTGATGTTCTCTTGGTATTGCACAATTTCTTCTGGCGTGACTTCAACGTCTCCGTATACAAGAATTTGGTATGCTCCGGAGTCGGTCATTACTACTCCTGAAAAGTCTAGAAGGTTATGTATTCCTTTTTGGATGGCTTTGTTTTGGTAGTGTTTTTTTATGATGTAGGCGTTGGTTATCAATGATGTGCACTTGAATGTTTCTTGTATGGTTTTTGGTGAGATTGGTTGAATTTTGGGGTTTATGACGGGCAATAGCAATGGGGTTTCGATTGTGCCGCTTTTAGTTTCAAGTCTACCTATTCTCGCAAGTAAGTCTCTTTCGCGTATTTCAAAGGACATAGAAGGCTGCCACCGAGATATGTTTTATATCTTTAGAGTTCCTCTTTAACTGTGCTGGTTTAGGAGAGTCAGAGATGGTCTGTATCGTCCAGATGTATGAGAAGCCGGTTTTGAATGACCCGGTCCTGATTGAGGGATTGCCGGGCATAGGGTTTGTTGCGAATATTTCTACGCTGCATTTTGTTCAGGAGTTGAAAGCTAAGCTTTTTGCGGAAATTCTTTCTTCTTCATTTCAAGATTTTGCAGTAACGGCGAAGGATGGCAAGGCACGTTCTCCTATCAATGAGCTTTATTATCACAAGGGGAGTGGGGAGGAGCGTGACCTGATTATTCTCTACGGTAATACGCAAGCTTTGACTACGGTTGGGCAATATGAGTTGTGTGGGCGGGTTTTGGATGTGGCTGAAGAGTTGGGGTGCCATTGTGTTATGACTCTTGGCGGCTTGAAGCGGGAAGCGAAGGTTGCTGTCCCTAAGCTGTACTGTGCTGCGTCTGATTCTGAATTTTTGGGTGAAGCTTTGAGTTTAGGGGCTAAGAGAATCAGGGGGCGTATCTTTGGGGTGGCCGGACTTCTTGTTGGGTTGGGTAAGCTACGGGGTATGAAGGGTTTATGTCTTCTCGCTGAGACTCCGGGTTTCTATCCGGATGTAAAGGCGGCTCGTGAGGTTTTGAAAGCGGTTTGTAAAATGTTGTGTTTAAAGGTGGATTTGGCTAGGTTGGATTTGGCTGTGGAGACAACTCGGAAAATTTTAGAGTCCTTTGGTTTGGTTGCTCATCCAACGGAAAAAAGAACAGAGGAAGATTCTCGGTTTCGTTGGCTTATTTAGGCTTTAGCTTCGCTGAGAAATAGGTCGTATACTTTTTGAACTCGTTCGGCAGCTGGGCCTTTTCCTTCGGTTATGCCTTTTTCAGTAACTTTGACTTTGTCCATGACCCATATGAAGCCTTTATCTTCATATAGTCTGACCATTGTTGGAAACACTTTTTGAAGCCGTTCGGCTAATGCTTTAAGGTCAAAAGGTTTTTCTATGGCGAAGATTTGGGCGACAACGTTGCCGTTTAGAACCACTCTGTGCAGAGCTTTTCCTTTTGCATCTTTTGCGCCTGATAGGCAGAGAGTTAACTTGTCTGGGATTATCCCTACCAGAGTTCCCGTGTAGTTCTTTTTGTCCGTTGTTACCACCATAACCGTTTTTTCAAGTAACGCTCCTATTTCTCCGAAAAATTTTCTTTGAGCTACAGACAACCTTTCTTATCCCTCGCCACACAATTTGTGACAGTTCCTAATAGACTTATTTATTTCAGGTTTTGTCCTGTTCACTTACCGTGTGAGCATGCATACTTCTGATTACATGTCCTCTGGCCACCAGAACTGGCTATACATTTCTTCCAACACATCAATCGGTTTAGGGTCCAAAATTTTCATGTTCTCACCTAGTATTACTACATTCATGCATGCACATAGTAGCTTCAATGAGGCTTCCTATCAAAAAATTATGAGGCCACCGTTTGCGGTGAAACCCCATCCATAGCCCAGCATGATGGCGTAGTCGCTGGGGCCTAGTTTTCCCTCGCGCATTATCTTTTCTAATATGAATGGTAAGCTTGCCCCGGCTAAGTTCCCGTAATCCGTTAGAATCTCGTAAGATTCCCTAATCGTTTCGTAAGCTAGTGAGTGCGATTGGGCAATGTGGTTGAGTATTCGCTTACTACCTGTGTGCACTATCCACTTTTTTGCTCCAGCCTTGAATTCTGGGTCTTTTCCATAAGCAGCTTTTCCAGAACCGCCGAGGTGTACTCCACTCCTAGTTTGGGCATGTTCTTGTCTAGATAGGAGTGAAACCCAAACTTGAAGGGTCCATTTGAACAAGTGAGCCTAGCGTAGCCCGCCAAATAGTCTAATGGTCTTAAGTTTGTAATGCTAACCATATTTGAGAATCGTGGGCCATTTCCTTGGTTAGCTACGATGAGGCATGCTGAGCCGTCTCCGAAAAGGAAGAATTCAATGATGGCAGTCCACTTTCTTAGTTCTTGTGACTTTAGATTTTTGTTCTTTAACGTCTGGATCTCTCTGATTCCCTTAACGTCTTTAATTCCTTTCACTTGGTTATAGAACCAGTAAGAGTTTACCCCCGAAAGACTTATCATCACATGGCTTTGGGGAAACCTAGTCAAGTGGTCTTCAGCCAGTTGAAGAGATTTGATGAAGGCCGAGCACGCCATGCCTTGGATGCTAACATGTTTAGTGTCGGGTTTGAAGCCTAGTTTGCTGAGTAAGAGATTGCTTAGTGCTGGGCATAAAAAAGCACTGCTGTCGTAGGTGACTATCAAGTAGTCAATGTCCTTTGATTGTAGACCTGAACTTTCTAGAGCTAGCCTGCAAGCTACTGCACTGGTGTCTACAACTGGGTCTTCATCATTTGATGTAAACTTGGACTTGATGGAAAAGTCTATGGGGCATGCAAGGTGTCTTGAGGAGACGCCGAGGTTGAGAACGTTTTGCTTGACCTCGTCTGGAAGTTCATGAGGAAAAAGTTCTATCATCTCTTCGATGAGGTATCTATGGCTTGGAACAGATGTGGACAGCTGCAACAAGTGCATGTGTACTCCTCATTAGCAATGTCTCATCAAAGCAATAGTATTAAGCCTTGCGAGCAGAAAACTCTAGAATAATCCTACTCCTCAGACTCAAAGCATTCAACGGTTAAAACGTATATGCTTTCTCCGCAATTCTGCATGCATGCTCAGGAATTGGTGGGCTGGGAGAGATTTGTATTCATGCATCCGAGTTCTTGAGTACCCCAAAATTAGGGGGATTTTCCACTGAAGCTCTACCAGGATAGCCAACCCTACAAAGGTAACTCTACCTCAGTTATTTGCCCATGCATGCATGAAACCTAACAGAGCGTTAAGGCTAAGGGTCATCCTTGCATAGTTTTAAGGCATTTAAAATTCCGATTGCTCTGCCTTCTATTTCAGCAAGGTCGTGCTCATTTGGTCTTCCTTTAATGTTTCCCCACCTTCCTATAGTCGAGTTTTCTTCGCTGTTTTTAAATTCCCCGACAGTGTGCCATTCCTCGAGAACAATGAATCCCACGTGCTCCAAGAATGCCCTCATCCATCCAGTTGCAGGGACAGCCTCACTTAATCCTGTGTGGGGACCAGAGTAGGTGCAGAAGCAAACAGCGTGCTTGCCTGGCCTTATTGGGGAAGAGGGAACAATAACGCCGGACCTGAAATATCGCTTTAGCATGCGTTTAACGTAGTTCATCAGCATCTTGGTTGGAAGCCATTGATGTACAGCTGAGCCGAGAAAAACAAGATCATATGCAAGCAAATCAATGTCTGTTTTCTCATCAACCCTAACTAACGCTACATCATGTCCCTTCCCCTTCAGTACCTTCGCTATTCGCTTAGCCACCTTTTCCGTATTTCCTGTAACAGAAGAATACAAAACCAAACTTTTTGTCACCATGTTATTTCTCCATGGTTTATCCTTCAAACTCTTTAATAAGCATCATTGGCGTGTGAAACCTTTTTACATTCTTTAGCGGGCAAGATGCATGACGCTAGACGATACGACCAGATACAGGGTGTTTTTCTCCACATATAACCTTGAATGATGAAGTGGCGGACAACCCTTGCATGCATGTCACAACATTTTAGTAGTCAGCAAAATAGCCTATAATGATAGCTATGAAGAGCGTCAAATCACTCATAGTCTACATCGTTGTTTTGACTCTTGTTGCAGTTCCGCTTACATATTATTGGTTTACCTGGTGGCCGGAACAAGCGTGGATTGCATTTGAAAACTACCACCTTGAGATAGTGGAAAATATTAACAGACAAGATAGCAAAGCAAACGTGACAAGCTGGTTTCAGAGAAACTATAACTCCACTGAGCTTTATGACTGGATCCACGGGATACTTGAATTTGTTCCAATCAACGAAACCTTTGAAAGACACACAGATCCTGTTAAGATTTATGAATCCGGTAAGGGCAGATGTGGAGAATTCAGTATTCTTTATGTGGCAGCATGTTTAGCTCACGACTACCAGAGCAGGGTTGTCGTAGCAGTTGATACTGGTAACCCAAGAAGTTTGTATGTGCTACATGCATGGGCTGAAGTTGAGCAGGATGGTTGGGTTCATGTTGACCCTTCAGAAAAAAAATGGAATGAACCATATATGTATGAAAACTGGGAGTGGGGAAAAGACGTCGCGTCAACCGTGAAGATATATGCATTTGAAGAAGCAAAATACGAAGATGTAACATCAAAATATAAGCAGAAAGCCAACGCAGGGGACGCGTTGAATTTTCTTACTCTTTCCGAGATTTTCTTGGTCACATTTTCCATTCTTTATGGTATTATGTTAAACTCTTGTATAGGGTTGGAACTCTTTCCTTTCGGGCGTTTAGGTAGCTGTTGCAAGAAAATCAAGCGGAGAATAGCAACGTCCTTCGTGATCATTAATATTGCGCCGATCATTCTCTTTTCAGTTGTTCTATATGCATTGGAAGCAACAACGTCAACACTTTCTCTCTCACTGCCCTTGAACATAATTGCTGTTGTAGGCACCTTTTTTCTTGCGATGAGTGTTTTCGGTTTCTACAGACTAATGGTCATGGTTATTGTATATGATCGGGGAAGGTGGTTCTATGACGACATTACACTCTGTGTTTTTGGAAAAAAAGAACGTGTGCGTTACCTAGTTAATGAGACTTCAACTAAAGCTCATGGTAAAGGGATGCTCACCTATTTTGGTATTTCAACAGTAGGGTCTTTAATGACGTTCCTTCAAGCAGATTCTCCGCTCCTTATCATCCCTGTCCTTCTTTATCTAGTTCTGTGCATAATAGTCCTAGACCCCTAGCATGCATGCACAATTAATATATTTGTAGCGGGCAAACCCAATCGAAAGCGACATCAAGCAAACTGAGGAGTTAAAATGCGAATCAACCCCATTTGCATCGGAATGCAACTAATTGTCCTAGCATTTTTTGGTGCTAACATCTATCAATCAAATGCGGGTTTGAATGGTGAAACAAGTGCTCTTGAATACTTCTTTTTCCGAGATGTAAAATTCACAAATACCATTGCCCGTGTTTGGGGCAACTGGACATGGAATAAATCAATTGAAAACGGAGGGTTCTTTGATGGATACTCGAGATTCCGCTCATCAGGCGGCGCTGACTTATCCTACAATGAAACAGGAGATAAAGGATGGGGTGGTGCAATGTTCTTGCAGGGAACCCATCCGCACACATTTCGCGAACCTATCCTCGGAGGTGCAAATCGGCAATCAGTAGTCCTAAAGGAATACATATCATTCAAAAGGACTGACGAGATACCAGAGAACGAGTTCATTCTTTCATCAAAAGTCATGGTACACGAAAGAAACTATACTGACTTCGGAGACAGTGTTGAGGCTGTTTCTAATGTTGGCATTGACTTAATGTTCGGCTACGACGATGCTGATTATCATGACTCTGACTGGAACCACCCCGCCGCAATTCATGCTGATGTGATATTGAGTAGAGTGTGGTGGGACAATGAGACTAAGGCTTTACATCATAATGAAATCGGTGAAAGTTCCGTTGCTCCGTTTGGCTATGATGCAGATTATCACTTGCCATTGATAAGAGGAAAAATTGAAACTTTAGGAGTTTGGAGTACATTTGAGATAGACTTAGCGGAAATCGTAGAGACGATATTCGTCCTTCTTGAGGACGTTAACACCATCCATTTCAGGGGCGTTCAAGTCTATATTGATGGTAAATCGTCGTATGCAAAAGCAACCTACAGTTGGGTATTAACCAAAATAAGGTCTGAAATTTTCAAGCCAGTTTTTCAGAGGGGAATGTCATACGCAACGTATGCAAACATGTCATCTCCAGATCAGTACGCTAGTACTCTGTCAGACGAATCATTAAGGCGTATGAAAAGCACAGGCGTTGACTGGGTGGCAATCAACGTAATATGGTATCAGGAGAATCTCACAACGACTCATATCTATCCGAATATGTCCGCGTATTCTCCAACCAATGAATCGCTTGTGCATGCAATAGAAAGATGCCATGAACTAGAAATGAAGGTAATGTTAAAACCCATGATTGACTGCGAAAATGGAAGCTGGAGAGGAGACATAACCCCGATTCCAGGCTGGTTTGAAAACTACACTTATTTCATCAGTTTCTTTGCTGAATTAGCTGAACAACATAACGTGGAGATGTTTTGCATTGGATGCGAGCTGAAGAATACAGCCTCAGACGAGCAGAGTTGGAGAAATGTGATCGAAAGCGTAGAAGCAAAATATGCAGGCCCAATTACGTATGCTTCCACATGGGGCATGTACGAATGGATTGAATGGTGGGATGCTCTTGACTACATCGGAATCAACGCGTGGTTCAACTTGACACAACAATATGACCCCACTCTTCTGGAACTGAAACAAGCCTGCACCTCACACCTTGAAGAGATAGAGACATGGTGGCTAGACTTGAACGAGACGGTACAGAAACCAGTCATTTTCACAGAAATCGGCTATCAATCCGTTAATGGAACGAACAGAGAACCCTGGAATTACTGGTTAATGTATTCAAACAACCTTGACCTTCAAGAACAGACAGAATGTTATGAAGCTGTGTTCCAATCAGTATGGAACAAAAACTGGCTCGATGGAATGTATTGGTGGTATTGGCAAACAAATCCTGACGCTGGAGGATCAAATAATACCGATTACACACCACAGAACAAACCAGCCCAAGGAGTTATTGCACACTGGTATTCCTTCCTAACTACAATCAACGACATGCAAAAACAAATTGATTCGCTGAACTCCGATTGTGAAAACCTAGCATTAGAACAAGAAGCTATCATGAATGAACTTAGCAATATCCGAAACCTAATGTATGCCTTCATAGCCACTACAGCAATCCTCATAATATCTACAGTCTATCTGGGAACAAAGACTAGAGTAGCCAAATCTAAAACATAATTTGAATGTACGCATCTGCATGCATGGTAACCAGTCGCTGAGGCCAGTTCTACGAGGGTTTACAACAGGCAGCCTATCATCTCTCATGCTCTTCAACTTTCTGTTTCAAAAGAAGAAAAGCATTAGATGGAACATCATGATATACAACAAGGTTTGGTCCAATCCAGCTGTCTTGCCCAACCTTTATCCCCGGCATAAACAACGTTTTAATTCCTGTTTTAACGCCGTCTCCTAAGAAAACTCCTAACTTTGTCCTTTCACTGTCAACAATTTCATCTTTCACTGTCATCTTTATCGTCTTGCCATCCAGACGATAATTCGCGACGATGGATCCAGCCCCGAGGTTGCAGTCCTTGCCAATAACGCTGTCACCAACATAGGAGAGATGTCTAATCCGCGTTTCATCCATAATTATGCTGCTTTTCATTTCACAAGCATTCCCTATCTTAACATTTTTGCCGATACTTGTATATGGACGGATGAAACAGTTCGGCCCGATGTCGCTATCTTCACCGATGAAAACGGGTCCCTGAATGTAGGCTCCTGAGCGAACTCGCGCTCTCTCAGCTACGCTCACAAGACCGATAAAATGTGCTCCATCTTCGATTTGACCGTTATTTATGGGCTCCATTCGGTTGAGGGCTCGTCTATTTGCCTCGAGTAAATCCCATGGTCTTCCAACGTCAAGCCATTCTTCACTAGAAACCTGAACGGCAAGCACAGACTGTTTCTCTTTTATAAAAAGACGAAGCGAATCGGTTATCTCCCGTTCGCCCCGCGAGGATGGACGTGTTTGTCCTATCTTTTCAAAGATTTCGGTTGAGAGAGCACAAATGCCAGCGTTTGCTAGATTGGTTGGCGCTTTTGCTGGGCTGGGTTTTTCAACGATGTCGATCACATGGGATTCGTCAAGTTCTATTATGCCATATTGTTCAGGATGCTTAACAGGAGCCACCGCCATGGTTGCAGCGGGCTTCTCTTTCTCATGAGAACGAACAACTTGTTTAATAACATCTGGTGTGGTGAAGAGATCGCCGTAAACTAGCAAGAAATCCTCCTTTACGTAATCCTTTGCGAGACCAGTTGCATCTGCAGTGCCTCGCACTCCATCTTGTAGCGCGTATTCAAGCTTCATTCCAAATTTTGAGCCGTCACCAAAGAATTGCTTGATTCGATCAGCCATGTAGTAGACGACGATTAATGCTTCGTCCACGCCAGCAGCTTTTATTGAAGAAAGGAGGTGTTCTAGAAGAGGCTTCCCGCCGACGGGGATAAGATGTTTGGGTCGAGTAGAAGTGAGTGGGCGGAGTCGAATTCCCTCACCTGCAGCTAAAACAACTGCTTTCATTAAATCATCTCCCTAACTATCCTCTTGGCTAGCTTCACACATTGTTGCATAATCTCTTCTGCTTCCTTTATTGATTCTGCTTCCGCAGTGAGCCGAATTAAAGGTTCTGTGCCTGATGGTCTTATCAAAATTCGTCCGTTTCTCAAAGTTAAACAAATCCCATCGATGGTCAATTTTTCTTTGATTTTGGGAAAAAGGGATGGCAAGAGTTTCTCAATCTTCTCCATAACCATAGATTTGATCTCGTTGGAGCATGCTACGTTTTTCCTTAACACAGGATATTGAGGAGCTTCAGAGACGAATGAAGATAGAGTTGTACCCTTCTCCTCTAACGCTTTAAGCAAAAGAACAGAAGATAAAATGCCGTCTGGACAAAAATGGTGTTGAGGATGAATCCAAGCGCCACATGGTTCGCCACCAAAAATCGCTCTATGCTGTTTCATAGCAACCGCAACACTCACGTCACCAACCTTTGTCCTCACAACTTTCCCACCATATGACTCTACCATCCTTTCAAAACACATGGAAGCTTCCACCGTAGTAACAACCGTTCCGCCCCTATGCTTCTTCACCACGTGAGAAGCATACGCCGCCAAAATTTGATCAAGAGGCGCCAACACTCCATTTTCATCAACAGCTACCATTCTATCACCATCTCCATCATAAGCAATCCCGAGGTCAGCGTCCAATTGCTCTACTATTCGACACAGCGGTTGCAGAGACTCCACTTCTGGCGCTGGGCTTCTGGCAGGAAAGAAACCGTCAGGCTGAGCGTTTATAGTGGTCACTTTGCATCCCAGCATACCAAAGAGAGTTGGCGCAATTTGACAGGCGGCTCCGCAACCTGGATCAAGCACAATTCGCCATTTCTTTTCAAGCTTCACGGTTTTACGAACGGCTTCTATGTAACGGTTAGATTCGTCTAGAAATGTTGGGGTTCCGATGTTTTGCCAGAGTGCTCTTTTGTAACGCTTGTTGGCTACAATGCTTTCAATTTGGTTTTGTTGTTTCTCGTCGTATGCCATGCTGTCCGCGTTAAAAAGCTTGATTCCGTTGTATTCGGGTGGGTTATGGGAGGCGGTGATCATAACCCCTGCGTCTGCCTTAGTTTCCTTGGTGATGAAGGCTAATACTGGAGTGGGGGTTAATCCTACCCTATGAACGGCTGACCCTCCTGCTAAGAGTCCTGAAATGAGAGAGTGTTCCAAAAAAGGAGAGGAAACGCGTGTATCGTGACCTACTATAATTCTTCCAGAGTTGGTGTATGTTGCTAACGCCAAGCCGACGTTCACAGCTAGCGTGGGGGTTATATCTACGTTAACGATGCCGCGAATTCCTGAGGTGCCAAAGAGCTTCTGTTCCACCATTCTCGCCAGACTCTCAAAGTCAAGTTTAATCATTTATAGTTTTTCGATGAACCATTTTTCCTCTGACAATAGTTGAACAAACGTTGAGGTCTCTATCTAGCATGACAAAGTCTCATCGCCGATGGTTGCAGAGCAAAACTCCAAGAGGTTAGGCAACGTGGGATGCTCCGCAGTAGGACTTGAAATGTAGTACGCGGCAACGGCGTTTGCCAGAGTTAGCCTCTGAGAATCTGGAAGACCAAGAGCATCACCGAAAATGTTTCCTGCATTCCAAGCGTCCCCCGCCCCTGTAGCCCTTAAAACTTGAACCTTAAAGGCGGGCACGATAACCTCGGTTTTACTAGTGAATGATCCGGCGAAGCTGGTGGTGTGAAGATCAATCCGAGCTGAAAGTTTTCTCGCCAAGATTCTTGCGCTCTCCTTTGCCAATTCGTCAGGTTCTAAAGCTTTTCGAAGACTATTTGCTTCCTTGCTCAATTGTGACGCGTAACAAAAAGCCTCGTTCTCATTAACACTGAATATGTCGACAAGATTAGCCGAAAGAACTCTTTTCACAAGCTTTGGAACATCCTCTTTCTTTGGACTTGGATCAGAGGTGTCGTAGTACGTTTTTCCCTTTCCCTCCTTCTTGACAACGTTAAAAACCCTTTCAGCCAATTCGGTTCCCCAACGTCTGGTTGCCGCCCAATGAAATACGCAAACGTAGTCAGCTTCGTGCAACAGCTGGAAATCCTCATGGGTGAAATCTTCTAAGTCGAATTCTGTTAGAGATCCAAGATCGCTCATCATCACGTTGACTCTTTCGCCTCGGTGAATGAGCTCTAAGGCGGTGGTAAGCGCTATTGTGCCACGTGTTTTCACGTGGGAGAGGTCTACTCCAAGGGGCTCCAGATAATATTTCAGTAGCTGAAGTCCGAGTGGACTCGTGTTGATTATTGGACGAACCTTTGCACCAAAAGTGGCTAGTGCAGCCGCTGTGTTCGCTGCGTTTCCACCCCGCAACTCCGTTTGTTTGATTCCATGAAGACTTCCGCCCTTACGTCTTGCAACCTCAGTTATGGCTTTGGAAAGACGTTTAACAGTTCCTTCGTAGGTTACTAGGCGGTCCAAGAAAAAGTCAGGCATTACCACTACGTTGAATTCTTTCGGTGGCTTCAACCGTTCCAAGAAATGGAGTAAATCCTCTATGCATTGCGAAGTCGAAGTCTTCTCTCTCAAGACTAGACCACCTAACAATAATAGAGGGTTCAGTGAATAAAAGATAACTCGAAAATGTTAGTTTACGGTGTTCGATGCGCGTATATTCCCCTATTTTGTGAGCCCTTCTACGGCTTTTTTGATTTCATCAATCGAGCCTTTGTCTTCTATTGTAGAAACGTCTCCGAGTGGTTGTCCAGTTAATACAGCTTTCATAAGCCTTCTCATTATTTTGCCGCTTCTCGTTTTTGGAACTTTGCTGACGAATAAGATGTCGCTGATTACTATTATGGGTCCCAGAATCTTCCTCACGACCTGTCTGAGCTCTTCTTTTAGCTGACTAGTAGGTGTATATTTTCCTTTCAAAACCACGAATGCACACGCCACTTGCCCTCTTACTGGGTCTGGTTTCCCTACCACCGCTGCTTCGGCGACGGCTGGATGAGAGAGCAACGCACTTTCGATTTCTATGGTTCCAATTCTGTGAGCTGCTATTTTGATTACTTCGTCAACTCTGCCGACGAACCATATGTATCCGTCCTCGTCTTTTACGGCTCCGTCGCCCGTGTAAAAGCATCTCGGTATTTTATTCCAATAGTCTTCAGCGTATCTTTCTTTGTTTCTCCAAATGGACGGCGTCATGCCCGGGAAGGGTTTTCTGCAAACGAAATTGCCTTTAACTCCGACAGGTAGTGATTTACCGTTGTCATCAACGATGTCGGCGTCGATGCCAGGCAGTGGAATTGTTGCTGATCCAGGTTTTATGGGGAGCATTGTGATTCCGTAGGGATTGCCCACCATGGGTCCGCTACTCTCGGTTTGCCACATATGGTCGATTACTGGCACTCTGTCTTTAAACACTGTTTTCTGGAGCCACTTCCATGCAGGAGGGTTTAGGACTTCACCTGCGCAGGCTACCAGTCTTATTGAGCTTAGGTCATGTTTTTTAGGCCATTCATCTCCGTGCCTCATCAACGCTCTGGCACCTGTGGGGGATATCCATATTTGTGTTACCCGATTTTTTTCCACTATTTTCCACCATATGTCTGGTGCTGGGTAGTCTGGGACTCCTTCGTACATGATTGTGGAACAGCCGAAGAGTAGGGGAGCGTATACAACGTAGCTGTGGCCTACTATCCAGCCTATGTCTGAGGTGGACCACCATACGTCGGTTTCTTTCATGTCGTACATCCATTTGCCCATAGCGTGTATGTAAACTTGATAGCTTCCGTGGGGTTGAACCGTGCCCTTAGGCTTAGCCATGGTTCCCGATGTATAAAGTATGAAAGCCAACTCGTCAGCTCGCATCTTAGCTGCTTCCGCACTTATTCCTTTGCCCTTGTCAAGCGCCTCTTCCCAGTACATGTCTCTCTTCGGCGTCATCGGAGGCTCTTTTTCACCTCTCTTCAGAACGATTACTTTCCTAACTTTGTTGGGCACTTTCAGGGCTTCGTCTACTACTTCTTTCAGTTTAACCGTTTTTCCTCTTCTATGTCCTATATCTGCGGTGATTACTATATCCGACTCTGCGTCTGTTATTCTGTCAGCTAAGGCCCCATATCCGAACCCTCCGAAAACAACTGAGTGTATGGCGCCTATTCTGGTGGTGGCTAACATAGCGGTGATGGCTTCGGGAACCATCGGCATGTAAATAGTCACCCTGTCGCCCCTCTTCACGTCTAACGCTTTCAACGATGATGCAAGTCTTTTCACATCGAAGAGCAGCTGATTATATGTTAAAACTCTGGCGGGCTGGTTTTCTCCGGTTTCCCATATTATGGCCGCTCGGTTTCCTCCTCCCCGTTTTACATGATAATCAACACAGTTGTAAGAGATGTTGGTTACTCCGCCTTTAAACCAAGTGAAAAAAGGATACTTCCATTCAAACACTTTATCCCAAGGCTTAAACCAGTGAAGCTCTTCAGCAACCTCGCCCCAGAAGCCTTCAGGGTCGTTTAGCGCTCGATCTAGCATCCACTTCAGATGAGGCGGATACTGTATTCGCTTTGAGCCTTCCATTGTTACGCACCCTCTTTTTAAGGAGTTATGAACGTTAAGACCTCTTATTAAATAAGTTTACTATCATTAAGATTGGAGTTATTTTGCCTGTAATGGAATAGTGTTAAAGTTAGAAAAAACGATGAAAACTCAGTTGCACAAATTTTTATTAGTGTCATGTTATGAAATGACGTAAGCACCAACGTTCTAAGACGGTAGTAACCATGAAGAAAAATTATCTGCTGATACTTCTATGCATCCTAGTCAGCATCTTTGCTTGGACCATTGAAAACCAAAACATCGTGGAACAATTTTTAATGTTCAGCGGGGACAACTTTTTCGAAGGAAAGGTTTGGACATCCATCACAGCACTGTTTGTCCACGGCGACCCTGCCCACTTGATCGGTAACATGTTCTTCCTTTATGTGTTTGGAAACACGCTGGAGGATGTAGTCGGCGCGAAGAAGACAATGGCAGTGTTCTTTTTCGGCGGAATTTCTTCGTTTCTCCTAAGTCTTCTTTTCTATCGCCCAGATGTCCTCATGATAGGGGCTTCCGCAGCCATTTTCACTCTGACCGCGGTAGTGATGCTTACTAAACCCCTGAAATTCTCTATGCTGTTTATGTTGCCGGTAGGACTCGTGGCAATAATATACTTCATTTATAATGTAATCGCCGTTTACTACGGAGTAGGAGGCAATGTGGCCTATGCATCCCACATCATCGGCTTCATCCTCGGGATTCCGTTTGGAATGGCATTGAGCCCAAAATGGGCAAGAAATTTACTCATCACAATGGCTTTACTTATACTGTACGTCGCTGTCACGTTAGCGCTTAGTACGTTTTTCTCTTTCACCCTTCCAAGTCCATTCTAAACAATTGACCAACAGAGAACAAACCGTTCTACATAGCTTGACGAAGACGCATTCCAATAACATATAGTTCTGCGCTTCTTGCTCTGCTAGCTTTTGGTTTGACTAGTTTAACAAATGCGAAATGTTGTTTGACCTCTTTTACAAAGTCGTTAAGCATGTCGCCCTCAAAAACCTTTGCAAAAAAGTTTCCTTTAGGCTTGAGAATGGAAATGGCAATCTGTAGAGAATATCGCGCGAGGTCGATTTGTCTGGCGTGATCGAGTTCCCAAACTCCAGAAACGTTCGGTGAAACATCGGAAACTACGGCATCAGCTGGATGTGGCAAAAACTCTTTAATTTGCTGGATTGTTTGAGGGTCTGTCACGTCACCAACAATGGTGCGGACGTTAGATGAATCAAACGGCTGGATTTGCTCAAGGTCAACTCCTAGAACAAAGCCGCTGTCACCAACGATTTTTCGACATGCTTGTATCCAACCGCCTGGAGCCGCACCTAAATCCACCACCACGTCACCAAGCTTGATGAACCGATACTTCTTTACAACTTGAAGAAGTTTGTAAGTTGCACGGGAACGGTATTTTTCCACTTTTGCCTTCCGATAATAGTATTCTTTCTTCCGTTCTCGGACCCATGCCTTCGGCAAAATCAATTGTCACCCGAAGGATTCGTTCCATTCTGCATAAGATTTAGAATCCATTCGGTCAATTTTTCGCATTTGTTAGGTGAAGTTGAGCTCCATGCTCCACATCGAAAACCTTCAGGGCACATCAAGCAGGGGCAGTCGATTATGGAGTTGATAGATGTCGGTCGCCTCTTCGGATACAGCCGATACGTCCATCGTCCACTGAAAAGTTCACGTTCACGCCGAATGAATCCCTTGTTTTCCAGTTTCAGCGCTATTCGAGAACCTTCTCTGCTACTGGCGCTCAGCTTTCTCCAAAGTTCAGACTGGAGCACACCGTGGTCTCCCGTGTTTACAATCAACTGTAATGCTTGGTGTACCAGATTGTTGCGTCTTGACATATCTATTCGGTTCCTTGAACTCTATCAATAAATAATGTACTTCTAAACATAAAAAGATGTATGTTAATTTCCAAAGCAAGAAAAGCATCTATACAAACTAAACGTGGAATGTTTAACTCCCTTGAAAAGACTTAGCTATACATGCGTTACGAGGAAATTTGTGGGCTTTGAACCGCGTGTTAGTCGTACGGAGACGGCGCGGTTTTGTATAAATCGTGAGTATAAGAGATGCATGCATGCAAGGTTCTTATATTCTTAAGAATGTTGGGAGCGCGCGCAGATGTGTAAACACTAATTAGTTATGTGTTGAGATATTCCGGGCATGGTGGATCGTGATGATGCTGTATTTGGTCCAACACGCTGAGTCCAAGCGGAAGGATGAGGATTCAGCAAGACCTCTCTCGAAGAAAGGATGGGAAGACATCAGAAAGGTAGCAAAGTATGCCGAGAAACACTTGCACATTCAAGTCAGCCAGATATATCACAGCGGCAAGCTGCGGGCTCAGCAGACCGCTCAAGTTCTGGCTAACCATCTCCATCCTGCAAGAGGAGTGATTGTTGCTGAAGGATTAGACCCTCTGGCCAATCCCAAGATGTGGAAGAACCGACTGACTGAAACCGCAGAGGATATCATGATCATGATAGTGGGTCATTTGCCACATCTGAGCCAGCTTGCCGGCGAGTTGCTCACTGGGCAGGCGAATAGAGAGTTAGCGGCCTTTACGAACGGGTGTATTGTCTGTCTGGAAAAGGGGGAAAGGGAACGGTGGAAGATTCGGTGGATGATTACGCCTGAATTAGTTCCCAATTGTGATGCCACAGCCTTGCGTCTCGGGGCCCCAATAGAAGACGCTCAGAAGATTCTTGAAGAAGCAGCAGCGATTGCAGAACAGAGAATCAAAGATACCATATGAAGTGTCTCCAATTGCTAAACGCGCATGCATACATACATTGATGTTGAATACCGATTCGTGCTTCATAACTTTAATAAGTTTTTGACCAGCAGTCAGACACAAGCGCATGTCGCGAAATGTGTGCTTCCCTTCTTCAAGAGAGGGGCCACACATACCCTTCTAGGGTAATGACAAAACATGCATGCATTTTCAACATCATATTAAGATTTGTGTTAAATCCTAAAAAGTGGCTTATTTCCAGACCCACTCCAGGATATCTCCTTTAGTCTTAAGGATCCTAACTACAGGTTCTACGGAGCTCTGACGGCTAAATTCGATACCATGGTTGCATGCATCTGCTGTTGCTCACAGGAGAATTGAAAGATTCTTATAGCCTGCTAACCTTAGAACTTCATAGGAGAAGCACCGATTTTTGAAATCTCGCATGTTCTCTACTGTGCAATGTAAAGGTTGTAGCTTCAAAAGTTCTTCTTACTGTTGGCGTCAATGTCCATACAACGTTTGGAAAAAACAAACCTGGTAAGAACCCGCATTGCATGCATGCATTACGTTTGTAATCTTTATAACGAAGAAACGCTTGAATAGTCACCATGAAAGATTATATTGTGAAGAACACTGCTGTTTTAACCCGAATGAGAAGCCAATTCGGCTTTGAATGTTTTAGATGTAGCTATAGATTTAGAGTCGGTGATAGGGTTTTCAGAACTAATCGTGCTGGACATAATAGGCATTATTGCGAATCTTGCATCGACAAAATGTATGTTTCTTGAGTTAATAAGTTATTAACTTGCTGAACTGGACATGAACCACATCCGATGGTTTGGCGACCAGTAGGCGTTGTGCTGGAAAAAAGGTAAGTGTCATTCTGGTGATATGTCTGTCACTGTCCTATTCGACATGCATGCAGGATTTTATAAAAAAAGTTAATTGAGGATGGAAATCCTAGGTTAATGAGGGACGCATATGAGTTTGGAGGAACTTGTGGACAATCCGCTCTGGCCCATTCTTGTAGAGACCGTTCACGCCATGATCATGTACCCCCATCACAAGGCTTACATTAGAGACGTTGTCCTTCATGAGCAAACAGACGTGACTGAACATGAATTGGCGGCAAAGATGGGCATGCCCCATGGTGAGGCTCTAATTATTCTCTACGAACTTCGAAAGCAGAAATCCAAAGGACTACCTGAAGGCGAAAACTCTAGCCAAACTTGATGGTGTTGGGACATCTTCGTGAAAGCAGTAGATGACCGGAATTTTACGAGCGCGCGCACATAGGAATTATTAAAATGCATGCATGCTGCAAGGCCCTACGATCTCGTAGGGAGTTTTCAGGTCTTCCCCTTCGTAAAGAACAGCACCGCACCTTCGACATTTCACTAGGAGAGACCCAATCTCACAGCCGAGAATAGAACTGTTGCAGACTATTTATGGGTTGGGACGCAAGTAAACAGCTGAAGACGAGAGAGTAATGTGGGCGCGCATCGTCAAACATAAAGGAGCAGACCATGTTTTTTGACCCAATGCAGAATGTATGTATTAATGTTTATATGCGTCAGTGAAGGGTGAATAATCAGGCAAAGGCGAAAAAGTAGATGGCTAATGAAAAAGCTGTAAGAAAGGCTATTCAAAAAAGAGTCAAAAGTAGGCGGTACTCAGGCAAATATAAGGGAAGGGGAAAATATAAACCAAAAGACCCTGTGTAGTAAAAGCGGGCACACATTTGGTCTTTCCTTTTGGTTTTGGGTCTTAAATCTTTAGTACAACTTAAAATGATATGTTGTTTGATAACAATGCTAATCGTTTAAACTCTGGCTGAAGAGATGTAAGATAAATGGGTAGACAAGAACGATGCCCCCAATGTGGAAGTAAAAAGATTGTGATAACTAGAGATCCAAAAGAATGTAAAGTTTGCAAATATGCATGGACAGGAAAACCTAGAGGAAAAACTTCTAAGAAATAGATGCATGCATAGTAGATAGGGTTCATGGGAGAGCCGTGCAAACAAAGCTCTAATGAAACGTTCCAAAACCACCGTGTCAATTAACTATTAAAGACGCCTTCACTCTTCGACAAGATATACGCGTGCATTTCACAAGAACTAAATATCAAGATCACTAATCTTGAGAACATGGCATTTAAAGTCAACCAACGCAGCATAGCTTTTCGTTATGGAGCTTTGAATGAACAAGAGTTAGCCGAGGTAGATGTCAAGCAGTTCTATATAGCTCAAGGTGGGAAAATAGAACCCGAGACTTTTGTACAATTTTCTTCATACTTTCCTGGAGCACCGTATTCAAAGACAGCGTTAACGTCCAGCATGCCCCCAAAATATCTTTGCCGAGGCAGCATAAATGCCCATTTCTGTCAATCAGACGGGAATGTTGACGTTGTTTCAATTTCAGTATACCAAGACACTACTGAGAAAGCTGGCAAATCAGCCACGGGAGTACACTTCAATCTTTTTCTTCAATATGATATAAATGGTGTAAGAAAGCATACAGACAAGATCCCTAACAGACATATACCGCTGGGGGAAGGCGTTGTTCTGAAGGCCTTTGTTGGTGAAAGAGGAATCCTTAAAGAAGCTATACCATGCATGTATGCAACATCTTCCTAACCTGAAGGATGTTGAAGGTTAAATCGTTATGTAATCTTTGCAGAAAAGTATGAAAATCACGCAAGGTTAGAGTATCAACGATTCAAGGTCATACTTCACTAGCAATGTTTATATTTCGGAATGCATGCAAGCAAGCATTGTCACATGGAGATTGAACAAACAGGAGTAGAGGAGAAAGTTCATGGCATATTTGACTCGAACTCAATCTGGACAACCCGTACTAGTTTTGAAAGAAGGATCTTCAAGAAGTAGAGGGAAGGAAGCACGAAGAAACAATATAATGGCTGCGAGAGTGATTGCTGAAGCTATAACCTCAACGCTTGGACCGCGTGGCATGGACAAAATGTTAGTCGGCAGTATGGGCGACATAACCATAACCAATGATGGAGCGGCAATCCTAGATGAGATAGATGTAGAACACCCAGCAGCAAAAATGATGGTTGAAATAGCCAAAACCCAAGATGACATGGTGGGAGACGGCACCACAACCGCAGTTATTCTATCAGCAGAACTACTAAGAAAAGGCGAAGAACTGTTAGAACAAGACATTCACCCAACAACAGTCGTCAGTGGCTACAGAAAAGCGGCACAAAAGGCCCTTGAAGTCTTGAACAAAATAAGCATAGACGTGGATTTAGATGACAAAGAAACTTTGAAAAAGGTCGCAATAACATCGATGGGAAGCAAAGCTGTTGGTCCAGCAAGGGAACACTTCGCAGAGATCGTGATCGAAGCTATAAAGCTAATCGCTGAGAAACGTGGAGACAAGTGGCTTGCCGACATTGACAATATCCAGATAGTAAAGAAAGAAGGTAGAAGCCTTCAAGATACGAAGCTTGTAAAAGGCATAATACTAGACAAGGAAGTTGTGCATGGTGGCATGCCTAAGTATGTCAAAGATGCCAAGATAGCATTGGTGGACACAGCACTAGAAGTTAAGAAGACTGAATTTGACGCCACAGTAAGGATACAAGAACCATCCAAAATCCAAGCGTTTCTAGATCAAGAAACCAGCATGCTAAAAGAAATGGTTAATAAATTAGCCTCAAAGGGTGCCAACGTTGTTATCTGCCAGAAAGGCATCGACGACATGGTTCAGCATTTCCTGGCAAAGAAGGGAATATTAGCAATTCGACGAGCAAAGCAGTCGGACATGGAGAAACTCTCAAGGGCTTCTAGTGGGGCGATCATAACTAACCTTGACGATTTGAACTCAAAAGATCTGGGCTATGCTAAACTTGTTGAAGAACGGAAGATCGGAGACGACAAGATGATCTTCATCGAGGGATGCAAGGACCCGAGATCAGTGTCCATACTCATACACGCTGGTCTCGAGAAGATGGTTGACGAGGCCGAACGAGCCTTGCATGATGCTCTATCTGTGGTAGCTGATGTTGTAGAAAAGAACAAAGTTGTTGCTGGAGGTGGGGCTGCAGAGGCTGCGGTAGCTAGGGAACTCCGTGACTACGCGATCAAGATTGGTGGGAGAGAGCAGCTGGCCGTTGAGTCATTCGCGGAGTCCATGGAGATAATTCCTAGCACATTGGCCGAGAATGCTGGTTTAGATAAAATTGACGTCATGGTTAAGCTGAGATCAGCCCATGAAAAACCTAAAGGACATTTGATGGGTGTTGACGTTTTCTCAGGTAAGACTGCCGACATGTACAAGAAAGGAGTCATCGACCCCTTAAGCGTTAAGGAACAAGCTACAAAATCAGCTGTTGAATCTGCGTCAATGATTTTGAGAATCGACGATGTAATATCTGGAGGAAAGACCGAGGCTCCACGTGTTCCTCCTGGGGGCCCAGGTGGAATGCCGGGCGGCTACGGAGGCATGCCTCCAGAATATTGAGTGCATGGCGAAGTTTATTCCATGTAGTCAACAACCCTACCTTCTTGAGTGAGCTTATAGCTACCTTTCCTTCTTCAATTCTCTTCTCTACGCAGAAGCCACTCTCATGCATGCATGCAACCTAGAACTAAAGTAGTGAAACAAAATCTACAGGTAAGCTTCAGTGACGTATCTGCGCATCATTCTGTGGCTGTTAAAATAATATGCAATCTTTCCTATAGAGTTCTCCATCATCTTTATCCACTTGTCTCTTTTCTGATAGAACATTGGGATAATTATGTATTCTAACTTATTGTATAAATCATCTAACTCTCTATTTTTAGTCTCTTCGGTTGAGAGCTGCTCGTCTGGATGCGGCCCTATAGCCCAGCCGGTAACACCCTCAATCCAGCCTTCGACCCACCAGCCGTCTAAGACGCTGAAATTTATCACACCGTTATGTGCTGCCTTCATTCCACTTGTGCCTGAGGCTTCTAACGGTCGTAAAGGAGTGTTTAGCCAAACATCAACTCCTGGAATCAACTTAGCCGCGAGCCCCATATCATAATCTTCTAAATAAACAATCTTGATCTGATCTTTCAGCTTCTCAATGTAACCAAAGATCTCTTGAATTAGCCTTTTTCCCGATTCGTCCTTAGGATGGGCTTTTCCGGCAAAAACGATTTGTATCATTCCCTTCTTACTGATCTTTTTTAGTTTTTCTAGATCTGAAAACAATAGGTTCGCCCTTTTATATCCTGTAGCTCTTCGGGCAAATCCCAAAGTTAGCGTGTCGTAATCCATACCGATATTCGTCACCTTGTTAACGTAATCAATCAGCACCCTTTTTGCTTCCATGTGAGCATGCCAAATCTCTTCATCTGGAATTCCACCTACTCTCACCAATAACTCTGGCTCATTTGCCCACCCAGGCAGATACTTATCGTATAACCTCTTGAAACTCTCGCAAGTCCAAGTGTAAGAATGGATGCCATTGGTTATCGAGTGAATCTCATAGCCAGGGAAAAGCTCCCTAGTGACGTCCTTGTGCCTCTTGGCTACACCGTTAATAAACTCACTTAAGTTTAGGGCGAGACGAGTCATGTTCAACCTATCGTGCCCGCCAAATTTCTTTAGGACTTCCAAGGGAACGATTTCTCCCATTATTTCCTGAACAAGGTCGTAGGAGAATTTGTCATGTCCTGCTTCCACAGGCGTATGCGTGGTAAATATACACCGCTCTCTGACCCTATCAATGTCCATTCTATATTTTTGCAGTAACTCCAACGTAAGAAGGCTGGAATGCCCCTCGTTCATATGGTATTTTCTAATGCTAAAGCCCAACGCCTCGAGCATTCTTGCACCGCCGATTCCTAAAACAATTTCCTGTTTTAGCCTGTATCTTTCATCTCCTCCATATAAGAAAGAAGTAATCTCTCTATCCTCAGGAAAATTCCCTTCCACATCGGTGTCGAGAAAAAGGATGGTAACTACTCCTCCTGTTAGACTTTGCACATTATAGAGCCATGCTTTAATCCCCACTCCTCTTTTTTGAATTTGAACTTTCACCTCTGTAGAGTGCAACTCCATATTTTTTGATGGTTCCCACTCAACCAGCTGGTCTATCTGTTTTCCTTCCTTGGTGATTTCCTGTCGGAAATATCCCTTTTTACTGAGAAGCGTGACTGCTACTAATGGGAGTTTTAAATCCGCGCTTGATTTTATCGTGTCACCAGCTAAAACTCCTAAACCTCCACTGTACGTAGGAATTTCATTCATCAATCCAATTTCCATAGAGAAATAAGCAATTTTTTGTTCTCTAAACGCTTCTTGTAAAGGTTTCATAATTCCTCTTCCATCAAATTTCAGTTTCACGTGGATAAGATTTCAGCTAAACGGTAAAGTCTTGTATCTAGCTCTCTCCTCTGCTTCCATGAATAGTCTAGGTCGACTGAAATCGTTTTTTGCCCTTTGATCCCTACCATCCTTTTTTCCGCACCCTTTAGAAGCAGTTCTACTGCGTGCGCTCCAAACTGATTAGCGAGGATTCTACTACGGGCTGTTGGAGGTCCTCCTCTTTGTATATATCCCAAAACGGTTAAGCGTACTTCATATTCTGTTTCTTTCCTTATTTGATTTACAGTAAAAGAGGAGTTTCCAGCTCCCTCAGCCATGACTATGATCTCAGACGTTTTTCCCTTCTCTCTGCCCTGTTTAAGTTTTCTACAGACATCCTGTAAATTATACTCAATCTCTGGAACGAGAATGAATTCTGCTCCTCCAGCGAGACCCACCTCCAAGGCGAGGAAGCCGCGTTTACTACCCATCACCTCAACGACAAATATCCTCTCATGGGAAGTAGCCGTATCGCGAATTCTATCAATTGCAAACAAGGCCGCGTTGACGGCTGTGTCGAAGCCGATGGTGGCATCTGTGCCCGCGACATCGTTATCGATTGTTGCTGGCACGCCTATCACGGGCAATCCGCTTGCTCGATGCAGTTCACTGGCGCCCCTAAAGGAACCGTCGCCTCCAATTACTACAAGTCCCTCAATTCTGTGGGTTTTCAAGACATCCACAGCCTTCTGAATGCCTCTACTACTTTTCATTTCCTCACATCGAGCAGTTTTGAGTATGGTTCCTCCAAGATTGATGGTTCCACTAACGGAGCGAGGACTTAATGGGCGAGTCTGGCCTTCAATGAGCCCCATATACCCCCTTTCGATTCCCATCACTTCCAGCCCATGAAATATGGCGGTGCGAACTATTGAACGAATTGCAGCGTTCATTCCTGGAGCATCCCCGCCGGCGGTTACAACACCAATTTTTTGCATGCTAAAATCTCCTTCACTAAAGGTGGTTCAAGGAGGACTATATTTTCAAGATTTCTTCTTTTATCACTCTGTGAGTTTCGATGACCGGTAACGTGATGTTTACAAGATAAGTTTCAAGGCGGCTGAAGAACTGTCTGAAAAATCGTCTTCGCAAATTGTTCTTTCGCTCATCTTTCACTAATAAATGAGGATTGCAAAATTTCACGGTTTCCATATACTGAACCGCTTCGTTAGACGTTAATTTTTTAACAACCGTATCGTCTTCTGGATTGCGCATCAGTAAAATGGCTGTTCTCAGTGTGGTCATAGGTAATATCTTGCCCTTTCCAACAATCCACCTAACGTTCACTACGGCCCTACCCTTCGCGTCAAATTCAGCTTTCTCGACAAGTTTCTTATATTCCCCCCAAGTTTCCGCTATGTCTGCTTGAATGTAGAAATTTTTTTCAGAACTGAAAGCAACATTTTCCTCGGCTAAGAAACGAACGAAAAACCAATCGTCAGACACGACGCGGACGCCCTTCAATCTAAGAAGCCCGTACGTATGCGTTGTTTTACCCGTGCCCGGAGGCGCAATCAGGCATACACCTCGGCCTTCAATGTCTATGCACGCACCATGAACGGAATTGATACCATGATTGTCTTCCAATATGTCGCTGGCGACGCTCAACGCGATGGATTTTATCCAACCATAGTAGTCGACATTTACTAGAAATGCCGTTTTTGAAAGCTGATTGTACATAACTTTCAGCTTCTCGCCTGTTTCTTGGGTGACGATAAGTCTTCCGTGAGATCGAACGTGAGCTGACATGGGATAAAAGCTTTCCTCCCAACGTTCCTTCACGTATTTGATGTCCGTCAGAAGCTTGATGCAACATCCGTAGATGTCAGCCCTCTCCTCGTAAAGGAAACGATCTTCATATTTCTCCATCAACTTGTCCCTATCTTCTATGGAAGTAAGCTTGACTTCATACTTAGACATCACTTTCCCTCTTGCGCGCGGCTCCTAGATACAATTGGGTATATTCTTCTGAAAGACTTAAAAGTGCTTTTGAATGGAAATTGAAGAGAAGAATGCGATATGTTGGAAGACGAGATCATTAGCAAGTTGAAACAAAATATGGGTGCGCAGTGCGTTTTAGAAACGTCTGTTTCTAGAGCACGGCGAATCTTCGTGCGCGTAAGTAAAAAATGCTTGAAAGACCTGCTTCTGTTTTTGAAAAATGAAGGTTTTGAGCACTTGTCTGCGATAACGGGTCTCGAAATGAATGGCACAATTGAACTTCTTTACCATTAGTCATCTTTTGCATTCACGCCTTCTCTAGAGAAGTGTAGGTTCTTAGATAAATACATGCATGGACTATGATCAGTTGTATCTGTAAGCCAAAAATATCTGCATGCATGCATCATGCACTCAAATCGGTGTGCACGCCAGTCAGATGAATCTAACATGTTTAACTCCCTTGAAAAGACTTAGCTATAGCATGCGTTACGAGGAAATTTGTGGGCTTTGAGCCGCGTGTTAGTCGTACGGAGACGGCGCGGTTTTGTATAAATCGTGAGTATAAGAGATGCATGCATAATAATGTTTAATTCGTATGGCAGCATGCAGGCTTCTGTCATTCATTTTTTCCAAAATCCTTTATGGTTCAGTGTTTTGCCTAGATACACTAGGCTAAGCATGATTGGTACCTCCCAGAACAAGCCCATTGTTGTTCCTAGTGCAGCTTGTGAGCCTAATCCATAAAGGCTGATAGCGGTCGCAATTGCGATTTCAAAGTGGCTGGAAGAACCTATTATCACGGATATTATTGCTTCTTTGTATCTGAGACCCGCAAATTTAGTGACGAATAGGTTGAGTCCGACAACTATGATGAAACCTAACAATAACGGGATAGAAACGAGTATCATTTCCTCGGGATGTTGCATTAGCACATTCCCATTCAACGAAAATAATACAACTAGTGTGGTCAAGAGAGCAAGTATCGCTATTTTCCCCACTGCTGGTCTATAGATGTCACGGAACCAATCCTCTCCCTTTCTACCATTAATGTACTTCTTTGAGAAATAACCTAAAACCAATGGAATCCCGATAAAAACAAACACGGTTATAACAAGGGCTATCCTGTCAATCGGAATATTTTGGATACCAGTCAATAGAGAGACCACTGGAGCATACAGGAACAAGATTGTGATCGTGTTCAGGCTGGTATTGATGATGTTCTGTTCTTGGTTTCCCTCTGCAAGAACTCCCCACACCAAAACCATGGCTGTGCACGGACTTGAGCCCAATAGTATTAGGGATACAATTAGTTGATTCTGTCCAGCCAAGAAATAGTAGGCCAGAAAGGCAGTTACCAATGGAGCCAAAACCCAATTCGAAACAAGTGTAATGATAATTGGCTTAGGATTGTGGAATAGTTTCTTCAATTCTTCCAACTGCACATTTAGGAGAGCTGGATACATCATTAAGAACAAGCATATACCGATAGGGATCGATATTCCTGCGATCTGCATGTTGTTGATCGTGATGCTGAGAACTGGGAAATATTGTGCTAGAAATAGTCCCAACAGTATGCATAGAACAACCCATGCTGCTAGATACTTTTCAAAGATACCCAGCTTACGGCCATCTTCAACCAAGCCTAGGTCCCTCCATCAGTTCAAGCGAGTGGAGTCACATATTTAAGTTCGTTAATCTGAGAAAGCACTCAAAACATATTTAAATATTTTGATGTAAAGCTTAATTGAGGATGATGCTATGGTTCTCGAACAAAAACCAAAGATAAGCAAAAGACTTGAGCGTTTGTTAAGGTCTGGAATCTGTCCAGCTGAAGATGTCTCAAAATATGCTTCAGAGCTTAGACAACTCGTTCATGACATAACAGATGAGAATACGGTGAAAATGCAGAGTCGATTGTTCAAAGCACTGGCTGACACAACAAGACTAAAAATTATGATGCTTCTAGACATCCGAGAAATGTGCGTATGCGAGATTATGGTTGCATTAGATTTAACTCAGCCTACAGCCTCACACCATTTAGGGATACTAGAAGCCGTGGATTTGGTAGAGGACAGGCGTGAAGGGAAATGGGTCTTTTATAGCTTAAGAGACAAGCGTTTTACGAATCTCATGAGAGTGTTCATGGGAAAATAGAGCGGTTAGCAATTTTTATGCATGCATCCGGGCATACATGCATAAATGAATGTGCTCTTGTAGACTGGACGGTTCAGTTGGTGTACATACACGCTCATAATATTTGCCCTCTCTTGAAGTTCCATTGCATGTACATTAATGTGTACGCTTTCTTCTTTTCATGAAGACCTCGGGCAACACTGCAAATCCTAGACTGGACGTAGCGAGGATCCAAATCCAATCGTACAGCTCTAATGGAACTGTGCTGAACATAAGCTGAAAAACTGGTACGTAACATAAGGAAACTGTTAACATGAAAGATGCGAGCACGGCGACAAGTAGAAATTTATTGGAGAAGAATCCTACCTTAAACGCGTTACGCCTTTCTGACCGACAGTTCCAAACAACAACTAACTCAAAGATACACACTTGCATAAAGGCTACAGTTCTCGCCGCTTCCAAAGTGCTTCCAACCCAGAAGTATTTCCACCAGAAGGTGAATATCGTTGTTCCAGACTGCAGGATAACGTAAGCAATGATAAACGTTATCATTCCATGTAATATCCCCGCTTTTGGGCTGCGAGGAGGCCGTTGCATTGCATCTTCGGTAGGGGGATCCACGCTTAGAGCCACAGCTGGACCACCATCAGTGGCCAAGTTTACCCACAAGATCATGGCCGGAAGAAGGGGTATAGGTAAACCGAGCATGGCGAATGTGGACACAACGAGTATTCCGTCAAAGTTGCTTGAGAGCAAGTACCGAATAAACTTCCTCATGTTGTCGTAAATGTTCCGCCCCTCCTTCACCGCTTCCACAATTGTTGCAAAATTGTCATCCGCTAACACCATGTCAGATGCTTCTCTAGTTACATCCGTTCCAGTTATGCCCATAGCTATTCCTATGTCAGCATTCTTGAGAGCTGGTGCGTCATTTACTCCATCGCCAGTCATAGCCACAATGTGCCCCCTCTTCTTCAACGCCCTAACTATTCGGAGCTTATGTTCAGGAGACACCCTAGCATAGACCGTTACATCCTCCACTACTTTCTCGAATTCTTCGTCGCCCATCCTATCCAACTCGGCTCCTGTTAACACTGAACCGCTTTTCAGCATGCCCAGTTCCTTGGCTATGGCGACGGCTGTAAGCTTGTGGTCTCCTGTGATCATGACAGTTTTTATGCCAGCTTGTTCGCAGAGGCGGTTGGCTTCCTTAACCTCGTCCCTCGGTGGATCAATCATTCCCATTAAACCTACGAAGATAAGATCTCTCTCTACAGATCCTTCAGCGAAAACCTTCAGGTCACCTGGCAGCTTTCTGTAGGCCACTCCAAGTACGCGCAATGCCTCACTTGCCATTTTCTCATTGATTTTAAGAATTTTCCTTCTCTTCTTTTCGGTCAAGTCTTTTACATTGCCGTCTTCAAGGAAGTGAGCGCATCGTTTCAAGATGGTTTCAGGGGCTCCTTTCACATATGCAAATCGTTCTCCACCTGTCGCGGAATGAATTGTAGTCATACGTTTCCTTTCGGAGCTAAAGGGTATCTCGCCTACACGTGGAAACTGGCTGCTTGCTTCATCTTGCTGTATTCCGGCTTTGGCTGCAACCACAACTAATGACCCTTCTGTAGGGTCTCCTACTATGCGCCATGCGTCTTCTTTTGTCAACCTCGCATTGCTAGAAAGGGCACCGATCCTTAACAACAACATGAGATGAGGGTCTTCTTCAGGGTTGATAGCCTTGCCGTCTCGATGAAACTCGCCTCTCGGTTCGTAACCGATCCCCGTAACTTCCACTATCTGATCGTTACGATATATCTTACGTACTGTCATTTCATCCCTGGTTAGGGTGCCTGTTTTGTCGGAGCAAATAACTGTGGTAGACCCAAGGGTCTCCACCGAAGAAAGCCTCCTAGTGATAGCGTTACGCTTTGCTAATCCCCGTGCCCCAAGGGCGAGGGTTACAGTTACTATGGCCGGCAATCCCTCCGGAACCGCCGACACAGCCAACGCAACCGCCAAGAAGACTGATCCAACCAGTGGTTCCCCTCGAAGTCCTTCAAGCAAAAATATCGCCACACAAGCAAATGTAATGAGTACTCCCAACTTTTTTGCGAAGTGTCTTAGCCTAAGTTTCAGCGGGGTTTCTTCTTCCTCGATAGCTTGCACCATTTCAGCGATTTTTCCAAATTCACTGTTCATTCCCGTAGACGTTACCACAGCCTTTCCTCTACCATAAACCACATGCGTAGCCATGAAGATCATATTCTCTCTATCAGCTACGGGCGTATGCACATTGACGGCGACCGTGCTTTTTTCTTCTGGGACGGATTCGCCCGTTAAAACAGCTTCACCTGTCTTCAAGTCCACCGTTTCAATTAGTCGTGCGTCAGCAGGGACGCGATCTCCTGACTCTAATACAATGAGGTCTCCGGGCACCACTTCTCTCGCGCGTACCACCCTCTCTCTTCCATCTCGCAGCACTCGGGCCCTCGGAGCGGTTAGTTTCTTCATGGCTTCCATAGCCTTTTCTGACCGATACTCTTGGACAAAACCTACTACGGAGTTGAGAACCACAATGGCCGATATAGTTAATGCATCCACGCCTTTTCCTGCCAGAACAGAAAGGGAAACAGCGGCCAAAAGCATAATTACGAATACGTCCTTAAACTGTCTTAGGAATATGCGTAGGGCTACTGCCCCTTTCCTTTCTGTCAATTCGTTGAATCCAAACTCTTCTAGTCGACGTTTAGCCTCCTCCTCACTCAAGCCTTGTCCAGTAGATTTCAGGGCTTGTATAACTTCTTCAACCTTCATAGCGTGAAACTCGTTGCTCAAGACAACTCCTCCACTAGCCCAACCTCTTCAGATACGCTAACTCCACCCTTATAGTATGCATGCAACGAACAAAATCTTCATCGTGATCCCAACTGGAACCAAATTGGAGCTTGTATGCGTGGCTTACATGTAGTTTTTGGCATTTGCTTTTGCGCCATGCGCTATAGTTCGTATCAGAGACCTTTTCTTCCAAAGTTTGCAGCGGGAGTTCGGGTCGATGGCCCTTTTGAGAAGGAGGTATGATGAGTCTTTCTTGTCCCAGTGCCTGCAGTTGCCGGCATCCATCCTCACCACTCTAACGAGAAACTTGAAGAAGTTATAGGCTTTTCTTAAAAAACTTTCCAGTACTATCATTGGTTTTTGTGGTGTTTCTTTATTTTGAAGAACGCTATTTTGTTCTATAAGGTTTTAAGTTTCCTGAACAATCTCTGTTTGTTCTCTAGTCTGTGTATACATGCACTGAGTTATTGAGGTTGATAGGTTATTTTTCCGCTTTCGCTCATCTTAGGTATGGTTACCGTGAATTGAGCTCCATGCATGCATGTGCATGCAACCTAAAATGTTTAACACATATAACGTGGATGTTAAGCATGATATAACCAACAGCAACGCTTTAAAAAAGGAGCTGAAAACATGTCAACGCGCCATTCAGCCGCGTCTTATTGCTTAGGAATAGAGTCCACAGCCGACGATTTTAGCGTTGGAATTCTCTCCTTCGACGGAGACGTCCTAGCTAACATCATCAGTGCATACATACCTGAAAAAGGCGGCATCCACCCGCGAGAAGCAGCCAGGCACCACGCGGAAGTTGCCGGAAATATTTTGGAGAAAGCCTTTCAGAAGGCAAGAATAAAGCCTCAAGATATTCAAGTTGTCGCCTTTTCTCAGGGTCCCGGTATGGGGCCTTGTCTCCGTACCGGTGCAACCGCAGCTCGCGCCTTAGCTGCCTATCTCCAAGTTCCGTTGGTGGGCGTAAACCATTGTGTTGCGCACATCGAGATTGGCAAGCTCGTAACTGGAGCGAAGGACCCGGTTACTCTCTATGTTTCAGGTGGAAACACCATTGTCTCTGCCTTTGAGGCGGGAATATACCGCATTTTCGGCGAAACTCTCGATATAGCTGTAGGAAACTGCCTCGACGTTTTCGCTCGGGAGGCAGGTCTACGTCAGGACGAAGGGGTGCCTTTCGGTGCAATGGTTGAGAAAATGGCAAGTCAGGGTCAAACATTTATTTCTCTCCCCTACACGGTGAAGGGCATGGATTTATCCTTCAGTGGGCTTCTCACCGCTGTTATCCAGTTACTTCATGAAGGAAAGCATCGCCTCGAAGACTTGTGCTTCAGTTTGCAAGAAACCGTGTTTTCCATGCTCACCGAGGTCACAGAGAGGGCGTTAGCTCACACGGAAAAACTTGAGGTTCTGTTGACTGGAGGGGTTGCTGCAAATAAACGGTTACAATCGATGCTCAGCCAAATCGCTGACGAACATAACGCGCGATTCTGCGTGGTTCCCAAAGAGTATGCCTTAGACAACGGAGCCATGATTGCATGGACTGGAATTCTCGCATATCAACACAACATGACTCTTCCCGTTGAAGAGAGCTTCGTAAAGCTGAGGTGGCGACTGGACGAGGTCTACGCACCTTGGGTTGGAGGCTGAAACGTGCTCATTAAAAAAGGTGCTGAAGCTAGCCTATACTTGGAAGAGTGGCACAACCGCAAGGTAATAATGAAGCGGCGATTGCCGAAGAAGTATCGTGTCCCCGAGTTGGATAAGGAAATTCGGTCTTATCGAACCATTCATGAGCCACAGATTATTCATAGAGCAAAGGCGGCAGGGGTTCCAACACCAACAATCTTCATGGTTGACATTGCAGAAGCAACGATTGTCATGGAGTTCATTAATGGAAAGCAGGTGAAGCAGGTCTTAGACGATTTCTCGGCTGAAGAAAGGCGTCACTTGTGTTGTCTCATCGGCAACTTGATCGGACGCCTCCACAACCGTGGAATCATCCATGGAGACCTCACCACCTCAAACATGATTTTGACACCGCGTGGCAGAGTTGTCTTCGTAGACTTTGGCTTGAGCGAACACTCGATAGAACTGGAAACTAGGGGAGTTGATCTACACCTCATGAAGACAGCCTTCCAAAGTACTCATTACAAGTATGCGAAAGAGAGTTTTGGCATGGTCATGGAAGGATATGCTGAAGCAAGGGGAAATGAAGCAGCAAAACATGTATTAGAAAAGATTAGGGAAATAGAGAAAAGAGGACGTTATGTATCCGAAAGAAAGGAGGCAGAGGTGTGACGCGTGTGAGTTCTTTTCCAAAGGGTAGAGTGGCTTTCTTCGTGACAGGTAATATTCACAAATTCAAAGAGGCCCGCCATGTACTAGCTGAATACAAAGTTGCCACTGCGCTCCTAAGAGTAAAAGCCTCAGAGATTCAAGACGACGATATAGAAAACATTGCTAAAGCCAGCGTTAGGGACGCGGTAGAAAGATGTAGACTGCCTATCTTCGTAGAGGATGCTGGCCTTTTCATAGATGCGTTGAACGGGTTTCCAGGCCCCTACTCCTCATACGTGTATCGAACAATAGGCACCAAAGGAATTCTTAAACTAATGAAAGAAGTGGAGAAAAGAGATGCCTATTTTCACTCGGTGATTGCCTTCTGCAGTCCAAAAGAATCACTGAGGTGCTTCCACGGTAAAGTGAAAGGAAAAATATCTCAAGAAGAGCGGGGAAACTCCGGCTTTGGCTTCGACCCTATATTCAAACCTTCAGACAGTCCCAACAGAACCTTTGCAGAGATGACCACGGAAGAAAAGAACAAGTTTTCACATCGAGCTCAAGCCCTAAGAAAATTCGCTGAATGGTACACATCAACCTTTTAGCTGTGGAGATATCCCCCGCAAACCCGCTCTTTTTTTGCTGCGTGATATCTTATCCATAAATAACACAACCTAAAACCGTGTTGTCTAGACGCTATTTGCACTCTGCGACCAACATTCTATAGGTGTATGGCCTGCATGGAGTGCGAGAAATATGGAAAAACGATAACAGAACTAACTACGAGTTAACACTGTAAATGAGAAACTTGTCTGTCAGCAGACAACATTGCAACTATTCTCTTAGTATCAATCGATACATGTTTGTCTTCTTTCTTAATGCTGGAGATGAAATTGAAACACTCTAGAATCAAATACTAAAACATGGGTTCACAAAAGTTAAATATTACGTAAGTTACTATCTTTAACCTCGCTGAGATGAAGGGAATGCGTGTATAAAGAAAACTCTCCTTTCTCTTTCAGGGCTTATTTTTAAAGCCTAACACGCATTCCCAGAATTTATTTAACAAGTCCTCTGATTTGAAGTTTATGGAACATTTTTCCATAGAATATAAAAAACTCTTATGATATAACCGAAAAGCTAATTTGAATTGATAAGAACTATTTGATGGGGTTTAATGTTAATGAAGAAGATAATGAAGAGTCTTCTTTTGGAATTGTTGAAGAATTCCAAGAGGAGTGATAGAGAAATATCAAAGGTTCTAGGAGTGTCACAACCAACTGTAACAAGAACTCGTCACAAACTTGAAAAGAACGGAATAATTCAGGACTACACAATCATTCCAGATTTTGGGAAGATGGGTTTTGAAATATTTGCTCTAACCTTCGTCAAAATGCGTTCTGACATTCTTGTAGGAGAAACAAAGGAGAGAGCCAAAAAATTTGCTGCCAAGTTTCCTAATGTAATATTTGCCTCTAGCGGGCAAGGTCTAGGCATGACTGGGGTGATTATCTCTTATCACAAAAACTATACAGAATACCATAAACAGTTGAATCAGCTGAGACTCGAATTGAAAGACGTTGCCACAGACATTCAAAGTTTCATGGTTGCCATTGGAGAAGGAGAATACAAGAAGTATTCTCTGACATATTTGGGGGACGTGTCTTCCTTAGCTCCGTAGCATGCATGCAAACGCAAGTAATTCAAAAATTGAATGATACGCTCCAGCTTCAAACGGCACACATCGACCTTTCAACGAAGGTTTTAAATATCAGCAGTCTCTCGCTCTTAAAGTCCTTTGGAGGACAAGAATTGGGAAAGAAGGAAAAGGGAAGTTCACACTCTATTCGACCAGTTAGCAAAAGGCCTCCCAGATGGTGCAAATATACGCCAGAAGAAGTGGAGGCCATGGTTGTCAAGCTCGCGAAAGAAGGGCATCCACCTAGCAAAATCGGAATCATCCTGCGCGACCAACATGGCATTCCCCTAGTCAAACCAATCGTAGGAAGAACTGTGACTAAGATTTTAGGGGACGCAGGGTTAGCACCTTCCATTCCCGAAGACTTGGGAGAATTGCTGAAAAAGGCTGCACGCCTTCATGTTCATCTTGAAAAAAACAGGAAGGACTTGCACAATAAACGGGACCTTCAACTCATCGAGTCCAGAATTTACAAAATCGCAAGGTATTATAAACGAAAGGGTTTGCTGCCGACAGACTGGAAATATAAAGCAAAAATTGCGTCTCCAGTCTAGTTTCTGGGATCTTGCATGTCCGTCAAAAAAAAACAGATCGACGCTTTTCTAGCCAGCGCTTCTAATGCCGCTGAAATTATTTTGAAAAGCGTTGGAGAAGATGAAACAATTCACATTGTTTCTCACCTAGATGCAGATGGACTATCCGCAGCAGGGATCATCGGAAAATCTCTGCTTCGCTTAGAAGGAACATTCCGCCTTCAAATTGAAAGGTGGATAGATGAAAATTTGGTTAATGAAATAGCTGCAGAGAAGCATCCTTTAACGATATTTACTGACTTGGGAAGTGGCTACCTCGACCTTTTAAACAAAAAGCTTTCCAGCAACCGTGTACTCATCCTTGACCACCATCAACCTACCGGGGAAGCCTCCTCAACATTCACGCAAGTAAACCCTCACCTTCACGGAATAGATGGATCTCGCGACCTCAGCGGGTCAGGCGTAACGTATTTCGTCGCCAAAGCCATTGACAAAAAAAACATTGATTTGGCTCCTATCGCCGTAGTTGGCGCACTCGGAGACATGCAAGACAAATATGAGCAACGAAAGTTGGGGGGCGTTAACAAAATGATTGTGGAGGACGCAGTAAACGGGGGCTACCTCAAACTTGAAACTGACCTTCTCTTTTTCGGGAGAGAAACACGGCCCATTCACCAAGCATTAGCCTACGTCACAAACCCGTTCATACCAGGCATAAGCGGAGAGGAGGACAAAAGCCTAGCCTTCCTTGCAAGCCTAGGAATCAAACCAAAAAACAAGGACAAATGGCGTGCATTGAGAGACCTTTCAGAAGAAGAGAAAAAGAAGCTTTTTTCTGCACTCGCAGACTACCTTGCGTCAAAAAAATTTCCCAGCGAAGTAGCGTTAAGTTTGCTTGGAAACGTTTATACATTAACCTATGAAGAACCTTGGACTCCGCTAAGAGACGCACGGGAGTTCACAGTCCTTCTCAATGCCACGGGACGACTTGACAAGGCGGGTCTCGGCGTGGCGATCTGTATGGGAGACCGAGGAACCGCACTTGAACAAGCCAACGAAGTGTTAAGAGGATATCGGCGAACCATCACCAAATACTTGAGTTGGCTGACAGAAAAACCTGATCGCATAGAAGAGTTGGACAACGTCTATGTGGTGCGGGGAGAAGGTTTCATTGATGATAGAGTGATAGGGGCACTATCTTCTATCCTTTCGGCAAGTCTTCCGAACCGTGAAAAACCAATAATCGCCTACTCCAAAGTTTCTGGTGAAGATATGGTTAAGATTTCGGCGAGGACAGTAGTTCTCTTGACGAACAGGGGTCTCAACCTTGGAGACATATTACGTGTTGCTGCTGAAAAATACTCAGGTAGAGGAGGAGGACACAACATCGCCGCTGGGGCTCATGTGCCAATAAAAAGTGTAGAATCCTTCATCAAACTTGTAGATAAACTCGTCAAAAAACAGTTAGAGGAGACGTAGCTTGGAGGCTGAAATCAAACTTTCCTACCAAAACAAACGAGAAGCAGAAGCAGTTGCCAAAGCTGTGTCACCAGACAACGTAAAGGTTCCATCAGGCTTGTTCATAAAAACAACGAAAAAAGGCTCCAAAGTGTTCACAAACGTGAAATGTGAAACAAAGCTTCAAACATTCATAGCAACAATTGACGACCTTCTATGTTGCGTCTCCATCGCAGAAAAAGCTTTTTTGGCGGCAAAAAAGTTCGAGTAGGTCGTATAGGTTAATATATTAAAGCTATGATAAACTCTGGACAGCAGATGGTTACATTGTACTAAAGCTTGGAGAAGGAGCCTATCATGCTAGATATAAACTTGATTCGTGAGAACCCTGACATTGTGAAAGATAGCCTAGAGAAAAGAGGAGACGCTGAAAAGCTAAAGATGCTTGACAAGTTGATCGAATACGACAAGAATTGGAGACAATCGCTGACTAGGCTGAATAATCTAAGACACAAGAAAAATGTGATAACATCTGAAATTGCACAACTGAAGAAAAAGGGAAAGGACACCCGAGAGAAGATTGAGCAAGTAAATGAGATTGCACAGAAAATCGATGTATTGACAGAAAAAGTGGACAAGTACAAGGAAAACATAAACAACATTTTACTTAGACTTCCAAATCTTCTCCACGACTCAGTTCCCATAGGAAAGAATGAAAAAGATAACGTTGAGATAAGAGTCTGGGGAAAACAGCCAAAGTTCGATTTCGAACCGAAAAGCCATCTAGAGATAGCATCAGATCTTGGACTAATAGAATCTGAGAGAGCCGCAAAGGCAGTCGGGGCCGGATTTTACTACTTAAAGAACGAGTTGGTTCTGCTGGATCTGGCGATACAGCGATTTGCCATATTTTTCCTCATGAAAAAAGATTTCACCTTGATTGAACCCCCTTACATGGTAAACAGAAAAGCCTATGAAGGGATGATAGGCGATCCATTCGATTTTGCTGAGGCTAGCTACAAGATTGAAGACAGCGAACTCTATCTGATACCCACGGCTGAATACCCGCTGGGCAGCATGTTCATAGATGAAGTCTTCGAGCTGCAAGATCTACCCATAAAACTCGTCGGCGTCAGCGCCTGTTTCAGAAGAGAGATCGGAACCCATGGAAAATACACAAAGGGTCTCTTCAGAACACATCAATTCAACAAAATTGAGCAGTTCATCGTTTGTCCGCCGGAACAGTCTTGGGATTTTCTTGAGGAGTTGCAGAAGAATTCGGAGGAGCTCTATCAGAAATTGGGATTACACCATCGTGTTGTGAGTCTTTGCAGTGGTGACATGACTGCGAAGGCAGCAAAAGCGTATGATATAGAGGTCTGGATGGCTGACGGGGAGTTCAGAGAGAGCGGCAGCAACTCTAATTGCACGGATTATCAGGCGAGGAGGCTGAATATTAGATTCAGAGAGAAGAAGGGTCAGGCTCCAGCTGGCTTCGTCCATACCTTGAATAACACAGCCTTGGCAACCTCAAGAACCATGATAGCCATTCTAGAACAGTTTCAGCAAAGAGATGGCTCTGTTGTGATTCCCAAGGTCTTGAGACCGTTTATGGGTGGAATTGAAAGGATGGAATGACTAAATTATCTGAATTCCTCTCAATAAACGCTAAAGCTTTTAATACTTCTGCGCGAAATCTTTCCAGTCACAAGGAGGTTCATCGTGTCTTCGAAGAGGAAAAGACGTGTTAGAGACAAGTGGCGTGGCAAAAGCTGGTACACTGTTATGTCTCCACCGTATTTCGGGGGATCTGAATTAGGAACATTGCCTTCTGACGATTCCTCGAAGCTCGTTGGAAGGATTGTGGACGCCACGCTTTATGATATTACTGACGATTTTGCTCATCAATACCTAAAAATGTATTTCCGTGTCACCGATGTGGAGGGTAAGATTGCTCACACCGTTTTTAAGGGACACGAGTATTCCCGAGACTATCTAAGGAGTCTTGTTCGAAGAAGAACGACGCGAGTAGATGGCACCCTCAATATCACGACTAAGGATGGTTATCAGCTAAGGTTGGCGGTTTCTGCGTTCACTCTCTCGCGGATTAAAACCTCCCAAGAAAGGGTAATACGTGCCATTATCAAAAGAATCGTTGAAGAAAAAGCAGCCGTGCTTACGTTTGATCAGTTTGTTCAAGAAGTTGTATTGGGAAAAATTGCGTCTGACATTTACAATGAGGCAAAGAAGATAGCACCCTTACGCCACGTGGGCATCCGAAAATCCAAACTCACTCTTCAACCGGCAGTTGCCGCGTAAAACATTCAGCTTTTGCTTGAAACTATAATGCTCTACAGGAGAGAACTCTTGGGAAACAGTCGTTCAGCTGGTTTGAGAAGGCGAGTTGCTCGAGAGGCAGCCCTTCTGCTTTATACGTCGCAGGAGAAAGAGTACAAGCAAGCGAAGATTAGAGCGGCACAAACGTTGGGGATGCGGATTCTTCCAAGCAATGCAGAAGTGGCGGAGGAACTTGACAATATCGCTGAAGAACAGGAGGGGTCATCAAGACGTGAGCGGCTGCTTCAGATGCGAAAAGAAGCTTTCCAAATAATGGATGTCTTGAAGGCTTTCCATCCTAGGCTTGTTGGAAGCGTTTGGCGAGGAACCGCCCACCGAAACAGTGACATAGATGTAATCACGTTTTCTTCGGATCATAACGCCGTTCTTGACAGCCTTGTAAACGGTTCTTTCAGAGTTATGAGGACGGAGTGGTGTTCGGTGACGAAACGAGGTAAAAAGGAATCATCATTTCACATTTATCTTGTTCTTTCTTCTGGTAACGAGGTGGAAGTTGTTGTTCAAAGCCCTGAAAAAATGAGTTTTTTGGGGAAATGTGAAATATACGGAGACGTTGTGAGAGGCCTGAGCTACTCTCAGCTTCAGAGGGTTCTGAAGGAAAATCCTCTTCAAAGATTTGTGCCAACATGAAGAGCGAACGTTGTTTTAGTATTATTAAAATAAGATTTTTTGCAGAATCTGTGTCCATAACCTAATTTGACATAACAATCTGTGAATTGTGAATGTGGTTTTCTGCTTCATAATGCTTTTCCAAAAGGAAAGATGAACTAAAGGATGAAATAATGATTGATGGCTGGGTGCGTGTTGTCGACTATTAGACGAGATCAGCGTGGTGTCAGCAACATTATCGTTGTTGTTCTCGGCCTCGTGATCATCGTTATTATAACATCAAACGTTATTCTATGGAGTTATGAGATGAACCAGTTGGACTGGGAGAAGATGCGGGAGGATGTTGCCATCGTCGACGTTACGCGTGTCACAGAGGTTTGGTCCTACAATCCCTCTGGATATACTCGCGGTGGATCAACAACGCTTGTAAATGGAACGGTTTCAGATCTAGCCAGCGATAATGGAGTCTACATGGTTTTTCGATCATATTGGACGGGAACATCTCAATCTACCAGTCAAATAACTAATGGCAACTTTACAAGCGATGCTTCAGGATGGAATTTTGTCCTAGTTTTAGGCAACGACATCGTTGGTGGATGGGCGAACACTGGTCAAAGCGGAGGAAGTGTTTACATTAATGTTACAACCAGAAACGAAGTTGCAAGCGGATTCTGGAATCAAAGCTTTTCAACAAGTCAGGCTAACCCAAACTCTGTAACATTGGCCTTCCAGTGGAAATGCGGTGTTTTTGACACCGTTGATTCGTGTGTGATCAAAGTTCAAATAGTTCATCCTAATGCAACTATTTTTGACCTGTGGAATCAGACGGTTACCAGCACAACTGAATGGAGTGGTATATTTAACATAAATGTGGACCCAGCAATTTTCGACCAAACTGGAATATACTCTATTCGACTGTTTGATGACACAGATCTTGGCAACAGCGACACAGCTGAAACAAAGATCTATTATGACGATGTAGCACTTACAATGGATTATATCACGTACGAAGAATCAACAGAAGTTGAGTTTACTAGTTCAAGTAATACAGGAGACTGGAGTCAATTAAACTGGACAGTTAACAGCGCATGGACAGCTGGTTCGGTGAATGTTACGCTTCAACTTTATAATTACACGCTTGATGATTATCCAGCGAGTGGAAACGGCTATATGGCTTATACTTCGGACAGTGCACCAAACACCAATGAAACCAAGAGCCAGACGATAACTGTCAACCCGACTCATTTTAGAAACGCTACTGGCTACTGGAAGATGAAAGTTAAGGGAGTTAAGGCGACAGATACGCAGTTTGATTTTAAAGCTGACTGGGTTGAATTTAAAGTAGTGAATATTAGCGGGACGCTTTTCACCTTTGAGAACGAGGGCTCCTTGACTTGCCATTTGGTTTCTCTATGGGTTATCAATTCGACAGTCCATGAACACTATGGCATGAGTGTTTTCGTAAATTCCGGAGACACTTTGTCTTATTCTCGAATGGACATCACCCTACCTAGTGGACAATATATGGTTAAGGTTGTTACTGAGCGGGGAAACATTGCGGTGTATTCAGGAAGCTAATCTAATCTTCCAATAGCATTCGCATAACTATAGGTTGCAACGACTAGAAACATTGAATCTTTTATTTCACGTGATTGGATTTAGCTCTATCCTGAAAGGTCGTTGCTGTCCACGTTCCGATCAAGTACAATACACTGAAACAAAGGGTATATTCTGTCCATAGTTACTAGGCCCAATTTTTCCTAGCAGTAAGAGGTTAATGGCTGCTGGTCCTCCAGTTCCTGGTTTCTTTTGGTCAGGGGTACCGGTGAACGTGCCGTCACTTGCTGACGCAAAATAGACGTAAGTTGTTTCCCTAAATCCAATGATTATATCAGAGTAGGTCGGTGAAATAGTTCCGTTCGCGCTAACATTCACAATATACCAATACACTTGTTTGCCCACTGCTGGGTAGTACATCCAAAGCAATGAATGGCTATTGAGAGTAAGAGATCTATTACCACCAGATGGATCATAGTTGGTCAATCTGATTCTGAAAACTACAGGTTGTGTCCTGGGCACAATGTAACTGCCACTACCACCCGGATAATCTTCCAACACATAATCAGATGCGTACTTGAAATATCTGAATGTGTCGAAGTCCATCGCCAAATAGCCGATTCCTTGAGCTACTTGCGCTACTATCACATCTTCTAATACTTCTTTCTCAAGTGCTATCGTGTTCCCCCTTGCTGTTACAAACCAAGAAATGAAGTCATCCCCTGGATTTGCCCCGTCTACCGTCACTACTATTGCAGCGCCGCCAGTAAGGTCTGTAACACTTCCAGGGCTTAGGCTCAAATTCAATTGTATATGATTGTATGTTTGGATTGAAGTGTCAAAAACCCATAGGTTTATTATTTGAGCAGCCACGGCGCCAGTATTCGTAAGTGTGACCTCTACTGTGACTTTGTTTCCTGAAACGGAATAGTCTCCATCTGTGGCTTCGATCTTCTCATTGCGACGGTCAGCCTCATCCTGATTGAGGTCTTTCTCCGCTTGAGTATACAGAGCATTCTGTGAAAAGGTCCAAAGAAGAACATTTGTGGAAACCATGAAAATTATCAGGATCAGAAACACGGTTCCAATGACCGTGGATACGCCTTTGGAACGTCCTTTCCAAATTTTCCTAAACCACGAAGTTCGAGTCAAAAGTCGCCCCCCTTACAGTTACAACTTTAACGCAATAGTAAACGCCCTCATCGAGGTTGGTTGAAAGGACAAGACGCCCTTCCTCTCCTCTGTCTAAATCCGAAATTTCATCCATGCTCTGAAACAAATACAAAGGTGGTTCTGAAAAGGGTTCGCAGCAGAGAGCACCATTGCTGTCATATATATAGACCGTCTTTATCTGGATGTCATCTATGGTCCCACAATTCAACAAGTAAATTGACAAATTGTCCTCATAGTAGTAGACATACTCAAACACTAGCTTTTCCTTTAACTTAGCTGTTTCCGCGTCTACAGTTTCCTTGTATTCGCTATTATAAACCGAAGTTCTACCCTGCGCCCAAGCAAACATTGATAGGCTTAACGCAATCACTACGCCAGTCAATATTGTGGCGGAGATAACGTTGCTCACTGCCCTCTTATCGAAAATGATCCTAAGGATTCTTCTAACTAGCATCTATATGCTCTCCACACACGTTCCTATAACCAATAACTTCATAATTTCTCATCCTTTGTGAATGGGAAACTGTTCATGTGTTCTTTCTATATACACAATACATATAGAACCCATATATTAAGTATTCTGTCTCAATACTCACTACTACATGGCAACATAATATATTCATCAAGTCAAATTACACAATATTTCAAAATTTGATATGTTGAGAGGCATCCACGCCTCCTTAATTAACACATGGATATTCTACTTGCACACACATGATAGCGATGGTACCGACAATAAAAATGGAATTTTCAACTTTTTTATAACATACCTGCCATCAACGTTGGAGCAAACATTGACGCTACGAGAGCAACTATAACGAGTAATGCAGCGTGCATGAAACCAGCGGACACGGATTCTTCGGTGATTTTGCCAGCTACCAAACCGATCAAATAGCAGTGAACGATCCCCGATACCGCAAAGAGCGTCGTGAGAAAGTCTATATCAATATTCATAGTTCCCCCAACCTCCAGTGTTTGTGTGGTGAAGACCAAGGTCATGATGGTTGTCGAGACCAGCATAACGGCAGCGAAATAAGGCACCATAATATAGGGTCGAACGCTCATCTTTTTTTCTCTCTCCACTTCCTGAGTCATGTTATTGAATCTTGCAAGTGATTCGATCATAGCGATAGTTCCGCCGCCCACATCAATCGCTTCTACTAGAAGGAACACGACGATCTGGGTCATCCAGCTCTTAGTCCGTTTAAGAAAATCCATGAAAACCCGCTTAATCGGGATGCCCCAAGAAATCTGAGAGGATATCTTTCTCAGTTCCTTGCTAAATGCACCATATTCACGCTTGGAGAGGTTTTCAATACACTTTTCTGGAGATAAACCAGTTTTCCTAGTTTCCGTCAAGTCTCGAAGGAAAGTGGCCATCCCTCGTTCAGTGCTAGATCTTTTCCTTGCGAGTTTATTGTGAACTATGGCTGGCGGCGCCGCGGAAATAAAGAGCGAGATGGCAACTGCAGTTGGTAAATCAACAATGTTTTTGATAGCGTCAAACGGTGTTTGGATTATTCCAAAGAAGCCTGTGAGTAGGAGGAGAACAAAGATAGCTGTTAACGATGAAAGAGCGAAGGCCTTGTAGGGTCGCCAATCTGTGATCGGCGTTTTAGGCTGCATGCTATGGGCGAGATAGATGAAAACGAATGAAAGCATCGGAGTGAAAACGTACGTGTATAGCAGCATGGTGGAATAAGAAGCGAGGCCTGTGCTGTATATTGCTTCAACGCTGAATAAAATGTAAAAGCAGAGGGACATTAGCACCATTATGATTATGAACGTCTCTAGAAGCATTCCTAGACGTTCTGCAGCTGCTTTCACCCTCGCAGCTCTTGTTCTGAAGATGTCTTGTGCCTTCGTTTCAAGAAAATGTGGGACATCACCGCCAATGATGACAGTTGAAGCGTATCCTGAGACAAAGTCTCTGAAGATATCCAAAGGATTTTTCTTAGCAGCGTTGTTCAAAGCGGTCAGCTGATCGACCCCAAGGATTTCCACATCCTTGACTATGTCTTCGGCCTCTTTGCGCATCGCAGGCATCAAATCGACTTCTGAAAGTCTTTTGAAACTCATATAGGGAGGTATTCCACCCGATGCCATGATAGTCACGTAGGTCGCTGCAAAAGGCATCTCTCTTTCTAAAGTGATAGCTCTGTCGCTGGACATCGACATTGGTATAACAATGAATCCAATCATGACATACATGGGCATTGGTACTAAAAAGATCAGAGGAATCCACTGGTAAAGATATACAAGCACAATGGATATGAAAGTGACTGGTAATGTTAGAAGAGCTGAAAAAAACATTAGAGAAATATATGTTTCAGGATAGATTCTAATCCTTGCCTTTTCTAAGTATTCTTTGAATTCGAACATGTTGCCTAAAAATCTTGGTGCGAAACCTCCGAAGAGTCGGTAGGACCATCCTTCAATGGTGTCAAGCCAAGGCAGAGCCTTCCACCTCTTTCTTGTAGAATTCTTTGGGTCTAGAATAATACTCAGTTATGACTGCTGCGACATCCTTGTAGCTTCGCTTGTTTCGTTCTCGCATCCAATGTAACACATTTTTGCGACGTTGTATCTCTTCGATTAAGTCTTCTATACTGGCACCGGCGCGTTCTGATATGGCTGGAAGCATAGCTCCATTTTTTAGTGAGGACTTGTAGTTGTCTTTCCCTGGTCTCCATTTGAATGTTTTTCTGTAGTCTTCATAGTCAGCGACTTCATCTACGGAAATCATCCGTCGGTAGGCTTTTAATTCGCCAGCTTTTGGTAGTTGAACTCTCTGAACTGTTGCAACGATGTTCATTAGGGGAATGTACGCTGGCGCTATGTCCAGAGGCCTTTGAGTTAGACGTTTGACAGCTGAGTCGATGTTCTCTGCGTGCAAGGTACACATGCCGCCGTGGCCGGTTGCTAGTGCTTGAAACAAAACGTATGCTTCTTTGCCACGAATCTCTCCTACAATCAAAACGTCTGGACGATGCCTCATCGCGGTCTTAACTAAGTCAAAAAGCGTCACTTCACCGCTTTGATTCGTTCCAAGACCGTAGCTTCTTCTTGAAATAAGTGACACCCAGTTTTCATGTGGTAGGTTGAGTTCAGCGGTTTCTTCGATTGTGACAATTTTGCTGCCAGGTTTAATCAAGCAAGCAAGACTGTTTAGCGCCGTGGTTTTTCCCGCAGCTGTGCCGCCGAGCACTACTATAGAGGCTCTGTTCTCCAAGCACAACCAGAAGTACGCGGCCATTTCTTCTGAAAATGTTCCTAGATTGATCAAGTCGATTATTGAGTACGGGTCTTCCCTAAACTTTCTGATGGTGAAGGCTGTTCCGAATGGGGTTACCTCACGTCTGTAACAAACTGCAAGTCTGTGTTTGCCAGGGAGAGAGGCGTCAACTATTGGGAAGGCAGAGCTGACGTGTTTTCCAGTCATGTGAACAAGCTTGACTACGGTGTCGTCGACTTCCTCGTCCTCTTTGAAAACAAGGTTTGTTTCAAGGTTCTCGTATTTTCTGTGCCAAACGTAGACAGGCTTACCAACACCATCGCAGGATATGTCTTCGATGTTTGGGTCTCGCATTAAGGGGTCGATTCTAGCAAAGCCAACTAAGTCGCGTTCAGCGTGGTAGAGAATCTTTGACCATGAAACTTCGGGTAGCCATCCTAGGCTGATGCGATATTTGTTGACGATTTTTTTTGCTTCTATGTCGAAGAATTCTCTGGGATCACGGATTTCTTCTTTTGGCGATTGAATTTCGGCAAGTAGAATCTCCAATATTTGGTTGTATACGCTTTGTTCAAGGACGTCGAGTTGAAGTTCGTCTAGAATATATTTGGATTCGCCTGTTGACGGGTTTTGCACGATAACTGCGTGTACAAATGGTTCATGAAGTGGATATCGTTCAACAACTGTGAGACCTCTTGGAATGGCCTTTGGAGGAGCTGAGGGAACGTATTTTATTTTGCGTCTTTTCCAAAATTTAGGAGAAAATCTCAATCTTGACAAAGACTTCTTTACTTTCGTTAGAAATCTCAATCTTGACAAAGATTTCTTTAGTTTCGTTAGAGATTGTTTGATTCGTTGCAATGTGTTTCTCCTACACGTAGTATTTTCTGAGCAATGTATTAAATCTTGCGTCTTACGAAAGTATATTGTAGCTCTGCTGTCTCATCAACCATAATCACAAGTAAAATTCACATCTAATTCACTCTATGATGATACAAGAAGGGGCATTCTCAACGAGGAATATGCAGGCATATTAAAGGGCACTTACAACCAGAGGGATGTGCCTAGCAGAACCTACCAGTCTCCCAGAAGAAAAGGGGAAGTATAGTAGTCTCAAGCATTGTGTAATGAGTATTATTTAAGGAATCGTAATATAGGTTAAATGCTTAAAAGCAGAATAGCCTTAAATGAAGATCATAAAGTGAAGAGAAGGATGGACAATAAATTGACAGAAGAAAAGGTTGAGCACATACTCACCGACAAAAGACTTTCGGCAATCAAAGTCATGTTAGAGAAGGATCACGCAATCGATTGTATCTTGCTTTTGCATCTTGAGAAGGGCCGGTGGAAGAATGCGAAGGGATTTATGCGAGAGCATAATCTGACGCTTAGTGATGGTACATTCCGGTCTAGGATGATGGAGATTGAGGATTTGGGGTTGGCTAAGAGCGTGCCTATTGATCCGTTGAAGAAGTATTATGTGATTACCGAGTTCGGTGAGAGGGTGGCGAAGCTCCTTTTAGAGTTTTTTGATGAGATTGCACGTTAGTCAAGGCTTTTGTTTAGGAAGCCTATAATGGTTTTTCTATTTGATTCTATAGAATATGGTGTCTTAAGTCGTAAGATTTAAATGTTAATGCATGCATTATTCTTTTCGTGAACCTCAAAGGAGGGAAAAAATGAAAATGAAAAAATTGTGGAGAAGTAGAAAGGCGTTAAGCCCAGTGATTGCAGCGATCATCTTGATTGCAGTGACAGTTGCGGTTTCAATAGCAGTCGCCGCGTGGATGGGAGCACTAAGCTTCACATTCATGGCAACAGAACAAATAAGCTTCACAGGCATTGATTGGACGGAGGCCGTAAATGGGACAATTACTCTATGTAACCTGGACATCAAAAATTCTGGGACTTCAATACTAACGATAGCTAAGGTAAAAGTGAATAACGTTGGAGTAACAGGAGTATGGACAACAACTCCAATAACTTTGGAACCAAATGCGGTAGTTACACTGGCCATTTCCTACAGCTACACGAGAGGAGCTAACTACGCTTTCACAGTGGTTACGGCGAAGAACAATCCATTCGGTCCATACACAGTTTCGGCGCCTTCGTAGACGTAGCACAAATCGTCCACATTGAGATTGGGGGTAGGGAAAACCAAACCTCTCTTTCATAATCTTAGGAGGTAAACCTATGGTAGTTGAACTAAAAGAATTCGATTCAGCGGTCGACATCTCAAAGAATATCGACGAACAAATAACAAGCACAAAAAGCCTACTAGGCGAATACCTGCGTCAACTAGACGAAATACGGACACTAGCCGAAAGGTCGAAGAAGATACGAGAAGTAGTCCTCAAACTAGCCGGAAAAACCGCAGAGAAGGACTCACTTGGAGAGATCACCGTCGGCGACCTCAACGTAGTCTTAGACGCCAACCCATTCCACGAACTAACAGCCATCGAAGAAGTAGTCAGAAGCCAACAGGACAAGCTCGTGTTTCTACAAAAATCCCGCGAAGCCCTAAAATGGCTAGACCAAATCGGAGAGACAGAAGGAATCAAATATCTAGTGCTAGAAAAAGACGGAGTGCCAGAAAGAATTCTACTCAAGGTTTCTTAGAGCCAGCCAAGGAAGTGAACGATAGTGAACAGAGACTTGTACGCGGAGGCACTAAAGAACACACTAACGGAAATCAGAAACATATGCCCAGACATCAACAGCTCTTTCATCTTCAAAAAAGACGGCACAGTAGTCGCAGGAGATACAGAAACCGCTGATATCACAATTAGAAAAGCCTTAAATTCTTTTCAAAGCGTAGCAGAGAAAGCAGGCACAATTGGAGGCCTACACAACTTTTCTGTTGACGGCGACAAAGGTAAGGTACACATCTCACGTATCAACGACATGTACCTAGTCACCGCAACCTCCAAGAACGCAGATACAAATAACCTACGCTCTGTTACACAAGTGATAGTGCCAACAATTCTGAAACTGCTAGAGAGCATAATCCCTGCCCCCCTCAAATCCGCACAACCACAACAACCACAACAACTCACCGTTGACACTTTCAGCGGATTTTTCGCCGGCGACACAGTACAAGTTGATCCTCCACTTCTAACAGAATGGTCCAAACTTTTCAACGGAAAAAACGTAAACGAAGTTGAAGTCGAAACCTTCGGTGAAAAGACAACCCGATGCAAAGTGAAGGAAATAGACGACCCAAATCTGCAGGGAAAAGGAATCATACGAATACCCGAAAGAGTCTGCAGAACGCTTGAAGTGAACAAAGGAGAGCCGGTGAAAATCAAACCAATAGAGCCATGAAGGAGATAACCGTGCCACGCAAAACCAAACCTCAAGAAGAAAAAATCGAAAGCCTGCCTACAAAGCTAGAAAACGCGATGAAGGAAAGCACAATGGCTCCTAAACTCAAACTTCAACACCGCATCGAAAATCTCCAAACAAACCTAGAAAACATAAAAACCAGAGAAGGAATCATCGGATACATCTTCAGAACCCCAAAATCCGCGTCAATAGACCTCAAAGACCCAACCAAAATAATCGACTATGCAGTACTGTCCTCTACAGTCCTCGAAGCTGGAGAAAAGCTGGCCAACACGTTTGAACTAGGCAATATTCATAAGGTCACACTAGAGGGGAAAGACACCAAAATACTCACCCTGAAAATCGGCGACAACCACCTAAGCATATTCATGGACAAAACCGTAGACCAAGACAGAATATACAAAGACCTAAACATAACTTAAAAGTGCGACTGCAATCACACACCCTCTTTTTATTCCCCGTAGCACCAATCACAGGAAAACGAGAACTGAAAACGAAAAGGTTTTTCTTCGCGTTTACAGAGAGCTACAATCTCTTTTAGCAGTTTAATCCATTCTTTTATGTTTTCATGCACGGGATTTCTTGAGGAATTTGAGCACTGAATGAGTGAGTTTCGCTTTCTGCTGTTCTTTGTCTACGTAAATGAATTCGTATTCCGCTAAGAAGTTCACGATTGCTTCAAGTTTTGGTTGTTGGAGCCCAGATTGTTTTGCGATTTCGTTTAGCTTGTGCCAGTCTCCGTCTTTTAGTAATTCCAGAACTTGGTCAATTGTAGACATTTTTTGAGAAGGACTCCTCACAAATATGATGTATTAACGGTAGGCGTTTAAATAATTTCTGAGGAAATCGTTCAGAAAATTGTTCTATAAGATTATGCTCTTTTTTGATTTGACACTCAAAGTTTTATGACATAATAATAGAAAAATGTTCTAAGCTAATTTTTGAGGCAAGAGAGAAACTGTGCACATCTGAAATTTGTCCCACAAACAACAGCTACTTCTTTTCCCTCAATCTCGAAAGGTCAACCACCGCCAAAACGAAGGGCCTAGAAGAGCGACTATTTCTTAATGGATCCACAGAAGAAGAAGGATTTGATGGGTTATCCTCCTTAGGATTCTGAGAGCTCCGCTCCCGGGACTTCATGGAAAAAGACTCAACTCTAGGTCTCAAAACAAGAGGGCTCCTCAAAGAAGAAACCTCCAATCTGCGATGATCATGGGAAACCTTCTCCTCTTTTGGCTTCGCAACCAAGAATCTTGAAGACAAAGCACTTCCACCCCTTCTCTCATCTGGCTTCGAAAACCCACCTCCTCTAGAACCACCAACAGGTGACCCTGAAGAAAAGCTGCTCTTCCCTTTCTCTATCGCTCCTTTCTTGTAGCAAAAGGCCAAAACCATCGTGCAAACCATCGCTCCTACACTAGCTAACAAAACAATCAGAAACACCATGGGAAACGCAAACGCAGGCTGCGGAGGCACCGGCACCCCAACCATAACAACGCCATCAACAAGCAAATTATCATCTACGTCAATTTCCCCAGGTACCACACTTGCATTCGCACTCACCGTATAATCGCCCGCCGCCAAACCTGACGTATTCCAGACAAAAGTAAACTCTCTCTCCTCGCTTGGAGCCACATTCACAACTCGCAACTCTTCAACTAGAATCTCATTGCAGTAAACACCCAAATCAAAACTTTCCATTTCAAACCCCTCGTTCGCTGCTCGTACGGTCACATTGACCAAGTCCCCAACATCCACCGCTGTCGTTGAAGGAATGACACTCACGACCGCTACATCACACCATGTAATCAAAAACACCGTTGACACTTCTGGACAGTAAGCCACACCACCATCAGCCAACGGTGCAGTATAAGCCATTGCCGTCACTGTTGCCCCACCAAACTCAGCCCATGTGGGAATCGACAATACACAATGAAAATGGAAGTATGTATCACCAGGTTCAAGCTCAAAACCGTTCAACACAACGTTACCAATTGGAACGCTCAAATTGTCATAAGTAACAATGGTTAACGTCGCTCTTCTAGACAACATGGCAATGTTTCTTAGCCCCAACTCAACGCCTACACGAGTCTCCCTTGAAAACCTAGTTTGAGGCTGAAGATCCGCGTTAACAGTCGCCAACGAAACAATATCCACAATCCAACCGACCCGAAAAGTCAATGTGTCTTGGACACTTTCCCCAGCAATTTCTACTACGGCATAGACAGTCCATACTCCAAACGTAACAGTCTCAGCATCTTCAGCAGGCCACGGTAACCTGAAACTTACATTGGCTATGCCGCTAGCGTTTGTCGTTCCCGTCCTAGATAAAGTAACATTAAAAACTGGGTTAACGGGCCCATAAATCTCAAAAGCAACAAGCCTGTTCTCCACAGGATCCTCATTATACATTGCCCCAGCGTAAAGAAATACCTCATCTTGAGGTGCAAAAACATCACTAGGCTGGTTTAGGCCCCTCCCATCATGTGGCTCTTCCTGAGTGTAAAGGTCGATCACTCTAGATGAGTTCGAAGCATATACGACCAAAAGATGTGGCAACGACAATTGATACGCCACAATAAGCAGACACAAAAAGAAAATCAGCAAGAAGCTCATTCTGGATTTTTTTTCGTTCAAGTCTCATCACTTATGATTTGACTTGTGAATCCGCTGTATACTCGTTCACAATGTTTTACTCCCATAATCTTCTCCGAATTCATGGCCTTTAATGTCATATGGAGTTTTCTTCTATTACTTTCTTTAGAAAGAAAACTCTATAATTAATGTATATTCCTATGTATGATATATTATGCCGTGAGTTATATCCTGTCGAGAAGCCAAGAATTTGATCAAGCGCAGATGGGCTGTGGAGCTTACCCGATATTATACTGCAGGGCGCTGAGCTTAGATTCTAAATTGGATGTAACATATTTCACATTTTAGAATATGATTTCTTTGGGAGCACTCCTTTTTAAGTTTAACATTCCAAGATTGCTATAGACAAGTCTTATAGAACAAACTTAGAGAGGATTTGTGTTGAAAGAGGTCTTAGAAAGTAATACACGCAAACGCAGAGACCGTTTGCATATAGTAGCTGATATATTAAGTATAGCAAGAAATGGAAGTCTCAAAACCCAGATTATGTACAAAGCGAATCTGAGCTTTGCTCAACTTAATGAATACTTATCTTTCCTTCTTGAAACAAAACTCATTGCATCTATTACACAAAATGGAAAAACATTTTATAAAGTGACTTCTAAAGGAATGAGATATCTTCGAAACTATGCGAAGATTAGAGATTTGTTAAAGTCAGAGAACGAGCGCAGGGTTGAGAACAATTCGCCAGTTTATGCTATGGAAGGAAACTGTTACAAAATACAAGAATGAGAACATGCTTCATATTCCAGGCCATTCGTTAGGCAACTCTGCGTCGAAAAACCTTCATTCTAATAGTTTATGTGTGCATGTGTGAGTTTTTGAAACTTCCTTCTGTAAGCCTCTTTATAGTAGACGGAAATACAAAACAGAACCTTCTCAACCGTGCCTCTCCGTCGACAACCTCTTCCTCATTCAACTTGAAATCCTTAACTCACCGCAAGGAGAGGCGGAGAAGCATCATGAAAATGAACGCTTCATATTTTGCGAAATTTTCCTTCTTCATCTGCAAGCACGGTCCCTCTTTTTTTGGGTTCATCGTTTGTTGGCTCCCACGGCTCCCAAGCATGGTGTAGCACTTCATCAAAGAGAAAGGAGAAAGCGGTTTAAAACCTGAAATACCAAACCATGCATTCCTCGCTGCCTGGGAATCTTTCAACCTCCCCCAACATACGTGTGTCTTACATCGTAAGACAAAATATATAATATTCACCCGTCCTATAAAAAGCTTTTTAATTAAACTTCATTGAGCAGCATGTTGTTGTAAAAAAGTAACTGTCGGTTACGGTATTGATCCTTGGGAGCCGATTCTGGTTTTACCCTATTGCTAGGGCGCCTTCAAAGATTTTGTCTTCGGGAACGTTTAGTTCCCTTGACAACCATATTTTCAGTACGCTTGAATCTTGTGGGAATTCCCCGGTGTAGGTGAGGATTTTGCCACCCTTCAGTGCGTCTGCTTGGAAGACTTTTTCTTCTTGCTTATACAGGAACGATATGGTTTCTGCGTCGGCTGCAAATGCTTTGAAATCTTCCCATTGCTTGCATCTGACAGTTACTGGTGGTCCATGGGGAATGTAGCTTGATGCTTTCTGTGACGGGGAAACATAGTTGATTAGTTTGCTGATTTCAGTTTGCATGTTTGAGAGGCGGTCTTCCACTCTTTCGATTTTCGTGGTTATTTCTCCTGTTTGGCTGAATTTTTCTGTTGTTTTAGATAATTCCGTGACCAATCGGTCTAGGTCTTTTTCGTGTTCTTTGAGGATGTTGATGATGAAGTCTAATGCTTCGAGGGCTTCGTCCTTTGTTGGTCTTTTCGCCATGTCTCTTTCCTCAATTGTTTAGCGAGTGTGCAAGTGGTGTGCAACTTAATATCTGGGGGTTGACGTAGATAAACATAACGAATCATGAAACAGTATCATTGTATAGGCATGTTTATACTAATTCGAAATTCGAAGTGGTAACCTACTGATTTATCTGGATGATGTTTTGTTTGTTACGTTACTTGCGTTTTGAATAAATCTTTATAAAGACCCGGGTGAACTCGTGGCCATCTCTCTTCCTTCCCTCCATACATAGACCTCTTGGACACGCACACACACACTTTTGCCACGATTTACACCATAGACGCAAAACTGAATGCTAAATCCATATTTCGAATTCATAAGATAGTTAAATCCAAACAAGCCTAACACCCCAACAGAACCAAAACGGAGAAGTAATAAATGAAAAAAACATATACACCCTCGCAACGAGAAAACCTTGAAAATAAGCTAATAGACGCATTCAAAGGCGAAATGAACACGCTTTCAGAAGAACTTCAACAAATATTAGCCGATGACCTAATCACAGCCTTTCAAAACCGCATAACCGTATTCCAGCGCATCCAAACAAAAGCGAAACTACTAACGCCAAAGCCGTAGCCAGAATCCATAAATCATTTATACGTATGCCACAGAAAATATGAAAAAGAGGATTTGGTCATGCGAAGGTCTAAACTCGAAATGTACGTAGACATCCTCAAAGTTCTATCACGTAGAGGGCCATTAAAGCTAACTCATATCATGTACAAAGCAAATGTAAACTGCAGTGTACTAAAACAGTACCTAAACTTTCTAATTGAACAAAACCTGGTAGAAGAACAAATTGCAGGCAAAAAAAGAATAGTCTACGCCATCACAGACCGCGGCAGAACCGTACTCAAATACTTCAGAGAACTGAGAGCCGTACTTCCAATCATTGAAGAAGCACGCGCCCGAATTCCGCCATCACTGTACTAATAGACAAACCTCGAACCTGCACCCTCCTTTTTCCACCACATCTTTTTAACAGAGCTAACTACGCTTAGACAAACTAGGCATGCATAACCCACAGAAATGTTTTCACCATCGAAACACGGCTTGAAAACAGACAGGCAAAAAGATAAGCGTGCTCAAAAGCGATGTCTGGATTTTTGACGTAACTCTCTCAGAATATGAATAACTATATCGTAAGACTTAATAATCCGTATATTCTCCACAATAGTGTAGATGCGTCAAACACATTCGGAGATAGCAATGGTGACGTTGTATAAAAGCTTACAAGGAAAACCCATTCGAGTGTTAGAGAGAATAGCGGACAGCCTTAATCAGCTGAACGAAAAGGTAGATGTGCTCATAGAGCTGCAAAAACATAGCCGAGGGGGTATTGCAGGCGAATCGCTGACTGATGTTTTAGACGTGATGACATTGCTGTCTCTACCCGATCATCTTAGAAAGACGGCGATCACGCTATGTAATCTTGGTCAAGCAACTGCAGAAGAAATTGCAGAACAAACGACGCGGGCTAGGGCTGTTGAAAGCGGCTATTTGAATCAGTTGGTGTTGATGGGATATTTGAAGAAGGAGAGGAGAGGACGTAAGGCCTATTTCTACGTTGAAAAGGAAGATACAGGTGAAAAATGATGGGAAAGATTATCGCATTTCACTCCTACAAGGGCGGAACAGGAAAAACGTTGCTCTCGATCAATCTAGCAGCGACCTACGCCAGAAAGGGTAAGAACGTTTGTTTGTTAGACTTGGACTTCCGTGCTCCAAGCCTCCAAGCTAGGTTTAAGGCTGAGGGAAGTGGATACTGGTTAAATGACTATCTGAATGGCGTTTGTGAAATCAAGAAGGTTCTGATCGATCTTTCTCACCTTTTTAGTGGGAATGGGAATGGAAAGTTTTTGGTTGGGCTGGCGAATCCTTCTACAGAAGCTATTCGGGAGATGACGGCAAAGGATAGAAAGTGGGAGATGAGGGCTTTGGGACGTCTATTGTCGCTTAGGAACTCTCTTCTCAACGATATGCATCTTGACTACCTGATTTTCGACACAAGTCCTGGGCTTCAGTATTCTTCCATAAATGCCATTGTCGCTGCGGATGTTGCACTTGTGGTGACAAGCTTGGATACGTCTGATATAAAGGGGACTCAGCGGATGACTAGTGAACTTTATGATCTTTTCGAGAAGAAGACTGGAATCGTGGTGAATAAGGTGCTTGCGGATATATTGTCTTCTACTGCTGGGAAGGAGAATTTCTCTGAACACTTTCATAACACGCATAATCTTCCTGTTTTGGATACTATTCCTTGTTTCTGCGATGTGCTTCGAGCAGGAGGAACATGCATATTTGCTGAGGAAAAACCGGAGCACGCATTTGCCAAGACTGTGGAACGAATAGCCCAAAAAATCGAGAAACTTTGATCATCTGTTTACCGCTGCGGTAATACTATCTATAAGTCCGGCTAATCCAAAACGTCAATGAGAAAAACGAGACACAGACTGGACTACGTTCGTCCAAGAATTACAGAGTTATCTGTTGCTCTGGTGAGTTTTTCGTAACCTGCAAAAAATCTTCTGGGCACATATAAAGTTACGGTGGGCTTGTTTTGAAGTGCTGTGGTGTCATCTGCTAATTTCTTTTTTCTTTTAAACATGGCATAGATCGCAATTCCAGTCACTGCTGTGACGCTAAAAGCAGTTCCTGCGATTAAGGATAATGGCCAACCTGATGATGAATTCACGGTAATCGTCACGCTTGCTGATGACGATGCTCCGTCGTCATCGGTTACGGTTAGGGTCACCACGTATTCTCCATTCTGGGCAAATGAGTGATCTAAAATTATGCACATAGTGGCGTTGGTTCCATCGCCGAAGTCCCAGAAGTAACTGAGAATGGAACCATCGTCATCAATGCTATAAGAAGCGTCAAAGCGAATCAACTCGTCTATATCCACTATTGTTGTGTTCTCATCGATCAATGCTATGGGTGGTCTGTTTGAAACTGTCTTGGTAGCGCTCTTTGATGCAGTCCCTCCGTCGTCATCGGTTACGGTTAAAGTGACTGTGTAGACGCCGTCATCTTCGTAGGCGTGGTTCACCGTGACGCCTGTTGCGTCAGTTCCGTCGCCGAAGTCCCAGAAGTAACTGATGATTGAACCGTCTGGGTCGTTGCTACTGGACGCGTCAAAGTGTACAATCTCAATAGTAAGCACTGTTGTTGGACTCCCATTGAACGACGCTATGGGTGGTCTGTTTGAAACTGTCTTGGTAGCGCTCTTTGATGCAGTCCCTCCATCGTCATCGGTTACGGTTAAGGTGATTGTGTAGACGTCATCATCTGCATACGAGTGACCTACGACTACATCAGTAGCGTTGGTTCCATCCCCAAAATCCCAGAGATAGGTAACAATCGTGCCATCAGGGTCATAACTATCTGACGCATCGAACGTGACAACTTCGCCAGCATAAACGGTTCCTGCGGACTCGGTGAATGATGCCACAGGAGACGCATTAAAGAAAATCGTTTTAGTGGATGACGTTGAATTAGATGTGTCATCGTCATCGGTTACGGTTAGGGTCACGGTAAAAGTTCCGTTTGTATCGTAAGCATGACTTACGGTGACGCCTGTTGCGTCAGTTCCGTCGCCGAAGTCCCAGAAGTAACTGACAATGGCGCCGTCAGGGTCATAACTATCAGACGCGTTAAACGTAATAGCTTCGCCGACATATGCGATTTCGGCAGGTTCAGTGAATATGGCTACTGGCGGCTTGTTTAGCACGGTCATGATTGCTGTAGCTGTGTCTGTTGTGCCATCGTCGTCTGTAACTGTCAAGGTTACCGTGTAGTTTCCATTGTCTGCGTAAGCATGCTCAACCACACTGCCATTAGAACTCGTTCCATCCCCAAAATCCCAGAAATAGCTTTCTATTGAACCATCCAAATCGTAACTCTCGGAAGCGTTGAAGTGGATGGTCTCATTGATGTATACTTCTACTGCTGATTCAGTAAACACGGCAACAGGTGGTCTATTCAGAACCATCTTACCTACACTGGTCGAGTTAGTTGCTCCATCATCATCAGTAACTGTGAGGGTTACTGTGTAATCTCCCTCCAGAGTGTACGAATGCTCAGTTGTCACGCCAGAAGCGCTGGTTCCGTCTCCAAAATCCCACCAATAGCTGTCAATGTTTCCATCTAGATCAGAGCTGTCCGAGGCATCAAAATGAATAGTCTCATTGATATAAACGAAAAATGCAGGAGACTCCGTGAATGATGCCACCGGAGAACGATTCAACACAGTCTTGATTGCTGTAGCGGTATGGGTTGCCCCATCATTATCCGTCACTGTCAATGTTACGGTGTAACTTCCGTTATCTGCATATGAGTGTTCAACGATTATGCCGGTGGCGCTGGTTCCGTCTCCGAAGTTCCACCAATAGCTGACAATGGTGCCGTCAGGGTCATAGCTGTCTGATGCATTAAACGTGATGACTTCGTGGGTATAGACTGTTTCTGCGGATTCGGTGAAAGCGGCTACAGGCGGCTGGAGTTGAAGAGAGACTGTTATGGACTTGGTTTCGGTGTCGGTTAGGATGTCGTTGTCAGTGACCGTTAGCGTGACATCGTAGGTGTCAGCTGTTGTGTAAGCGTGAGTGGTGGTCACTCCGGCTCCAGTGGTTCCATCTCCGAAGTCCCAAGCGTAGGTTTCAATGTTTCCGTCAAGGTCATAGCTGGCGGAAGCGTTGAAAGTAATGGTCTCTCCAATGGTTGGAGTATGAGGTAAGTACGTGAAGGAAGCCGCTGGGGGCGCTTTGACATCTACGGTTATTATGGAGCTTTCAGCTGCGTATGTGTCGCCTATCCAGCTTGCTTTAAGCTCATAGGTTCCCATATCTAAATCTGGACAGATGTATGAGTATTGTCCGGTTCCGTCTGTTGTCTCGGTTGCAAGGATGCCCCAGAGTTTTCCAATCTGTCTATGCCAGATTGTTACGGTTTCTCCTACGCTTACGGGGGTGATGGATCCACTTATGGTGGTGCTCTCGCCAATCGTGATGGTTGTTGGAGAAGCCGTGATGGAGATTGAACCAATCAATTTCCCAGTGCTTACTTGAATTATGATTGATGTGAAAACAAGTACATAGATTAATAGTAGAAGAGTAAAACATCTAGTTGATCGCTTTCTCAACTTCTGCCCTCTCTCTTTGAGCTTTTACTCCTTTTGCCAAATAACACTTATGCAGCCCTTTTATTAAATTATTCTAGTCTATGTCTACTTCTTGATTTTGAAATAAATGGGGTATTCCCTTAATGGTAATATTCCAAATGCAGATGAATCTTAACTCTACAAGTACACGTGCACATCGGTGTTATTCACAAAAAGCTTAGAACGAATAGCTAAAAAATCGGAAAGTTCTAACCCTTCGCATGTTTTTCCTTAACTTTCTTTGCTCTCTCCATATACTTTCTAAACCGCTTAAGCTCAATCTTCTTCTCAGGCAAAGTCTCAGGAGCCAACAATATAGGGAAAACGGCTAAGAACAGGAAAAGACTGGCCAACGAAAACGCTGCTGAGATGTCGATCAGTTTGGCATAAGGTGTGAATAGTATTTGTATGTAGCTAGAAATTAGAAGTGGCAATATACCGATTAAGTAGTATTTGTCTTTGATTCGGTTTCCAGCTAGTTCCGCCCATAAAATCAGGTAGAACATCAGTAAAAAGATTCCCCACGCAACGCCGTCCAAAATAATATATAAATACCAAGAAAGAATGATACTTGGAAAGAGCCCCAGCACAGCATATCCAATGCCCAGCGTTATGAACCCAAAGATAACTACCCGTTTTCGACCAATTGAATCAGAAACCCAACCGCCTATCAATGCAGCAAAACTGCCAATCCCGAATTCTGCAATTGGGATAAATGAGGCAACGTCTTCCCCCAAAAAAATGTCTACTACGGGCGCTTCAAGAAAATTTATCAGACAGAACATAATCCATGGAATGACATACAAGAGAAAAGATTTGTCAAGTAAAACTGATTTGTAGGAGACCTCGGTGTATGCATGCATGGTATCTTCTTTACGACAATCTTGTTTTGATCTGGTAAGAAGAAAAAGGAACAAGCCAATTCCTCTCCACGCAGCAAGTATCAATGCGCCAACAATTAGAGTAGAGAAACTGAGGAGCAAAGCGATAAAGAAAATGCAGAGACTTGATGCAAAAAATGTGATTCCCGCTAACCTGCCTCTATTTTCTGGGATACTATAATCTCCGAAATATGCGAGGCAAGAGGGAAAACCCAATCCCAATGAAATCCCTAAAAGAAAAGAGACTAGTAGAACGTATGTCGTACCAAATGTCTCCAACGCAACCATTGATGTAGAGGCTATAATCCCAACCAACATCCAAACTGTCAGAAGTGCATCACGGCTTTGGGATCTCTTCACCAAAGCTGTGCCTGCTATTGCGGAACAAACAGCCGCTGCACATTGAACTCCGAATGCCGCTAGCAAGAAAGTGGATTCCAGCTGTAATCTCCCTAATGTACTCTGGAAAAAAAGATACAACGGAAAATACCACGAAAACGCATTCACAATGGTAACGAAGACAGCGAGAAAATCTCTTTGCAAGAGAACACGGTTCATAGCAGAGTTTCTAGCCATTCTCCTACAACTCAATTTGTCTATAATGCATTAATGAGATAAAATGTTTGCCAATGCAGGTTCAGTTTGTGCCAAAGCTATGCGAAAAAAACTGTATTTGTGTTCAACAGAACTTTTATAAGTGACCTGTAGCACATAAATACAATTGAGGAAGCGGTAATGGAAAAGAAGAAGAAAGAGAAGAAATCGAAGCCAATGCGATTGTTTTATATTTAGATTTACTAAACATCGCTCATAAATCTTCAATCGCGCCCCTAATTAGTTTTTCCATTTGATAAGCTAAATTTTTATTTGATATACTGGAGATGTTGTTGCAGGCTTCTTCAGCCATACGTTTGACTATGTTTCTAAGACTTTCAACATTCTCTTCCTCAAAGACTATTTCAACTATTCTTTCTGCATCCTTGTCAGAAATTTTTTGTTTTGAAAGATAATCTAGTATGTTTTTTTTGGTCTGGGGGTTCTTGAAAGCATAAAGGATAGGAAGGGGCAGACATTCATTCCTAATTCGGTTCTGGAGCTCGTCGGGTTCGAATACATCAATGAAATCTTCTCTTATACTGAGCAGAATCCCTAGTGTTCTACCGTAATTACCCAGTAAATCAACAATACCTTGTTCTCCATCTCCTACAATGGCGCCAATGCGCATGTGAGCTTCGAAGGTTGAAGCTTTCATCTTCAGAATCTGGAACCATTCTTCTGGGGAAATATCTACGTTGCCTTTCAAAGAAGCTTCGAGGGCCTCAGCGTCTCCCAGCTCAAAAAATCGACTGCCAATTATGTTCCAGATGGCATCCATCTTTTCTATCTTAAGTTGTCTCTCCAGTTTGTGAAGAAGAGCTAGGGCTTTCATTAACAAGGCATCACCTACAAGAAGAGCAATTTCTTTGCCAAACCTAGCGAAAACGGTGGGCTTTCCATATTTTGTGTTTGACTCATCAATTATATCATCATGTATGTCAACCGCTGCAGTTAGCAACAACATGACGACTTGTATCGGGATTGACTTGTCAATATCTCCTCCTGCAGCCTCACAAGCAATTGAAAGCAATCCAGGGTGAATAACATCGTTCCAATTTTCTGCGTAGTACTCAAAAGCATCATTGATCTCTTTGCATTTCATTTTTTCTTGTAGAACCTCCTTTTTTGCGATATCTAGAGCCTTTCTACTCCTTTCTTCCAGAAACCTTTGAACTTGTTCAATTAGCTTCTCGTTGGTTTTCATTTTAGTTGTATGCATGCATCTCCAACCTTTTCTTCGCTTCGAGTCTCCGAAATGCTTTTCCAGCCTTAATCTCCTTCTTCAAGTAGGGGACGCAAGAGGCTATTGCAAAGGCTTTTAGATTCCCGTTTTTATCAATCTTTTGAACAATCAAACATGCATCTTTGGCAAGTTCGTTTAGGATTTTCTGAGACCCCTCGAGTCCACCTGATCTTGCCGTGTTTTCTTGGATGTTCTCTGCATCCCTCTTTGTTAATGGCTGCCTACAGATTATGGAGACCAGTTCGGATCTTGTTTTATCGGATTGCAGAGCGTAAAGTATCGGCAACGGCAAACATTCTTTCTCAATTCTATGCAAAGTCTCCGCGTAATCGGTTGTGTCCAGTATGTCATCTCTCAATATCAGAATCATCCCCAAAAGCCTTCCATAGTTGCCAAGCTTCTCAATCTCCTCATCTGATCCGCCGCCTAGAATAGCGCTTATTCTCGCGAGGGCCTCAACGTCAGCTGCCTTCTTTTTCATTACATTGAGGTATTCTTCTGGTGCAACATTTATCTGTCCTCTAAAACGAAGCTCTAATGCTTCCGCATCTCCAAGCTCAAAAAACATTCTTTTAACGATTTCAAGAACAATCGAAACCTTTTCGGTGGAAACCTTTTTTTCAACTATATCATGTAGCAACGTAAAACCCTTCAATAGAAGCGCATCTCCGACTAGTAGTGCTATGTCTTTGCCAAACTTTCCCAAAACAGTGAAACGAGACCTCTTAGTCTCTGACTGGTCGATGATATCGTCATGGATGTCTATGCCTCCGCTTATCAACGATAAAGGAATAGCTATTGGAATCGTTGCCTCAGGATCTCCTCCCACAGCTTCACAGCACAAAGAAAGCAGAGCCGGCCTAGCCAGGTCCTGCCAATATTCAGTCATAAAATAGTTTAGGGCTTCACGAACCTCTTTACACTCAATCTTCTCCTGCAACATTTCTTTCTTCGCCATTTCCAGAGCCTTTCTACCTCTTTCCTCCAGAAGCTTCTGCACCTGCTCCACTATCTCTTCTTGACTTCTGTCCGTTTGCTTCATCTTTCTGTCTCCTAACCCTTAATGTCAAGCATTTGTAGTTGTTCCCTTAAAAAATCGTAATAAGCGCTGACAAATTGTATCCCTCTCGACGTGATTTCATACACTTTTCTCTTTCTTCTTCCATGAACCTCTTGTCTGCTTCTGAGAAAACCGTTAGCCTCCAGCGAATTGAGAAGGGGATATATGGCTCCATGTCTAAGCTTGATTCCAAACAGTATTTCTGTCTTCTTAATAATCTTGTATCCCCACATGGGCTCGGCCTGAATAAGTCTGAGTGCGAGTATGTCGAGAAAATTTTTGGAGAAGCGTAGTACAATTCGCTCCTTGAAGGTTTCAGTCAATTTTTCACTTCCAAAATTGTTCTATATTCATGGTTGGATGGTTTGGTTTATTTAGATTGCCCAGATTTTTACGTGTTTTCATATGCTTAGATATGCTTTTGTATGCTTGGAGTACGTGCAAACCTTTATATCTTGTATCGTGCTTATAAAGACTTAATAAAGACTTGATATGTCCGAATAGAGACATATTGTATACACGTACAACGTGTAAACTGTTCAACAAACCTACACAAAAAAGGGATGAATAAAATGGAAAAACAACTGAGAGAAGTTCAAAACAAATTGATGAGAGGCCTCCTAGATCTGGTCATCCTCCAATTCTTAAAATCACATCCCATGCACGGCTACCAAATCATCTCAAGCATCCGCAAAAACTTCGGAGTATACTTCGGCCCCAGCACAATCTACCCACTTTTAAGTCTCTTAGAAGAAAAAGGCTACGTCGCAAGCAACTGGGACCTAACCAATCAAAGACCAAGAAAAGTGTACACACTAACCGGCGAAGGCGAAGGCTTGCTAAGCTGCACCGAAAACTCACTAAACGTCATCTGCCACAAACTTGCATCCATCGGGACGGGCAAACTATCCCTCAACGACATCTTCGGCAAACACGTAGGCATGACAATCAAAGGACCTAACGGCCGCTAAGACTCAGCCAAAGAGACCCAGACAGACAGGATAGCCTCCTCCAATAGAGTAGACTGTAGGCCGTGCACCAAACTGTCACACACGGTCTATCATCTAAATTTTATTAGACTTCAATTCCGAAAAGCCTTATACTGTCACGAATTTTCACGCAATAAACTGCAAAAACGAACCTTCATTAGGACAGAACGGAATGCAAAGCCAAAAATACAAAGAGAACACCTTGCCAGCCCTCCTCTCCATAGACTCTTGAAAAAAATTTTAGGGGGGGCTATAGGGGGGTCTAAAGAGAGAGACACACGCAAACAACGTAACAAAGCTTATTTCCTTAATCGTATCTAGACCTAATAATCATCATACGAAAACGTTGAACATCCTCTGAAGCCGATTTCAGTCGTCGCAACTCCTCAACATCCTTCAGCAACTCCGCAACCTGACGCCGAATCTCTTCAAGCCGAGTACTCATAACACATCGAAAACAAACTGGGCTACAGCTAAGAAATCATTTATGAAAGCAAAATCAATATTCAAAATCAACAACGGAAACCTTAACTAACAAAAACAGAAAGAAATCACCAAAACAAAGCTAAAACTCTAGGTGAAATCTTTGCAAGAAGCTGACATACTCATCCATAACTGCACAATTCTCCCAATGAACGGTAAAGACGCTATAATAGAAAACGGATTAATCGCCACAAAAAAAGACAAAATCCTCTATGTAGGAAGAGAAACAAAAGCTCCAAAAACAAAAGCCGCAATCACAATAGACGGCAGAGGCAAAGTCGCCACGCCAGGACTAATCAACTGCCACACCCACTTACCAATGACACTTTTCCGAGGAATAGCAGAAGACCAGCCACTCACAACATGGCTAACCCAAACCATATGGCCCCTAGAAGCAAAACTCACCCCAAACGACATCTACCAAGGCGCACTACTCGGATGCCTCGAAAACATCAAAAACGGCACAACCACATTCGCAGACATGTACTTCCACGAAGAAAAAATAGCAAAAGCCGTCGAAAAAGCTGGACTAAGAGCCGTACTAGCACCAGGAATCATAGAAGCAGAAAACCGCGAAAAAGGAGAACGCATGCTAAAAGAAAGTGTAGAATTCGCTCAGAAATACAACGGATACGCAGACGGAAGAGTAACCGCCCAACTAGGCCCCCACGCCGTCTACACATGTAGCCCTCAACTCCTAACCCAAACACGAGAAGAAGCCTCAAAACTCGGCATAGGCATGCACATACACGTAGCAGAATCAAAACAAATGGCAAAACTAGTAAAGAAAAGATACGGTCTCACCGAAATCGAGCTGCTAGAAAGCATAAACTTCTTAAAATCCAACGTTCTCGCTGCACACTGCATATATCTCACGGAGAAGGAGATGCGGATAATGGCTAAACAAAACGTAAAAGTTTCATACAACCCAACAGCCAACATGAAAATAGCCTCAGGCACACCAAAAATCAAAACTCTCATAGACCTAGGCATAACCGTGGGGATAGGCACAGACGGACCAGCCAGCAACAACAACCTCGACATGTTCAAAGAGATGAAAACTGCCGCTCTTCTACAGAAGATAAGGTACATGAACCCAACAGTTCTGCAGGCACAGCAAGTTCTAGAAATGGCTACAACAGATGGCGCTAAATCGCTTGGACTAGAAAAAACCGTGGGTTCGCTGGAGGTTGGGAAAAAAGCCGACATTATATTAATCGATTTCAGAAAGCCGCATCTAACGCCTGTACATGACCCGTACGCCAACATCGTCTACTCAGCCCGCGGAAGCGACGTAGACACGGTCATTGTGGATGGAAAATTGTTGATGGAAGGAAGAAAAGTGAAAACGCTAGATGAAGAGGAAGTTATGCAAAAAGCCCAGCAAACCGCTTCAGAGCTACTAACGCGATGAAATCAGAATTTTCATAAATATATTAAAGACGGTCAGTAAGATATTACAAAATAGTTCAAGCTAGTGGTCGCAGTGGAATTTGCTATCGAAACTAATGGTTTGACAAAAAGGTACGGTCCCTTAATTGCAGTGAATAAGCTTAACCTAAAGGTGAAGACGAACACAATTCATGGTTTTTTGGGTCCAAACGGGGCGGGGAAGACTACGACGATTAAGCTTTTAGTTGGTTTGCTGAAGCCTGATGAAGGTACAATCAGTATTTTTGGGCAGGAAGTTGTTGGAGACAGACCCGATGTTAGGTTAAGGATGGGCTACATGCCAGAGCTTCCGAAGTTTCCTAAACATTTGACTGGGTATGAGCTTTTAGACATTTATGGAAAAATGTATGGATTGAATGTACAAGAGCGCAGAGAGCAAGTACCTAGACTGCTTGAGATGGTTGGACTTAAAGATAGGGGAAATGACCGTATTGGAAAGTATAGTAAAGGAATGCAACAGCGTATCGGCATCGCGCAGGCATTGATAAACAACCCCGAGTTAGTCATTATGGATGAACCAAGTCTAGGTTTAGACCCAGTTGGTATGGTCGAAGTCAGGGAGATAATGAATGCAATAGTGAAAAGAGGTATGACTGTTTTCATATCGTCGCATTTACTTCATGAAGTTCAGCAGGTCTGTAGTCACATTACCATTATCAACCGTGGAATAACCCTAGCATCAGACACCTTAGAGAACATATCAAACCAATTATTAGGGCCCTCAACGTTAGAGGTGGAGGTAACCAAACTTACAGACGCCATTGTTAAAAATGTCAAGAAAGTACCTTTTGTCTCTAGCATATCAAAAGAAGACAACAAATTACTCATTCAAGTAGAGAAACAAGAGGATGTCAGACCTCAAGTCTCTGAAGCAGTCACCAAATCAGGAGGTGTTATTGTTACCATGAATCTAAAGGAACGAAACCTTGAAGACGTTTTCATGAAACTCATCATCAAATCCAAAGGAGCAAAGACGAAATGAGTCGCTCACGAACAAGTCCAAGCCGGATAACTCGTTTTTCGGCTGTTGTAAAGTACGAACTTCTTTGGAATATTAGAAAGAAAAAATTCTTAGGCATGATCGTGCTTGCATTCATCCTCGCTACTCTGTCATTAGTGCTGCCGGTGATTTTAAGCAATGTTACCAATCAGCCGCTAAACCAAAATCCAGACTACGTAATCAGCACAGGTACAGGCATCGGTGGACTCGGGTTCTTCCTTTTCGCAATAGTCACAGTGATGAATAGTATCTCAGGAGAGTTTGAGAGCGGCACAATTGTCCCTTTGCTAACGAAGCCCGTTTCCAGAACAACGATTTTTATCGGCAAGGTGTTTGCGGCTTTTCTCACTCTTTTCACAACATACGTGATTCTCACTGGATATCTGGCCATAGGGGGCACCATCGTATATGGTGCTCAAAATAGTCTGCATCTACTACCTATCTCTCTAATGGGAAACATTCTCAGCACCTTCGTTTGGATAGCCATCGTTTTGGCAATTGGCTCAATCTCTAAGAGTTCTATGATCGCGGCTCTAGTAACATTCGGCATCTGGATGGGATTAACCATAGCCAGTCCGATAATCTCAATGTTTTCTGACCAAACTTGGATTCTTCATTATGTGATCGGAAGCGGAGCAACAGGATACATTGAAGGTTTAGGGTCGCCGAATCCATTGATACCGGGTATGCCCATATCAACAGGCACCGACAGCATCGCCACAAATCTGATTAATTACATTCTCTATCCTTCTGCAAATGTGACCTTTTTCAAGATAGGTATACTTGGACCAGGCTCGCCTCTATTGGTTGAACTCTATACAGAAGCGCTATCTCTCGTTGTTCTAAGATCTATCTTAGTAGCTACAGCCTATATTCTAGTTTTTTCCTTAATTTCATGGTATGCCTTCAGGCGAGCGCAAGTACTGCAGTAAAATGGTATGGCGCGAAAAACGAAGGTTGGTAATGGTTTACTCATCATGCATGCGTGAGTTCGTTAAAATCGGAAATTTATCTTACTTTTCACTAAACAATATAAGGAAAAGCATTTAGTTATCTTTATCTCCAAAACCTTAAACCTGCTATAATATTCAGAGGCTTAGCAAAATGAGTGAAGTGGCAGCTCTCTTTGAGCCAGACAGTGTAGTGCTTATCGGATCCAGCAAAATTCGAGAGAAAATTGGAATGACCTCTCCACAGCTTTTTGAAAACGTTATCTACAACATGAAAAAATACTTTGACGGAAAAACCTATGTTCTAGATATCGAAGGAGAAAAAAACTACAAAAAACTTGAAGACCTCCCCGAAACCCCAGAACTCGGCGTGATCTTGCTTCCTCCAAACGCCTCGCTACCGCAGTCAGAAAAATGTGCAAAAACAGGAGTCAAGGCATTAGTAGCAATAACCGGTGGGTACAAAAACAGTCAGCGCCAACAACTAAAAGATTTGAGAAACGAGTATGGCATCCGCATACTCGGCCCAAACACGATCATGGGCGTCATAAACACAACAAACGGATTGAACACAACCTTTGAAAAAGATGTAATGCCACCACAAGGCAATATCTCCGTCGTATCCCAAAGCGGAGGAGTAGGCGCCTGCCTCCTCGACTGGACATGCTTCTACAAAATCGGCGTTGCCAAGTTCGCTTTCATGGGAGACAAAATCGACGTAAACGACGTAGACCTTCTCCAATATTTCAACAAGGACCCAGAAACGAAAGTGATATGCTTATATATGGAAGGAGTTGAAAACGGACGAGAATTCATAAAAATGGCTCAAGAAGTAGTGAAAAGTAAGCCCATTCTAGCCCTCAAGGGTGGAGTTACAAGAGAGGCAGCACAAAGAGCCCTTTCCCACACTGCATCCATAACAGGATCCGACACGGTGTTCAACGCCGCCTTCAAAAAGGCAGGAATCATCCGAGTTAAAGACGAGGAAGAACTACTGAACGCGGCGATTGCGCTCGTGAACCAGCCTCTCCTGAGCGGAGACAACATAGCCATCGTGAGCAACGTAGGTGGACCAGCTATACTCGCTGCAGACGCGGTAGTAAAAAATGGATTAAAACTGGCAACGCTGTCAGAAAAAACAAAAAAAGAGATAGAACGCCGCTATTCCGGGGTGGATGTGGTCAACCCGATAGACTTGATCGCGGATGCCAGAGCTGAAAGATACTCTGTCGTTTTAGATATGGTTTTATCGGACCCAAACGTTGACGGAGTTATGGTTATAAACATGCTGAAGTCGTGCTTTTTTGAAGCTGAAGACGCAGTGGCAGTCGTTGAAACTGCTAAAAGACATCCTGACAAGCCTGTGGTCGATGTTCCAGCAGGAGGAGAAGACTTTACACTTGTTTACAAGGTTTTACAGGACACCAACATACCTACCTACAACATGCCTGAAAAAGCCGCAAAAGCATTAAAAGCGTTAAGAATGTACCACAAAATAACCAAGAAAATTAAAGAAGATTAGCCTTCATAAAAGTGGAGTCAAGACTTTATGTCTAATTCTTAGGAAAGGCTGACAATGACCCAGTTTTTGAGTGAGGGTTTGAAAGAAAATGTGCTAAGTATTTGTAAGCGTATCGCAGGTTTTCACAAAATAGTTGCTGCGTGTTTCTACGGTCCCCGAGTGTGTGGCTGTGCCGACGAAAAGAGCGATATTGATGTTTTGCTATTGCTTAGTGGTTATCGAACAGGATTAAAGTGCTACTCTAAGCCTTTGAACGGAGTTAACGTGTTCATTTTGGCGGCGGATCAAAGAATTTTTGAAAGAGATGTAGAACAAGGGTGGCTGGGCGAATTTGTTGCTGAAAAGGTCACGGTTCCTTACGAACCCTTGATTAACGAGAAATACTTATGGCGTCGAGAGGTCAAAGTAAAAAGAAGGATCATTTGGGAACTTTGCGAAAACATTGTCTTGGGATCCCCTGAATTGTGCCATGAACTTCTGATTAAACCGGAATACTTCATGTACGAATCCATGATGCGGAGGGCTCGATTGTTTCCACCCATAACCTACAGTTTCCTCAACATGTTAAGGAGAGATTTAAAAAGAAAAAATGTAGAATTGATGATGAATGGATACTTGAAAGCTATTAATGAGCTGGTGGAAGAGAATCAAATCACCTTTTCTAACGGACATGTTAGGATTACACAAAAACTTATTAACACAATAAGAAATCAGAAACCTCGGTTTCCTGTTTTTCTCAGATCTATTCAGAGAACGGCGTTTCTTCATGTTCTCAGCGTTCTCCCTAAAATGATGGCCCCTCTTATGCAAGATCAGCAAACGTTCATGAAGTCGCACCAACAGGTTGAAGCTGAAGAGTTGGTTTTACACCTTGAGGAACCTGAAAAATACTTGCTGATGCCCACACCTCTTGGACTTGTGCCACTGTCAGATAAGACCACCATCGAAGATTTCGTGAGAAAAACAGTTCCAAGTGGAACGACTCTGGACATAAAAATTGAGCAGATGGGTGGAGTGTTAAACAGTGTTTACTTGCTCAGGTTTCGGAAAAACCATGAGGAACAAAAGGTTGTTGTGAAGAAATTTAAGGATTGGCTTGGTTTTAAGTGGTTTCCGCTATCGTTGTGGACGCTGGGCACCAAGACTTTTGCGGTGTCTGGGCGAACTAGGCTGGAAAGAGAATACGCCATAAACCATTTCTTGCAAGGTCACGGTTTTCCCGTTCCAAAGGTTCTTCATATTAGTCATCAAGAACGCCTGATTTTTGAGGATTTTATTGAAGGAGAAAACATGGTTAAAGTCATTAAACGTATTATCTCGTCAAAAGAGAAAGCCACAGATGAAGCTGCTCTAGTGAGGGGAGTGGGGCGAAAAATTGCAGAAGCTCATAGACTCGGTGTTGCCTTTGGAGACTGCAAACCGGAAAACATTATCGTTGCAAAGGATGAAAAAACATATTATGTAGACCTTGAACAGGCGACGAGAGATGGAAACCAGGTCTGGGACGTAGCCGAATTTCTTTATTATTCGGGTCATTACGTTTTCCCAATTTTTCCATCTGACTCTGCAGAACTCATCGCAAAAGAATTTATTAAAGGCTATCTTGAAGCAGGAGGAAAAAAGGAAACCGTTAAGAGGGCAGCGTCTGCACGGTATACAAAAGTTTTCAGCGTCTTCACACCTCCGCATGTTGTCTTGGCTATTTCTAACATTTGTAAGAAGATGGGTGGAGGATGAATCATGTCAAAGGGCAAAACAACTCTCGTGTTTTACGGTGGAGTAAACGAAATCGGTGGCAACAAGATATTTTTGGAAGACAGAAGAGTCAAGATTATTCAAAACAATAAGCAAGAAAGCTAAGATAGTCAAATATGAGAAAGCATATACACTTTAAATACGACCATCTTAATGTTAGGCTAACCCTTCGATAAGAGATCATCATATGTTTGAATTTCGGCTTCTGAGATCCATCCTTCGGCTCTTAACTCTTCTAGTCCTTTCTTTATACTTTCACGCGATGTTTTTGTTCGTAAAATGTTGACTCGAATTTCTGCATCGCTAAGTTCTTTTTCAAACACAGGATTTTGTTCAATTACGGTAAGAAGCTGATTGAGAAGATTGGTGGTCGGCTTTGAACGAGGCTGAAGAAGCGACTTTATCTTAGTAACACCAAGAACCCCCCTAAATTTCGTTGCAATTCCCATACTGCTTGCGATTGATGGGGGATACAATGCATATCTTTTCTTCGATTCTCTCTGGTAACAAACAAGATAAATTGGAATATATACTAACGCATACTTTCTTCGTCTCTCTGGTATGCCCATTCCATCAAGTTTATCCAATGCCATCCTTTTCAGTTGCACAAGCTTGTCGATTTGGTCTATTATCATGGAAGTTGAATCTTCCAGCGATTTTGTTTCTTGCTGGCTCATTCGAATTTTAGCATCCCTAGAAGCTTCAAGGTCTCTCAGGGGCTTCATAGCCTCCTCAGATTGAACATCAAATTCCGACCTGATTTTAGATATCCCCTGTTTCTTAGCAGCGTTGGTGTTCTCTATTTTCTTATCTGTCTCCTTAACCATTCTCTCCAATGTGGAAAGCTTTTTTCTGCAAGATTCAGCGTCTTGTCTCCATTGAAGTTCACCCGCCGCATCTTTGTGAAGCTTGCTGGATCGTATTTCTGCTTCGCAACGTTCGATATTGGCGGTTGTACTTTGCATGTTTTTTTCAAGTTTAACGCGTTCGTGATAAAGGCGATGGAGTTGACGTTCGAATTTCTTAGAGACTCTCGTGATTTGGCGATCGTATTTTTTTTGAATTTGGCGTATCTTCCACATTATGGAGGGTTTGAGGAGGGCGATTTTCCCATCGAATTCCTTCTGAATTTCTCCAACTTTTTCATGATTAGCTTTTATGTGCATTTTTGTGGTGGTGCTTAATATTTTCATATTTTCAAGTAGGTTTTTTATGTCTTCCTTCAATGTGGCTCGAAGATTAATGAAATCTTGGATGAAAGATGAAAGCGTAAATTCGTCAATGACCGGGGACAAAAGAGCCTTATCAATTATAGGCTTCTTAATCGCCTTAGCTTCTGGAAGATAGGCGACGAAGTCTTGGATGAGGTTGGGGCTTGTGATGAGGCCTTCTATTGTCTTTTCTTCCGTACCCGTGAAGCCTTGAAAGTAGTTAAGATTGTCAGAGAGAAGCGCGGAATACGCTTCCCGGGTTACTGCGCTACCTTGGGCATTGTTGACAAACACTTTTACGTCGGGCAACACATCATATGGGAGTGCGTATGTCATAGCACCGATTCCATCAAACAACAGGCTTCTTCCTTTCCAAGGAACCAACCACATGGGATAACAAGTCTCAGCAATGAAAACTAGCTCCTCAGGCTTCTTTCTTCTAAAAATGAAACCTGCACCTTTCTTCCTATCCATTTCAGCCAAACAAAGGACAGCCGCCATTTCCATCCTTTTCGTAAAGGCTTTCTCACGATCCCTTGCAGGAACAGCGAAGGGAAGGACAAACCTTTTTACTTGTTGAGCCACGTTTTTCACCGAGATTTGATATACATTTGTTGGGTTTTCTTATACATTATAAATGTCGCGTATACATGAACATAATTTTAGAGCAAACTATCCAAATGGTCTAAAGGATTCATAATTTTTTTGTTCAAAAAATGATGTTAAAAGGGTTAGATAAAAAGGTTATAGGCCTCGTTCATAATGGTGTTTTTGGCTGTGTTTGTGTTTCAGTTCAAGTTTTGGAAGATTATCTCTCTCTTGTGACCCCCTACCTAGGGGGGTGTAGACGTTTGGAAGGGTTTTGTTTTGGGTTCTTTAGGTTCTTTCACCTTTACAAATTTCTTCTTCTTCCTGCGATATCTTCCTGTGTGCCTCTTGTAAATTTCTACTAGTCCCTTGTTCTTTAGGTTGATGACTGCTCCCACCATTCTGCGGTCTGGCATGTTCTTTGGCTGAATTTCTCCAACCTTTTTTATAAACTCGTAAGTTTTCTTTTCTATTTCGGTTAAATCTTTGAGTTTCATCTTGTTGCTCCTATAATCTCGTTGCACACTATTTCGATGACCGCTTTGTTTAGGTTAGCTTATAATGTATTGCTTGGTGGCTTGATAAGATTATTTACTTCACGCAATTCAAGACGGGAGTTCGAACGGCGCCTTACTAGAGTTCATGGTAGCCCGGGAGAGATTCGAACTCTCGTCAGCGGGTCCAGAGCCCGCCATGCTTGGCCACTACATTCGGCGGAAAGAAATTCTTCCATCCTCCACCGGGCTTCTGTTTTCCGGGCTGTCTAAAAAAGTAGTTTCCGCTTCTATAAGTTTCTTATTGTTTCCTGTCAAGCATAATCAACCGATGTTGCAAAGCTAAGCCGATGAGTCGATGAACCTATTGATCAAATCTTTCCTTTGCCGGCGAACATTAAGTATTGTTTCTTTAGCTAATCTTATAGTTTTGTCTGCCTCTTTGCGATCTACATCATTTACATTAAAGGCTTCAACGGCGTTTTTATAGACTCCCCTTGTTTCTTTTAAGCCTCTCAGCGAGCGGAGAAGAGTTGTGTAATCAAGCTTAATTCCCTCGTCGGCAGATGTTAACCAAGCGTAATTTTCAAGCATGCCAACAAGAGTGTGAAGCACGTAGTGGGATGCTTCAACGTACATTCCTTCGTCAAGAAGAGCACATGACCGAGCAACCATGCCTTTTAAGAAACTGCGCTTTCCGTAGTATCCTAACATAGTTTTGACCGTAAAGTGTAAAGAATCAAGCGTAGAGGCATGGGCTCTCATGAAAGTTGCGACATCACTCCAAGTATCCTTGAGCAAACCGATTTTTTTCTCAACGTCACAATGATTCAGCTTGGATAAACGCGCTGTAGTAAGGTAGTCACTAAAAAATTTGGGCATTTCCAATTTTTCTGCTGATTCTTCAAGGGCTCTGATGAAGCGGCTGTTAGAGATGGATAACAAATTGAGTTCTATTAAGGTTTTCAGCATGAATTCCACTCCTATGCCTGCGAATATACAAGCACTTTGAAAATCTCCCCTAGCGTGAGCTGAGGTGGCTCTGCTCAAGTATATATCCGATTCTACGACATATGCCTCGGTTCGAACGTCGACACGTTCAGGCTTTCGATACGCTTTGGACATCCACTGCTTAGCGTTCGCCAACGACCAATCTCGATCATACAAAATGTATAGTTCATGGAGTCTTTGATCAATTTCTGGCGGAACTGGACCTGTAATCCATTTCTTAGGGATGTAGTTCAAGTCAATAAGCAAACCATCAGGTTCGAGACGATCTACATACTCATAGTTAAAGTTCCGTTCATCTATGATTAACAGGTCTACGTCGCTACTTGGATCGGCGTCGCCACGACTCCAGCTTCCAAACAGACCAATCCCTGAAACCGTTTCTTGTTCTCTCAATTTTTGAACAAGTTTCTCTAAGATACTGCGAATTTTCTCTGGCAGCGGTGTCAAATCTCTTTCTCCATTCGAGGTTTTGAACAGTATCACATTTAAAACGCAATAGTAATTGGCGTTCTATTAAATAAGTTGATGTCACTGTAACATTGAAAACGGATACTGTCAACTTATTGAGGAATGGTTATGGAAAGCGTGTTTCAAGAAGTAGGATTTAGAAGCTGGAGATAGTTGATTTCTTGCATGGCTTAAAAGCTGTATTTTTATTCCGAATAAGTTAACTGTATCTGAAAATCGAAAGGTTTATATATTAAGACATTTAGTGAAAATAAACACGACGGGCCAGATGGACGGTTTCTGACTCTGAAACTATGAAGAACCACCAATTATGACGGGTTTGTCGCCACGACGCTCCATTGAGGAGGGAAACGTGAGCAAAAAAAACGAAAGAACGCTTCGGTCCACAGACAAGTGCCCCGAGTGCGGGAGCGCGAATCTTATCCACGATTATGACACCGGCGAGACTGTTTGCGGAAACTGCGGACTTGTTCTCCATGATCAAATGATGGACAAGGGTCCAGAGTGGCGAGCCTTTACGCAGGAAGAGAAAGCGTCCAGAAGCCGTGTGGGGATTCCTACATCTTATTCCGTTCACGACAAGGGCTTATCCACCGCCATAGGCCGCGTGGATCGAGACGCTTTTGGACGTAAACTTCCGCTCTCCACACGCCTCCAGATGTGGCGATTGCGAAAATGGCAGATACGATCACGGGTCCACTCCTCTGTGGATCGAAACCTCGCTCAGGCCATGGCAGAGCTTGACCGCCTCTGTGATAAAGCCCATATTCCTGGGCCTGTTAAAGAAAAAGCCGCAGTTATTTATCGAAAGGCGCTTGACAGGGGCTTGGTGCGTGGGAGGTCTATCGCAGCTATAGCTGCTGCTGCTCTTTACGCTGCTTGCAGAAGCACCAAAACCCCAAGAACCATTCGTGATATAGCGGACACTAGTCTTGTTGACAAGAAGGATGTTGCTCGATGCTACCGACTTCTGCTTCGTGAACTAGACATGCGCATGCCGATTGCTGACCCCCTTACTTACATCTCTAAGATTGCGGAAAGAACCGGAATCAGCGGTCCAACTCAGGGCCTTGCCATCAAAATTCTACGTGAAGCAAAAACTCAACGCGTGTCTTCAGGCAAAGACCCTATGGGACTCGCAGCTGCCTCCCTTTACATTGCTTGCCTACAAACTAACGAGAAGAAGACGCAAAAGGATATTGCCGAAGCTGCAGGTGTAACTGAGGTTACTGTCAGAAATCGTTACAAAAGTCTTAAGAGGCAGCTGGAACTCGAACTACCAGATTAGCGGGGTTCCTCTTCTTCTATTTCCATTGCTATAGGGCCTCTGTAGCCGCAGTTCTCACAGACGTATTCCAAGGGTGTTATTCCAAACATCCGAGGATACGTGTCAAAACCGCTGGAGACTCGGAGTTTGGAGCTACCACATTTGGGACATAATTTCGGGGCTAGTTTTCCTCGCTTCAGTCCGCTGAGTACTTCACATAGGTTTTTAAGTATGTGCATGCTCTTTCGCCCTGTTTATTCATTGAAGTTCAATGTTTTCTTCTAGGTACCCCAGTTGAATGAGGTAAGATCGCACTTTCTCTCGGTGGTCACCTTGCAGAAGGATTTCATTGTTTTTAGCTGTTCCTCCACAAGCACAAAAAGTCTTGAATTTCTGGGCGAGTCGCCCAAGATCGGTGTTCTTGTCGTCTATGCCATCGATGATGGTTACAGCTTTCCTCCATTTTCGAAATTCCAAACGAACTCTGATTCGTTGTTGTTCTTTAGTGATTTCTCTGCAGACACATATATCGCGAGGAAGTCCGCATATTGGACAAATTTCCGCCATGTCGCTCAATTAAACTTAAAACCTACAACTATTTAAGATTTCCAATTAACTACTCATTTTAGAAACAACAATATCCTAAGAAGGTTGATCTCCGTTATCAATTAGACAAATGATTAGAAGAAGCCTCTCCATTTTCTGCGAAGGCTCCAGAAGTCTTGTGCCTATTTGAGGTGGCTTGGCAAGGAAAGTCTTACGTCAACATGATGTTCATAGACAATTTGAACATGGTCACATCCACTTTTCCACTAGACGCGCTCCATTTAGCTGGATGGCTTTCACTGAATTTTCTCTCGTTCTATTTTGAAGACAATGGTTCCACCAGAGGTGTAGGGCGGCTCTGGGTCGAGACACTGTACGTAGCCGACCTCTTCTTCTTCCTTCGCTAGGCCCAACTCTCTGAAGCTAACGCCTCGGCTTAAGGGAATGATCATAGATAACATTGAGCCAAACGCGTGAACGCAAAGCGCATCCGTTTTCTTGGTAATTATTTCAGGTTCTTCAACGATTATTTTGTCTCCAACTTTGAAGACAGGGCATCTACCTCGAATCTCCTCAACGGTTATGATGAGACGATAAATCTCGTTCACAGCAAGGTCCTCCTATACAAGCACTCGACAATGATTCATTACAAGAGACGATAAAAACTTATGTCACTCAGTGCTTCAGTATCAGCGTTATACCATAGAAACTTTTTATCAAACACAAACACTTAAAAAGACTAGGTTGAACAGCATAAGATTTTGAGGATAAGGAGACCACGAATTTATGGGACACAGGTGCCCAGCCATAATCGGTGTTGGCAGAACCAGATTTGGCGAGCATTACGAAAAGGCGCCGGAAAAGATGGTAGAAGAAGCCGGGCTGACCGCCTTAGATTCAGCAGGTATAGAGCGGAAAAATCTTGACGCATGCTATTTTTCAGATTATTTCCTCCAAATCACAAACAAAATTGGAATTGAAGAGGGCTTCCTATCCGAGTTGCTGGAACTACATGTTCATATGGAAAAAATGAGGTCATTCAGCTCCGCCCTTCTAAACGCCTGCTTTGCGGTCCAATCGGGGAGACATGACCTAGTTTTAGTGGGCGGGGTAGAGAAAATGACCGATCGCTGGGATAAAATCAGGGACGACCTAATGCTTCTGGAAGACCCGTGGAGCTACTACGCCGGATGTACACCCGAGGCAAATCACGAACTCATGCTCAGAGAATACGTCAGAAAACATAAGATTTCTGGAGAATCCCTTAATAAGTTTTACATTGCTTTAGCTCAGATATCTGTCAAGAATCATTACCATGCAATGAACAATGAATACGCACAGTTTCAGAGAGAAGTCAGCGTGGATAAAGTCTTGAAGGAAAGGTCTAAGGCACGAAAGCCTCTGGGACTATACGATTTTGCCCCCATTTCAGATGGTTCAGCCGCCTTAATTCTAGCAAGTCCTAAAATGGCCAAAGCACATGCTGATTCACCAATACACATTGTGGGTTATTGTGCAGCCACCGATTACGTCACATTTCCCTCACGTGAGAACAGAACTGGATTCATCGCAAACAAAATAGCGATGGAAAACGCTCTTAAAATGTCAAAAATAAAGGTAAGCGATATTCAATTAGCCGAGCTCTACGATCAATCTACCTTGTTAGAAATGATAGCCTTAGAAGACCTGGGCTTTTCAAAAAAGGGTAAAGCTTGGCTTGACATCTATAACAGCTGTAAAGATTACAAAGGATTTTACGAGGTTGATGGAAAAAAGCTTTTTGTGAACACAAACGGAGGTCTCAAGGCGGATGGAAACCCGTTAGGGGCCACTGGAGGCGCCCAAATCTTTGAGATCGTTAAACAACTCAAAGGAGAAGCGGGTGATAGACAAGTGAACGCAGATGAGACTCCACAGCATGGATGTGTCTTAGAACTTGAGGGATTCGGAACAAAGGCGTACGTTCACATCTTAAGTAGGGGTTAACATGAGCAGCGAACCTATAGAAAGGCGAGTCTCATATATAGGTGATAGACTCAGAGGCAGTCGATGCGGCATCTGCAGCAAAGAATACTTCAGATCCAAAGACTACTGCGGAAAGTGTGGAAGGAAAAGTTTCGGCAAGATGGAAGACATCGACTTCTTCTACGAAAAAGGAACACTAGAAGTTTGTACTCTTGTCAACAGACCTACAAACAGATTTACTAAGTTCGGCCCATACATCTACGGGATTGTCGCATTTCATAATGGAAAGATAAGGGTGCCCTGCAGGTTAACTGATCTCATCTTGAACAACAAAGAAATCGAATTCTCCAGCCTTGAAGGTAGAAACGTTGTTCCAAGATTCAGAAGAAGATATGCCGTGAAGCAGAGCGAGATAATCCCAACGATCTCTTTAGCGTTTACTTTTGCTGATGAGTACTACCCACACCAGAAATACGAAGTGACTAAACCCAAAAAGGAGTATGAGACGCCTGGAATCGTCGGATACGGAGTATACGTCTCCAAATTCAGAATTAAAGAAAGAGCCATGGAAAGGTCCATACCATTCATGGATGAAGACGCCATCACGGCTGCGGTTGAGGCTGGGAAAATGGCTCTGATTCATTCTGGCATAGACTCTTCGCTTGTGGGTAAGGTATATGTGGGCTCAGAGTCTAATCCTTATGCGGTTAAGCCCATCGCTTCCAAAGTAGCTCAGGTGTTGAAGCTCGGTGAGGAAGAAAAAATCGATGGCTTGCAGGGCGTAGACGCAGTTGACACGGAGTTTGCGTGCAAGGCTGCCACAAGCATGTTCAAAGACGCAACATCACTGGTGTACTATCCCGGTGTAAGTACAACTTACGCCATGGTGATAGGCACCGATAATTCTCAGGCTGCGCCTAGGGAGGAGCCTGGGGGGGAATTAGACCTCTTTGTTGGTTATGGTGGTTCGGCCTTCATTTTCGGCATGCAAGACATCATCGCTGAAGTGGAGGGTTGGTACTCGTGCACATCAGATACACCAGACTTTTGGAGGAGGGCGCTTGAACCCTATCCCAGACATGGTGGCCGTTTCACCGGTGAGCCTGCCTACTTTAAGCACGTGGTGAAGGCGTGTAGAAAATTGATGGCGAAGTTAAATCTCCAACCTAGCGACGTGAACTACTTCATTTCCCATCAGCCTAACGTGGGCTTTCCAATTAAGGTGGCCAAGGAACTAGGGTTCAAAGAGGAACAGTACATGCTGGGTCTCAAAGTCTCTAAGTTTGGCAATACGTATTCCGGTGCTTCACCTATTGGGTTAGCGGCGGTTCTGGATAAAGCCAAGTCAAACGAGAGGATAATCCTTGTTAGTTATGGGTCTGGGGCTGGAAGCGATGCTTATTCTCTGATTACAACCAGCCAGGTTGAGGAGAAAAAGGGTCGACAAAAATTCACTGTGCAGCATCAGATTGAAAATGAGCACATAGAATTTGTGGATTACAATACCTATAGAAAGTTCAAGCTCGGACTTTGAAGCGTTATAACATTACACAACTAATTGGTAACAGCAACTATAGCGGAATTTGACAATCGATAAAGTGTTGAAACAACAGAACCTGACTAAGGTTCGCTAGAGTGTTCAAGAACCAGTTGAAACGCATCTTTTATATTATAAGCGTCGATATGAAAGCACAAAAGGTGAACAAGCAAAAGTTGTTTGTCCGTGAAATATTCAGGGTTTTGTATTCTCCACTTGAGGCATTTAAAGAAATCGTTAAAAAACCTGACGTTAAGGGTCCTATGCTAATTTTGTTGATCACTGTGCTTGTCACAGCGGGGGCACAATATATTAGTGCCTCAAAGACATTTTTTGAAAATCCGACGCCTGAGGCAGATTCATGGACCGAATCAACTTCACTTTGGAGTCCCAACGAAACACTATCGTGTGATACAGACCACATAGTTGGCAACTACAGTGTGAAGTCTTTCGTTTCCAACAGCACATCTATTTGGATGAAAAAGAAAATACCAACTGACGTGAGACCACTTGTTTGTTCAGTAGACATAGGTTACACGCAATTATCTTTTCGGATTAAATGGATACACGGTATGGGGGTCCTTCCAAGCAACGCAACTTTGTGGCTGTTTTCAGGTAACGAAAGTAATTATTTGGAATTGAACTTGGAGAGTGAAATATCAAACTCAAGTGGTAGATGGAGTAATGTAACCGTTAATATTGGCCCAGAGAGCCGAGGTTGGGTTAATTCTGCGGGCTGGGAGAACATAACGGCATTAGCATATCGATTATCTTGGTCCAACGCGGCAAATTTAACAATGAAAATTGATGATTTATATTTTGGAGAATATGTTTCCCCTATCGCCTCAGGCTTTTTCACTGGATGGTTGGTTAGTTCTTTAATGGGCTCAGCTACTGACTTCATCGTCAGATGGATTCTATACGCTGGCCTTCTATTACTGACGATTAAGATCTTTGGTGGTGAAACTGGCTCATGGAGCACGTTATTCAATGTTGTCGGATACGTATTTGCCGTCACAATGGTTTACATCGCAATTGATGCGCTTCTAATAAATATGCTTCCATCACTTAGTTTTCCACTAAAAACGTGGAGTCCGGCTGCAGGAGAGGAGGAAATTGGACTTGTGTTGTGGAATCAGATCATCCAAGATAATTGGGGTACTACCTTAGCGTACAATCTACGTTATTACCTCCCGTTCACCGTCCATGCATGGACGGCAGCACTCGGCACCATCGCGTTACATTTCGCACGTGAATTTACGTGGAAGAAAGCGGCGGCTATTTCTGTTATGGCATATATCATGCTCATCCTCTTGAAGGCACTCATACCAATTTAGCGAATGGACATTTCTTGTCTAATGTTAACTGGAACTTGAAGCCTTTGCTTTGTCCCATGCTTCGGTTATCTCTTTCAGAAATGTGGGCTGCAGGGTGAAGATGTCTTTGGGGTTTTTGAAGTAAAGATAGAACATATAGTGTCTTTCCAGCCTCATCAGCTTAGTCATCCCGTACTCAGGTTTTCTTGGAAGCTTTTCCTCGTATCGTTTAATCACTTGGTCAAAGGTTTTTTCCAGTTTATTCGTCGGCAAAGAGTGGTCAAAGCTTAGTTCGAAACTGTAGCAGTAGAGGCGAGACTTTCCACTTTTGTACCGATAATTGATGATGTCTTGATCCAAGATTTTCTGGTTAGTCATAGAGACCGTCGTATTTCCAGGCGTCAAAATCTTTGTGTAATTAATTGTTATTTCTTTGACGATGCCTTCAGTACCAGCTATGGAGACGTAGTCTTGCACTCGAAACGGTCGCGCAATGAGTATATATAAACCTGCAATAAAGTTTCCAAGCGTTTTGGTTGAGGAGAAGCCAATCGCTGCGCCTCCGAGCGCTGAAATCGCCGTGAACCACTCAGTGGACAACCCCCCAACCCTGAAAAGCGTGATGACTGCACCTACTATGATCAGAAACCGAGCGATCAATACCAAGCCGTTTCCAACTTCTGGCGGCAACTCTCTCCGCTCAGAAAAACGTTTCAAATACCTTGCGACAACACGTTCCAAAATCGCTGCAACAATAATGGTGATAGCAATTTCAAGAATGGTTGAGTATGGATATGGGATTTCAGGAATCATATTCTCATCTCTCTCCGAGTTTTAGGCAGCATCTTTTATAAAATTTACATTAGATCGTTAACCAATGAAAATATAGTTCTATTAAATAAACGTTTAAGAGAAATATAGTTTTCGTTGTTTGCCACAAGAACCAGATGTGCGGGGTTTGACTTTTCCATTAAACCATGTTAAGATCTTAGACCTAAGTATACGTGTCTCTGTCTCTCTATGCAAGTTCCTTGCTTGTTTAGTTCACATGCGTCTTTTAATCTAGCCTGCCTACCACCGCTTCCAATCTACGAATTCTCCGCATGACAAAACTTATATTCAGCATCAATGATCCTTCATCTTCACCGGCATACCGGAACGGAGCTACGCTAGAAGTCGCTTTATCGACAATGCAGTTCTGTCTGGATGGCTGGTTCCGCGATAAGGGACGAAAGAACAGATGCCGAGAAGGCTTTCAGAAAAACCAAGGCACGTAAGACCGAGACGTAAACATAAGAGAGAACGGAAGTTCAATGCTATACCTTTTCAGCCAGTTCCAGTTAGAAAAGGGCAAGAAATCGACGTGGTCATAAATGACATAGGCACAAGAGGCGACGGAATAGCGAGAATACAGAACTTTTTAATATTTGTACCTCAAGTGAAGGTCGGAGAGCGTGTGAAGGTGAAAATCGTGAGTGTTGGGAAAAAATTTGCCATCGCGGAAAAAATAAGCAGACAGGAGGAAACGTTTTGAACATTAAAGAGTTGAGAAATGGAATGAGGAAAGTGAATGTCGTAGCAAAGGTAACCGAAAAATCAGATACTCGCGAAGTTCAGTCAAGGTACAAAAATGAGACATACCAAGTTGCGGACGCCCTCGTTAGCGATGACACTGGTACAATAAAGCTAACCCTGTGGAATGAACAAATCGATCAAGTTAACGTTGGCGACACAGTCAAGATTGAAAACGGATATATTACTTCGTTCAGAGGAGAGATTCAACTAAACGCAGGGAAATATGGAACCCTAAACGTCACATAGGTCAATATCAGTTTCTTCAAAATGAATAGCTTAGTTCAGAAATAAGCAGAGGTGAAAACGATGAGTTATGAAAGAGGAGAGCGCAGAGGATTTGCCCCACGACTTCCCCCAAAACCCGTTGAGGTAGGAAAAGAATACGATGTGGAAATTGAAGAGACCAGTCGTCGAGGCGAAGGCGTTGCGCGAATCAAGGGACTCGTATGCTTCGTTTCAAATGCCAAACCCGGTGAGCATGTGCGGATAAAGATAACGAGGATAAGTCGAAGATTCGCTGAAGCAGAAGTGGTTGGAAAAGCGGAGGAAAAAGTGGAAGCGGAAACAGTAGTGGAAGTAAAGGAAGGCGAAACTGAGTAACCTGGAATCTTTGTGCGTCAAGTTCTTTGAGAGTAGCCTGAAGGGCTTTGTCATTTTTTCGGTCTGTCCGGTCCTACTGTTCAGAGGTTTGGGAGTAAATGGAGGTTACGTCTCAAAAATACTAGTCAGTTATAGCGACCCATTTTTTTAAGCTGGTTTGTTTTTTGGTTGAGTAAAACTTCTTCATTCTTTGAACAACAGTTTCTACACGTTTTTTAGAAAAGTCTCGTTGGTTACAGAGAAATTGATAGAGGTTCTTTTCGTCGAGTTTTCCATATTTAAGAGTGTAGTCGGATGTGATGTTGGGTTTTAGGAAGATTTTTCGAACTTCATTGTAGTGTTCAGGAACCTTTGACCTAACGTTGTTGGGTAGTTTCTCTATGGTGCCATGTTTCTTCAATAGTTTTAAGGCTGTTTTGGGGCCTATCCCTTTCACTCCGTTGTTAAAGTCGTTTCCAATCAAGATTGCTAGGTCTATGAGTTGTTTATGAGCGAGTTCATGATATGAAAGGAGGTTTTTCAAGTCGATGAGTTCTGGCTTCAATGGTCGAGAAACTCCCTTGCTCGGTAGAAACTTTTTTCCTGAGATTGTGAGATATCTTAAGAGGCGCGGTGATCCGAAAAGGAGAGCGTCGTAGTCACGGCTGCTTGAAGCCCAAACGTCTCCTTTTGCAGCCATGTAGGATGTTTGAGCTTCGGCCTCGCTGGGTGCTTGAACAAAAGGTATTCCAAGGAGTTTGAGGAGTCGTTTTGCATCATCAATTAATGGGTTTGTCAAGCGGCTTGTCATAACTGCTTTGGAGAAAGCTGTGGTGTAGTCTTTAGTTTCAAGTGCTTTTTTCCATTCTTTTGTAGCCTTTTCTCGGAGTTCTCGTCTCTTTAGGATTTCTTGTTTTTTGAGTGGTGGGGGTTTTCCGTCGAAAACGAAGATTAGGTTAATTCCGTAATTGTGTATTAGGTGTGTGGAGCGGAACATGAGTCCTGTAAGGTGGGAGGTGATGTGTCCGTTTGAGTCTTTTAGGGGTGTTCCGTCTGGTGTTCGAATTAACGATAAGAATTGATATAGTGTGTTGTTGGCGTCTACTGCAAGGTTTTTGTCTCTGAGGTCTTCTAAACGTATTGTTTTTTTGATTATGATGGGTGTGAGGTTGACTCCCAAGTTGAAGCCCTAAGCATTCATTATGTATAATGGGAGACAATAATTTTTTTGTAGCTTGTAAAAAGAGAGCAGTTTCAGAATGCTGTTACTGTATCTTGGGTGTTAATGTTTTTCTGCTCATAAAAACTAGGCTGTCACGGGTTCCTGTTACTTCAAAGTCGTGTTGTTTGAAGAATGGAATGTTTGTAAACCCGGTGCATAATGTTATCAGTTTTGTTTTGTCCCCGTTGAGGATTGCTTGCATGAGTGTGCTTCCGTAGCCTTTTCCGCGATGTTCAGGCTTTACGTAGATTTCGTGTAGTCTGACTTCTTCAGTAGTTTCTGAGGTTATTGCTCGACCTAACATACAATCTAGCTTGTCTACAAGTCGGTAGAGCGTTTGGTGTCCACATGGTTCCTTGACAATCTGCATAGCGTAATTCTCCTTTCTGGAAGATTGCCACAAAAATACATTGCTATGTTATAAGCCTTTCTCTGAAAAAAGTTGACTATTTTATTACGTTGTTTGCGTATGTCTCTCTCTTTTTAGACCCCCTATAGCCCCCCTAATTTTTTGCTACATTGTTTTTGTCTCTCTCTAGACCCCCCCTATAATTTTTTTAGTTTTTCACAAAGCTTGTTTTTCGTTTGTTTTTTGAAAATAAGCTTAGAAATGGTTTATCCCACGATAGGAATAGATGGGAAAAGATGGGAAAAGATACGAAAAGATATGGAAAGGTGAACGGTTTTACCTTTAATGCATGCATAGAAGGGGGTATCTGTGACAACCCT
>JAUWDY010000037.1 GCA_030608565.1 Candidatus Bathyarchaeota archaeon | reverse complement strand
GTGGTTTACCAAGATGGCAGAGTATGGAACCTGTGTATAGTTATGATTATGAGAACTGGTCTAGAGTACCAAGGGAAAACACAAGTTGGAATTCAACAGCATTGAATGTCTCAATAACGATTAACCCAATTCAGGATAAGGTTTGGTTTGCTCCGATTCCACCATATACTCTTACAATGAGAGATAATCTATTTAATTATTATTCAAGTAGTTTTTATCTAAATATATATAGTTTAGGTACAACTCCTCTTGGTCTCAATCTAAAAGCAGCAAACATAACCGACCCAAGCATACCAAACGACGAGAAACATAAAGTCTATATTATCGCTCAGCAGCATAGTGGGGAAACAGCTTCTAGCTATGTTGCAGAGGGATTAATTCATCTTTTACTTAATACAACTGATTCAGTTTCTGAATCTCTTAGAAAGAATTGTATTTTTAAAATTATCCCTGTTGTTAATGTCGAAGGTGTCTACTATGGTGTTAGTCGCTTTACTCCATTCCGTAGTGGTGCCCAGCATGATCTTAACAGACAATGGGATAAAGCCATTGATAACATGCAGCCAGAAATAAACTGGACGTTCTCAGAGATTCAATCTTGGGATCCTGATGTATTCATCGATTTACATGATCACAGTACAACAGAAGATTGCTTCTTCTATAAAGGTGGAAGCCATGCATCTACTATTGCACTTATGGATAATGTTTCAAATTATTGGCCTGAGACGGATACATCTAGGTATACAACGACGAAATCAGCTGGTCAGGTCTATAACAGACTTGGTATATATCCATCTGTACAGAATCTTGAGTATGACCGGGATCGTTTGATTTACCTTATGGCCAGCACAGCTGGTTTACGTAGAGGAGAGATCTTGAATCTCTTACGTAAACACATAGATTTTAACTTGAAGTCAATAATTCCTCATAAGAACACTAAGACTAAGCGAACCGGAATTACCTTCTATAATGGAGAGGTTGAACCTCTACTAAGGAAGTTCTTAACAGAAACAGATGATCCGGAGACAAGACTTTTCTGTAATACTGAAGGTGCAATTAGAAAACAGTTGATAAAGGCTTGGAATAGGACCGGAGTAAAAGTTACACTTCAAATGTTGCGTGTATGGTTCTCTAATAAAATGGGTGATCTTGGAGTTCAGGACCGTTACATAGACATTTTCTGCGGAAGGGCCCCCCGATCTGTCTTAGCGAAGCACTATACAAGTAGAGAAGTTCAGAAACTCAAGGGGATCTATGATAAGGCTAACCTCAAGGTGTTAGCCTAACATCTCTTTTTTGTTTGAGGTTCAAAGTATGCATGAAAATGTCAAAGTTTACGTATTGACTAATGCCATGCTCTTAGGCTTGGGTTCACATGGCAACCGTAGAATTTGTTTTTGGTGTGGAAACTCTTTCAAGGTTGGTGATACAGTTGTTAGTGTTAAACTTTCTCGGAGTGGAAGGTATTATCATGCAAAATGTTGGAACAAAATTAACAGATAATCGTCAAAGATTGGAAGGTCATACATACATGATTTTATTGTCACGAGAATCATGTTTGTTTTTTCTTGACTTTTTTGGTGATTAAATACTGGAAAAATAGATATGGATATGGTGAACCAATAATAGGTCCAATGAAACCTACAAGAACAGTTTCAAATCCAACCCATTTCTCACACAGCCATACCCATATGTACAAAAGCTTATTTCTAAAAATGCTTGACAAGGTTCTGGAAGTATTGCGAGATAGCCAATAAAGAATGCTATTAAAATTGTGTTTCCCTTTGGCAATTTCGATTGTGAAGTCAGCTGCATCTTCAGGAATATGTAGGTTGTATCCATTCCAATACAGAAAGAAGAAAACAGACAAAAGAGCAGTCCGTTTGTTGCCATCAATAAAAGGATGAAAACATATCATTGTTTCCATAAGAATCGTTGCTTTGTGTAGAATGTGAGGAAACGGTATGAAATCATAGATGCTAACAAGAGGTCGTTCTACACATACTTCGAGCATTCCTTCACTATGTCCTAAAGTGATAGGATATTCTGCATCACGATACAGATTTACGAGTGTTTCGTGAAAGAATTTGAGCCAATCTTTATTTAACCAAATTTCCATAGAGAGTAAAATAGAGAAGTTTACCTATTAATGCTTAGCTAATTTGTCGAAGACTTGCTTGTTCCTCTTGACTACTTGTTCCACCGATTTTCCCAGGACATTTCCATTTCTGGAACCTCTAAGTCTTGTGCAAAGAATCCTTCCCATGTCCTTCCATCTCCACATCTACTAATGTAATACTTCCTTATAGGTTTTCATTCCGTTATCGACATAGGTATTTAAAAGTTGTGAAATTCCCCTATAGAACCTAAAGCAGTAAACTGCATGCATCTTACTTCACTTCTTCCAGTTCTATAGGTTTTTCCAGTCTCTTGGGTTCAACCCATTTTCCCATGAGAGCTTCCAGGCAGACAATTGCCTTCTTAATAATCCTTTTTGCTTTTTTCGGTTGGATTTTTTGTGGGATGGCAAAAGGTTTGATGTGAACCAAATTATTTCTAAATTGATTAACTTCTATCATTTTGGAGTATGTGGACTGGTCTATGATTCCTGAGGCATAAAGAAGCAGTATAATTTGCTCCAGTGACCTTAGGTGTTCATTTTTCTCAGGTGCTATATCACCTTTAAAATGGGTTGAAAGCACCATTGTGCCTACGCCTTCAAAAAAAGCTGTTGATAGCACTATACCTTTAAACCACTCTTTATCCTTGATGCATTTTTCTAATTTCTGAATGGGATTAGCCACTTCCCATATCTTTTCCAAGACCTTGGCGATTATCAGCACCAATTGAGCCATACAGAAATCACTCCTTCTCCTCCGATAAAACTCTAACCTTTCCCTTCTTTTTTAAGTCACCATTTCTAACACAAATAGGCCTACTTAATTCTGTTAGAAAATGCACTTGCTAACTTGCCTGTTGCTTTAATGTATTTCCCTGCAGGCCTGGGATCACTCCAACCAGCCCAATCCATTAAGTCGGCCTCAGTTGCACCTATCTGAGCTAAATGAAATAATCTGCTATGACGGAAAAAATGAGGGCTACATTCATTGTTCAGCTTCTTAATCTTTCTCCAAACGTGACCTCTATGCTGCTTCCAAACTTTCTGTTCAGCTCTCTTACTTAACACATAATCAAAAAGCAACTTCATAAAAGGAGAATCCCTGGAGATCCTCAATATATGTGACGGTTCAATAGGGCCTGTGTCACTTTGACGTTTCAAAATTCCTATATGAACATGAAGGTATTGACTATCATAAGTGAAATCCGATCGGACAAGTCTCAACGCTTCAGTTATCCGGACACCATACAAATAGAGAAAGGCAATCAAAGATTTTAACCATGCTTCCTCAGCGTGACTGATCATAGCTGCCACTTCTGACTTGGACAAATAATTCTTTCTTCTATACGTGTAACGTGGCATACCTTTCTCTATAATGGTTGTTTCATTTAAGAGTTGCGACAAAAGGGCAATATTGTCACAACAATGTTAAAATCAATAAACTTGTCACAGCTTCTATGTTCCTTTAGCCTCCGCACTATTGTATGTGACTTGTGACGGAGATTGTGAAAGTATTCTTGAAAAAAAATTCTGAGAAGGCAAAAATCTAATGATAAAACTTCAGGTGACACGTATTCTAACTTTATGGGGTATATGGGGAAACGTGAATTAGCCATAAGACAACATACGTATTTAATGAAACTTGATTTTTAAAGAATTTAGCCCGGCCCTGTTAAAGCTTCTTATCATACATGGTGAGCGGGAAAACAGTTCCCAAAAATCGGTTTTATTTTTTGAATGTTGGAAACCTTACAAACGTAAAGGTTTTTCTTGTCCTATGTAAAAACACTTCCTAAACTTCTTTTACGTTAGACAATGCCGATTATGATATAACGTTACATTCAATGAAGTGACGGTAGAATTTTCTAACGTCACAAGCATAGAAGGTAACATAAAAAAGAGGTCCGGGGGGACCATGAATAAGTTAGGCCATAGAGAAAATAAGACTTTCGCTAATAACACCAGGCCCGGGCCTATACTATCAAACAACAGAATCTATACTGTAACTAACTACCTACCTATCAAACGTGTCTTAAACACCAAAAAAAACCAACCAACCATATTCACCTTCGGGGAAGGGGATTTTCCTAATGGTTGGTTTCAGGGAACATGGTGTCATGCTGTTTCTGTCAAAGGATCTCTACTTAGGTTTCATAAAGTTACAAGCTGATAAAAAATTAGGCCGATCCTACGCTGGTTTGTTACCATTCACTGAGGGCCTATTCAAGCTCGGTTACATTTCTCAAGAAGTCTATGAAGTGCATAAGCGAAGGTATAACGCGTCACTTGTGGAAGATAATAGACCAACTTTAGAAAAACTTGAGAGAAAAACAAAGCATGACGATCTTGTAAAGCAATTCTCAAATGTCATTAAAGCATGGCCTCAAATGAAAGATAAGTCTAAAACCTATTGGATTAAGAAGGCCCAAGAACACCAAGCAGATATTCCAAACGCTAAGCTGATTTTAGAATTAGCTCAAACTACTAAGGTGCTTGAGTAATGGGTGTTCTCCTAAAGATTAGGTTGATCCCCAGGGTGAACAACCATTTCACGTTTGACGGTAGGCTTGTTAAGAGTGTTCATGGTCATGGTGACGGTGTTGGTGTTGGCCTTCATATTAAAAGAAGTGTGTTAGATCAGGATTTGAGGCTACCGAGAGATGAGGTTATACTTTTCATTACTTGGCGTGATTTCAAACTGATTACTGAAGCTCTCGCTGTTAGTGACCGGGAGACTTTGAAACTTCGTAAAAATAAGGGTTGGACGGTTGGACCGAGGCCGTTTGATAAGAAGCATGGTTTAAGGTTAGATGAAGATTTGAGGATTCATAAATTCATGTAGTTGCAAACGATTAGAACAAGAACCAACACACTAACAATATTTATATGCACCTATACGTATTAGTAAGCATAGGTTATAAACATGACAAAACAAGTGAAACTCAGCCTTTCAATAGACCAAGAAGTCGTGAAAAAAGCTAAAGAATTAGGATTCAATCTTTCAAAAGTCTGTGAAAACTGTCTAAAACGACATATCCAAGCCATACAAAACCTAACTACTCAAACTAACGGCGGAACTGCCTTTCTTGGTGAAGCTTCTTTCGGTAAAGAAGGTTCAGCGGGCCCGCGGGGATTTGAACCCCGGATCTCCGGCTTCGCAGGCCAGCGTCTTAATCCGAGCTAGACCACGGGCCCAACATAACAACCTTAACCGCTGAGTAAAAGATTTTTCGATGGTAAGCATTTCTTTATTAGGTTCGAAATATTTTTCTGTGGATAGATACGATTATTCATAGGCTTTAAGGAGTATTCTGAATTAATGGACAAAAAGGAAATCTACTACAAGCACTGGGTAGACCTAGAAGCTGAAATCCTCGTCGACCTAAATCTACCTTCCTACGTAATAAACACAGGCATGGCTATTTCTGGTACACTCCACATAGGAAAATGCCGATCAGACTTAATCTGCCCAGCCGCGATAGCGACAAGATTGAAACATCTTGGGAAAAACGTCAAGCATTATCTAACATTGTACACTCAAGACCCGTTAAAAGCAAGGCCTCCTCTCGTTAAGCCCGAGTTCGCCAAAAAGTACAGCGGCGTGCGAATAATCGATGTTCCGTGCCCAAACGGTTGTTGTGACAATTGGATTGAACACTTCCTAAATCCGTTTATATCTACGCTGACGCATTTCGATGTCGATCCGATTTTAATCACTACCACCGAAATGTACCAGAAATCAGAGATGAAGCGAATAATAAGGGAGATCATGAACAAGCGAGAACAAGTAAGAGACATTGTTAACAGGTACAGAGGAGAAGCAAAAAAACCTGAAGACTGGATTCCCTTCAATCCTTTCTGCAACAAGTGTCACGCCATAAGCTCCACCTTCACAAAAGCTCTCACAGTTGATCTCGACAACTGGACGGCAGAATACGAGTGTTCAAAATGTGGTGATCACGGCTTTTCAAACATGGAACTGGGAAAACTAGACTGGAGGCTAGAATGGACTGCTATATGGCAACTTCTGAACGTAACCTTTGAACCATTTGGAAAAGACCACGCCATGGCTGGTGGCAGTAGAGAGAGTTGTAGTATACTATCTACAGAAGCCTTGGGATTCGAACCACCGAGAGGGCAGCCCTACGAATTTGTGTCTTCACTTGTTGAAGGTAAGCCTGTGGAGATGACGAGTTCCGGTGGTGTATCTTTCAGCTTTGACGAGTGGCCCCATGTTGCTGAGCCTAAAGTGTTAAAGTATTGGTACCTTTTTATGAAACCGATGACACATCTCGATTTCAGTCCGTCCAAGATTCCGCATCTTGTCGCCGAATACGATTGGGCTGAATCCATGTATTTCGAGATTGAAAGGACAGAGGATCCTGAGAAGATGTTGGCTATGAAACGAAGCTACGAGTTGGCTCATAATGAGCATCCACCTAAGAAACTGCCTCTTCGTGTACCATATGATCATGCAACTTTGGTGTCTCAGATTGTCCCAGACCTCTCGGATCAAGAGGATGTCCTGAAAGTTCTAAGAAGAACACAACCCATCCCAAAGAAGATTTCTGAAGAAGGCACGCAATACATCATGAAAAGGATTCATAGGGCACACTATTGGGCAGCAAAGTACGCTCCTCCACGATACCGACTCAAAGTGTTAAGTGAGATTCCCACAGATATTCAGAAAAAACTGAGTAAAAAAGAGATAGAAGCTCTTCATCTGCTTGCTGATGCCCTAGAGACACGCGAGTGGACTCCAAGCGATTTTAAGGCTGAAATCTATCGAATAGCCCGTGAAACAACGAAGATTGGCCCCAAAAGATTTTTCCAAGTTGTCTATCTCGCCTTTTTCGGTCAACCCTCAGGCCCTCGACTCGCTCCATTTCTGTTGTCCTTTGACAAAAACTTTATTGTGAAACGACTAAGAGAATTGAACAAAGTTTAGGATAAAACGCGGATGGTTTTTGTCGGAAAGATTCGTCCCTGTCATTTTCGCCATGACCGAAGCGCTGCAGTCACTATCAGGATTCCGAAGACAACCACGACCAAGGTGACTGCGAGTATCAGATTTTTTTCAGGCCCTACAACGTAAAGGTACCAAGAACCACCAATCGCCGTGAACAGAATTCCCCAAGCAAATATACTAAATGCTCCGCGTGCATATTTCTCCGGGGTCTTCACTCTAATTCCAGCAACAACCATCGTCCAAACGCCATAGAAAGTGAGAATCAGAGGGATGATTCGGTCCATGCTAATGAATTGTACAGCGTAGGCGGTTAGGCAAATCGCTATGATAATCACAAACACGCCTATTGAAAGAAGACCTAATGGTAGCTTTGCCATGGGCATCATCCAAGCTTCATTATAGCTTCTGGCCGCATTCAGGGCAAAACTTCGCCGTCACCAAAACCGCGTGTCCACATTTTGAGCAGTTTTTCGTTTCTGCCGATGGTGCCGCAATTTTTGTCCCGCAGTCTGGACAAAATTTTGAGGTGGCGGGTATCTTTCCGCTGCATTTCGGGCAAATGAGTAGTGCTGCAGCAGGTGCGGAGGCCACTCCAGTCGGCGTCATTATCTGAGGTATGAGAACCATTCCTGTCCCTAGTCCTGCTCCTGAAGATTTTCCCAGTTCTTTAGCAGCCTCTTTGACAGTTTCCATTCGTAGCACCTCTTCTGGAGCGGCGCGTCCCGTTCTGAGCCAGAAGAGTCGTTCACGGTATTTAGGTGTCGTGTCTATTCCTTCGAAGCGGAGGTCTGTGAGGTCGAGTCCTATTCTTCTGAACGCGTCTAGGATGGCGGTCTTTGCTGCAACGGAGGTTTCATCCAGTTTCGTGAAAACGGTGAGCAGATCGTATCTTGACAGTTCGTCGATGATCTTTTCGTTGAGGAAGCCTCTGAGATAGTTGTTTACGTCGCTTGTTGTGTAGGCGTTTTGTCCACCGACGACTTCGTTGACAAAGAGTTGTGGGTTGTCTACCTTGAACCAGAAAGATCCGTGAACTTGGAGCGGCGCTAACTCAGTTGTCTGCGCTCGTGTTCCATATTTGCCGGCAACCACACGGGTCGAGACGAAAATCGCCATGGCTTTAAATGGGGTCTCACCAAAGCCTGCTATTCTCCTAATGATGCCGGTCAATAACGGCACATTCAAAGTAGTAATGGTATGTCTTCCCGGACCAAATATGTCGTAGGCCTTTCCATCTCTGAAGAAAACCGCAGCTTCAAACTCACGGACGATAAGTTGGGCGCCCCATGTAATGTCTTCATCAGGGTATTTCCAAACAATGTCTTCTGATCTCGGATTCTTCCATTCAATAACTTGAGGCATTTCACTTCACCCCCAATATAATCTCTCCACGTTCATCAAACTTTTCTTCTAATGATTCCAGTGAATCACGAAGTTTTTCAATGTGTTCCCTCGCTTTCTTGAATTCGCGTTTAATGACCTCTCCTTTGAAAATAGCAGTATCGTCAAGGATTTTTTGTACCCGACCGATAAGTTCGTTGTCGAAGTCGATCATTTTGTCAAGCTTTTCTTCTTGAACCTTCAACACATTGAAGAAGCCTGCATAACCATATGATGCGTGATCTATTTTCGCCGTTACTCTGTCAAATACCATGACGAGTCGATCCATTTCCGTTAATACTTCGTGAAGGCGTTGATCAGAAAGCTTCTGAAAAACCTCTTTCGCGTCTTTTCTGGCTTCTGACAGCTTTCTGTAGATATGGTTCCGAACCAGTTTGTCGGTTTCTCTTCGTAACTCCTTCTCCTTGTATCCTCTGAAGCCAGGAAGCTCCCCCAGAATTCTTTCGAAAAGCGTTCGTTCTCCCTTGGCTTTTTCAAGCAACCCTTTTTTGTCGCTCAAAGTAATCTTCCTCTAATTCACATACTTCTATTTGAAGTGGGTATAAAAACTTTCATTTGAAGCCTTATCACTGGTGACATCCCCCCAATTCCCCTTTTTTTCATGTTGTCGTTCATTTAAATGGCTTCGGAGGAGGAGGGCAGTACATGCGTGCCTGCAAAGAACGCGAATGCACGCATAAAACCTATTTGCGATTCTTGACGAGAGAATACAACAAACTTTTAAACTTCTTACTAATTTGCTGTTGTCTAGAGAATTCCTCATCTGACATCGAAAGAGTCTCAGCGAACTTCTGAACTGTCTGTTTTGTAAGAAAGTCCACTTCGTCCAGTTCAGAGATTTTGTCCTCAAACTTCCCGGAAGCTTCATGCTGGTCAAGTTCAGCTTGAACGTCAACCAATTGAGAAATCTTGTTCTCATCGAATTCAATTTTGAAACCAAGCTTTTTCAAAGCATTGAGAATGACCGTCATTTGTTCCTTGGCGACTTTTGCACTGCGAGGAGTTTTTCCAACGCTGCAGAAGAAAGTCTCGGCGGTTGCACGGTAGTAGCTTTCGATGAGGTGGTCAATACGTTCTTCCCTTGCTACTTCTATCATTCCTGCCTTTAGAAGCTTTTTTATGTGGTGGTACACTGCTTGAGGAGTGATGTTTAGGTCTGCAGCTATTTGACTCACGCTCATCTCTTTGGCTCGAAGCAGAAACACTGTTTTTCTCCTTGTTTGGTCGGCTAATAGTTTGAACGCTTCAGGATCTTTTATCGTTTTTATTGGCTTCATATTGCATTACCAGATAAATAGATGGCTTAAATTAGTATAAAAGTGTTTTCATCACCAAAACGAAATGTTTATAAGAGCGGAAGCCTTTGTTATTAAAACAGTGGTTTGAATAGTAAAGAGGTGGTTGATATGACACATAAATGTCAGAGGAAAACTGAGCCCAGCTGTGCGGATTGTAGAAATGAAACAAAGTCCAGCACTTCTGGGGTTTTGCGTGCGGGTCTGCTTCGACTGTTGGGAATGAATAGAGATTTTGAAAGACCTTTGAGCATTCAAGGAGAGATCGGTAACGTCGGATTTACCGCGAGTAATTACTGCAGTTACGGCAAGGAAATCGAAACTGCACTGTTGGAAGCAGAACGCAAGAAAGCCGAGGCATTAATGGAATGGCAAAAACATCGTTTCATCTGCTGAGAAAGACACAGCCACAAAACCCCTAACTTCCCTTTTTTTCTCGATCTGGGATAATCTTTCACAAAGAACTGGTGTTTTCACTTAAAAGAGACCAAACCTTGTTGCAGGGATATCTCCTTTAATAACCGTTCCTGCGCCGCCGTCTAAGATAATGTTGTATTGTTCACCCTTATATTCATAAGCGATGAACCATATTGGCGCGTGCAGATAGACGGAATCGCCAATGGAGAAGTCGGTTTTCATCTCAATGATTCTATCCACATCCTGCTTCACCAAAAATTGATGATGACTTTCAATCTGTTGCTTAGCAGACTCTACCGCCTCAGTTTTCTCTATCTCGCTGTTCAAAACTTTAGCAAACTTTTCGATCTTTCGAAAATCATATGAAATCTTTCCTTCAAGTGGTACGTCATACTCTCTCGTAGGAAACTCAGCAGCCTTCCGCGCTAGAACAAGCCAATCATATTTTTTCTCAATTTTCCCCTCCTTCACAACCGGAGGAACTAACCTTTCAAAGACACCTTTATACTCGCTGGTGGCAGTGACGGGAACGTTCCAAAACGGCAGGTATACCAAACTTTTCTCTAGAATCTTGGACGACTTGGCGAGGTCTCCGGGTTTCATGAAGCCTGATCGCATCCAGTTGCGCACGAGTTCCTCCGCTTGGGTGGGATCGTACTCGTTGAGAATCATGGAGTGTTCGAGGGTGAACGCTTTGCCTGTTTCTATGACGCTGGTGTAGCCGCAGTATGGGCATGTTGCGATGATTTCGCCTGGGTTGAACGCGATGGGTGCGCCGCACTTGGAACATCTAATTTCTTGAACTATCGACATCGAGAAGCCCTAGCAATTAGTGAGACAAGCTGAACATAAATTTTGTTAATCAATGAAGTCTTTTCTCACGGCAGAAAAAGTCTTGGATATAACGTAAAGCTTAATTTAAGTTAAGCATGGCGACATCCCCCGCAAATCCCCTTTTTTTGCACGCATGCATGCTTCCATGGTATCGAATTTAGCCATCAGAGTTCCATAGAACCTGTAGTTAGGATCCTTAAGACTAAAGGGGATATCCTGGAGTGGGTCTGGAAATAAGCCACTTTTTAGGATTTAACACAAATCTTAATATGATGTTGAAAATAACTCTTCTTACGAAATGTATGACACTTAGGACACCTTGGCATCTCTATCTCTCATAATATTCTATAGCATTTAGAATATATATATATCATTACATTTAAATCATCCACAGTGCAACGCGCGCACGATTATTCGTATTCTATGCATACAAATCGGCTTGAAGGTAGCTACAACTCATTCTGCGAGTTTAATTTCCAAGTAAACCTCGTAGAGAAAGTTTAGATTTGGATGGATGCGATAATGCATGCATGACTGCTATAAACCATCAAGAGAGATGGGAAATAGCGGAAGAGTTATACTGAAAAAGAACCAATTAAGATGATAAGATGTGAAATGTCAGAAACAGAATCTTTGTTAGAGCGTTATTGGAGACTTAGAGGAGAGGCGGACGAATTATATCAGAGACGAATGAGAGAAATCAAGCAAAGAATTAGCGTGGAAATGAGAAAGTCTATACAAAGTGAACTTGATGTTTTGGAAGACGCTATAGAGAGCGGAGACCTTGCTGAGGTTTTGCGTCACAAGTTAATGTTAGAAGTCTTATTGGGATAATGCATGTATTTATCCAAGAACCTACACTCCTGAGATGCCAAGATGTATGCATGCATGTATGTGCATGTGCCATCAGGCTTGGTTATGACAAAACGAATTTGTCTAATGCCTTGCAATACATTCCGATTCGAGTGCCAAGGCAATTATAGTAACTACGCCAACAACAAGGGTAACTTCTCGCATGTTCTCTACTGTGTAATGTAAAGGTTGTAGCTTCAAAGGTTCCACTTACTGTTGGCGTCAATGTCCATACAACATTTGGAAAAAACAAACATGGTAAGAACCCGCATTGAATGCATGCAGATTTACCTAAGTAAAGCTTAATTTACTTTTACTTACCTCTATAACTATTAATCCCATAACGTGGAAAAGGAGAAATTTTCCCTTTGGCTAGGTTCGCTAAACTGAGACTTTCCATGACTATTTCCATTCTGCTGGTAACCACTATATTTGCCGTCTTTTTGATTGCAATACTTCTTCTTTTTCAGCTTCCTCTCACCTACGCTCTCACTTTCACTCTCATCGGAGTGATACTTTTCATACTAATCGAGTATTTGATAGGACCCGAAATGGTCAGATGGTCAACGAAATTAAGATATCTTCGCCCAGGGGAACATCCGTGGCTGGAATCAACCGTCAAAGAGTTGGCGCAGAAAAGCGAGTTACCTATGCCAAAACTGGCCATTGTCCCTGATCGAACACCTAACGCCTTCGTTTTCGGAAGAACCGCTAAAGGAGCCACCCTAGCAGTTCATGAAGGACTACTCAGACAATTGAATCAAGCAGAAATTCGTGGAGTGATTGGGCACGAGCTGGGACATATAAAACATAAAGACTTCGTGGTGATGACTGTACTCTCCGCGTTACCACTCATAGCCTATCTGATTGCACGGCTAGGCTTTGCTACGGTGAGGTTTACCGACGGCGGAAGTAGAAAAAAGGAAGGGGCATCCATTCGGGCTCTGATCTTTGTGGCCGCTGTCATCTCCTACATAGTCTACATTGTCACGCTTTTATGCGTCATGCGACTAAGCCGCCTTCGAGAGCATTACGCCGATGCCTACTCAGCCTATGTGACCGGAGCGCCTCGACAGCTAGGAAGTGCATTAACCAAAATCGCCTACGGATTGTCGCTGTCGCCAAACCCTCCACATGGTGCCAGAACCCTCTACATAGGCGATCCAGCATTGGCAAAACAGGAATGCCGGGGCCTGCTACAACGGAAAGCCGAGTACGATTTGGATAAAGATGGCGTTCTCGACGAAAGAGAGCTTGAACTTGCCATGGAAAGAGAGGCAAAATCTCGGTGGACCACCGTAAACACTTGGTTCACTACGCATCCAGCGACGTATCAACGAATTCTTCTATTACGTGAAATCGGAAAGGAGATGGCAACTGGGCGATATGGCAGCGACCGTGTTTACGCTCATATCTAAAAGCTGTTCAGCAACCTCATGGATGAAGAACAGAAAAGATTATCACATGTATTCTTTCAATAGAAAAGGCTTGGAGGATTGTCGAATTGAAGGTTAAGCTTCTCAAGTATACGCCGAATCCTGAACTTCTGTGTGCTGCCGCTGCGATGACCTCCTACAAGAGTGAGGGAACATCCAAACTACTTGAAAGACTCGATTTGGAGAAGGCGAGGAAAACTCTACGTAGAGTGATGAGTTCTGGGCATCATTCCGTGATTGAACATGCTTCGTTCACTTTCAGCGTTGAAGATGTTTCGCGGGCGTTAACCCATCAGCTAGTGAGACATAGAATCGCCTCATACACGCAACAGAGTCAACGATACGTTACATACGACACCTTAGGACGCTACGTTACACCTCCAAGCGTTCTAGAAAACAAGGAAGCAAAGAAAATCTATGATGAAACATTGATGAAAATGTCAGACACATATCAAAAACTGTTGAAATATGAGATTCCCCAAGAGGACACAAGGTTTATTCTGCCGAACGCGGCGAAAACGAACATTTTGATAACGATGAACGCAAGGGAACTGCGTCACTTCTTCAATCTTCGATGTTGCGTAAGGTCTCAGTGGGAGATAAGGGAGATGGCGATAGAAATGCTGAGGCTGGCAAAACGAGCTGCTCCAGTAATCTTTGAAAACGCCGGGCCTTCTTGCATTGAACTTGGCTACTGTCCTGAAGGAGTTTTGAAGGACCCCACTTGCAAGATTGAAGAGATAAAAAAGAAGTTCAGTGAGTTATAACAGCGTTGAGACGAAAGGCTAGTTGATAAAACAGAATAAAACTTTCAAATAGGTTTTCATGCTCTCTTGAAAATTGCGGAAAGTATTAGCGTATTAAAAAGATAGGCTGGAGCAAGCCTAGTGAAAATAACTGAAAAATTACACGTGACTAATAGAGATGACTGGCGTGCATGGCTTAGGAAAAATCATGACACCAAGAAAGAGATCTGGTTGATCTATTATAAACGACACACTGGCAAGCCTAGAATCCCATACAGTGATGCTGTTGAAGAAGCATTATGCTTTGGATGGATAGACAGCCTCGTGAAAAAAATCGACGATGAGAAGTTTGCTCAAAAATTCACACCTCGCAAGCGCAAAAGCAAATGGTCCGAAGCAAACAAGAAAAGAGCCAGAAAAATGATAAAAGAAGGAACGATGACAAAAGCAGGATTGGCAAAAATCAGAGAAGCAAAAAGTAATGGAGAATGGTTCAAGACTGCTCCAGTCAAAAAAGAACTCGTAATTCCCGCATACATAAAAAAAGCATTAGCGACAAATGAGAAAGCGCTGGATAATCTCAATAACTTAGCCAACGGCTACAAAAGACAACTTGTTGGATGGATTACAGGCGCAAAAAGGGAAGAGACGCGCAAAAGACGTCTTACGGAGGCTATCAGACTTTTAGAGCAGAATAAGAAGCTGGGCATGAAATGAAAACTAAAAAGACCTTGGTCTGCGCGCAAAATACAGAAGTAACATTAACTATCGAGAAAAAGTGCTTCTTGCACGCACACCCCAAAACTTTAAGAAAGCAAAGACTAGTTGATATTGGCGAATAACATGGTCGAAGTTCGTGATTTAACCGAAAAAAACGTTGAAGACATTGCAACCTTTTGTTCTTCAAGAGGAATCAAAAATGAATTCTTTTTGCAGGGCGAAGAAAGAAAGAAAAAGTTTTTACTGGAGAAGTTGAAGGAAGGTGGACGAGCTAAAATTGCTTATAAAGAGAACAATCCGGTTGGATTCATTGAATATTA
>JAUWDY010000034.1 GCA_030608565.1 Candidatus Bathyarchaeota archaeon | reverse complement strand
CGATGCTTGAGACTATTTGTTTCCAAGATTTTCCGTCTCTTTTCTCGCCTACGATTTTTTGGAGGAGAAACTGTAGGTCGTTTAAGTGTGTATAGATTATGTCACCGATTTTTCTGTTTTGTTCAATTTTCTCCATCGAGTCTTTCAAGGCTTTCTGTTGTCTTTTGAGGATTCTTCGTTGTTTTGCCAGCTCTTTCTCAGCTTCTTTGGAAACCTCAACTACCCTTTCTTCCATGACTGCTTTTGTGTAGTATTCATCGAGAGCCTCGTTGACAGTTTTATATGGTTTTTGTTTGAAGCGGGCATATTTTTTTAGGAGCATGGGGGTTACATCAATCCACGCGCCTCGTTCATCAACCACGATGCAAGGTTCTACGTTCCCAGTTTTAATGATGGAGAGAATTTGGTGGAGCTCGTCGAAAATTCTACCAGTCTCTTGTCTCGTAAGGGATTCACAAGTGGCATCTTTGTTGACGCTCGCACGAAGGAGAATTTCCTCGGCGTAGAATCCACCGATGCTCAGGAATTTCGTGAGGGCCTTTACTATTTCTAGTTGTCCTAGAGTTTTTATTTCGCCGAAGTCTGGGCGACTTGGTTTGAAAGGGTTTCTGCCGTGTGGTGGAGCGTGCTGAAAGATTTCGCCGCGCAAAATGTTTCGATCTCGCATTCTCCGATACGTTAAGGCGTGTAAAATCTTGTTTTGTGGGTCCACCAGAATGATGTTTCCTCCACCGAACAGTTCCGATATAAGTTGGAAGTCTCCTTTTCCAGTGCTTACGTAGATTATGACGGTTCGTTCAAACTCGTGCTGTTGGATTCCTGTGATCCTACCGTTTCTGATGTGTTTTCTGAGAGCCATACAAAAGGCGGTGGGCCTTTTTGGTTTTTCAAGAGCATACGAGGTTAGGTGAAGTCGCTTTCCCGCCTCTATGAGTAGGTGAAGAGATGGTTGGCTTGGTTGACGAAGCTTTAAAAGCAAAGTAGTGGGATTAATTTGGTAAATGTTATCAATACGAGCACCCTTAATAGTTCGGTCAAGTTCAGGAGTAAGTGCAGCAATGTCGAAACTTGTCATCTCTTCCTTCAATGTGGTTTCCTCTAAGAAGGTGAGAAAATGAAGCCTTTAAGCGTTGTTTATTCAATTAGAGTCTGCTTAGGCATTGTTGCAGCTGCAATGTGTGTTCTTCTAAGACTTGACGACCTTCTAACAGGCGTTTCACTTGGAATCTTTTTTTATCTTCTCACATATTATATTCTTAAGCATTTTTTTGTTGCCAAGGTGGAAAAACCGTCTAAAATAATGACGATGGGGATAGGTGCCTATTTCCTTACGTTTGCTGTTGTATTTGGTTTGTTGTTTACACTTCTGATTCCTACAGCTGTTTTCACGTACTCAGTCGCAGATCAAACAGTAACCTTTGATGCGACGGGAAGCTATGATCTATTTAGTGGCATCGAGAGTTTCGTTTGGGATTTTGGAGACGAGACCACAGGCACCGGTAATATTACAGCCAACACATACACGGCTCCTGGCAATTATTCAGTTATCTTAACTGTTAAAGACAACGAAGGATATACAAGTACGTCGCAAAAAGTCGTCACTGTTACTGACAGCACTGAAACCTAAAAATAAGCACCGTTATGTAAGTTTCGTCTGTACAATTCTTCTGAGCTTAGCACTCGTCTCAGGTTCAGTCTGTTTGGGCTTAATTCTAACCGCTTCTTCAGGTTTTTTCTTTGTCTGCTGCTTAGATTTCACGCCTTTTATGGTCTTAACCTCCGTAGACTCCTCAAGTTTTGCTAGTATACGCATGTAGTTCGCCCAAGCTGAGAAGAAGCCCCGGTCATAATCAGCGTGAAGCTTGTTCCTAGTGTGTTTTAAGAATTCGCGTCGATAATCTTTTAACTCATCTGGGTTGTTGAAATCGTTGTTTGAAAGAAAAGCATATCGATCGTTATTCGATTTTTTGGCTAAAAATATGCCGTGGAGCGCCTGAAAATATCCGCTGTTCCACTCGGTTTTCTGTATTCTCTGCTTTAGTCGTTCAAGCATTCGTTCTGCCTCGGCGAACCGTCTCTTTGTTACAAGTTGAAAGAATCGTGTCACGAAGGCTGACGGGATAGGCATTTTATCTTCGTCTCGGCTTATCTTCCTCGGCTACGTCTTCTACTCCGTTTTCAGTGATCTTGAACACCCTCTCACCTTCGGGTAGGTAGGAGCTTGAAACGAGGCGGGCGATTCTTACGGGTCCGCGTGCAGATTTGCGAAGGTATAAGCGGGTGTGGCTTGTATGTGCAACGATGTGACCGCCGATGGGATGTACGGCGTCGCCGAAGAAAACGTCTGGCTTGGCCATCACTTGATTTGTTACAACTGCGGCGGCGTTGAAGGCGCGGGCTAACCGTACTAGTTTGTGCATGTGTTTGTTGAGCTTCTGTTGCCTCTCCGCTAGCATTCCTCTGCCGAGGTATTCGCTTCTAAAGTGGGAGGTTAGGGAGTCTACGATGATTAAGTGGATGCCGTTTTCTTTTATTATTTTATCTGCGTTGTCGAGGAGAAACATCTGGTGGTCTGAGGTGTATGCTTCGGCAACTATGATGTTTTTGGCTACCTCTTCGGGGACTAAGCCTAGATGTTGTGCCATTTGGACGATGCGTTCGGTTCTGAAGGTGTTTTCTGTGTCGATGTATAGGGCTCCGCTGTTTAGTCCTCCTTTTTCAGTGGGTAGTTGCACGTTTACGCATAGTTGGTGGCACATTTGGCTTTTGCCGCTTCCGTATTGTCCGTAGAATTCTGTGATTGTCTGGGTTTCGATTCCGCCTCCTATAAGTTCATTCATTGTCTTGCTTCCTGTCGTTAGCCGTAGGACGTTTTGTCGCATTTTTAATAGTTCGTCTGCTCGGATGAAAGAGACGGTGAGAGATGATCTTGCTATGCGGATGACTTCTAAGGCTTTTTTTTCGCCGATGCCTGCGGATTGTAGTTCTCGTGCTGCTGCTGTGCCTAGGGATTCTACTGTGTGAAAACCTAGTTCGTGTAGTTTTTGTGCTGTTGCTGGTCCGATGCCTGGTAGGTCTTCGAGGTATTCGTATTTCTTTTTTTGTTGGGGTTCTTCGGTCATTTTGGCTCCTCGGTTGAGGGTTTGAGGGAAAGTTGGGTTATGGGCTATTTAAATTAATTGAAGGAACAAATAAAAGGTTCTGTGAGAGTGTTGGCTGAAACTAATGGTAATCTCTGTAAATACATGGGTTTTGTTGGTTTGTTTTGGGGGTTGTTACGTCATTTGTGTGTGTCTCTCTCTTTAGACCCCCCTATAATTTTTTTCTGAGTTTCTTATTCTCTCTCTTATTAGACCCCCCTATACCCCCCCCTAATTTTTTGCTACATTGTGTTTGTCTCTCTCTAGACCCCCTACCTAATTTTTTTGAAAAGCTTAAAGTGACCTTCTTTTTGTGAACAGCGTTTGAATATTGCTCAAGTCACGATAGGAATAGATGGGGAAAGATGCAGAAAGATACAAAAAGATAGGGAAAGATGGGAAAAGATGGAATCGACGATGCCCATATCAGAAAACATGTGACTTCACGCGGATTTTGTTTTCGTCGACACACCAAAGTCAACTGGTTATTATGAGTGAACTTGTTCCGAGGCTAAAAATATCTATTTCGTTGAAAGAGATGAAGAAGTTTTAATAACTCTTTGGTTAATGTCATATCGGAGTGTAGCTGCACCATGGCTGAGATGGGCATCAGAGCAAAAATGTTTGTGAAAGATGTTATGAGTAGTCCTACCATTACGATTGATGAGGAAGCATCAGTCCACAGAGTAGCCCAACGTATGGAAAAGTACAAAGTAGGTGGTATCATCGTAACTGGCAAGCAGGGAAAACCCTTAGGCATCATAACTGAAAGAGACCTTATCATACGAGTTCTGGCAAAAAGTAGTAGACCCAGCAAACTAAATGCCAAACAAGTGATGACCTCACCGCTCATCACCGTGAATCCAGATGAAACCCTGAGCGAGGTCGCAAGAAGGATGAGTCGCCTCGGCATTCGAAGGTTAGGCGTCATGTACAAAGGCAATCTTGTAGGAGTAATCACAAGCAGGGACATTTTGGCAATCACACCTGAACTTTTGGAAATCATGCAAGAGCATGTCCGTATACGAGAAGAAACAGAAGAAGAAGAGTCTCCAGAACATCCGCCTCTGGCGGGGTATTGCGATCAATGCAGGGGCTGGTCAGATACGCTTGAAGAGGTTGAAGGCAGTTTTCTGTGCGAGGAATGTAAAGCAGAACTCTAGACCAAATATTGAGAGGTCGAACGTTTGCTTGTTCAAAATCTGATGAACCGAAAATATCCCTCCCTTTACGCTGATGAGCTTGCCACAAAGGCTCGTGCTGTTCTTCGCAGCCGGGAATTACGAGTTCTTCCTATTGTGGACAAGCATAAACGTTTTATTGGCATGATCTCCCGCGGTGACATGATGGCCATAACTTCATCGGTCTCCCCCATTCGGGTGAAGGGAATGATGTCAATGCCCAAATTCATTGCAGCCGAGGAAATGGACGTTATTCAAGTTGCACGGGAAATGGTTCGTTTAGATGAATGGTATGCTCCTGTAGTAAAATCGTCTCAAGATTATACCTATTTAGGAATGCTAGGTTTAGAAAACCTCATTGATTTATTTTTGAAAAAAGGTTTTGCCAAACTTGCAAAGCCTCTTTCTGAGATTATGTCAACGGAACCTGTTACATGTTCTCCTGATGATGATGTGGATAACGTTTGGCGTTTGATGCAAGAACATTCTTTCGCTGGGTTGCCAGTTGTGAAAAAAGGTAAGCTTGTTGGCATAGTAACACAGAAGAATTTGCTAGATAGCGGGGTGGTGTTTCCGATGTTTGAAGCGAAAAAAGGGCGATTCAAAGCTCCATCAAAAATATCATCTGTGATGAGAACTTCTGTTATTTCTCTTAAGCCAGCATCTCTGGTCAAGGAAGCAGCTAGACTTGTGCTTGAGAAAAACATTGGACGCGTGCCTATTATTGATGGGAAAGGTAAGCTTATTGGCGTGGTTGATCGTGAAGACATCGTGAAAGCACTCCTTTGAACTGAATAGAGGTTTAAAATTTGGCAGTACGTCGTAGTGGAAAGCGAGAATCCTTTCGGCGCAGGTTACGAGAGAAAGGGGATCTCCGTTTGAGGGGCCATCCTTCCAAAAAACGTGAAGGAGAAATAATGACCATCGCAAAAAGTCCAGTGGTCACAATGGCTCCTACTACACCAGTCTATGATGCCATACAGATCATGAGTAAAGAGGGTTTTCGACGCATACCTATTGTTGATCCGGGAACCAAAAGGCTTCGCGGCATAATTGTCGCCACTGACATCGTTAATTATCTTGGCGGAGGTGAAAAATTTCAGATAATTCAGCGAAAGTACGCTGGCAACTTTTTTAAGGCGATAAACGAGCCGGTCAGATCGCTCATGACTCAAAAGGTGCTTTCGGTTCCTGTCTCTGCTAAAATCAGTGACGCGATAAGACTCATGAAAAAACATAACATCGGCGGCTTACCAGTTGTAGATGAAGAAAACCATGTATGGGCTATCATAACAGAACGGGACATAGCACTGCTCTTTAGTAAAAGGTTAAGGGGAGCTAAAGTCGCAGATGTAATGTCTAAAGATGTTGTGACGGCGAAGCCTGATATAACCGTCTCTGAAACCGAAAAAACAATGATCAAACACGGATTCAGGCGATTGCCTATCGTTTCAAACCATAAAATCGTTGGCATAGTCACCGTCATGGACATACTACGCTTTTTTGGTACAGGTCAGGTTTTCAAACATCTACAATCCGGAACCATTTCTCAGGTTTTGCAGACACCTATTCTCGAAACAGCCACAAAAGACATTGCAACAATTGAACCTGACGCCGATGTGAGTCAAGCTGCGGGAATCATGCAGGAAAGGAACATAGGCTCCCTGCCCGTAGTAGAGGATGAGAAGCTCGTTGGCATAATAACAGAACGGGACTTCTTCAAGCTCATTGATTGAGCAGATTTATTATTCTCAGTAACCATGAACATTTCAAATAAACTTGAGGGCAAGCGTTTGCCTGTTGACTTGGTTCTTAGCAACGCCAAAGTCTATACTCGTAGAGGAATTGTTAAGGCTGGTCTAGCTATAGATAATGGGAGAATTTTTAGAATAGCCAAGGAGACGAACCTCCCTCAAGCTTCAACGAAACTGGATTTACAAGGATGTGTAGTACTTCCTGGATTAATAGATATGCATGTGCATCTTCGAGACCAGCAATTAGCGTATAAGGAGGATTTCTTCACCGGAACATCGGCCGCAGCCGCGGGCGGTGTTACGTTAACCGTGGATATGCCAAACAACAAACCGGTAACAATGAGTTCAAAATCGTTAAGAGAACGCATGAAGCTGGCGGAAAAACGGATAATCGTTGACGTTGCTTTTTACTCAGCCTTTCCAGCGACCTTGGGAGAAATACCTTCAATAGTCGAGGAAGGAGCCGTAGGATTCAAACTCTTTCTGTCGCAAAGGATAGGAGGACTAGACATTCAAGACAATGACGTGTTGTTGCGTGCATTCAACAAAGCAGGAGAGATGAATGTTCCTGTCGCGGTGCACGCAGAGGACAAGGAAATACTTGAAAACCTCAAAAATAAGATGAAGCAGGCTGGACGCAACGACATGAACGCTCATCTTGAAGTTCACCCGCCAAACGCTGAAATGAAGGCAATACAGCGCATCATTCAACTTGCAAAGGAATCTAAGGTTCGTGTTCACTTTTGTCATATCAGTTCAGCTGCTGGGTTAAACGCCTTTTTGGCAGCGAAAAAAATGGGGCTTTCTGTCACTTGCGAAGTTACCCCGCATCATCTCTTTTTGTCACATGAACATTTGAAACGGTGCCGGACTATAGCGCTTATCCATCCTCCATTGAGAACCAACAGGGATGTCAAAGCTCTTTGGAACGCTCTTACACATGGGTTAATCGATACTATAGCTTCAGATCACGCTCCTCACACGATTGAGGAAAAGGAAGATAAGTCAATCTGGGATGTAAAGCCGGGCATACCTGGACTTGAGACAACGCTTCCGTTGCTGCTCACACAAGTAAATAAAGGAAATTTAGCATTGTCTGATCTGGTGAAAATGACTTCAGAAAAGCCAGCGGAGATATTTAACCTGAAGTACAGAGGGAGTTTAGATGAAGGCTACTTAGCTGATCTTGTGGTGGTGGATGTCCATCGAAAGCATAAGATCGATTCATCTAGATTTCTTTCAAAAGCTAAGTATTCCCCATTTGACGGATGGAAAGTCAAGGGTAAGCCGATAAAGACCTTTGTAAACGGGCAGTTAGTTATGGACGAAGGTGAAATTGTGGCAAAGCCTGGAACCGGTGAAATCGTTCTGTGGAAAAATCGTAGCCATTAAACTTGTCTAACGAGTATGGACGAATATTCGGTACGCTTATCTATGTGCAGTAGGAATAATCTGGCAGGTAATGAAATGCCCAGAGATCCTGTTTGCGAAGTCGTGCTTGACGAAAGAACGGCTAAATTCAAAATCAAGTTTGGAGGAGAAACGCACTATTTCTGTTCAATAACGTGTAAAAAAAGATTCAAGAGAAGCCCAAACAAATTCGTAAAATAAAGCCTGTTTCGCAAGTGTCTGTGCATGCACATCGGTGGAAACGTTGAAGTTCATAACTGACGGCATGCTTGGAAAGCTCACTCGATGGCTTCGCATGCTCGGCCAAAACGTTGAATACTCCAGATCTCTTGACGATAAACAGTTAATAGAAATCGCAAAAAAGCAGCGCCGTGTCCTCCTTACTCGTGACCTCAGACTTTATCAACAAGCTGTGACGCATGGAGTGAGTGCCTTTCTTGTTGAGGGCGGAACAGAAGCTGAAAAGCTCGCTAACTTGGCAAAGCGATTTGACCTCACGCTTGAAGTCGATGTCACTGTTTCACGTTGTCCTAAATGCAACACGCGAATCAGACCAGTTTCAAAAGATAAAGTTGTCAACAGCATTCCCACAAAAACTTCTTCATACTACAACGAGTTTTGGATATGTCCCAACTGTGAACAGATTTACTGGCGGGGTGCCCACTGGGAACGAATCGGCAAGACGTTGAGAAACGCTAAGCAAGCATTAGAAAAGCTCGATAAAACTTGAGAATATAGAGTGTAAACTTAAGCTGATAAAAATATAAAAAAGTTGAGAAGACAGACGGTTTTTAGTCTTTTGGAAGGAGCCATTTTAGTGGAATGTCTTGGTAGGTTCCGTCTGGCAGCGTTCGACGAATAGTGATGGGAAGATTTTTGCTCTCAAGTTCTTGAAGGGCAATGTCGATAGGGTTTGAAACGTTTTCCGAAGGTTTAACGATTACGGGTGCACCCATGGCGATTTGAAGAGCTCTGGCCCCCACTATACGAGCCTTTTCAAAGCGTGTAAGCTTAGGGGGGCCTATCAAAATTTTCTTCTCTTTGGCGGTCAGTTTCGTTAGTATGCCCCCATGCCTGGAGGCATTCCACCCGGTCCACCTGGCGGTGTTGGTGGAGCTTTCATCTTGCCAACCGCGATGATATCGTCGATCTTTAAGATCATGCACGCGGCTTCACTGGCTGATTTGATGATTTGTTTTTTGACTGCAAGCGGTTCAAAGACATTTATTCGTTTCATGTCTCCTACTTTTCCTTCGTGAACATCGACTCCTGCCCAAACTTCGCCTTTCTCATGTCGAGCCCGAAGCTCAGATATAATATCAATCGGGTCGAGTCCTGCGTTCTCGGCTAGCGTGGTTGGTATCGCTTCAAATGCCTCTGCAAAACGCATTGCTGCGAGTTGTTCTCTTCCTGGAAGCGTTTCTGCGTACTCCTTAATGATCTTTGCAAGTTCCATTTCTGGTGCTCCGCCGCCGGCTACGATTTTTGGTTCTTCAACAACGTCACGTGATACACATAGTGCGTCATGTAGTGACCGTTCGGCTTCGTCAACGATTCTTTCGGTTCCGCCTCGTATGAGGATGGTAACTGACCGTGGGTTTTTGCATCCTTCGATGAATGTCATTTTATCGTCGCCGATTTTTCTTTGTTCTACGAGTTTAGCGTAGCCTAGGTCTGCTTTGGTCAGGTCGTCTAAGTTTGTGGCAATTTTTGCTCCAGTTGCTTTTGCGAGCTTCTCCATATCCGATTTTTTGACTCGACGTACTGCGAAGATATTCTTTCTGGAGAGGAAATGCTGAACCAGATCGTCTATGCCTTTTTGACAGATAACCACGTTGACACTTTTTGCGGTAATCTTTTTGACCATCTGTTTTAGCATATTTTGTTCCTCTTTTAAGAAAGCGTCCATCTGCTCTGGACTTTCTATGTTGATTTTCGCGTCGAACTCGGTTTTTTCAATTTCAAGTGCAGTATCCAATAAGACAATTTTGGCGTTTTCCACACGTTTTGGCATGCCTGAGTGAACAACTTCTTTATCAATTATAATTCCGTTGATGAGTTTTGTGTCGGTCAGCGCCTTACCAGCTTTTTTTTCAACCTTAATATCGTCAATGTCCACTTTGTATCCGTCCTTGCCTTTTTCAGCGACTTGAAGAATACTCGAAGAAGCGATTTCTGCTAGGTATTCTCTGTTCTCAGCCACGAGCTTGCTAGCCATAGAGGTCATTGCAACCTTCTTCAACGATTCTTTGTCATTTGGCTTCACCGAGATGGCGATTTTATCAAGTGCCTCAAGCGCCTTTTCAGCCGCCTTTCGGTATCCATCTATGATAACGGTTGGATGGACCCTTTTCGCGATGAGGTCTTCAGCTTTTGCTAACAACTCTCCGGCCGTGATTACAGATGTTGTTGTTCCGTCACCTACTTCATCGTCCTGTGTCTTAGCAACTTCCACCATCATTTTCGCGGCGGGGTGTTGAATGTCCATTTCGTCAAGAACTGTACGGCCGTCGCTTGTGATGGTGACGTCGCCCATGCTGTCTACAAGCATTTTATCCATGCCTTTCGGTCCGAGAGCGCTTTTCACCGCTTCAGCAACAATTCGAGCTGCCATCATGTTGGCACGTTGGGCTTCTCTTCCCCGAGATCGGGATGCTCCTTCCCTCAATATCAGAATTGGGGTTCCTGCAGATTGTGAAGACAATCTCAATCAATCCTCCTATTATAGCGGAACAGTAGAAAACGGATTAAGATATAAGCTTTACGCGTGTTTTCATGGGTTAAACCTCAAACTCTCTCTTTTTATGTCTAAGACAAATGCATGCATGCACGACAGTTCCCTTTCTCCAAACATTATATATGGTTAAAATTAATAAGTTTCGTAAATAAAAAAAGCTGAATAGTTAAACATTAACGCATTAACGAAGAGGAGAATTTAGGGATGCCTACAATAATCGTGTGCCTCAAACAAGCCGTGGACGTAACCGAGTTAAAAGTAGATTCTGCTACGCAACGTCTAATGACCGCAGATGCGCCACGGAAAATAAGCGACTTTGACAAGAACGCGTTAGAAGAAGCTGTGAAACTAAAGGACAAGCTCGGAGGAGAAGTAATTATAGTAACCGTTGGTCCAGAAGATGCCAAGATGGTTCTGAGAGAAGCCTTAGCAATAGGTGCAGATAAAGCGTATCTTCTTAGCGATCCTTCATTTGAACGCTCAGACACGCTTGCCATCTCCTATATTCTCGCCGAGGGAATCAAGAAACTGGGAAACTTTGATCTGATTTTTTGCGGCGAAGCATCCATTGACAGCTATTCAGGTCAGGTTGGGCCTCGCCTAGCCGAGAGACTAGGTCTTCCACAGATAACGTATGTAAGAGCGCTTAGCCTAGATGAAGACACCATAGTGGCTGAGCGAAGCCTGGAAGATTGTCATGAAACGGTTAAAGCGAAAACGCCGGTGCTGTTAACGGTAACCAAGGAAATCAATGAGCCCAGAATTCCTTCCCTCATGGCTATCATGAAAGCATCGAAAAAGGAAATCACGATTTGGAGTGCGGAAGACCTCACAGTTGTTAAGGCGAGAGTTGGAGAAGCTGGCTCAGCGATTCAAATATTAGAAGTCCTCGCGCCAAAGATGGAGCGGAAAAAAATTGTGGTGAAAGCAGAGACTGTCGGTGGAGTTGCAGAGAAATTGGCGAAGGCTCTCGTTAAAGATGGAGTCGTAGGACGGTGAAGGCGTTGAGTGAATTTCGAGGCGTTTGGGTTTTCTCTGAAAACCTAGATTTGATGCTTGAGTTGCTTGGGAAAGGAAGCGAGTTGGCGGATAAGCTAAGCGTAGAATTGACCGCTGTGCTGATGGGGTATAACGTTAAGGATCAAACCAGTAAGCTTATAGAACACGGAGCAGACAAAATCTTCATAGTTGATCGTCCAGCACTCAAAAATTTTTACGTTGAACCATATACCAGTGCACTCGTTCAACTGGTCCAGCAACATAAGCCTGAAATTCTCTTGATCGGTTCAACAAGAAGGGGAAGGGAGGTGGCCTCAAGGCTTGCCACAAGGCTGGAAACTGGATGTGTTCCAGACTGTACTGAGCTGAGCATCGATGATGGTGGGAGGCTGATTATGAGTCGAATGGTGTACGGCGGGAATGCTATAGCCACGGAGGTTTGCCGCGTCAAGCCACAAATTGCCACTGTGCCTCCACGGGTCTTTGAGAAGCTTGAGTTCAAAGAAAGAAAGGGAGAGGTCGTCGAAGCCGACGTTGAACTTGAGGAGCCGAGAACTGAGGTTGTTGAAACTAGAGAAATCGAGGCGGCGAAGGTCAAAGTGGAAGAAGCTAAAGTGATCGTTTCTGGTGGACGGGGAGTGGAGAAGAAGGAGGATTTCGAAATCCTTGAGGAACTAGCAGAAATATTGGGTGGTCAGGTTGGAAACTCTAGACCGCTCGCGGAAGATCGCAAATGGTTTACGGAGTGGATTGGTCTTTCAGGTCACAAGGTTAGGCCTTCGCTTTATGTTGCCTGCGGGATTTCCGGCGTGATTCAACACGTTGCTGGGATACGTGATTCCCACGTAATCGTAGCTATCAACAAGGATGCTGAGGCGCCGATTTTTGAGGTTGCGGATTATGTGGTTGTTGGGGATTTGTATGAGGTTGTTCCTGCTTTGTCTGTTGCTTTAAGGAAGTTGTTGAAGGGCGGTTAGTAGACACGCGTAGAGACGAATACGCAGAGTGAGAGCCAGATAGGCCTATTTGTAGGGAACAAATTCTTTTCCAAGCAGTTCTCTTGCAATGACAATTCTCTGAATGTTCGTAGCCCCTTCAGCCCCGATGCAGTAAGACATGATTCCCCTCAACCCCATTTCAAGCGGGCATTCCTTGGTATATCCGTAAGCTCCATGCCACAACATTACATCCTTGAACGCCTTGAACGCAAAGTGTGGCGCCTTCAACTTGCACATAGATATCCACTTAGCAACCTCGGTAGGTGAAAAACGTTTTTTCTCGTATCTTTCATCCATCATCCAAGCCGTCTTGTAGACGAGCCCCCGTATCATTTCAAGTTCAGTATAATCATCTGCAAGTTCAAACTGTATCCCTTCAAACTTACCTATTGGACGCCCAAATACCCTTCGTTCTTTAATGTAATCCATTCCAATTTCAAGCGCGCGTTGAGCCGCCCCTACACATGCAGCTCCAATGAGAAGCCTCGCCGTGTCAAAACCTTCCATGGTGAGGTAAAATCCTTTATTCACTTCCCCCAGGACGTAACTGTCTGGCAGCCGAACATTTTTCATCAAGAAGCCTCCGGTTGATACTGCCATTCTACCCATGTCATCGAATCGTTTTGACACTTCAACTCCTGGAGCCTTAATGGGAAGGTAGAATCCTGTCATGCCTCTATGAGGAGCACCTGGAGGTGGGTGTGCAGTTCTGGCAACCGTGAAAAAGCCGCCTCCAAGTTTAACAGCTTCTTCTGTGCCACTGATATACATTTTCTCTCCATTGAGAACCCATTCGTTTCCTTCTTTTTTTGCTGTTGACTTGAACGCAGCGACATCGGAGCCGCCGCCAGCTTCGGTTGACGCTATGCCGATAAATGCGTCGCCTCGTATAGCCTTCCGTATCACTTTTTCTCTAACCTCTTCAGTGCAGTACTTGTCCACCACAAAGCCCCAAGACGATTCAACCAACCATAACACGGGTATTGCTATGCTGATGTCTGCGTAGGCTAGTTCTTCAGCTGCTATACAGGCGGCTATCCAACCTGCTCCTGTTCCGCCATGTTCCTCCGGTGCAGTCATGATGAGCAGGCCAAGGTCAGCCATTTGCTTGATAAGTTCGTGTGGAATTTCCTGTTTGGTGTCCATTTCTCTAATCTTTTCTATGGTTAAGTTCTTTTCGCACCATTCTCTCAAGGCTTTTCTAAACAGCTCTTGCTCCTCTGTAAAGCGAAAATCTATCACGTCTTTCACCTTTAAGGTAGAAGTCTGTATAGATATGGGAATATAAAATTTGCCAGAAAGCTCAAAGTTGTCATGACCGAGACTGCTGAAATCCTACACTACTTGTAAAACGCTTAACGCTTATATGAAAGTAAGCGGTTATTTCGAATCTGTTCTTTGCAAGGGAGTGACTATCGTGAAGAAGGTTAAGGTCATCATAATGGGGGCAGCTGGAAGAGATTTTCACAACTTCAACGTTTACTTCAGAAACAACGATGAATACGAAGTTGTGGCGTTCACTGCCACTCAGATACCCGGCATCGAGAAACGAGCATATCCTGCTGAATTGGCGGGTCCAAATTATCCCAAAGGCATATCCATCTATCCCGAAGAGGAACTGCCGGAACTCATCAAGAAATACGATGTGGATCAAGTAATTTTTGCATACAGCGATGTTTCTTACGAATACGTTATGCATAAGTCTTCGATAGTGTTGGCTAACGGCGCCGATTTCAGACTAATGGGACCATCGTCTACTATGCTTGAGGCCAAAGTTCCGGTAGTTTCAATCTGTGCAGTTAGAACAGGATCTGGAAAAAGTCAAACATCAAGAAAAGTCTCTAAGGTCTTAAGAAAAATGGGCTTTAAAGTAGTTGTTGTGCGACATCCGATGCCGTACGGCGATTTACGCAAACAAGTCTGTGAAAGATTTGTATCCTATGAAGATCTTGACAAGTACGAGTGTACAATTGAGGAGCGAGAAGAGTACGAGCCGCACATCAACAACGGAATTGTGGTTTACGCCGGAGTTGACTATGAAAAGATTCTGAGGGCTGCTGAAAAGGAGGCAGACATCATAATATGGGATGGAGGCAACAATGACACATCCTTCTATAAATCTGATTTACACATCGTAGTGGCTGATCCGCACAGACCTGGTCACGAACTAGCCTATCATCCAGGAGAGACAAACCTAAGAATGGCCGATGTAGTTGTCATAAACAAGGTCGACACAGCGGATCCAATGAACATTGAAACCGTTCGAAAAAACATAAAGGCAGTCAATCCTAAAGCGACAATCATAGAAGCCGCCTCACCCATAACTGTAGACAATCCAAGCATTGTTAAGGGGAAAAAAGTCTTGGTTATCGAAGATGGCCCTACCTTGACTCATGGCAACATGGCGTACGGTGCTGGAACCATCGCGGCAAAAAAGTTGGGAGCGAGTGAAATAGTTGACCCGCGTCCGTACGCTGTCGGTTCAATAAGAGCTACTTTTGACAAATACGGTCATTTGGGACCATTGCTTCCTGCCATGGGTTACGATGAGGCGCAGATAGGAGAACTTGAAGAAACCATCAACAAAACGCCTTGCGACGTAGTTGTCATTGGCACCCCCATAGATCTGCGAAAGGTGTTACGACTAGGCAAACCTGCCACAAGAGCTCGATACGAACTTCAAGAGATCAGTAAACCATATCTGGAAGACATATTGGCACAGCGTTTTCCTAGACGGTCGCGCATTTTAGTGTCAAGGTATGGAGGTAAAAGAGATGTCAAAGGAAAGCTTGTCCCGTGTACCTGTCAAGTTTTTGGTTGAAGAGGTCGGTGAGGCAGAGGGAGAACTCATTCGTTATTTTGCTCCGAGAACAGTAGACGCTATTGTGAAATTGCTTCCAGTTGAGGGGCGAGCAGCCCGTTGGAAGGAGGAGATTTACTTCGAAATTCCTGTGAAGATGGGAGAAGAAAAAGCGAAATCCACAGTTGAGAACGGTGCCATCGCCTACTGGCCTATGGGAAACGCGTTCTGCATTTTCTATGGCGAATCCCAACCCTACAGTCCAGTTAATGTTATGGGCAAGGTCACAAAGAATCTGCATCTTTTTGAGCAGATAGGAAGTGGCAAAAAAATTAGAGTAGAAAAGATCTAGTGTGAATAAGGTTCCACTTTTGCTATATTTTCCTTTTCGAAATAAGTCTTTAAACCAACATGGATTCTGATAGTGTTGAAGAGAAAAGGAGAGAGCTCGCTCTCTTGTAAAAATGATGTTGAAACCTTCGAAGGTCGAACGTCTTGGGAGAAACAACTAAGGATTATTTCGGAAACGGAACTGAGGTTATCCGTGGCAAAAAATGGAACTGGAAGTCATTCAAGTCTACGGAAGATTATCCGGTTTCTCCCAACCTTCTTGACTGGGTTATAGGACAAGGGCAAGCGCTGAAAGAATGCTATTTGTGTCTAGATGAATGGGTTCATAAACTTAAATACATGGGAAAAGAGAAATGGTTTGAGGCATGGAAAGACCCAGAAAAAGAAAAAGATCAGTCAAGGAACATGGTTTCTCCTGGACCGTACCTTCTATTGCTTGGAGACCCAGGCACCGGCAAGTCCCTAATTGGACGAGCACTAGCCGCTCATTTGACCGAGCTCTACAAGAAACATAAAATCCAACTTCAAGACGTTATGTGCTGGCGAAATGGGCTGATTCCAAGTGAACCTAAAGTCTCGTGCCATCCTGCTGGCGAAGGAAAGAAAATAGTTTTCAAGGAAAAATTGAAAGAAGGCAAGAAACTATTCCTCCAGAAACTGGGAATGAAAACTCTAGTTTATCTAATGATGAGTGTAGCCATAGTTTTCATGTTCGCCGGCTTTTTCTACCTATGGCAAGAAACAGTTCGCTGGGACATCAACTTATCGAGTCCAACGCAAATATCCATTCAAACAGTGTATGAAGGAAATTTTCTTAGGTTCATATTAGACGCTTTTATTTCAATTGGAAGCACAACTTTTCTACCAGCTGGAATGACGCTGATGTTTCTGGTACTCATAGTCTTTCTCGGACGCTTCGGATCGATGAGTGGTGCTAAAGGAGTTGGAGGAGCGAAGGCGACGAATGTGCCGAAGCTCATAGTTGACAACTCCAAAAGGGCTGCGCCCTTCATAGACGCAACTGGTCACGGTACCGCTCAACTCTTTGGTAGCATAGCTTGGGATCCATTTCAGACGGGCGGTCTCGGCACGCCGGAGCATCAAAGAGTAACTGCTGGAGATGTTCATCGAGCGTGTCTCGGCATTTTGTATATAGATGAAATCAAAAATTTGAAGCCTGACGAGACTGTCACGTTACTGACAGTTTTGGAAGATGGACAATTGCCAGTAACCATGAGGAGTCGTTGGGGTGCAGGTGGAACTGCAGCTATGGCTGTGGCAACCGAACCCGTGCCCTGTATGTGCTTTCTGGTTGGCGCCGGAAACTTTGACAGCATTGGCCAAATCCATCCTGCGCTTATGGACAGAATATATGGTTACGGCAAAGTCGTTAGAATGAATAACGATATGCCCAACACTGCTGAAAACCGTCGCAAATACGTTCAGTTCATTGCTCAGGAGGTCTCACGGTTCCATCTGATTCCGTTCAGTAGAGAGGCATGTGAAGAAATCATTGATGAAGGACGTAGGCGAAGCAACAAGAAAGATGCTTTAGCCACAAAATTTCGACCAATGATAGCAATATTGAAAACAGCCGCCACATTAGCAATAAATGATGGTCAACAATATGTTGAAAGAAGGTATGTTAAAGAAGCCATAGAAAACCACTGCAAGACAATTCAGAAGCAGATTCTTGAACATCAAATGAGCGAGAGAGGAAAACTTCTTGAGATTAGGCCAAAAGGAACGAAAATCGGTCAAATATACGGACTCGCTGTCGTTACCGATCCATACAGCGGAGAAATGACTGGAAACGTTTTAACCGTAAGGGGGTTTCTTGAGAAAAACGGTACAGGTCGAAAGAACTCTCTGAAAGGCTATTACAGGGTTACCGGCATAGCGAAAGGAGAAAAACAGAATTTCATCGAAGACAGCGTAGTAAAAGTCAGAAGTGTAATCCTACAGAAATATGGCACTGACATCGCCCAAGAATGCTTCACACATATAGATTTTGCTCAAGCCTACGGAGTTGACGGCCCAAGCGCCGGCGTCACCATGGCAATTCTCTTATGCTCATTGATTGAAGGCAAACCGATACGACAAGACATTGCGGTAACGGGAGAAATCAACGTAGGCGTAGTCAACTCAATACAAGTAACAGCTGTCGGCGGTTTGCACGAAAAAATCAAAGCAGCTGAAACATGGGGATTCAAAAAAGTCATTATTCCACAGAAGAACTACTTGCACTCCATAGATCCAAAAGACTACAACATAGAAGTAATCGCAGGCGAAACCCTAGAAGACTATCTAAAAGTATGCCTAGCCGATTAGAGATATCTGATATCTCTTTTTTTATAGCTTGATAAGAGGCGGTTCAGGCGTAGGCAATGTAAATTTTAGTTTGCAAGTTTGTATATTTTGAGGTTCTTGCTCCCTGAAACGTATTCTATGACGCGTCGTCGTTCCAGCTCCTCAAGAAGGTCTCTGGCCACGCCTAGACGCAGGTTGAAACGTGAGGCCACTGTGTAAGGAGTGAGAGCTCTTATCTTTTTCAGCTCGCTGAGGACCTTTTCACTTTTGGAGTCGGGCGAAACTATTCCAGCAGTCTTCTTTTCGGTTATATGTCTACTGGGTTTGCTTGGTTTGCTTTCCTTTTGTGCACCTTTTCGAGTGCGCGCTTTTTCCATCTTCCTGAGAGTGGTCTTCTTCTTACCTCCGCCCATTCTTCACACCCGAATTTGAAAAAGAACAATGGACCTTATAGACTTTCCGACGCTATGCCACCGCACTGACTTCTCTTTTATGTTTTTGTTGCCACTCATTTATGGGAATTCCGAGCCGTTCTTCAATTTTCGATCTATGTATGGAGTTCATGGTGCAGAATGGGATAATTCTGCCATCTGGTACGCCATAGTGTATGCAGCATTGCTGCACTCTTTCTAAGTCAAAGTTGTATGGGTCCATGAAATGCATGGATGAGATAAGAAGCATCTTTCGGTGCAGTTCACCTAGAGACTCGTAACTTCCTGTTCTAAGTATCGGCAAAAGATATTTTCTCAGAAGGCCGAACTTGATGTGGCGTAAGACCCCTATTAAAAGGAGTTTAGCTCGCTTCTTGTGCCCCTTCGAAGCCTCTTCGTAGACTTTCTTCATTGTTTTAATGAACTTTTCAACGTTTCCATAACGAGTGATTGGAACCATTTCTCCATCTTCGATGAAGACATATGTTGCCATGCCGCAGTGAGGGTGAGCTGTGAACTCCACGTATCGTTTGTCTTTCAAAGCGCCGATCGCCTTGGAAATGGGAACTACCGTGGGCACCGGATAGAAGTCTGAGACCTTTATTTTTCCGTCAGTCTGTTCTTCGACTAGTTTCATGAAGTCAGGGATAGTTATGCGCATTTTTGCTCTTTCTTTCTCTGGTAGTCTACCGCATAGAGACACTGGCTGAACGTTTACACATCGAATTATGTCAAAATTCTCAAATGCAAACCTTATGATGTCGCCGAGTTGATGGTCGTTGACGCCTTTAATTAACGTGACGACTAGGACTATGCTTTCTATCCCTGCTTTTCGACAATTTTCTAGGGCTTTCATTTTGTTGTCTAGCAGATCGCACCCTCGTGTGAACTCGTAAACGTCCGGGGTCAAGCCATCGAATTGAAGGTAGATCGTGCTCATGCCAGCTTCTTTTAGACCACGACAATACTCCACGCTCTGTGCGAGTCGTAGACCGTTCGTATTGACCTCTATATGTTCGAAGCCCAGTTCTTTCGCCATCCGTATGAGTTCGAAGAGGTCCTTTCGGATCGTTGGTTCTCCACCTGAGAACTGTAACGCTGGGGCCGGTACTGGCTTGTTTTGCCTGAAGTTTTCCAGCATCGCTTGAATTTCCTTTTTGGATGGCTCGTAGACGTATCCTGCCGCGGCAGCGTTGGCGAAGCAGACAGGACAGCGGAGTTTGCAGCGGTTGGTTACGTCTATTATGGCGAGTCCTGTGTGTGATTTGTGTTGGGGGCAGATGCCGCAGTCGAGTGGACAATCTAGCTTTGTTTCGGTTCTGGGGTTTGCCATTCCGTCGCCTTCGTATCTGAATTGTTCGGCTCGTTGGTACTGTTCATAGTCGCTCCAGTAGATGTCTTGAAACTCCCCGTGCTCTGGGCATTCCTTTTTTATGTAGACTTTGTTGTTATCTTCGTATATTGTTGCGTCTAGAACTTTGAAACATTCGGGGCATATGCTTTTGGTTTGTTTGATAACTTGCATGTTTGACACCACTGAGAGTTGTAAATTATTTACGTCAGAATTGCAGATAGAGTATAAGAAGGTTTCCAAACGTTTCAGAAGGTGAAAAAGGGTTTGAGTGTGATTGTCAGCGAGGAAGCGAGGAAGGTTTTACGTGAAATCGGATTGACTAGCTATGAAACTCGTGCGTATCTGGCGTTACTTGAAAAAGGCGTCATGACCGCAAGCAAAGTTAGTGGGCAAGGAGGGGTTCCTTATTCCAAGATTTATGAGACCCTGAACAGTTTGGTAAAGAAAGGTTGGGTTAGAGCTGAGGGTGGGAGGCCTCGTCGCTATTATCCCAAGTCTCCTTCTGAGGCTTTAGAAGCGGCTAGGCTAAGGTTGGAGGATATGGTGGGTGAATGGAAACATGCAGTAGTGAACGAGCTGCAACCTTTGTATAGACGTAGAGAGCTACGTGAGAAGCCTGACATTTGGATTTTACGAGGGGAGTTCAGCATTTTGGCGAAGCTGCGGGAGATGTTGAGAGAAACTAGGAAGGAGTTAATGGTTGCGGCCCCATTGTTTGCGAAGGGTTTTGTGAATGCCAGTGTTCCGTTGTTGAGTCGTTTGTGTGATGATGGAGTTAACGTTCAGGTTATGGTTACACATGATTGGGGTGTGGAGAAGCTGGCTGGGACTGGAGAGGTCAGGGTTCGGGATAGTATGTTTGGTGGAGGCGTCATTGCAGATGGTAGAGAGGCTTTG
>JAUWDY010000007.1 GCA_030608565.1 Candidatus Bathyarchaeota archaeon | reverse complement strand
AGTAACTCGGCTGTCGATGATCAAAACTCCAACATGCTTACCCGTCTTTTCTAAGATTTCATTCCGAATTTTCTCAGCGCTTTCATGGGGCTTCTCGGGCCATAAAACAACGTATCCTCTAGGTGCATTCTTGTGGTCAACTCCAGCATTTGCTATCAACACGTTGTTTTTCAAGGCGAGCAAAGCTCTGGAAACTCCTCCATAAACTTTCTCCGCCTCCCGCAACACAACTTCCACAAAACTAGGTTCCATGTTACATTTCTCAGCAATTTTCTTAGCTCTTTCAGAGGGCTCTATCGAACTCAATCTCACAAGACGCCCTTGAACAACGGCAACAACTTTACTGGCAATCACAAGCACATCTCTATCTTCCATTGATACCTTTTGCCTTCGCAAACCATCAAGGGTTACGTCAATAAGATTGGCTTTAGGCTCGATTAGTCGAGTGTGTATCCCGAAAAGCTGCATATGTTTTTCACTTTCCCCCTATTTTGTATCCCCATGCCCTAAGTGCCTTAATAAGCGGCGCTCCCATAAACGCAACCATCACTGTGATTATCGTTCTTTCGATAGGATATACAAAGGTAAGAGTCTGCCAAAGGGATGTCCAAAAATCCAATTCAGGATATAGTGTTGGCCAATACATCATCTCAAACATCAGGCTACCGGCAATCTGACCAAACAAAGCAGATATAAAAGAGATTACAGCAACTCCGAAAATCAGCTTTTCAGGATTCGTTTGTTGTGAAAGCACCACGGCTCTTAACTGCAATGGAGACAGCAAAACAGCTAATCCGATAAGCTGGAACCAAACGAGGTATGGATGCAACCAAGCTGGCCCTACTGTCGGGTAAAATGTAAACATTAGCAACAACACTGAATATAGGACAGCTGCCAGCCGCCATTTATGACTGTATAAAAGACCGGAACAGAAGGCTGTAGCCGTCCAAGGAATAAAACTGAGAGCACCGAAAGGCCCAGTTTGCGCTATAGAGGTGCCAACAGCTCCGCCTAAAGCCACTGCAAAGGCCCCCATGTATGGCCCAAGTATTATTCCAATCAATGGAGCTATGACCGCCGTTACCTTGATGAATGTTCCAATGGCACCGATTATTGGAAATAGAGACCAGAAAGAGAAGATGGTGCACAAAGGCGCGAAAACGCAGACTAGAGCCAAGTTTCTTGTGGCAAACCTTGAATTTGATGTTTTTCCTTTCACCTTTCCTTCGACCTATACTTTCTTCCAGCTTTCCGTATAACCTACAAAGGAGTCTTAAGAGTTTTTGATAGCTCACCCAGTTATTTGCTTGTTTCATTGATTTTCTTGAACAGGTTTGACTTTCTTAACCCCTTGAATTAACATGTAGCCTAGTATGTTGATGCTAATCATCGATCCAGCACCGATACCCAGCCACCAAATCCACGCATCCATCTGAGTCAGCCACGCTAGATACGTCCCCACAATTAACGTCACTACCACAGTGGCAACCGTGCATCCAACAAACTCATTTGCTCTCTTGTGATCCTTTCGACTTCCAATTTTCCAAGCCAACAGACTTGCGACAAAATTAGCTAATGCACCAAATGTCATATCCGTAACAACACTCGGCATCGGGCTTACAACATTTCCAATCGTGCATCCAATTGTCACCCCAACTGTCACCGGCCAGCCAAACACTATCGACAAAGGTATTAACGCATCTGCCACCCTTACCTGTACTAACCCAAAACTAATCCCAGCCAAAAAATACACTAAAACTGCATATAAACCAGCGACAACCGTTGTTAGGCTTAGATCTCTGACATCCAATTTTTCACCTCCCTGTACCCGGGGTTTTTATGGCGGAACGGTTGGGAGGAGCCCACTCACCCGCCAAAAGAACAACTTCTTCTTTTCATGTTATAAGCGTTCCGATTTACGCCATTTTCTACTGCCCTACTTATTTTTTTGTCCCTACCTGCAAACGCGGTACACAGCAAAAAAGCATCCGAAGTTCTGTGTGTTTGAACGTTGCTATCCAGCTTTAACTACTGCGAAAGACCGAATGTTTATATGCCATCGGAAAAGATTTGAACACTAAAACACTAGTTGAAAACGCATTCATGAGGGAAAGGTATGAGGCTGATTCGAAACACACACGCCATTGGAAGGCTTTCTCTTATTCTGTTATTGCTAATCGCATTCACAGTTGGAGCATTTCTTTCGTATCTCTGGGAAATAGGTTATATCATGAAACTCGGCATTTCGGTTCCAGAGAACCCCACAGTAGATATAACAAACATTGTGTTTCCCTATCAAGACACGTCATTTTTCAATGTAACCATCCAATGTCCAACTTCTTATGAGTCAGAGGAAACAGCTAAAATCACACAAATCGTGGTGTTAACAAATAACAACACGCATGTTCGCAATGTAACAGAAGTGAATCCTTCGCTTCCCTACAAATTCCCCGAGAAGGGCGTGTCTGAAACATTTAAATGCATTTGGAACTGGGCGAACTACACGGGTGAAACCGTAGGAATCGTCGCTTTTCTTGAGGAGGGAACCGGCCCAACATTTCAAACAGAAACACGTCTCGTGAACTTGAGTATCAAAGACGCTCGCTTCAACTCGATGATAAGCGTTACTCACTTCAATATAACCGTTCAAAACGCCGTAGTGTCTGAAACATACGTTAACATTACGGATATTGTAGTAACTGCAAATGGAATCAAACAAAACGTAACAGAGATAACTCCTATTCCATGGACGCTTAACCCCGGTGACACACAAGATTTCAACTGCGTGTGGGATTGGACCGATTATCAAAACACAAGTGTAACCGTTGCTGTGCACACTCTACAAGGTTACATGAACTATACCATCCAAACAACACCTCTCCCAGTAACCCTAAATATTACTGAAATACTGTTCAATGTTGCAAACACAAGCTACTTCTCGGTTAATGTTACAAACAATGAAACCTCCCCAACCTACGTCAACATCACAAGAATAGCAGTAGACATAGGAAACCTAACAGTCCGAGAATGGACTGTGGAAAACGGAACTTATGTGAACCCAGCTATTCCATATACACTTGATTCAAACTCCTCGGCCACTTTCGTATGTCCATGGAATTGGACGGAACACCGAGACAAAAACGTTACAGTAGTCGTCGACACGCTACAAGGGTTCACGACATGGCGTACTCAAGTCACTCCACCCCCATAATCCTAAACATTACTCATGTAGGCTTCGACCCGACTGATACAAACCATTTTAACATTACTATCCAAAATTCAGAGTTTTCTCCCGAAGAAGCTAACATCACAGAAATCCGCGTAAACATAGGAAATATAATCGTTGCAGAACTAACGGATGATACCGTTCCTTCCCTTCCATTCATACTTCCCTCAGGCACTGATATTACATTTATGTGCTCATGGAATTGGAGTCCCAGTTCTGGAAAAGACGTTGTAATCACTGTAGAAACTTCTGAAGGCTATGAGGCAACTTACACATACAGAATTCCTCAAACAGTGTAACATCAGCAGACTATGCGTTACTAGTAAAATTTATGGGAAAAGCTTAATGCCATATTTTCTTAAGGATTGATAACAATTAACGGTTATTGAGCGATACTTTCGAAGGGATATATGACATGACCGAGTATGATGCGGTTGTCATCGGTGCTGGTCTTCTAGGGCTGTCCACTGCCTATTACATTAAGAAAATGAAACCTAAGAAGAGAGTTCTCGTGGTTGATAAGATGGGCGCTGCTGGTCAAGGAAACACGGCTAAAAGTGCAGCTATGTTCAGAAGCTTCTTCTACTCACGAACGAATCTTGCACTTGTTGACACAACAATCGAGTGTTTCAAACACGTTCAGAAAGACCTCGGCATAGACTTGAAGTTGAAGTGGGTTGGCTACCTGTGGCTCTTCAGCAACGAAGACTATCGATGGGCTGAACCAGTGTTAAAGGTTATGGCTGAAAGAGGCTTAAAACATAAAGTGTATGATGCACATGAATTATCTGAAAAACTAAAGCTTAGGACCCATGTCACGAAAGATGAAGATTCTAAGCTAATGGGCTTAGTAGACGTAGACGTAGGAATTTTAATTCCAAAAGCTGGGTCAATAGACATAGATTCCATCGTCAACTTCTACGAATCAGAGTTCAAAAGATTGGGCGGTGAAATTCGATATAACACAAAGGTTGAGAGCATACTTGTTGAACCACGTGAACCTTTAGGAATTCCCGGCGAACCATATTTTTGGCAAGATTCAACAGCGTCAGGAGTCAAAACGAACCGGGGTGCTATCAAAGCTAAGAAAACCATTGTAGCGGCAGGTGCTTGGACAGCCGCGCTCCTTGATCCAGTCGGTGTAGATGCCCACATAAAGCCGAAAAAGAGGCAACTTTTCTCTGTGAGAGCCGAAACAAATGCGCTTAAGGAGCTGCTGTGGGTCAAGGGATTCAACCCTGAAGGTTGCATGCCGTTCACTATCTTGCCCAAGCCGAGGGTCTACCTTAAGCCTGCACTTGAGGAGAACGCTTTCTGGTTCAGCTATGGTGACGAATTCCCAAGAGCGTTCAAACTTGAAGACGAGCCTCAACCGGAGGAGAACTATTACCAGTACGGAATCTACCAAGTTGCCATCAAATATTTCCCACAGTTTGCTGGAAGTCAACCGTTCACATCGTGGGCGGGCCAATATGCAATGAACACGCTTGATGGACAACCAGTTATTTTCGAGGAGAACGACCTACTGGTAGTAGGAGGTGCCAGTGGAAGCGGAAACATGAAAGCAGATGCCATTGGCAGAATCGCAGCTTCTCTATACGCTGGAGAAGAGTACGCCGTACTCTATGGAGACAAGAAGTTCAAGGTCAGCGACTTGAGCATCACCCAACGCAGGGTAGAACCTGAGAAACTAATCATCTAATGCAAGGCATGTTCCCAAATTGAGCAAAAAAGGCTTTAAAACCCGACAACAACACTTCAAACGGTTGTGAAAAATGCGGGTTACTGAAAGAGTAAGCGCCATTGAATACGCCATCAGAGACGTCATCCCTTACGCTAGGAAGTTGGAAAAGAAAGGGAAAGAAATAATTTATCTCAACATTGGTGACCCAGTGAAATTTGGGTTTGACACGCCGGAGCACGTGAAGCAGGCGTTATTCGAGGCGGTGAAGGAGGGTTTTAATGGGTACTCATCCTCTGAAGGCGTACTAGAACTTCGGGAAGCTGTTTGTGAAAAAGAAAAAAAGGTGAACAGCGTCGAAATTTCTCCAGAAAACGTGATCGTTACAAACGGCATTTCAGAAGCTATACAAATGATAATGGCAGCCATTGTGGATAAAGGCGACGAAATTCTTGTCCCAGGCCCCACGTATCCACCATACATTTCATACGTGAATTTCTTTGGTGGTAAACCTGTTTCGTATCGAACTGTTGAAGAGAATGGCTGGCAACCTGATGTTAGCGATATCCGGTCAAAGGTGACTGACGCAACTCGAGGAATAGTCGTTATAAATCCGAACAATCCTTGCGGCGCGTTATACGATGAGAAAATTGTAAAGGAAATGGTGAACTTAGCGGGGGAATATGGTCTACTCCTCATTTCCGACGAGATTTACGACAGAATTGTATACGAAAAGAAGTTTGTAAGCACGTCTCACTTAGCAGAAGATGTGCCAGTGTTAGGATTAAACGGGTTTTCTAAGGCTTACCTCATGACTGGTTGGAGACTGGGTTACATGTACTTTTATGATCCTGAAGGAAAGTTGCGGGAGCTTAGAGACAACGTGGTAAAAGAAGCGAGGATACGACTTTGCTGCAACACCCCGGTTCAAAGAGCTGGGATAGAAGCGTTAAGGGGTCCACAAGATCACATTAAAGAAATGGTTGAAAAACTACGAGAGCGACGAGATTACTCTTTGAAGCGACTTAACGAGTTAGATGGAATTAGTTGCGCCAAGCCTGAAGGGGCGTTTTATGTTTTCCCAAAAGTCCACGAAATAGGCTCACGGTGGAAAAACGATTTTCAATTTGTTCGTGACGTTTTAGAAAACACGGGAATTCTTCTCGTCCATGGTTCAGGTTTTGACGTAACCTACGGTTCAGGGCATTTCAGAGGGGTCTTTCTGCCGTCGATTGAAGTTCTGAAGACCGCGTTTGATCGGTTGGAACGATTTATGTAATGCGCAATTAAAGGAGGGTTCTTCAGATTGTTTTTATTCCTTCTTTCGGATCCGTTACAATTTTATTGAACCCTTGCATCAGCCGTTTTGTGATAGGACCCGGCTTGCCATCGCCTATCGTTCGTTTGTTTACCTCTCTTACTGCAACAATTTCTGCCGCGGTCCCCGTGAAGAAGACCTCATCAGCGTTGAATAATTCGGTTGGGGTAATGTTTCTTTCTGCCATGGCGTATCCCATTTCCTCTGCTAACGCCATAACCCTGTTTCTTGTTATTCCTGGCAAGGCTCCGGTGGAAACTGGCGGAGTAAATAATTTCTTTTCTTTGACGATAAATATATTCTCTGCTACTCCTTCGCAAACAAAACCTACTTTGTCTAGGCATATGGCTTCGTCTACGCCGCCGACGTTGGCTTCAAGTTTGGCTAGTATGCTGTTCAGATAGTTTAGCGACTTTATTTCATGCGAAGTTGCGTCAACTGGGTCTCTTTTTACCCATGAAATCAGCGTTGTTACGCCTTTTTCTTTTGCCGCTACGCCATGTAATGGTTTCATTGGTTGAGCGATGACGATTATTGTTGGCTTTGAGCATTTTCTCGGGTCGAGCCCAAGATCGCCGACTCCTCTTGTAACCACCAGACGAATGTAAGCGTCTTTAAGGTTGTTCTTCTTAAGCGTCTCCAGAACAGTTTGTATCATTTCATTCTTTGTCAACGGTATCTGTAGCATGATCGTGTGCGCTGAACTGTATAGTCTGTCTATGTGTTCTTTCAGTTTGAATACCACGCCATCGTAGGCGCGAATTCCTTCGAAAACGCCGTCTCCATATAGCAGACCGTGATCATAAACAGAAACTTTTGCCTCTGATTTAGGGTAAAACTTGCCGTCTATGTATATTAGGAGCCCTTTCTCCACGTTACTCTCCTCCCCTTAGAACCCTACCATACTCTGCTTGACTTGATATACTTTATGTAGATTCCCACGAAAAGGAAAGCGTTACAAGAACATAAGAAATCTTCTGCCCCACATGGAGTTCTCTAATCTCAATACGTTTACGAAACAACCCTTGTATTCATTCAGTTGGCTCGTATAGCAGCCCAATAGAAACCGTTACACATATTCACACAAACAAAATGTTGGCGCTTGTTTTCCCCTCCAGCCGATCATGCACAGCCAAACTTGGAGGTGATCCGGCCGCAGGTTCCCCTACGGCCACCTTGTTACGACTTCTCCCTCCTTGCGGAACTCAGATTCGACGCAGCCAAGAAGACCACGCCTCACCCAAACCCCACTCGGATGGAGCGACGGGCGGTGTGTGCAAGGAGCGGGGACGTATTCACCGCGCGATGATGACGCGCGATTACTAGGCATTCCATATTCACGAGGACGGGTTTCAGCCCTCGATCCCAACTGAGGCAGGGTTTAGAGATTACCTCCTCCTTTCGGAGTCGACACCCATTGTCCCTGCCATTGCAGCTCGCGTGTGGCCCGGGGGATTCGGGGCATACTGACCTGCCGTGGCCCGCTCCTTCCTCCGTCTTATCGACGGCGGTCCCCCTAGTGTGCACAGATTCCAATGGAATCTGCTAGCAACAAGGGGCGCGGGTCTCGATCGTTACCTCACTTAAGAGGACACCTCACGGCACGAACTGACGACGGCCATGCGCCTCCTCTCAGCTCGTCCAGCAAGACCATCAACCTGGCCTTCATCCTGCTGTCGCCCCCGGTAAGGTTCCCGGCGTTGACTCCAATTGAACCGCAAGCTTCACGCCTTGTGGTGCTCCCCCGCCAATTCCTTTAAGTTTCAGCCTTGCGGCCGTACTCCCCAGGCGGCGAGCTTAACGCCTTCGCTGCGGCACTGAAGCGGCTCGTAGCCGCCCCAACACCTAGCTCGCATCGTTTACAGCAGGGACTACCCGGGTATCTAATCCGGTTCGCTCCCCCAGCTTTCGTCCCTCACCGTCAGGCGCGTGCTAGCCGACAGCCTTCGCCACTGGTGGTCCTCCCGGGATTATAAGATTTCACCCCTACCCCGAGAATACCGTCGGCCTCTCCCGCCCCCTAGCCTAACAGTATCCCCCGCAGCCCAACAATTAGGTTGCTGGATTTAACGGAAGACTTGCCAAGCCGGCTACGGACGCTTTAAGCCCAATAATCACCCCTACCACTCGGAGAGCTGGTATTACCGCGGCGGCTGACACCAGTCTTGCCCTCTCCTTATTCCTCCGCCTCCTTACAGCGGAGAAAAGCCATCCTCAGCGGACGGCACTCGGGGTAGCCCCGTCACACTTTCGTGCATTGCGGAGTTTTCGCAACTGCTGCGCCCCGTAGGGCCTGGGCCCTTATCTCAGTGCCCATCTCCGGGCTTCCGCTCTCACGGCCCGTACCGGTTATAGGCTTGGTAAGCCGTTACCTCACCAACAACCTGATCGGCCGCGGCCCCATCCTTGGGCAACGTTAGAGAGCATGCCTCTAACGCCCTTTCAGTGAAGAACCATTCCAGGCCTCCTCACCCATCGAGAATTAACCCCAGTTTTGGGCTACGCCAGAGCCTTAAGTTTCTATTCTTAGAAGGTTGTGTGTGGGTTTTGGTTAGTTTAAGATAGCCTTTGCCAGCTTAGAAATCGGCAAGGCGGTGTAGTGAAATGTTTGTTTATGTTATGGGGTTTTTGGATTTTTTGAGAATTTGTGTTTATGTCGTCAAGGTCTGTGCGTGGTTTCCCGGGGGTGTTCCCGTCCCAAGGGTAGGTTAGCCACGTGTTACTGAGCTGTACGCCGCGCCTCCACCATGGCTAGGAGACGCTCGACTTGCATGTTTTAGTCCCACCCCGATAGCAGTAGGGTCCGGCAGGATCAACCGGAGTTATATATGGTTTGGGGATTTTAGCCGCATAATCGGCTGGATTTGGGGATTGCGCCAAGCCTTTCTTGGACCTAAGTTTTGTGGTTTTTAGGTCTGCATTTTTTGTTGCCGTAACTGGAAGTCAACTCCCGTCATTCTAGGGCGTTTGTTCGCCTTTTTTGTCTGGGTTGAAGCCGCCACTTGGGTTACGGCTGTGCAGATTTTTTTCGCCGTTTGGCGTGTTTTTCTGCATATATAAGTGTTGCTTTCGAAGCTAATAAACTTTAATGCGTGGTTGTTTGTGCTTTCTTTTATATGTTTGTTACGTTATTTGCATGTCTCTCTCTTTAGACCCCCCTATAATTTTTTGTTTTTCATAAAGCTTGTTTCGTGTTGGTTTTTTGAGGCTAAGCTTGGAAATGTTTTATCCCACGATAGGAATAGATAGGAAAAGATGGGAATCGACGGCGGCCCTATTAGAGAATACGGGTTCCACGTGTTGCAAACGCACGCGTGCTCCTTAACCGCAAGTTCCCTACCTAGGGGGTCATCTGTTTTGTACATGCATGCGTGCGGTGATAAATGGTTACAGTCTAAGAGTGTGAGGCGTTACGGTTATAACACTTAACTGATTAAAAATGTGTTAGTGGGCGGGGCTGGGCGGGTAAAGAAAGAGATTAACTTTCTACCGACGCCTAGCATGGATAGGGCACGAACAACTCAACTGTAGTTGGTGTAAGCCTCCTAAGCTCGGGGTCGCGGGTTCAAATCCCGTCCCGCCCGCCATGTTACATATGTAGTTAATGTTATTAGAGAACGTTTTAGAACGTAATGTAAACGATCGGAGCGCTCTGTGATGGCTCTTAGCGAGGTGAAAAGAACTCTCAAACTGATTCTTGTGGGCGCCCTTACCATCACCGTGTTGCTTCTTGTTTCTTCCTATGTTTTGGCGATGTTTTTGGGGCTAGCTCTGTTTTTCTTCACTCCAGAAGGATCAGCTTTTAGTATGCTTCAGTATATGCAGGGGCTTCCTCTCCAGTTGTTCGTTGCGATCTTTTTTGTCATCCCTGTTGAGCTTAACGCAGGACTGGTCTTTTTGTTTCTCTGGGGCGTTTTCGTTCTCTGTTTTGTTGCCGCATGGAAATTCAGAGAAAGACTTCATGAGGTTGTTGGAAGATGCTTTTCACGTATTACTTGTGGTCTTTTCAATAACTGGTTGTTCGCCATGCCTGTCATAACCAGCATGTTGCTCGTTGCCGTCATAGCTATAACCGGTTTTCAGGAGACACATGGGGTTCCGACTGGTGAGGCTCCCTTGCCGGGAGACCCTTTCGAAGCCTTCTTTCTGGTAACTTATGCTTCGTTATTTGAAGAAATCGGGTTTCGAGTGAGCCCTATCGGGGCGTTTCTAATAGTTTACTTGTTTTGGGTTGGAAGAAATTCTGCGTCGATGCGGTCGTGGGGGCAACGTCTGAAGCTCTTCTTTTTGAGCTTGATATATCCTGATGGAGCGAAAAAGATGGTTGGTGCGAAGACTGTGAGTGACTTTGGTGTCATAGGTGGAATTAGCTTAGGTGAGTGGGGTATAGTTATTTTCACGTCTGTCGCTTTTGGATTAGTCCACTACCTATTTGGTGGTGGCTGGGAAGTTGGAAAAATCACGACAGCATCTATGGTCGGCTTTGCCATGGGCCTTGCATACTTGCTTTATGGCGTTCAAGCTCCAATACTCATCCACTGGTTTTTCAACTATTATGGAAGTATTATCGAACGCGCCTCAGATTTTTATCCAATAGTCGATCCATTTTTTTCCATAACCTTGGATATTACTACGATTTTAGGTATTTTTGGGTGGTTCACGGTTACAATTTTTGGATTATACAAACTCTTCAGGACAATTGTAAGAAGAATTAGGCCGTCTGAGCCACTTGCTATCTAAAGCTTCTTTGCTTTCTATTATTTTCTTTATAATATCTCAATCGTGACTATCAATATCGCGTTGCAGGTCTTATAGTAGATAACGAGAATGGGGCCTATTACATCAACTCATGTTTTCAAGATTTCTTGAGAAAGATTTCTTATCTTGACCGTTTTCTGTTCTCTTTTTTTCATGTCCCGCAAAACCACTTTGTTTTCCTTAAGCTCCTCAGACCCCACGATAACAGCATGAGTAACGTTCCTTCTATCCGCATCTTGTAAAGCCTTAGAAACCGTGCGCCCCATAACCTCAACCTCAACTGGTATGCCTACTCCTCTCAAAGCTAATGAAAGTTCAAGAACTCTTGCCCTCAGTTTCTCGCCGATAGGAATAATCACAACTCGTTTTCCTTCTGGAATTTTCGGGGAAAACTTCTGCTTTTTCACGGCAAGTGCAAGACGGTCCATTCCTTGCGCAACTCCCACAGCTGGAGTTGGCTCACCTCCAAAGAGTTCAATGAGTTTGTCGTAGCGTCCTCCGCCGCTTAATGCTATATTCATCTCTGGAACATAGGGCTCGAATATCATACCTGTGTAGTATTCGAGACCACGTGCGAACCCCGCCTCGACTAACATCTCAAACTTGGCGTTGCTTTTTCTTGTTAATTCAGTGATTTCTCGCAGATTTTCCACGGCAGCAACAGCACTTTCATAGTCTCTAACATTCTCCTCTGTCTTCTTAAGAACTTGAGAGACGTCTTTTCCCCTTATCTTAAAAACGTTTTTTAAGGTTGTTACGCACCTTTGCGAAACACCTAATTCTCGTGCTGCTGTAAGTGCTTCGTCCCATTGTTTTTTATCCAGCAACTGCATAACCATGTTCTGTTGTTCTTTTTTCACGTCCTCTTGAGCTAAGATTCCACGAATAATTCCAACGTGCCCAATCTTAAGCCAGTAGTTACGCAAGCCCAATTTTTCCATCAAATCGTAGGTAAGCATCAGAATCTCCGCGTCTGCCTCCGGTTTAGTGGATCCTATAAGCTCATAGTTGGCTTGCCAAAACTCTCGAAAGCGTCCATACTGCGGTTCATCATAACGATAGAGGCTCCCCACGCAGAAAAGTCTCATAGGTTTGGGCTCATTCCTCATCTTGGTTGCTATCAACCTAGCTATAGAAGCGGTGAACTCCGGCCGCAGAGCCACCCTTCGACCACCTAGGTCCTCAAAGGCATACATGCGCTTTCGAATTTCTTCACCTGATTTTGCCGCCAGAAGATCATACGATTCCACGATTGGAGTGATGACCTCTCTGTAACCGTAGAGTTGAGCAAGATCTCTCGTAACCTGCTCTACATATCTCATTTTTTCCGCTTCTTTTGGCAGAAAGTCCCTCATTCCTCGAACTGTTCTGAACGGTGACATTTCACCACTTCATTACGTGTTTCATTTTAGAGTCAGTTGCGAAAGAGAGTAATACACAACTTCTCCTCTTCTGTTTATAACCGCCAACACCAACCTTTTTTTTAGACTCTGAACATCCATCAGGGAACGTGCCAACTCCTCTACGGAAACCGGCTGCCCCTCCTGAATTCCAAAGATCATGTACTTGGCGGTCTCCTTCCCATATTCCCCTCGTTCGTACACACGGAAGTCTATTCCTAATCCGAAGCCTTCTCTTGCAACGTATCCTCGGCTCCGTAAGTCTCGGTATATTAAATATCTAACCCAAGCATCTTCATCAATAGATTGAAAACGTTGGAGGAGAGTTTGAAAATTCACTTTTCCTCCTGTTTTCTCTTTTTTCACCGCGATAATTCCCTTACCGAGCAGAAACAAAGCCTCATAAAAAGTAAGCATTAACCCTTCGTTTTCAGACACACCGTAACCTCGTAAGGAAAGCTCTTCAATGTCTTCTGGTGAAGAAACGAGGACCCCCTTCTCTTTAAGTGAGGCTTCTATCTTTGATTCCGCATTGCGATTCGTTTCAGCTGCACGTTTCGATTGCTTCAAAGCTGTGATCCATCCAACCATGTTTCTAACGCTATCATGCATCGTTTAAGATTTAAATCCTCTTAACCATTTCTCCCTGAACATCACTGGCAGATTGATTCAATTCAACTAATAGCGTGTTCTTTAACCTCTTCGGTTTGGTTTTCACTATCTTGACTTGGGAGACGTTGTGAAACCAGAGAAACCTCTTTAGTGCAACTGCCAATTCAACGACGAGGGAGTCATCAAAGCGTTCTTTCTCCAGAAACAAGGAATTAACGATCATCGTTTTGCTCGTTCTGTCCAATTTCGGATCGATTCTTCCAACGAACCTTGTGCCATAAAGGATTGGTAAGACGTAGTAGCCAAATTGCCTTTTCTCTGGAATCTTGTAAATTTCCCAAACGTAAACGAAGTCGAATACCTCGGAAATCATCCTCCGGTTCCAGAGTAGGTTATCAAGCGGGGCGATAAAATGGATTTTTTCTTCAAGAAGGGAATCTTCTATGGTTTCGAGAGCGTTCAAATATTCCTCTAAAACATAATAGATGTGTTTAATGCCTTCGATTTTCACCGGATAGATTTTTCCATCTTTGACCATCTCTTCTACTACTAGCTTACGTTGCGGAGCTTTAAGCGAAAGCCAGCCGAACCTCCAGTCGCGCACATCAACGAATCCATAAGCCCGCATATACTTCCTAATCATGAACAGATTGTATTCCTCTCTGTTGGGCACTTCGATGCTTATGTCTTTGGGTAAGATGCGCTCTGCCAAGTCGTAGTATCGACGGTTTCCCTCTACATGGTGAATCATCACCTCGCCGCGGTCCCAAAGCAGGTTTAGAACACCTTTGGCTGTTTTGCTCCCAACTTCTCCCTCCCGCTTAAAATCCTGTGCACACAGTGGGCCATCAGTCTCGATCGTCGATAGAACATGAGAAGTCGTACCTTTCAGTTCTTCTCGCTTCGCTTTCAGGCGTTCATAGAAGGGGGAATGAAACGCCATATAATTCTGCATCCGATAGCGAAAATACCGGAACTCCTCCATGGAGATTATTGATTTCGCATTACACCAGTATTCAAAGACCGCTCTGTCCTTGTAGAGTAACGCATCCAGATAGGAGGGTTTGTAGTCACTTACTCTGCTGTGGAGAACCAGATGGTGATTGCGGTGGACAACATTAACGGGATCGATCTGGATACACTCCAGCCGCTTGATTGCCTCCAATGTCCCAGTTTTTTCCTTTCCTTGGTGGAATCCCTGTTTAGTGATGAGAAATCGCCTGGCAGTTTCCTTTGAAATTGTATGTTGATCCATTTCGCCTCTTTCCGTTTTCGTCTGTCAATTTCTAGAGTTTAAATACATTATTATCGTGCGAATAACACGTCCCAACTATGCTTTTAAACAGTCACAAGCCCTTCAAATTCGGTTGTGGATAAGACACCAGTTTCACATATGATGGCGCTTACGTATTTCATTGGAGTAATGTCAAACGCTGGATTCAATGCTTTCACTCCAATTGGAGCAATTCTTTGAGAACCAACATACGTTACTTCCTCAACATTTCTCTTTTCAATAATCACATCTTTTGAAGTATGGACCGAATCAAACGTTGATTTAGGGGCGGCGACATAAAATGGAACATTGTGTTCGTGAGCCAGCACCGCGATGGTGTAGGTGCCGATTTTGTTTATCACAGCGTCTCGAACTATCCTGTCAGCCCCCACTACAACTTTGTCTATTAATCGTTTAGACATAGCATATCCCACCATGTTGTCTGTGATCAATGTAACTGGAATGCCGTCGCGTTTCAGCTCGTATGCCGTAAGCCTAGCACCTTGCAGTTTAGGCCTCGTTTCGGTGGCAATCACTTTGATTTCCTTGCCTTGCTCCCACGCAGTTCGTACAATTCCCAGTGCAGTGCCATAATCAACAGTAGCTAGACTGCCTGCGTTACAATGAGTTAGAATGACGTCTTTATTGTCAATCAGCTTGGACCCATGCTCACCAATCTTGCGGTTAACTTCAACATCCTCGTCCGCCATCCTTTGAGCCTCATCAACTACGACTTTAGTCACAGCTTTCGCATCACCAAAAGTCTCACGCGCTTTTTTCAAGATTCGGTCAACCGCCCAGAAAAGATTCACAGCCGTCGGCCTCGTTTCCTTCAAAACCTTTGCTGACTCCTCAATCTGCCTCATCAACTCCTCTCTTTTCTCGACTTTCGAATGATAAGCCGTGAGGGCTAAGCCGTAGGCTGCTGCCACACCGATGAGTGGGGCTCCCCTCATCCTCATCTCTTTGATGGCGGAAGCCACCTCTTCACATTTCTTCATCTTTAAGAAGAGGGTTTTGTTGGGGAGTCTCGTCTGATCTATAGTTATAACTACGCCGTCTCTCCACTCTATGGTTCTCATAGCTCTCACCGTCAGAACTCCTTTATTCACCACTCACCTTTTTTAATATGCTTTGGTGCGCCGCAATGAAAAAGTCCGTTGATTTGAAAAGCGTCACAAAGCCATTGGTTAGGAATTTCGGACAGAAATACTCGGAAGTTTTGGGAATAAGCTTAGAGGGTAGGGACGACGGAGAGATTTTCAAGTGGTTTTTAGTTTCAATTCTATTCGGTGCTCCGATTAGAGAAGCCTCAGCCATAAAGACTTACAAATGTTTCAAAAAATATGGCGTGCTCACGCCACAGAAAATCATTCAAACAGGATGGCAAGGGTTAGTTGACATACTTGATGAGGGAACATATACAAGGTATGACTTTCGTACCAGCGACAAGCTTCTGGAGGTTATGAGCAACCTAGTTACGCTTTATGGAGGAAGCCTAAACAGTCTTCATCAACTTTCTCTAGATTCCACCGATTTAGAAAAACGCTTGAAGAATTTGGGAAAGGGCATAGGAGACGTGACTGTAAGCATTTTCCTGCGAGAACTGAGAAACCTATGGGAAAAAGCAAACCCTAGACCCACTCCTCTGGTTGTCTTGGCGGCAAAAAACTTGGGAATAATAAAAGAAGAGAATCCTGAGAAGGCGTTAGAAGCGCTAAAAGAGTACTGGACAAAAAATAAGGTAGCAAAGAAAACTTTTGTGAACTTTGAAACCGCTCTGCTTAGACTTGGCAAGGACTTTTGCAGAAAGAAAAAATGTCAAAAATGTGCCTTTCAACCGTCTTGTCTAGCTACTTCTTCTTCGGCTTAACCCTCGTCACGACTTGAACTGAACAACTTTTGGGTAGTTTTATTCTTTTTTGCCATTCGTCTCCGATGGCGATCAGGGAGTAAATTCCTGAAACCTCGGCTTTTGCCTTCTGAACGAGGTTGACAAGGGCTACTTGGGTTTCCCCGGTTTTTATCATATCGTCTACTACGAGCACACTATCTCTTCTTTTGATGGCGTTTTTCGGCAGATACAGAGTCATGGTTACGCCGGAGTCTCTGAGCACGTATGTTTCTTCTAAAAATGCTGGCACACCTACCTCTTTATTTCTCTTTGCTATTGCAAGATTGACGCCGAGCGAATTTGCAACCATTGTTGCGAGTGGTATTCCATCTACGGCAGCGGTTAAGACTTTTGTTACGCGTTTTCCAGCGAACGTTGCGAGGGCGTGGTGAGCGGCTTGTTTGAGTATGTTGAAGTCTCCCACGATCCAAGTGTTGTCGAAATATCCGTCTTCATTGAATCGAATTATTCTGTGAAGTTCAGTTTCTAAACCTACGAGTTTTGTTAGGATGTTCCAGAGTTGCTTGGCTCTCGCTGCATTTGGTAGGACATGTCCTTTGGCATATCTGCTTAGAACTGTTACGGGTAGGTCTGTTTTAGCGGATAATTCTCGATAGGTGTACTGTTTCTTTGCTGTTCTGAGTAGTTCGATAGTCATTAGTCGGAGTTTCAAGTCTTCTGCATGTGTGCTACTCATTTTGTATCCCTTTTATACATCGACAAGTTAAACGGTGAAAGTGTGCTTATCTATTTTTGACTTGATGAGATTTATAGTTTCCGTATGCTTTTGAAAGTCGATTGTGAACTTGTTACCTTTTTTGTTCGGAAATAAATTTTTGTAACTCTCTAGAGGAGGTGTTTTGGTGATTGTTGTCTATTTGTGGTTTGGGCTTTGTTTTGTTTCTTAGCTTAGTGAAGGTTCAGTCTATGCTTTGATTACGTAAGTTTGAATTACGCGAAAATTTATGGAGGGTTGGGTGAGTTTTATCTGAAGCCCCGTTTTTGCAAGTGTTTTTAAGCATTAGATTGTGGCGTAGGTTACGAAAGGTATAAAGGATTTGTCTATCGTTTAGATTTTGACAGAGGGCCCGTGGCCTAGTCTGGATAAGGCGTCGGCCTTCTAGCACACGGGGGAGAGCCGAAGATCCGGGGTTCAATTCCCCGCGGGCCCGCTAATGTTTCTCAGAAATTGATTGCACAAACGTGTAATGTTATAGGAACCCACTTTTGTTCAATAATGTAACTGAAGACGCCTAATTAGGTTGCTAAAGATAAAAAAAAGAGGAGTTTGGTTATGGCAGTTTTACTTCATTGATTTCTTGCAGAGTTTCTAGGTCATTCATCTTGATTTTCTTGTTGGACACCGTATAAAGTGTATTTTCAATGTAAAGCACTCTCTTCACCAAGTAGTTACTGTCCCATCCGTTTACCTCACTCTCTTGATGAGTAACGTCGCCTTTCAGGACAAATCCATCGCTTAAAGTTATGTTGAAAACATATGCGCCCTGCCAATAGTGCTTCGCATAGTACCAGTTTGATGAAACTGGAAGGACTAGTAGTTGTTTTGACTTATCGAATAGAAACGCCTTGTGATCCGTTAAGACCGTTGAGTCTGACCAGTCGCCTTGCACAATGAAGGGGGTGACTGTCTCTGTCGGTGCGGTGACATCTGTGACGTTGAAAAGCGACAGTTTCACGTTGCTGTCCTGTTTACCTATACCGATTATGTGGTTTTCGTCGTAGGGATGAAGGTAGCCTGAGAACCCTGGTATTTTCAACTCGCCTAAAACCTTGGGTTCAGTTGGACTGCTGAGGTCTATCACGAAGAAGGGGTCTATTTGTTTAAATGTTACAAGATAACATCTGTCGCCCATGAACCTTGCTGAGTATATACGCTCGCCTGGAGCAAGACCTTCAAGTTCTCCAACAATGTTCAGGCTCATGTTCAATGAGTAGAGGTTGTTTTTGGAACCATCATTCGTCCACTTTGTTGTTGCTATTCTGAAAAACCCATTGTACTCGTCCATGCTGAACTGATTAAGCACGTAGCCAGAGACGGCGCCTTCAGCTTCACAGACTATTTCTTCTCCGTCCAGTTTAACCCTGTAAATGAGGGTTTCATCACGTGTTCCACTTACTCCTGCAGATAGAATCCATACGCTTGTGTTTGGAATGGTCAAGTACATGTTGCTCTGTGAAACGTACATACATGCAGTTGAGCCTGTTAAGAACGTTTCATATGTTGGTTCCTGTGCATCGTTTATGATGTTGACTGCGATTACTGTTGTGAAATAGTAGAAAGCGTCTGGAACATTGATATATCGTATTTCTGTCGCTTGGATCTCTTTGACAGCGTCGGCTGTAGAGATTTTGGGGAGAGCCACTTCCAGATGTGTCTTGTTGGTGTTTGGATGCACTGCCAGTTGATTCACCGTAGCGTAAACGTAGTTGCCGATCATTCTCGAGCCGGAAAGGGTGCCGTTTAAGCTCAACGTTCTCGTCAAACGAGGATGTGTTTTGTTTGAAATGTCGTAGACGTTGACGAATGCTTCTCCGGTATAAGTGTAGGATATGCGTATGGGTGCAAAATTACCTCCCAAAACAGCCAGCTTGTCTCCATTGACATAAATTTTCATGTCGTATGTTTCGTTGAGAGTTATCTTAGAAAGCACTTGGGCTTGTTCAGGTGGGTAAGCTTTCAGTATATAAACATCGTTGCTTGAAACCACGTATAAGTATTCTCTATCCGTCTTCACAATGTCTCCTTCATCTACTCCGGCAACTTGAATGTTGGTTGTCGAGTGTGCAGGCGCGGTTTCCGCGTCTAGGCTAAGCAGGTTCTTCATGTCGCCGCCTCTGAAGGGAGACCAGTATTGTTGTCCGATGTTTTCTGCTTGCTCCATGTTAGTTTTCAGAAAGTCCTCTAGTTCTTCGTAGCTTGAGAACGTGTTAAGCGGTATAGAGACTGGTGGGATATATAGTTGAACGCCGAAGTTGAAACATATTGTGGCGAATAGGATGGCTAAAAGTATTGCAGCAATTCCATATGTTACCGTTTTTTGTTTAATTTCTCTCTGCAATTTCAGCACCAATCTAATAATGGGAAATGCTCGTATTTTATCCTAATTTTTGGTACATTCTGTCCAGAAATTAGAACAAACGGTTAATAGGGTTTTAGACGCCACACTCGGAGAGCTTCATACCAGAATATAGCTGAAACCACTGCTCCGAAAATGGTGATAAACAAGTTCTCCCTCGTGAAGCTTTGCATCAATGTTGCGAGATAAGCTATGTAGAATGTTGTGGAGAAAATCGCGTAAAAGAAATATCTGGGAAACAGCAACCTTCCCAGCTTAACGAAATGCCTAAGCACTCCGATTTTAACCTTGCTAGTCAATAAATAGCTGCCCCCTACGCTTTGCTTCTGAACCAAGCCCAAATCACACAAACGGTCGAGATGATGCTGTGCTACGCTGGGGCTGCTAAAATGTAAAGCCCTTTGAACCTCCCTTACACTCATTGGGCAACCTCTTTTCAAAAGAAGCCAGTAGACTTTCCAAGCTTTGCCGCGAAGCTCGAATTCCAGCTTCTTCTTGTCTTCAGCTGACAATAGAAAGGCACACTCACAGATATTCTCTTCAACGTAGCCTTATAAGTCCATTTTTTAGAACAAATCCAAGAGGGTTTTAACATGTTAAATCAACTGCCTTTGAAGAGAGGTTTCGCTTAACATCGAAAGGAGAAGGTAAGAGACAGAATTGTTGGACAACTATGCAGTGGCAGAAATAGTGTCGAATCAAATAAATATTTAAAGAAATGTAACGTTCATTTTAGTGGTGTTAATGAGGCTTTCCTCAGTTTTTATGATATGCAGTGGTCTCGCTAACATTGGGTTGGCAAGCATCTTCTACTACTACGCATTCGTTTCCTACTCAAGTAAGGCGGGTGCAGCAGGGAATTTGGTCATAATCGGTCTCATGTTTACTGTCATCGGCTTGAGTTCTTTTCAAATTTTAGGGCGTTTGGGCAAGAAAACCCGCGCTTTTCTTGGCGTAGCACTATTAGTATTTGCTGTCATCGAATTAGGTTTCTCATTCCTATTTCTTTCCTTCGCTTATGATGGCGGACACTTATCTCTATTAGAGGTTGGTATACCATTGCTGTTAGCTTCCACATTCTCATTCGCAAGCGCCATTCAAGAGTACAGAGAGACTAAACACAAAAAAGCAAACTACCTTAAAGTACGACCCAAAACCCAATCGACATGAACGTTTGAGATTTTTCTTTTTCATGTTAACACTAAAGGCAATTCATACTAATGTAACAGAAAAGAAACTATTGGATGTAAATAGCTGGACGGTATGGTTTAGCTGACTCCGCTCTTTTCTTCGGGTCATGACGTTGTGCGTCTTCTTCAGGATACGTGAGAATCTTTGCGTTGAGTTCACGGTCGAAAAAAGCCTCAGCTTCCTTCAACGCTTGGTTTTCATCAATAACCCCAGCCTTTAATTGTCTATTTTTCTTGTCGTCTGGCATTCGGTTGATTTCATCGACGACTTGGCCGACGAATTTCGCGACTCCTTTTGCCATTTTTTTCATATCAGGGTCTTTCATCAACTCTCTCATAACCTCGCTTTGAACAACTCTGGTGGAAACTGACTTTTCCATTAGCTTCAGATAGATTTTCCATTTCCAAGGTGCAGCTGAATAATAGTAGATTCTTTTTGGCTTGATTTTGGTTGCGCGTAGAATGTTGAAGGTATCATCTAACACGTTTTTGACTAGGCTTTCTGTTTCTTCTGCTCGGATATCAACCTTTTTTTCGTCGTAGGTGGGCCACTCAGCAAATGAAATGAAGCTTTCTCTGCCCAGCTTACTCCAAAGTTCTTCACAGATGTAGGGTGCAAATGGGGCGAGCAGGCGTATCCAAGTTTCCATAGCTTCTCTAAGAATCCTTGTGTTAGGGCGTTCTTTTCTTCGTTTATACCAGCGAAAATCGTTCCAAACTTCGAAGAACACGTTTTCTATGGCTGTTCTCGTTTTCATTATCTCCATGCTTTCTGTTACTTTTTTGGTTCGGTGCTCTAATCTACTAATCAGCCATTTCTCCAAATGACCTACTTTCTCATCTTCCCCCTTCGCCTCAATCAAGCTGTTAGTCAAGTTGTAGAAGCTTTCAAGCTTGCCCTTTACCTCACGGATACTTTCGCTTCTCCAATCTGGGTCGTCCATGTCTTCCGCGCCCAACAGCAACGCGCAACGAGTGGCATCTGCTCCATACTGGTTTAGGGCACTTCTCAACGTTACGAAGTTGCCTTTCGACTTCGACATTTTCTTTCCTTCGATCATCAACATCCCGTTTACACCTATCGCCTTAGGCCAGTGTTCTGGCGGAAACAGTGCTACGTGGTGGAAGAGGAAGAAAGTTAGATGATTTGGAACTAGCTCTTTCGCGGAGTCCCTGAAGTCTACAGGGTACCAATATACGAATTCTGTTCGCATCGACTCCAAGACAGCATGGCTTATATGTGATTTTTCAGCTACTTTTTCTACGTTACCTTTGCCGAGAAAGACATAATCAAATACTTGAACTGTCAGCTGCTCTGGCTTTATGTTGAAATGTTTGATGTGCTTGTTTATTGTGTAGAAAGCCATGTAGATCGTTGAGTCGCTCAACGTTTCCACGATCCAGCCTGGACTCCATGGCAGCGTCGTTCCTAAACCGGTTTTTCTGGCGCAAGGCCACTCTTTTAACCAGTCAATGACGTTAATGAACCACTGTACGGCGGATTCGGGGTAAACAGACGCTTTGTTCAGTGCCTCCTTGGCTTTTTCTTTCCAAGCCTGATCTGAATATCTCAGAAACCATTGGCCCTCAAGCACCTTAACTATACAAGGTGTTAAACAGCGGCAGATGACTCGTTGAGGCAGATCGTACATGGAATCGGCGATGCCCTTCTGCTTAAAGTCTTGGATCAAACGATCTTTCACTTCAAAAACGGTTTTTCCAGTGTACTCTCCACAAAGGTCCTTCAGAACGCCGCTGTGAAACTCTCTTTTGTACAATGATTTCGTTGCTTCCTCGGCTTTTGGGTCGTATTGATTTTTCACTCCCATTTGTTCCACTAATTCGATGGCTGGGTGCTCTGTGGATCCTTCCACCTGAATCATGGAGATGGGCTGTATGTTCTTCACTGAAGTGGGTTCGATGTTGAACTCTTTGAGCGACTCAGGTTTTGTCTGCAGGTCTCTTAATGCTAGCCAATCGTAGGGAGCATGTGAAGGGACGCTGTACACGATTCCAGTTGCGTGTGAGGAATCTACGAACCAGCCCGGCAGTACCAGCAGTTTTTTGTTGTTGATGGGGTTTACAAAATGTTTTCCGATAATTTCTCTGCCTTTGAATTGGCTTATGACTTTGATTTTTCGTCTTTGTTCTTTTAATTTTTTGGTGGCTTCCTCGCTGATAATCCACTGTTCATTGTTGACTTGAGCTTTAACGTAGGTGGCGTCTGGATTTATCCACATGTTGGTTATGCCGTAAATTGTTTCAGGTCTGAACGTAGCCGCAGGCAGGTATGCGTCTTCAATTTTGAATTTCATTAACGTGTACTCTTCGGGTCGGACGCCTTCTCCCTCGTGTCGGTCGTGGTCTCCGGTGGGGCTTTCACAGTGCGGACACCATACAACGGGGTGTGTTCCTTTGACGACGTATCCTTTTTCCCGTAGTCGCTTGTACTGCCACTCAATAAATTTGTTGAATGTAGGGCTGGTAGTGTGAAAATCTCTTCTCCAATCAACTGAAAACCCTATGTGCTTTACTGTTTCCCTGTTCTCTCTCGTGTAGTAGGTGGCCATATACGCTGGGGCAACAAACTTTTTCAAGTCCTGTTCTGAAACGCCGTCGATTTCCCTTAAGGCCCGAACGAAATCTTTGTCCCCCGCTTTCACTCGTTCACTTGCTCCAGCTATAGTCTGACCTGTCCAGTGCCAAGCCCACGGAAACAGAACGTTGTAACCTTGCATCCGTTTAAACCGTGCATAAGCGTCGACGCGTGTAGCTGTGAAGCCGTGTCCCACATGGAGTGGCCCATTCGCGTAGGAGTATGGAAAAGTTACAAAACATTTTTTTCTTGTAGAATCTGGATTTGCCTCAAAAACCTTTGCTTTTTCCCACTCTTTGCGCCACTTGTCTTCGATCTGTTTTAAAATTTCCATGAAACTTTCTGAACTACTCTGAGGATTATTAAAGGTTCGGTTAGTCTTCGAGGAGAACATTATCCCTCAAGTTCAGCACCAACAACCCTAATGAACACGCTTACTTTAATCCGTTTCCCTTAGTTGCGCCAGTTGTTTTCTTACGACTTTCTCAGCCTTTTGTTGCACCTTTGAAATATTCTTGACCAAGGTCCCTCCTCCCTGAGCAAAGTCAGGCCTTCCGCTGCCACCGCCACCCAGCAACGACGCAATCTCTTTCGCTATCTCACCAGCGTCTATGCCACATTCTACTGCATCTTTCCCAGCCATCACCACAATCCTCGCGTTCTTGTCGTCCGTCCCATAAAATATTGAGATTGCGTTCGGCTGTGCTTTTACTATTTCACTGGCTGTTTGAATCATGCGGTTGACATCTAACGGTTCAAACTTCTGTGTCACAAAATTCACTCCTTCAATTGGCTTTGCCTTTCTGACTTCGTGCTCCTTCAACTTCAAACTTTCTCGAACAGCAATTTCTTTGATGAGTTGCTTTTCCCTACGTCGAACTTCTTTCCACTCTCTAACGAGGCGTTCTGCGGTTTTTACAAGCTTTTCATGTGGTGCATTCAAGACCTCAGAAAGTTTCCAAAGCAATTTGTCGCTTTCCTGCACTGATGTTAGAGCGGGTAGCCCTGCGCTGAACACGATGCGTTCGACGCCGTCTTGGATTCTTTCTGTGTGGATGATTTTTATGAATCCAATTTCTTCCGTGTTTTTCACGTGGATTCCTGCGCAGGCTTCAACGTCCCAGTCTCCAGTTTTCACAACACGAACCTCTTTTCCCGGAACCACTCCACCTTGATAGAGTTGGAAGCCATAAAGTTTCTCCGCTTCTCCCCTAGGCATCCAAGACGTTTCAACTGAAATCTTCCGCATCACAGCCTCGTTTGCGAGTGCTTCGATTTTTTGGGTTTCTTCCAGCGTTAAACGTCGAAAATGGGAGATGTCTAGTCTTGAGCGGTCTAGACCCTTTTGGGCTCCACATTGCCAGACGTGTTGTCCAAGGACTCGTCTCGCTGCGCCGTTAATGATGTGGGTTGCGGTGTGTTGTTTCATCAGAATGCTTCTTCGCTTCCAATCGATAGTTCCCTTCACCACATCGCCTTCTTTTGGAACTGGACCTTTAAGAACATGAACGATGATGTTTCCTAATTTTTGAACATCCACAACTTCCGACGTGTTTTCCGTAAATTCTAAGGGTCCATGATCCGCGGGTTGTCCTCCCCCTTCAGGATAAAACGCCGTCTTTTCCAATACCACGTACTTGTTGTTTACAACTCGAAGAACACGTGTATCAAACTCGCGGAGGTATGAGTCTTTATAATAGAGCATTTGCGTCTCTGGAAGATCGGAAACCTTGGCTTCTAACCCTTCGATTTTCTCCAGTTCTCGCTGAGGAGGAGCCTGAACGTGCCTCTCAGCAACCATCATGTAAAAATTCTCAGGGACTTTCACTTGAATCCCTAAGTTTTCAGCAGTTTCTCGAACAACTTCAGGCGGAAGCCCATGGGAGTCATAGAGCTCTAGTAGCGTTTCAGTTGGAATCTGAGAGACGGCTTTCATTTTCAATTCTTGAGTTATTCGCTTGACGAGTGACTCTCCTCTTTTGAGAGTTTGTTTAAATTTATCTTGCTCCACTAGGAGGATTTCTAAGATTTCATCCCGCATTTCCTTTAAGTGAGGAAAATCTTTTGACCAAGATTTTATTTGCATGTCGATGAGGTCTGGCAGTTTTTCCTCGATTGCGAGTGTCTTGACCAGTCTGTAGGTTCGGCGAATTATCAGTCTAGTTAAGTATCCTTCCCGTACGTTGGAGGGTACGATGCCTTCGGCGAGCATGAACACTAGACATTTGGCATGATCCACAATGGCGAAGGCGCTTTCGATTGGAAGCATTATTTCATTAAGCTCATCTAAGCCTATTCCTACTTGTTCAGCAACCCTTTTCCGAATTCCTTTTCGGTCAATTGTTTTCTCTACACTCATCACACCAGATACTTTCGCCACTCTCGCCAGTAATTCGTTATCAACTTTGCTTATGCCCGCCATCTTCAGAACTGTATCTAAGACTGGTCCATAAACCGCATGGAAGCAGCTTACAGATCCTTGCGACAGCCATGTGTATCGTTCAATCCCATATCCGGTGTCGACGGTTCGTATGGGCAACTCGACGAATTCGCCGTTGACTACCTTGAACTTCATGAATACCAATGTGGCAAGCTCTAGTCCTCGAACAATGCTCTCGAGGTCAGGGCCAGCATTTCCTCCACCCGACCATACGTCCTCTTTGTAAATGATCTCCTCAGACTTTACTCCCAAGTCCTTAGTAACAAATTCGTGATGGTATCGCACGGTTTGGTCTTTCCAGTAAATCTCCTTATCTGGATAGTTAAACGCGTGATGACCACCCATCTCAAAGATGGTTAGGTGTCGACCGAAGGTGGGTCCAACGTTATCCACGTCGATAAATCGGATGCAGGGCTGACTGATGACAAGAGGATTGGCTGGTGGAGGAGTGATTCCGTTCGTAACGTAGGGTTGAAAGTCGATGATGCTGGCGTGGGTGAAGTAAAGGTCGTCTCTCCACCTAGCTACAATAGGATAAGGAGTAATCCTCTCATGTCCTTGCTTCTCAAAGAAGGAAAGAAAAGCTTCACGCATCTCTTGAAGGCTGTAACGCTTGCGAGTGGGTGGGTTGTTAATGAAAGTTAAAGGTGCACAACCTTCAGGAGTGGATTCTCCACAGGTTTTCTGATCGGGATTCTGCGTCCAAAAATACTCTTTACAAATCGGGCACAATTTCCGAACGTACCCGTACTCATCGAAGAAGGGAACGTGATATTCGCTTTCAGGAAAACGTTTCATCATCCATCACTCATCAAGTAAGAACCCCGTAGATTTAAAAGTTAGAGTTTAAGGAAGCATTTAACCGTTACATTTCTCACCAAAACTGTTCTAAAATAAGTCAAGGACCTCAGGAATTTAAGGCGCATCCTTTGACGTCTGATTCTCAGTTTTGATTATGTTTTTCACAAAGGCTTCTGAGTTTACCATAACTTGTAGAAAGTTGGTACAGTTTTCTTAATCAGAAATTGCCTTATCCAAATAGAGCTCCGAGGCCTTCGAGTGCTTCCTCTTCCTTTGCTTTCTCTTCTTTCTTCTTCTCTTTTTTCTCTTCCGCTGGTTTAGCCTCTGGAGCTACTGCAGCAGCCGGTGCAGGTGCCATCAGCGCTGATGGAGATTTAATTGCTTCCTCAATGTCAACCTCAGCTAAGGAAGCCACCAGAGCTTTGACTCTGACAGGATCTGCATTAATTTTCGCTGCTTTGAGCACTTCGGTTATGCTCTTCTCGTTGATGGGTTTTCCAGCTTTGTGCAGAAGCATTGCGGCATACACGTACTCCATAATCTATTCACCATCCTCTTCTCTCTTTTCACAATCCCCTTTTTAACCTTTCTGAACAGAACTTGTTGACGTAGCCTTTTCGCTGGCTACAGCTAACCTCGTTTTTAAACTTAGCATTTCCACGTGAGCTTTCCTTACGAGATCAGCTATTGTGTCGGGAGCGGGTAAGTCTGCGTTTAGAGCTAGTCCGTACGCTTCGTGATGTGCCATTTGAAGAAGCTGGGTAATGTTTTCTGCAAGTGGATATGCAGCATTCAGTGATAAACTGAACGCGTATGTGTGGGCTTCCTTGAGGCTTCGTTGAAACTCTTCTAGATCTATTCGTAGCTGTTCTTCATTTATGATTAGTCCGTTGTCGTATACCACCTTCATGGTAAGTCCAATCTCTACTGGTTTTATGCCAAGCTTTGAAAGTATGTTTGCAAGATTCATTGGTATAACGCCCCCCTTTTTCACCACCAAAGTGTCATGAGTTACCCATACGCTTCCGCCCTCGATTCTTGTGGGTAGGCCTACGGCGCTTAGTTGACTGATGATTGGACCTGGAGGTAGTCCAGTGTTTCCAGCTGAAACGGTCACGTCGTATGCCGCTACATCGCCAGCCTTCGCAGTGGCCTTCATTCTACTCTTTTCGAGAAGCAATACGAGTTTGAATGGGTTGAGGCTGGTGAAGAGGAAGATGTTAGCTCCGCTCAAGTGTTCTTCAAGTTTTTCAAGCCCGGGCTTGTCTTTGCACTCGGCAATTGCCCTTTTTACTATACTGTTCTTGATCACATGAAAGTGGGCGCTGTTCTTCAGTTTTCTCCTCAATCCTTGAAGTTGGGCAGCTCTAACTTTTTGTAGGCTGGCGACTCCGAGAGCCTTATACTGCTTTATGAGGGCTTTTGTTTCTTTGACCTCCTCAGCCTTCGCTAGCACCGTTTGACGCAACATGTTCTTTCTCACATCTACATTTTCATTTTAATCGGTGAACCCATACTTGTTTTCAATTGGATTGACCTGATGTTTTTTATTCCTCTTCTAAGTTTCCCTTCAACCCTTCTTATTACTACCTGAGAGTTTTCAGCGATTTTGCTATCTTCCATGTTTTCGGTTCCCACACGACATTGAAGAACTGGTTGCCCCCGCAGCCTTATAAACACCATTTTCCGATGTTTCTTTATATGCTCCGCTATATTTGCTGGTGGAGGCACGGGTGTCGGCATCTTTCCCTTTGGTCCCAGAGTGGCGCCAAGAATCTTTCCTACGAGTGGCATTAACGGGGCTTCTGCAATGAAGAAGTCGTAGGCTTTTGCCAACTCCTTTTGTTTCTTCTTATCGCCAGCTAGAGCTTGAAGCTCAGTTCTTTTAATAACAAGGTCTGCGTTTGCCTTTTTGGCTTTCAAAGCCATTTCTCCGGAGGCGATCACGCATACTCTGTTTTCTTTTCCTGTAGAATTCGGAAGTTCAATAAGTTCTTGTATTTTGCCCTCAGGCTTTTTCGGGTCTATGTCCCGGAGGCTTATGATAAGTTCGATGGACTGTACAAAACTTCTTTTTTTAGACTTTTCCTTAACTTCCTTAATCGTCTGAAGAAGATTTTTTTCGTCTAATGGCATTCTTGAGGCCTCGTGCCAGAGACGTATCAAAGCCAGTTATAAAAAGATTCTTGCGAAAAGAGTTTATGACAGTGGAAGTTTTCGTTTTTGTACTATGTTGTGGGATTAGAGTAATATCCTAACTATCTCTAGTCAAATTGGAATATTCACCGAAGCCGAAAAGATCAAAGAAGCCACAGCCGCTATAAGAAAAAAGCAACAAAAACCAAAACAGAGCTAAAAACAAACCCTACACACAAAAAACACGGAGTCCCACTTTACACAGAACAGAAAATTAATTTTTCACAATTTAGCAAACATCACTGCTCCTTCTCAAACAACGCGTCATACTTCCCCTCGTCAATTTCCTTTTGAACCTCACGCGGGTCCTTGTCTTCCACAGTTACACCCATACTCACACAACTACCTAAAACCTCTTTAACCGCAGCCCTCAGATCTCTCGCCAAAAGCTCAGAACGTTTAATCTTCGCTACGCGAACAACCTGCGCCATAGAAAAGTTTCCTACTTTTTCCGTTTTCGGAGCCCCAGAGCCCTTCGAAACACCCAACTCGCTAACGATCAACGCGGAAGTAGTCGGCGTTCCCACACTTACCTCAAACTCCTTTGTCTCCGCGTCCACAGTTATTTTCACAGGTACTTTCAGGCCAGCATAATTTTTTGTTACCTCGTTGATTTTGTTCACGATAGCAAGGACATTGACTCCGAGTGGTCCTAAAGCTGGCCCCAACGGAGGTCCAGCGGTTGCTTGGCCACCGCTCACCAAGGCTTTAACAACCTTTTTCTCGCTCATTTATTGTCCCTCTTTTGCCTTCATAGGCTTTACATAGTCGGCGTGAACTGTGATGGGTAAGGTGAACGTTGCCTCCAGTAGCTCAAGGGTCACATCTTCCTTTGTTCGGTCAACCCTTGTAATCTTTGCTCTCATTCCTTTAAATGGACCTGCCATGATCTCCACAACATCTCCTGTGTCCAGTTCCTCGATAACCGGCTTTACAATGATATACCTCTCAACCTCTGAGAAACCCACAGTTCCCGGAACTCTGGATCTCACGTGTTTAATTCCCGCTATCACTTTATCAACGAAATGAGGACCATCTGCTTCAACGAACACATAGCCCTTCAATATTTCTGGCACAAGAACAGCTTTTATCGGAAGTTCACCCGTCTTAACCCTAGTTGCAATGAGCTTCGCTACGTTTTTTTCTTGCCCAGCCGTGGTTCGCACAGCAAAAATCATTGAAGAAAACTTCTCTTTTTCCATATTCAACATTCCATTCAGTTTTTACTGTTACTCCCCTAACATGGTGGCTATAAGGTGAATCAGAAAACCGATAGCGCCAATGGCAACTGTGCCGAGGAAACAAACCTTTATAGAAAGCCATAGCTCGCTCCTTCCCGGCTTTGTAGCAAGCTTCAACATTCTCGCACACGATTGGAAGAATGATCTTAACCCCATGGTTTCTCGCATCTTTCAAACGACAATACTAGTATAAAAGAGTATTTTCTCCGGCGTGCACTTACAAACATCAGTCATGTATTCCAATCAAAGTTTTTTCACTGGCATACCAATCTCGTTCAGAGCTAGAATCAACCTATCTTTATCAGCTCCCCTAATTCCTTTCCACTCAAGCACAGCTAACTCTACCTTTTCCACTGTTCTTTCAACACACTGCTTTATCATCTCAGCATCCACTTGTGGAATAGCATATTTTGGGATCATATGTCCGAAAGCTATTTCAGTGGTGAGCACAACTCGTGTGAACTTATTGTTGTAGTGTGGGCCTCCAATGCCCAAAGCAGTTGGATATTCTGACAGCTTAGAAACTGCGACCATTGCGGCATGAGCAACGGTTTCTGCAGCCCTCACATCCTTCCATTGCTTCAACGAACTTCCCAGCTCCACGAACATAGTTGGCACATCTAGAGAAGGCCCATGATGCGTACCTTCATAGGAAACTTCGTAGTTCAGTTTCATTTCTTCTTTCCTCTTAGCCATTTCTAGGAGGGCCTCTTTCATCGCGCTTGCCGGAGACACCGAGACTTTTCTTGCGATTCCGCCGAGCTCTGCTTCACCGAGGTTGCCAGGAGTGTGAACCGAAAGAGTGGGGATTCCACTTGCGCTCGCGTGTCGAGATAAAAAGACTAACAATTCGGGAGTGAAAAAATCGGTGATAAACTGGGTGTGAACAATCTCTTCATCGATGAAAACCAGCTTGACTTCACGGTCCTGAACTCTTTTAAGGTACACTGGGTGTTTACGAAACAATTCTGACTGCTTTTCAAATTCATAATGATCTAGGAGTTGTTGAGTGATGTTCATGCCAGCAATGTCTTTCGTGGAAGTCACCATCAAAATCATGATTATGCCTTCTAATAACATGCTAAGAAGCAGATTAGAAAATAAGGTTTCACTTCCACCACACCTATTCTGCAGAGTGCAAATAAAACACTAAGAAACTTAGAGATAGAACATCAGGCGAGATAAATCGGTCAAGGGTGAGACCGGTGAGTAGGGTAGTTGATGAAGAGGCTTGATAGATACAACACGAGTGTAGAAAGAGCACTTAAACTTATATTATTGATTTGACTGTTCAAAGCGAAGAAGAAAGGTGAGAACAAAAATGCATTTACTAACCCTTAAAGACTGGACTACAGAACAGATCAAAGACGTGATCGACAAGTCTTTAGAAATTAAGAGGAACCCAGTTGAGTACAGAACTATGCTAAAGGACAGATCGTTAGCGATGACATTTCAGAAAACCTCGACTAGAACAAGGGTGTCTTTTGAAGTAGCAATGACCCAGCTGGGAGGTCACGCCGTCTTTTTGGATTGGAGGGCAACAAACTTCGCCTTAGCAGACATCAGAGACGAAACCCGATACCTCTCAAGAAACGTTAACTGCATCATGGCACGTCTGCTGCATCATGCTGACCTAAAAGCAATGGCTGAGGCATCCAAGGTTCCAGTTATCAACGGATGTTGCGAAAAGTATCATCCCTGCCAAGCTATTTCAGATTTGATGACCATAAAAGAAAAGAAGGGTACCCTAGAAGGACTGAAGCTTGTTTACATAGGAGTTCACAACAACGTGTGCAATTCTCTGATAGAAGGCTGCACTAGAATGGGAGTGGAGATTACCACGGTGACGCCGATAGTGAACAAACAGTCTGTTGACAAGGAACTTATTCAAAAGGCTGAAAGGACGGGTTTGTATAAGACGACATTAGATGTTAAGAAAGCGGTGCAAGACAGCGACATCGTTTACACCGACACTTGGGTGGACATGGAGTTTTTCCTCGACCCAAAGCTTAAAGAGAAAAAGGAGAAACGGATTGGATTGATGAAGCCGTATCAAGTGAACAGAAAACTGCTGAAGGACGGCGATGCCCTAATTATGCATGACATGCCGATTCACAGAGGCTACGAGATAAGCGCCGACGTAATCGAAAGCCCAAACTCGATAATCTATGAACAAAGCGAAAACAGACTATATTCCGCAAAGGGAATTCTGCTAAAACTATTGGGCAAAACATAAAATTAAGTGGATATCCCCTTTACTCATTTTTTCTGTTTCATAGTTTGCGCGACATTCAAGCAAGAGAACGGCTTTTATTTGGAACTATGAATGCCAGCTAACTCTTTGTACGCTTCCAAAAAACCTTTAGCAAATGCGTCAGCTAGTTTCTCAGTACCTTTGTGCTTTCTACATTTGGTCCGTAAGTGATGATAAAACTCGTGAAGTACAACATATGGGCTGTAAAAAGCATCATAGTTTGAGAAATATATTATCTTCTTTCCAGCGACATAACAGCCCCGATTCTTCACATGACCTTTCGGCATACCGATCTTTACTTTGGGGACTTCAACGTTGTAGTACTCACTAAGTCGCTCCAATGCTTCCTCAGGTTTTTTGGACAAGATCAGATAGACTATCCTAGCTTTAAACGGAAAATCTGCTTCCAACATGCAACATCCACTGCATAAATCTAATGTGCGCACGGGCAGAGAGTTTTCTACTTCAAAATCATTTGTGTAAATTGTTCAGGGCTAAACTCTTGTAGGTCCCTATATTCTTGACCAATCCCGATGAACAAGATGGGTTTACCTGTCACATATGTGACGCTGAGAGCTGAGCCTCCTTTCACATCGGCATCCACCTTAGTCAATATGGTTCCATCTATGCCCACGCTCTTGTGGAACTCCTCAGCTTGCATGACAGCGTCGTTTCCGGTGAGAGCGTCCACCGTGAGAACGGTGAAATCTGGAGTAATAATTCTCTTAATCTTCGCCAGCTCGTTCATGAGATTTCTGTTCGTTTGGATACGCCCCGCGGTGTCAATGAGCACAGCGTTTATCCCATGCGCCTTTGCATGACTAATAGCGTCGTAGGCTACAGCAGCTGGGTCTGCCCCATATTTGTGTTTAATCATGCGGACGCCCAATCGTTTGGCGTGTTCCTCCAACTGTTCGATAGATCCGGCACGGTAAGTGTCACTACAGGCGAGGACAACCGAACAACCATTTTTCATCAGCAATTTCGCCACCTTCGCTATGCTCGTGGTTTTGCCAGTTCCGTTGATCCCGACGAAAACGATCACGTATGGCTCATTTGTTTTCCGCTTTTCTCCCACACTTTCCAAAAGGTTGATTTTTTCTTTGGTAGCCATGATTTCAAGCAAAATTTCTTGCAGTTTTCTTTCCACGATCTTTTTACGGTCTTCCAGCCGTTTCACTTGGATTCCATTTAGCCGTTTTTCCATCTCTTCGCAGATGTGATCGGCAACGGACATAGCTACGTCGTTTTCGATTAGGCTTAATTTAAAGTCCTCTAGAATTGGATGAAGTTGATCGGCTTTTAGTTCTGTTGTTGCTACCTTGTTGACGAGGTTGCTAACTCGTGTTCTTAGTTTTTCGAACACCCTTTCCCCTCTCCTTTTCGCTGAGTTTTGCTGTGAGTTCTTGAAGCTGGGATCGGTTGTTTTGAATCCTTCCTATGACTTGAGTTATTTGTTGATGAAGACTTGTTCTCGTTTTTTCTAGGTCAGCTATGCGGTTGCCCATGCTTTCTTTAGCCACTTTCACTGTTCTTTCAACAGCTACGTTTGCCCCTATGCCTACGATCATTTTGTCCGTGCTTTCAAGCTTTGCCTTTACGTATGAACCGCCTCCGATTGGGACGAAAAGCGACGCGTCTTTCTTCTCCTTCCCTAACCCTTCCAAGGTCATATCTGCAACTCTAAGCTCGGTTAAGGCAGCGTTTACAAAGCCTATCCTAGATTGTAAAGCTTCAGCTGTCCCTTCCAAGATTCGAAGTTCAACCGCTAGCCTGCGGAAGGTTTCCTCTTTACTTGTCACTTTCTTCTCCCAACGTTAACTTCTTTATGAGAGGATTTTCAATCTCTTCTGGACCTATTTCCTCAACCTTTACAATTTTGATCTGGAAGCGTTTAGCTCGATGTTTGCTCCCAATCTCCTTGTAAACTGTTTCAACAGCATCTTTGGGTTTTAGAGCTCTGATTTCCTTTCTAAAGTTCGTGTGTAAGTTCGGCTTCTTAATCTCTCCCGTCACCCGGAAAACTTTGACTTCACTCATTTTATTTCACCACATCCAATGCTTGCCCTATCATAAATAATTCGGGTCCAGTTGTCACCGATCCAGCTACTGCGCCATATTTGTTTCCTAAAAGTCCGGTGGAGACATACGGTATTCCACAGTTTATGGTCCCCACATCCACGTGAACCTTCAACACGTCCGTCAAAACTTTCTGTTCCTCCTCTTTCAGCAACGGATGGGTTAACACACCCTTGTTCGTAGCGGTGGCGAGGGACCCAACGTATGGCAGCCCTGCTATTTCTCCCGGAACTGCCTCAACATCCAGAGTATCCTCTATTTTTGTTACGTCTTTCCCTCTTAATCCAGGGTCAACAATCGCTCCATGGTCGTTCGTCAGAACGAGGTTCCCATAAGCCGTCTTTTTTGTCTGCATAACTGCAGCGTTGATGTCTAAAACTGATTTTACAGCTTGAACCTCCTCCTCGTTGGTAGCGTGTGGAAGAACTATGCCATTGGAGTTTGCGCAGGCTAAGGCTCCCATAACCACTGAACCACCGATAGTTGAACGGATAACCTTCACTTTTAACCATTCTTCCAGTCTCTTCGCCTTAGCATCCGTGACTTGCGGAGGAACAATCGCCATTTTATCAGTGGTCAGACAATAAACGCCTATACTTGCGTTGCCAAAGATGTCGAAGAGGAATATCGCCAAGCATTAGTCTCCTTCTGCCAAGTAGATGGTTATTGTTCCCTCTTTATCCTTGGCTGCCCGAACGCGGATTTTTCGTGGCGGTTTCTGGATTCCTCTGCTCCAGATTTTTTCGTTCACTTCGTTGCTGATGACCACTCTTTCCCCTTCTTCTCCTTCTTCTAAGGCTTCTTCTTTGACCTTCATATGCCTGTGAATAAAACTCTTAACGAGGCGGATGGCTCGTGGAGCCCGTTTTTGACGTGGAGAAATCCATGCCCTGCTTAGTGGTATCGTGTAGACTTTTTCTTCAACAATATCTTCTTCTACTATTTCCTCTTTCCTCGCCTCTTTAACTTCTACCTCTTCCTCAGCTTCAGCTTCCTCAACATTTTCTTCAACAACTTCCTCTTCTTCCACGATTTCTTCAGTTTCCGCAGCTTCTTCTACGGTTTCAGCCTCCTCTTCCGTGATCGCTTCTTCCTCTTCCGTTTCTTCAGTGGTCTCTTTCATCCACGTTCCCTTCAAGCCTTTATTTTCCTCTGTCGCCAACGTCTCCTTTTCGGGTTGGTTCTCACACGCCCACTCGTTCTCTGAATAACCCAAGTAGGAACCGGTTTCTTCTGTTTTCCCGCCTTTCCCAATCTGCGTTTTTTCGCTGTCGGTTTGTTTCTCGCCATTATTAGACTCTCCTGATTTTGATTTCTCTACGATGAGACTGCAACTTTATTAGAATTTCTTTCAATTGTTTATCGGTTATTGGGATGCTGGTCTTGCCCTGTTGTGCGAGCTGGATGAGTTGGAGTTCAAGTTGCTCGGCAAATTCTGGCTTCACCATTTTTAGGTTGGTGAGGCGCCGTCTGGCGTCGGTTGTGAGTACTTGGCGAAGTACGGCTTGTTTCTGCATTTCAAATTGCTGTTTTGCCTGAATCTGTTGTTGCTCTTGTGCTATTCGTTGTCGCAGTTCTAGGAGTTTTCTCCTTCGCAGTTCTTCTAGTTCCGCCTCGCTCATCTTGCACACCTAATATTTCTTCAGTTCTGGAAGCTTTTTTTCCAAGTTTTTCTTGATTTCGGTGGACAATCTGTCTAGCAGTCGCCTTCCTTCTCCGGTGACTACTCTCCCTTTATTTCTTAAGGGTTCTACAAGCCCGGCGGCTTCAAGTTGCTGTATGGCTTTTCTAATAATCGAACCACCGCTTCTCCTAGCGTGTTCAGGTTTTACTCCTCGATCAATTCTTCCGCCATATTCCGATCTAAGATGCTCTATCCCAATTGGTCCCTTTAAGTAAATCTTACGTAGAAGCGAGGCACATCTTGTAAACCACCACTCTGGGTTCTGCGGAGGTCTTGAAACATGAGAGCCTGTCTTCACGAAAGGGGCCCATGTGGGTGGAACCACTCCATCCACATTATCTTTTAGGTGTTTGGTTACCTTTTCAATTAGAATAGATGCTGGTATGTCATGGGGCGTTGGCAAGACTTCTTCTCCTTGACTAATTTTCCTTCACTACTTGAGGAAGCCTCTTATAAAGACTTTTCACCTTTTCTTTTTCTCGATTTGTAGAGTATGAACGTGTGACCGCGAACATCGATTAGAGTAGACTCCGTCTGTTGCGCAATTTTCGAAGCGACATTCTTAGCGTCTTCATCTTTTAACGCGGTCTTTAACATCTTCACCTTCACCATTTTCTTTTTCTCTAGTTGACTGCTGATTTCATTCTGTATTTGTGGTGTTGCTCCTTCCTTTCCAACCCACACGGTTGGCTTCTCAACGTTCAGTTTACGCTTTATTCTTCGCTTCATCTTGGATGTTATCATTTCTTTTTCCTACTTTTTAGTGGTATGCGCGAGTGTTTGCCACAGTTGAAGCATGTTACAACCATGTGTGGTTCCCTTCTCTGTTGTATCCGTACACGACAATTTACACCTGGCAAGATAAAGCTTTTACAATGCTTACAGATCAGTTGCCTATACTCTTTCGGCAGTCGCAGTTTGGTAGCCATGGCAATTTTTCTCGCCACCTTCACATACCTCTGCGCTAACTGGGGGTCTTCGTGAATGGTCTCTTTAGCGAGGCGAAAGAGAATATGAATACGTTGCAAGGCTATCCGTCTCGTGGCGTTCATTTCAGTTAATACATTCACACGCTTTCCATAAGTTTTTATCGACACAGACTTCTCCCTAGAGTGAGAGGTTAAGTTGCTAATTCTTATATTAGCTGAGTCGGCAATAGAAACAATTCCCAAAAACTTGTGGAAACATCCCGCTGTCAAACAGTACTCGAAAAGACGTGGGAAGCCTTCACAATTCCTTCTTCTTGACCGTTCCTATCACCACGCTGCGATGAAAAGGCTTGAGGAAAACGAGAAGAGAGGGCGACCGGACATCGTTCATTTTTCCTTGCTTGAAGCCTTAGGCTCACCCCTTAACAAGGAACAACTTCTCCAAACCTACGTGCACACCTTCAACGATTACGTGATCTCTGTGAATCCTGAAGCTCGGTTGCCAAGAAACTATAACCGATTCGTTGGACTTGTGGAACAACTGTTCGAGTTAGGTAGAATTCCATCAACTGGACCAAGCTTGCTCATGTTGGAACGTGAAACGCTGCCGCAACTACTTCATAAAATCAAGCCCTCATACGTTGTAGCCTTTAGCAGTAGAGGATCACCCAACACGCTGGAGAATGCTATGGCAAAAGTCTCAGACAAACAAAGGCTAGTCGTCCTCATCGGCGGTTTTCCCCACGGCCACTTCACGGAAACAACCATCAAATTAGCAAACGAGGTAGTCCGCATAGACCCCGAGATGCTGGAAGCGTGGGCTGTCACTGCGAGAATAATCTATGAATACGAACGTTGCATTCACTTGCCAAAGAAAAGACTTGAACGTTAGCTCCACACATATCTACTAGCTTCGCAGAGTTTCGTCTTTACGGAACATCAATGTTGACAGACGCATCCTCTATTCTGTAGCTGAGGTTAATCACGTCTCAAGGCTGTTTGCAGCATACACAAAAACTCCGTTCTAGCTTCCATCATTTGATTGCCGCTTATGAGATTCTTTTTCTGTTAATTCGAAATCCATTTTGATGAGGATCCTGCACGGCTCATCAGGCCTTATAAATTGAGTGCCTGTGTTTGCGGAAATCTCTGCAAGCTTTACATTTGCCAGTTCAATCTCGGGGGCTCATCTCTTTATAGAACCCTACCCTATTTCTATTTTTTTGATAAGTCCGTTTCAAGCTTGTTTTCAAGAAAAAGGTTTAAGAAGGGCTTAACTTACGTCATCTAACGTGGATTAAAGTTTGGAATAGGCTGAATAGGGCTGAATAAGGTGGGAAAAGGCTTTGCCGATGTTGCGTGACGAGAAGTTTCTCGCTAGGCTGCAGAGGGGAAACCGCATTCAGGTCCCTGTTCTAATCATGTGGAAGCATAAGCTGAACGCTCGCGAGGTTTTGAAGGTCCGCGTTTGGAGCAGCGAAGCCCACACTGGAGAATCTTTTTACGTTCGACTTAGCAAGGATGGTCGATTCAGAGTTCCCAAAATCGTGGTTGAAGAGCTTGAATTGGAGCCTGGGACCGTGTTAGGGTGCACCTTATACTCGGAGACCGCTGAAGAAGAGGAGTGATGGTCAGCTATCCTTACCACGCAGATGAGAAGGTTAGGGTCATTTGACAGTGAAATAGGGAGGGCTAAAATCCTTTCTACGCGCGTATGGGTCATGTCAGTGGACTTGATTTGTTCAACAATGGATTTTTCGCTTTGTTTAACAAAAGGGCTATCTCCGCCACCAGGTGACAATCTGATTATGTGGCTGCCAACCATGTAGCCGAATGGGCTTGAACATAAGCAGGACATGTGAAAATTTCCTTAAACAAGAAATCCAACGCCTAACAGCTTCTGATTACACAACAGATTGTGTATCGACGTACGAAAGTACGCCCTTGCTTGCAAGAATGGTGCGGCCGCCGGGAATTGAACCCGGGATTGCAGGCTTGGAAGGCTTACACCATTAACTGTGTCCTAACCAGACTAGACCACGGCCGCAAATCAGATGTTTTAGTACTGTCCTATTTTTGTGTATGCTAGAAATTTAAATAGATTCCGAGGCTTTACGAAGAAGTGTTGATTGAAAAGGGCTTTGCATGCATGCGACAGGTAACACGATTTCCCATCACCCTAAGAGTTAACAGAGCCTTTCAAAGTAAACTTTATATATTTCCGCATGCTCATGTCGCGCGCGCGAGATGGTTAAAATGAAAATCACAGAAATAGAAGCTATCCCTATAAAGTATCCACTAAAGGAAACTGTTCACTGGGCTCAAGGACCAATAACTGAAAGGAGAATGGTTTTGGTCAAAGTCAAAACCGATGAAAACATAGAAGGGATTGGTGAAGCAGCTATTTTTGGTGGACCAAATATCACTACCAAGACAATTATCGAAAAGGAGTTAAGTAAATACGTTGTAGGGGAAAATCCAATGTTCTCTGAGAGGATATGGGAAAAAATGTATATGGGTACAATGCAACATGGACGTAGAGGATTGGTAATTTGTGGAATGAGTGGAATAGACATAGCCATTTGGGATTTAATAGGTAAAATAAAAGAAACTCCCCTATACCAGCTTTTAGGAGGATTTAAAAATAAAGTGAAAGCTTATGCAAGTGCGGGATTCTATACTGATAACGTGAATGACATTGAAATACTTTCGAAAGAAATGGAAAGTTTTGTGCGTGAGAAGAATTTTACTGCTGTGAAAATGAAGCTTGGGCGTGATCCAGAATCCAAAGATGAAGTGTTTAATCAATATAAAGCAGTTAGTAGGAGTAGCCTCGAACTTGATTTTAAAAGGGTCAAGGCTGTTAGAGAAGCTATAGGAGAAAAAACAGATTTACTAGTGGATCCAAACAACGCGTGGAACGTTAAAACGACAATAAAAATGGTGAATAGACTTGAAGACCAACATCTCTATTTCATTGAGGAGCCAATACCCACAGATGATAAGGAAGGGCTCAAAATAATAAATTCACGCATAGACATACCCGTAGCTGGTTGTGAAACTGCGTATACGCAGTATGAATTCAAAGAGCTAATTAAGAATAGATGTGTAGATATTGTTCAGCCGGGGGTTACATGGACAGGTGGTATAACAGAAGCAAGAAAAATAGCTATAATGGCATCTGCTCATCATATGTTGTGTATACCTCATTCGTATAATTCTGCGATAGATCTTGCAGCGGCTATACACTTAACTTGTTCGATACCAAATAGTGAATACGTTGAATATGACCAAACGGACGGAAATGCCTTAACAATGAATTTAATAAAGAATCCTTTTGATATTGACAAAGAAGGATTTGTAAAACCTTCTGACAAACCAGGTCTTGGTATAGAGTTAAATGATAGATTTATTGAAAAATATATAGAAGATGTATAACGTTCACATATTGATTAAAAATTAAAAGGTTGCTTAATTTGCCTCCCTTGACTTTAGGGTATGTTGTGGCTCCAGAAAGTTGGTATAGGCCAGATCAACTTGTTGATTTTGCCGTTCTTGCCGAAAAAAAAGGTTTCGAAACGATAGGGGTATGTGATCATTTTCACCCATGGGTTCACACAAACGCAAATTGTGGTTTCGCTTGGGTCATAATCTCAGCTATTGCTGAGCGGACCAATAAAGTGAGGATGGGTACATTTGTGACAGCCCCTACTTTACGTTATAATCCTGCGGTGGTTGCACAAGCTTTTGCAACTTTGGGAACATTGTATCCGAATAGGATTTTTCTTTCTCTTGGAACTGGAGAAGCTGTGAGTGAAATACCCGTTGGATGCGAATGGCCTGAATTTAGAGAAAGACTCCAAAGATTAGAAGAAGCGATAAAGATAATAAAAGCATTATGGACATCTGATGCTGTAGACTTTAAAGGAGAATTTTACAGACTCAAAAAAGCAACTCTTTACACGCGGCCCCAAAAGCCGATACCATTATATGTATCAGCGAGTGGCCAGACTACAGCAAAATTAGCAGGAAAATACGCTGATGGTTTCGCAACAATAGAGACGTCGCTGGGGAAATGTAAGGCTCTTCTTTCGACCTTGGAGAAAAGTGCAAAGGAGGCAGGGAGAGATCCAGCGTTGATAGAGAAAATAATAGAACTCCACGTTTCATACGACGAAGATTATGATAAAGCTGTGGAATCATGTAAATATTGGAGGGGCCCACTATTACCAGTAGTTTTTAAGTATCCCATATATGACCCTCGAGAAATTGAAGCATGTGGAAATTTGGTGGGTGAGAAAGCTATGACCGAAAATATGATTATTTCAACCTCCCCCGAGGAACATATCAAAAGAATAGAAAAATATATAAAAGCTGGATTTAACCATTTCCAATTTCTCAGTTCTAGCCCTAATGAAGAAAAGTTTACAAGTGTGTATAGCGAAAAAGTCCTTCCTTATCTAAGAGAGACATACGGAGAACCCATATAAACAGCAAACAGATCAATCAGTGTTTAGGCTGAATCTATGATTCAGCTAATGAGGTAGCACAATAAAGGATAGATTTATGAAGCAACAAGCTGCATGCATGATTGTATTGGAGGATCTTGCGAAGAAACATTAGTGATAATGGTATTGGAAATCACGCCACTACTTGATGGTGGTAATACCGTTTAGGATGGTGCCTACGATGTTGGGGGTGGAGGTAGCTATTAGAACTGAACTGGTGAGGAAAAATCATGCGCATTGGCGATAATCAGGAGGCTCAAAATTCGTTATCTTCTATTAAAAGGTATGGCTTTACAATAAAGCAACCGCTCGGCAAGGTGCTCCATCGCCGTCTTTCACTTTAAGTGGCAAAGCTATAAACGTAAAGCGAGTTTTCGTAATGTTCTCTAAATTAGCTAAATTTTCAATTATGGGGATATCATTTTCGAGGAGGGCCCGATGATTCGGTTCGTCGCTGTTCAATGGATCTATAGACAGAGCATCCGTGCCATAAGCCTTAATCTTCTTCCCTATTAACTTATGGATAACTTCCCCATCTATAGTTGGAAAATGATTAGTGAAATCAGAAGTACCATATTTGCGGTATATTCCAGTATTAACGATTACTATATCGCCATCTTTTATATTGTCCACAATTCCTTTAAAATCTGCTAGCGTAATAATCGAATCTGGTTCCTTTTCAACATTTATGATTATTGCATCACCAATCAATCTTTCTAGTGAAACTTCATTAATTGGTTTCCCAAATTTTAAGTAATGTTTTGGGGCGTCTATATGCGTCCCGGTGTGGCTTACAAACGTGATTTTAGAAAGATAATAGCCCTCCTGCTCTACTGTCGCTAACCATTCTACAACAGGTCTAGATAAACCAGGAAAAGTCATCATGTCTGATCTAATCTCACGGGTTAAGTCAATTATTTTCTTTTCAACCATTTTTCTTCTCTACTTTCTATTTTATGTATCAAAATGCGTCTACGCGATATTTCTCGATAAATTTTTCGTTTAGCTTGATCCCCAATCCCGGAGATTTGGGTACATCAATCAGCCCGTTCTTAGGTAAAAGACTTGGTTCTACCAATTCAGACACCATGGGGGAGGGGGGAACCGGAAATGGATATTCGATGTATGGCATATTTGGCACAACCGCAGCGAGATGGGCCTCAGCTGCAACACCGATTTTTCTGGCCCAACAATGAGGGATACACACCACCCCTCTTTCGAAAGCCAGCTCTGCGATGCGTAGAACCCCAGTAATACCCCCCGCTCGAACTATGCTGGGTTGAACCACTCCAACCTTTCCTCGTTCCATCAAGTCTAAAAAATCCCGTCTCGTGGTGTCGCCCCCATCCCCACATGAAACAGGGGTATCAATTGCCTGTGAAAGCCGCGCATAAGCCTCTAAGCAGTCTGGGGGGAATGGTGCTTCTAGAAAGAAGACATTGTAATCGACAAGCTTACGAGCGGTTGCTAATGCTCGGTTAAAATTGGTCCAACAATATTGTGCATCGATCATCAGATCTCGCTTATCCTTAAGAGCCTTGCGAGCCGCCTCGACCAAACTAATGTCTGTCTCAACATCTTTCAAACCAAATCCATCTATTTCACTTTCAAGCTTAGCCGCCCCGAAACCACTTTTCACAACATCTCTAAAATTCTTTTCAATCTCCTCGGGTGTTTTCCCTGAAAGGTAGACAGTAGCATAAGGTTTCACCTCTGATTTTACTTCCTTGCCCCAACCAACAACATCAAAGGTGCCACTCAAAAGCTCACATATCGGTTTACCCTGCACCTTTCCCGCGATATCCCATAGGGCCATATCGATGCCTGCCATCGCAGCCATGACCGCTCCTCCGCGACCGTAGAGGAATGTATCTTGATACATTTTTTGCCAAAGACGTTCAACTTGCGTTGGATCTTCTCCCACTATTGATGTTTGTAGCCCACAAGCCCCGCCCAATGGTTCTGAAGCTGACCTCTGAAATTCCTTAGTTTTTATAATTGCTTGAACCACTAGGGATGGAGCATCAACTTCGCCGATACCTTCGATGCCTTCATCAGTATGTACGCGTATAACGCAGGCACTTCTAATTAATTTCGCATCAGGTACTAAAAGCGGTATAACCTCCACTTCCGTAATTTTCATTTTGTGACCCTCCATTTTTTGGTTATTCCTTCTATCTTTTTATTCTACCAGAGACAACTCCTTCCATTAATCTTTCTACTTCCTCAATTGTGGTTATGTTGAACACACTGGGTATTGTATGCTTTAAGCAAGAAGCCGCAATCGCGAAATTCAATACTCTCTGAAGATCGTTGCCATATGTTAAAAATCCGTAGATTAAGCCTCCCGTGAAGGCATCACCCCCTCCGGTCCGATCAACAATATGTGTTATCTGATAAACTGGAGCCTTATAGAATGTATCGCCATCGTGCAAAACACCCGACCAAGTATTGTGACTTGCACTAATGCTTCCCCGGAGGGTAATTGCTACTTTTTGGAGATTTGGAAATTCTTCCTTTAATCTCTTGGCGACGAAAAGATACTTTTCGGCATCTACCTTACCTGTGGTAATATCTACGTCAGGAGCTTTAATCCCGAAAATTTTGTCTGCATCTTCCTCATTACCAATAACAACATCCACATATCTTACAAGCTCAGACATCACTTCTCTTGCCGTTTTGCCCCACTTCCAAAGTTTTGAGCGATAGTTCAAGTCACAGGACACAGTCACCCCCACTTCCTTCGCTTTCTTCACTGCCTCCAAACAGACTTCCGCAGCCCCCTGACTAATGGCTGGTGTTATCCCCGTACAGTGAAACCAACTGGCATCGGAGAAGATCGATTTCCAATCAAACATTCCTGGGTTAATGGTCGCGAAAGATGAATTGGCCCGATCGTAGATTACCTTATCTCCTCTCTGAACAGCTCCGATCTCATTAAAGAAGATCCCCAATCTCTCCCCACCACGTATAATTTGTTCTGTACCTACTCCAAATTGATGGATAAAGTTCAAACACGCATCTCCCAGATCATTTTTAGGAAGACGAGTCACATAGTCGACTGGCCTACCAAAGTTCGCCAAGCTTACTGCGACGCCTGCTTCTGCCCCGCCATACATTACATCGAAAGATGTGGCCTGATTAAATCTTTGAAATCTTGGCGGGCAAAGGCGCATCATAATCTCTCCAAAAGTCACAACTTTTTTCTTCTGTTCCAATTTAACGCCTCGTCCCAAATTCAGTTATGTGCCCGGTTCTTCAATCATTACGGGTTTTTTAATAAACCTATTCGCATGAATTCTTTCTTCATCAACTCAACCTCTTCGGTTGGGACCGGTAGCACTGGCGGCCTAGGAATGCCGACATCAATACCTCTCTCGTTCAGCATAGCGTAACAGGCTGCATTTGCCGATTTGGGTATGTGGAGTATTTTTCTGGCTTCATTAACTTTAAGTTGCAGTTTGGCCGCTTTTTCAATGTCTCCCTTTATTGTCGCGTTGTAGAGATCTACCACTATTTCAGGGAAGGAATTAGCAAGTCCAGAGATAACTGCTTTAGCCCCCAAGAGTATTGCTGGCATAGCTAGTGCTTCAGTACCTATTATAAAAGTAAAGTCTTTTCGGTCTCTAAGCTCTATCAGGAAATGTGAGAACTCAATTAGGCTGAAACTACTATCCTTTATCCCTTTAACCCCAAGGTCGGCCATCTTAGCTAGGATTTGAGGTGTCACTGTGAATCCAGATGTCTTAGGATTATTATACACGTAGACAGGAATTTCTACCGCTTTAACTAGCTGCTTAAAATGTTCTAAGACTGACTGTGCGTCATGTCGATAGTAAAAAGGAGGTACACAACCGATCGCATCTACCCCGTATTCCTCCGCATGCTTTGCGAGTTCGACTACATCCTTGGTACTTGGTGTTCCCACTTGCACTATGGTAGTGATACGGTTTTTAATCTGATCCACTGAGATCTCTGCTACATTCTTGCGCTCGGTTACAGACATTAGGGGTCCTGAGCCGTAGGTACCACAGAGAAATACTCCATGGCTCCCCTTCTCAATCTGGAAATCTAGAAGTTTTCTCAGCCCATCTTCATATATATCTCCCTCTCTAGTAAAAGGAGTAGTAAGAGGGGGTATCACTCCATTGATTTGTGAACTCCTCATTTCGATTCCTGTGTTTTACTTAAAACTACTGTAATATATAATATGTTTTTGGTACTTTTGCTGGATGGTGTTAACTTACCACCTCCAGCCACGTTTTGAATCCTCCTTCGCCGCCTGACGGCGGCCCTTTCACCGACATGTGGGTTCTGCAGTAGTCATGCATGCATCAACGATTTTCACTCACTTCATTTTTTGGCTCGGCAGGGCTTCCCCGTACCTCACCCTTTTGCCACTTTAAGCATCAAGCTGTAAGCGAACAGTTTTAGCATAACCTCCTTGCTGTCTCCGATCCGTTCCGTTACCTTAATCTCCAGGACCTGCTTCGTCTTGGTATCGACCGTGATGTGGAGATCGGGACACGACGGAGAATCTCTCATAGGAGTTAACAACGTCGACGTAGAACCTTTAAATTATTTAAAAACCTAACTAGTAATATTTTTATGAAAAAAGTTGGTCAGAATGAGTAAAAAAATAAAAAAGGGTAAAACAAAAGCAGGGGCTGCAAAAATAAAAATTACGCCACCACTAGGCTTAGAAATGAGTGGCTTTGCTCATAAGGAAAGAACGGCTTGTGGGAAGGACAGCGAGCTATACGCAAGGGCTCTGGTTTTGTCGGACAATAATACTAAAGTAGGGATTGCAAGTTGTGATTTATTATTTTTGGAAAAAAGATACACACATCGAATATGCGAAAAAGTCGAAAACGAGACAGGAATTCCAGATAAGAATATAATGATTTGCGCAACGCACACACATTCTGGGCCCCGGATATCTTCTCATCTGTTTGGCAAGACACTTCCTGTGAAGAACAAGACCTATACAAAAAAAGTCGTTGATCTTATATCCAAATCCATTATCTCAGCCACCAAAAATCTTGCCGAAGCAGATGTAGGAATAGGTTCCAGCCAGATGGTAGATGGTTTCGGAGAAAACAGCAGATACTTGCTAAAAGATGGTACAATCGCGTTAGTAGATTTTACAAGAGACGAAATAGTGAGACCAACAGGACCTGTTGACCCTGAAGTAGGGGTAATCCATATAAGAGGACAAGATAAAAGGACGATTGCCATCTTGTACAATTATTCCTGTCATCCCTGTACACATGCGGAAAATAGATATTTTGCTGACTATCCTGGTATTACCTCCGATCTTTTAGAAAAGAAGTTTGGGGGGATCGCCATATTTACGCCAGGGGCTTATGGTAATATTCATCCAGTAGAAGCATGGTTATCGGAAGATGCTTTATTAAAATATTCTAATGCAGTAGAACGGAATGGGAAGCAGTTGGCCCACAAGATCTCAGATATAATTCAGGGCATAAAAGTTTATTCCAAGATGGAAATTGATAGTTTGAAGGAAGAGATTTCTGTACCTTTAAGAAAATTTACACGACTCGAAGAGGAAGATATAAGGAAGACTCTTGATCATCAAACTTTTAGTAGAGAAATCAAAGAGAAAATCTTAGCAACATATCGATATGAATTTAAGTGGTTAAAGAGAAGATACAAGAATACTGTTAATACATTGCTACAAGTCGTTAGGATAGGTAATGGCTTACTTGTTGGAATACCTGGAGAACTTTTCGTAGAATTTGGATTGAAAATTAAAAGGGAACTAAATAAAAAGAATTACACGACGTTTATTGTAGAATTGGCTAATGATTGGATAGGATACATACCGACCGTGCAAGCTTTCAAACTTGGTGGATATCAGACATGGACCGCGAATTCAAGCAAAGTTTCAAACAGAGCGGGAGAGTTGCTTGTGAAAAAAAGTTTAAAATTGGCGACCAAAATAATTGAAAAACATACGATCTAGTGTAGAAAAAAAGGAATGGGTGCTTATTCGAAGTACTCGCGCCACATGTTTCCCCATAGCCAATCTTCATCAGCTATATCTGTGGTTACTGAAAGTGCATTGGTTCTGAGCTGGATATGGTCAAAGTGCTCTATGACTTTTAAGGGCTCCCAGTATTCACTATACGACCAGAAGTACGCACCTTCGATTTCTGGGTTTGGAAGGGTAAGATTCCCAGAAGTAATTATATCACCCACTTCGGGTAAAGCGTCTGGACCTTCCTCAAGAATCTTCAGTAGGTAGTGTATTGCAATTGGGAGGTAAAATTGGGGTGGCTGGTCAAAAGCAAACTGTATGTATCCGTCTTTCATATATCCTATTACGGATGGCATTGCATCTATCGTGAAGATAGCATATTCTGTTGGATCCATACCAAGAGTCAACATTGCATCTACCACTCCGCACGCTTTGTTGCCACTGACACAGTAAGACCCAACATAGTCACGAGCTTGGAGTGCACTTAAAGCATCTTCCATTACTTCACCTCTCTCACCGGTTCCTGGCATATGCTCGTCTATATGGATGTCTGGATAGTTCTCCATCACGCTTCTGAATCCCTCGCCGCGCTCCCAAGAAGCCAAATTTGCCGGTGGCTCCGAGTACACTAAGATATAACCGCTTACTTCGCCAATAGGTTCTATGTTATCTCTTATGTACTCAACCATAGCCTCTGCCGTGTCCACTCCAGCATCATAATTGTTGAAAGCAACGTAAAAATCAACCAGAGGCGAGTCTATATCTCCATCTGCACAAGCGACTGGAATCCCCTGCGCTTTAGCTGCTTCAACTATGGGTTTTGTACCTATGGAATCCCAAGGAGCAATTATAAGAGCATCAACGCCCATCGTCAAAATCCGCATGCCAGCTTCGACTTGATCTTCCGCTGATTCGCCACGTGATTCAAGATGGATACCCGTGATCCCAAGTTCCATACAAGCCATATCGAACCCTAGCCAAAAAGCATCTTGCCAGCCGCCCCATCCGCCGTATGGTCGAGAAACGAACCCAATGGAATACTTTGTTTCTTCCTCTCCTGGGGGACGTGTGTAGATGTACGCAACCGTTGCCCCAATGAGCACCACAATAATAACAGCTACCGCCACAATCACTGTCGAAGATACACCTTTATTTTCCTTCATTTTATACCGCCTTTTTATGATACGCATTGGTTTCTCTTGTTGACTATTTAAATATTGCGAACGCATGTATACAACCATATATCCTCGAATCAACCGGTATCACTATAGAGACATGTGGTTCACACCCACCAAAAAACCCACAGCACTTTCGGGACTACGGAAAGTACCAAAGAGTTCATATCTCAGAATTGCGCATCAGTGCACGTCCAATACCACGTATGTAACCCTGTTTTTACACTCCAATTCAATGATTGGGGAGGTGAGGCCTATACTAAAGCGGAGAATTCAGTGTGCAGTCACCATCTAGACAGATTATTAGGATGGAATAGTTATCGGACTTTAGCCATTTGTAGGGCCATGAAAATTTGCGGTGATTAACTTACAGCTTATTTATTTTTGGATTCGGTACTCAATGTATGGCTGGCTACATGGATTTCCGTAGGTGACAAGAATTTTCAGTTCCTTTGGTAACATGATCATCCCTGACATGGTTTTGATTTCACTGGGTGGTTCTTCATGACTGCATAGTGATAATGGGTAATTTACATGATCCTTTAGCCACTCCTTGCAGCCTTCAACAATTATTTTACCCTTTTCATCATTCAAGTACTTGTTTATTCGACTCCACCGCACTAGGCTGTTGGTATAATCCGGAGTGTAGATACTAAACGGCTTCAGACATTCAGACATAATGTGATTAGAATGCCCTACAATGCCATTTAACGGGATCAGAACTTCATGGGCAGTTGCTGTACATTCTACATTGAATATCTCCCCATTCTTATCGCCCACAATATGATTTGATCCTGAAGCCCTCTTACAGTTTAGAATAGAATCTACCGCATCTCCTATCCTCTCCTGCTGCAATGCTTTTCTGGCTATGAAGGGTTGAGGGACTCCTGGTCCTGAATCACTGGTAGCTATCTTGTTGTAAACTAGCCCGATTCCTGAAGAATTGAGGCCATTAAAACCTACCACGCCAGCGATGGAGTAGTGGATGGAGGTTGGCTCTTTCTCTGGGCTAATCTTCAGCAGAACCGCAGATTCCTGCAAGGCTTCCCCCCGTATCATATCGAAGGTTTGGCCCATTATCACATTACTATTGCTTTTTGTGGCTTTCCCCGATGCCATAAAGGTTGTGCACCCGAATCGCGGTACCCATGTTTTCATCGAGGCGCCACGTGTGGAATACTTCCATCTCAATGAAGCAAAAATAAAATCAAGTATATCCAAGGAGCAATTGAGAAAAAATATTTCCCCGAAGTCTATGTTTGCCCCGTCTCCTAAACCACGACATTCTTCTATCAACTCAGGGGCATAATCCGTTGCATAAGGAAGGTATTTAGAGCTTAGGTTTAACGCTTGCTCTTTTGTTAACGAGATATCAGGAGGTTGGACTGAAGAAAGCCACGAAAACCATATGTCCAAGTATTTCTTGATTAGTTTCTTACATTTTGAGCCATACACATGTCCTCTTTCATAAGGCTTACCCGAAAGCTCAATAACGTTTGGGAACTTAGGGAATTTTTTCATTTCTAACGCCCACAGATCTAATTAATTACTAGTTACTTTCACTGGGTCGTAATTTAGATATAAGTTGGTTTTTTGTAATATGACTCTTCTTAACTTTTTCCACTACTTTTCCACGAGATATGATAACGAATCTGTCCGCGACGGGATACACATGGTGAATGTTATGGGTTACGAAAATGGAACTCATCCCTTCCCTTTTCAAGCGTTTCACGAAGTTTAACACTTTCTCAGCACCTTGAACCGATAAAGCAGTTGTAGGTTCATCCAGAATAACCAGCTTGGCTTTAAAGTGTATAGCCCTCGCTATCGCTACCCCTTGCCTTTCTCCACCAGAGCAAAATCGGACTTCTTGCTTCGGTGTCGCTATCTTTAAACCTAAATACTCTGTAATCTTTCTAGCTTCTTCATCCATTCTTTTCTTATCAAGAATTTCGATTGGGCCTAAGCGTTTCTTCAGCTCTCTTCCCAAAAAAATATTTTGTGCTACACTCATACCATTTACTACTGCTTGATCTTGATAAACTGTTTCAATTCCTAACTTCCGAGCCTCACGCACTGAGGAAATTTCGGTTTCCTTTTCTCTCCAATAGATTTTTCCTCTATTCTTAGGAAGTGCTCCTGCCAAAATTTTTACGAGCGTTGATTTGCCAGCACCATTATCGCCCAATAATCCTATTGTCTCACATGGGTAAACTTCAAGATCTACCCCTTTAAGGGCATGAACTGATTCATACCATTTATGAATATTCACTGCTCTTAGTTGCGGCTTCAAATTTATCCCTTTTTTGCTGCTTCATATTTAAATATTTTTCACGCGCTTGTAATCTCATGGGATAAGAATTAATACGACTCCTTTTCATCCTTGACAGGTTAACCAAGAGTTTTGTCGAATTTTGTGAGTTTTCCGCTGGTTCAACTTTAACCATTTTTTTTACAGCACCATAAAAAAGATTAGCACCAGTACTTGTCGTAATCATAGAAGTCCAACTATCCACCCCTACTCCACTGCAGGAGATATATGCGAGTTCGGCGGAAAAATCACCACGACCTGTACATAGCTCCCTAGAAATTACATTAGTTGATAATTCATCAAAACTCATTACTCGATTTCACCCCCTTAGGGCATTTCATTCAATGTTCCCCCGGTAAAAGTATCTTATCTATCAATCTTTCTCTCGTCTTGTTAATAATAATCGCCATAAGCATCACGACCCCCATAAGCGCCTCTCTTAACCTGGGGTCCATAGCTAACATCGTCGTTCCCGCCGAAATCGTTGATAGCAGAAGAACGCCACCTAATACACCTCCTAGACTACCTTTCCCTCCAGCCATAGAAACTCCTCCGATGAACACTGCAGCAAAGACCATAAAGATTCGCCCGTCAGCCAAAGTCGTTGGGACACACCCAACAAAACCAATCCAAATCAAAGCGGCAAGTCCACCAAGTGTTCCAGCGAGTGCATATACCCAGAAGTATGTTCTTCCAACGCTGATTCCAAGCATCTCCGAAGAAGCTGGATTTCCACCGACAGCAAATATTCTATTGCCAAAAGAGGTGTAATTTATTAGAATCCAATGCAACAAGAAGACACCAATAAGAATGAGAATAGGAAACCTTAGAAAACCGAAAAGTATGCCGGATCCTGGATAAAGGAGTATGCTTGGCAATTCGCTACCATCGATCGTTCTTGTCATGAAAAATCGAGTTATCCACATGTAGACGAGGTATGTTGCTATTGTCACGAGAATTGGACTCAGTTTAACCTTGCCTACAAAAAATCCATTGATCATCCCCAACAGAGTTCCTAATCCTACAACCATTATAATACTTACAAATCCAGGTAGCCCCGTGGTCCAATGAACCATCGTCACTCCCATAAGAACTCCTGCAAAGCCGACAATTTCGGTGAGCGATATATCGATACCCCCCGATATGACAACTATTGCCTCCGCAAATGCAACAATAGCTAGTGGAGTGGAAACGTATAAAATGAGGTCAATATTTCTTAGCGTGAACCAACCCCGCGGTATAAAAAAACCCATAACAAGAAAAAACCCAATAACAATGAACCAAACCAAATTATTTAACAAAAATAATTCAATTTCTTTCAGTTTGATCATAGGGTTCATTTTCTTCATTAACCAATTTAAATATTACGGCGCGCGCTTTTGAAGAGGAAATAGAGCCAGACCCAGATACCTTGTGTGCCTCCTCCGCAACATTGGTGCGGCCGCCGGGATTTGAACCCGGGTCGTCAGCGTGGCAGGCTGATGTCCTAACCAAACTAGACTACGGCCGCTCTTTCGCTAGACTAGAAGTTTAACAAGGCTTCTAAAAATCTTTCTCAAGAACAATACTGACTTGAGACATAGAACATTGGAACGACTCATGAAAAGTTCAACATGTATCTGTTTTTGGTATATATCCAATTTCGATACAAGAGAAGGAAAAAAGCTTTTCAGCGGGGGGTCTGTGGTGCCCACACACACTTAATCAATGGGGGCTCCGCCCCCAAACCCCCGTTCAGGTGTTTTCTCAATTCTATCGGTAGACTAAGAATGTTTCCTAGTTCCATTAGTGAACTGCAAACAAAATAGAATACAGAAAAAAGACTAGTAGAAAATAGACCAGAAAGAACGAAAACAGACGAAGAAAACGATAATTCAACATTGTACAAGACAAAGAAAGAAGACAAGAAAAGAACAAACCAGACAAAAGAATCTACAGTATACCAGCATAGAAAACATAGAAACAAACATTAGAATCTACAAAAAACCAGAAAAAAGAAAAACCACAACAAAAACAGAAAAACCAACATACAAACAAAACACAAAGAAAACACTAAGAGACAAAAACACACAAAAAGCTACACATCAACACAACGGATGCATGCATTCCTATGCGTGCTCTTAGTGAACTTTAGGTTTGTATCTCATTTTCTCTCCGAAGAAATCCAAAGCTCTGAACTTGCTTAAGAACTCGGCAGAATGTTTCGCATGTGCTGGAATGAAATATTCATCGTTGAATCAAAATGCGCAAATGCACTAGAGCCTG
>JAUWDY010000017.1 GCA_030608565.1 Candidatus Bathyarchaeota archaeon | reverse complement strand
GTTGACCACAAGAATGCACCTAGAGGATACGTTGTTTTATGGCCCGAGAAGCCCCATGAAAGCGCTGAGAAAATTCGGAATGAAATCTTAGAAAAGACGGGTAAGCATGTTGGAGTTTTGATCATCGACAGCCGAGTTACTCCGCTTCGAATGGGAACAACAGGTGTTGCCATAGGAATTGCTGGATTTGATCCTGTCAGGGACTGTAGAGCTGACAAAGACCTTTACGGTAACCCCTTGCTTATTACAAGGCAAGCTTTGGCTGATGATCTTGCAAGTGCAGCGCATTTGATTATGGGAGAAGCAAATGAGCGGATACCCGCGGTTCTTGTCAAAAATGTTCCTGTGAATTTCAGCGGAAAATTTGATCTTGACTCTGCAATAATTTCGGCGAAGGAATGTCTGTTTATGAGCTGCATCACGCAAAATCGGGTGTTTCTTGCTGACGTTTACGAATAGGTGTTCAGCTTTTTTTGATTTTAAATCTTCTCAGCTTCTCTATCGTATGTGTTTCCTTTAATCTTTTCATGTACCATGATCTTTGGGTAGTGTAATAAACGCTTAATGCAATTCCACAGGCAAGTAATACGTATGCAAGAATAGTGAAAGTTAGTCCGAAGAGGCTGTACGGATGAGACGTAATGTGATAAGGAATAATCAAGAACCACTCAGGGTCCGATACAGTGACAACCGTTAGGAGTGTTCCCCCAACCAATAACACTACCCCTGCAAGGATTATCATGTATCCAACGTTTTCGTTGTGTCTAGACTCCTCAGCCTTTTCATGCAGATATTCCATTACAGACAGTTGACTTCACCTACAAGTATTTTTCCAACGCTCTTTCTGACGTTCTTTTTCTCTGGGTTTTGTTACTTAAAGCTTGTTTATTTTGAATACAGATTACAAATTAACTTGAGGATTTCAGTATAATGGCATAGCAGGCTACTTGTGCAACCTTGGTGATGAACTATTTCTCTTTGATGACTTTACATAAAATGCTGGATTCGTCTACTTCAATGATAGACGCATTCAATCTGAATTCATCGAACAACTCAACGAATTGGTCACTGCTGACAGTGGTGGCTCTAAAACCGTCCTTGCACACAATTGTTTCATCACGTGTCTTCTCCTCATCGATTTCTCCTATAAGACCAAACTGTGATTGTTTTCTAAACCATTCTAGACGAGCTTTCCATATTTTCGGAGAATAGCTGGAAAAGAGAATGATTCCATTATCTTTTGTCACCCTTATGGATTCGGCGATGAGACGTTTTTTGTTGACCCCAAATGCGGATATGCCGTTTTGAATGCAAAACACAGCATCAAAAATGCATGAACGAAATGACATCTGGGATGCATCCATCAGAAATACAGCATAGTTTTGACAACTTTCCATGTATGCCCCCGCAAGTTCTAAGCTTCCCTTTGAAATGTCATTTCCAATAATCCATGGAACAAACTGTGATACTTCTTTCATAACTCTACCATATCCACATCCAAGTTCGAGAACCAAATTTGTGCCATGAAAATTAGAAATGACGAATTGAATTTCTGCGTTAAGATATTGTTTGATCCTTGGAGGGGCTATTTCATAACATCTAATGAGTCTGTTGGCTGAAAGCTTGTCCTTGTAATAAGTACCTTTGTGCATAGGACCATTAAAGGAAAAATCCAAGATTTAAGCCCGTTTCGTGTGTCTTGGGCGCATGTGTTCCTCCATCCCCTTTTAGATTTGCTCTGGAATACAGTTAGCACTTGTGATCCTGTGGATATAGGATACCTTTTCGATCGATCGAATGCGTGCATATGCCTTCTCAAGAGCTTTGATTTGCCTTGAGAATCTATATTATGCTGACGGCTCTTCAAGTCATAAACCTTAATTGTTATGTTTTGGAATCAACAGATGTGAAGAAAGATTGGCTCTCGGAGATTACTTGCACGAGAAGGCTGCGGAGTCTAGACACAACGAAACTCAAGCATATTTGTTGATCATTGTCGGTGTTGTGTTGTTTTCGGTAGGAACTCTTGAAACAATTATGGCAACAGGCAGTCCAAATTGGTTTCTGCTCATTCCATATTGCATTACGCCTAGTCCATACCACCTTTTGGGGCTGTTCTTTACGTTAGTTTGGTTGATATCAGCGATATCTGGAGGCATCTTGAGTGTTAAATACAGGTTGGACAGAGGCTAGTATCTAAATGAATTGAAGCAACTATTACAAGATTGACAGAGAATGTGTTTAAGACTATTTTCGTGATTATTTCGGTTTTGCGATTTTTGGGACATAAATTGTTGGGCTACCGCATACGGGACAATACCTAGGCTCTATCTTCTCTTCATGAACCCATTTGTGTCCACACTTCAAACATATCCATTCTGGCAAAATTTTCACCACACTTGCTTTCAGAACTTTGGTTAATAATTTTTAAGACACTTAAATCTTTACATGGAATTAACGTCTACATGAAGCGTTCAAGTTTGTTGCATGCATGTGGAACAGTTGCTTACAAATTCCTTAGACAAAGGAGAGATGAAAGAGAAACTAAATGAAGAAGTTATGCATGCATCACTTTCCGAATTGTGCTTTGAACACACTCATTCTGCATCTTGAAACATTGCTTTTCAACTGTCAAGAGGAAGCATGCATGCGGGGCTCTCTGTTGAAGGTGGAAACGGCTTTGGCGATTATTTCGTTGGGTTGTTTTGTTGTCTCAATATTCTTTGTCGCCTCTTCTGGCTATGTTGAACTTGCCTCCTTTTTCTACGTCAGATACATTTCCAAATATTTTGCCAATGGCATACATGCTTTCGGAATGATTGGTGAGCCGTTGGGAATGCAGCTTTTGGGGCTCGCTACATCATTCTTTGTGGGTGGGCTCGTTGTCATTACCGTGTCAGTAGGTATTTATGCTTACGGGCGTGTGCTTCGCAACCGATAGAGAACTTAGGTTTCCTTGCATGCGCGCCCGCAATGAGTTGTTTGGTTTCTCTGTCTGGTTTGATCCGAGGATTGCTTATCCTCTAAGCTTTGTCTTGTGGTCTCTCTGCTACTCAGTCAGTTGGTCACAATAATTTTTCGTTATAAACAAATAGCAGAAAATTAATGTCTTACATAAATCGTTCAAGTTTCGTTAACCCAATGATTTCGTCGAAGTCCAATCCCATTGCGTCAAGAACTTGAGCAAAAGTTGAATGCATATGTCCCACATATTTGTCTACGTCTACTTCACTGTTGGAAGCTAGTTGAACAGGTTTTACATGAGGTTCCTTCGTCACTTTCACAAAACTTATCAAATCTCCTGCTTTCAACTCATATCCTTTTTTCCGAAGGACTAACGCCGCCTTTACGTGCTGTGGTATAGTCTTGGTGTATCCTTCTGGAACCTTTCCTAGTACGACGTGGAACGCTAGTTCCTCAGGGCTTTCTCCCCATTCACGTCGCTTCAGTCTAGAATAACGTTCTCGAATAATTTGCTGAATATCTTTTTTTGCCTCTTCGAATTCTGTGGGAGATTTTACTCGACCTAACCGCTCCTCCATTTGGTTAAAGGCTTTCTTGATGAAGACTGGGATGTGCCTCTTCTTTCCCGTCATTCCCTTAACATCTACACTTCCATCGGGAAAAATCCCGAGATAATTCTTCTTTCTTGAACTAAAGACCGAGTAGCGGTAGATTTTGTCTACGTCCAATTCCATTTCTAACTCATGTTCTGACCATTTCATTAAAGCGTTTATTTGCTCCTCAGACGGGCCTCTCAAAAAGATGCTGTCCGTGTCTCCGTAAATAACCTCAATTCCCAACTCTCGAGCTTTATTTATCGTCTGCGTTATGACATGCCTTCCGATGGCGGCTGTGGCTTCGGCCACGGGTGGACAATACAAAGCAAACTTTTCTGCGCCGAACACTCCGTAGCTTGCGTTAAGTATAACCTTCAAAGCGCTTTGTATAACGTAATACCAGCTTCGCAATTCGTGGGATAATGTTTTGTCTCTGGATTTCGGTTTATACCATTTAACTCGGAGGTCTCTGAGCGAGCCTATCAGCAAACTTTCAATTGCCCTATCCTTCTTACAAACCCAGTGAGGAGTGCCGGGAACTTTATTATCCTTGCATTCGCTGTGAGGACAACGAACAGACTGATAACCCAAGTTGTGAACCTTGATTATGGACGGGTACAGGCTGGCGAAATCCATAACCTTCACGTTGAAATGTACACCAGGCACCGGCTTGACCACGATGGCGCCTTTATATTTTTTACCTTTTATCATGGCTTTGGTGGCGGTTGTTCCTTTCACAGCAAGTATGTCTTCAGCGTTGGGAATCAGCATGTTTCGTCGGCGGTGTTCATGATGAAGAAAGTTTCGGATCCATCGAGAAACTCCCTGTCGACTGACGTCTTCCATGGGCATACGAGCGATCCTCGTAAGCGCCAGAATAAGTTTCATGACTAGGTCGTCATCAAAGGTGCAAAGTTCAAGTGTGATTTCAGCGTCTCTCGCGCAGTATCGAGCTAGTTCCGTGTAGGTTAACTCAGATATAGGCTTAGCGCGTTCAAGCTTGGCGCGTCCTACTAACGCTTTGCCAACCTCATCTAGGGTTACGCGTCGGTATTTCTGGCTGAACGCGTAAATTTGGATGGATCTGTTATAGAAGAATTTGTAGAGATCGATGTGGATGCCATATTTGAGCAAACATACTCTTCTTCTAACCTCTATGGGAATTTGGCTTTTCTTCAAACCCATGTTCAGAGCTCTTTGGTAAAGGTATCGGAAATCGAAGTCGTCTCCGTTGAACGTTATAACGAAGGGGTAGTCCCAAAGCGCCTTGAAAATTTCCAGAATAAGCTTCTGTTCAGAATCATAATACTCCACCGTCATGTCAGGGGGCAACCTCTCGGAACCTTTCTCTAGTCCCTCACGTCTCAGAAGCAGAACCTTATTTTTTCCATCAGATCCTAGAAGCGTCGCGCAAATAACGCGATATGCCGCTTCTTGGGGGTCTGGAACACGTGTAGGTATCGGTGAAAAAACCTCGATGTCGAGGGCTACTCTTCGGAAATTAGGAACTGGGTATTCAAGAAGTCTTGCCCATAATTCTATGTTTCGCAGTGATTCCTCGGTCTCGTCCTCGACGAGTCTGCAAATTTGTTTAATCGTTTTTTCTGAAGGTTCGTGTCTAACTTGAATGAGTTTGTCATTCTCGATTTTGTAAATCATACCTGGAGCTAAGTTTCTGTCATAAATGTAGCTTTGATAATATCTGATGGCGGCTTCCCAAACTTTTGCCTGTTGTTGCTCGCCAGCGATTTTAGGATATTCTTCAGGTATGATGTCTCTTATGCATCCTCTGGGGCGTCCTCCAATTGCCAAAGGGTCTTTAGCTACTACTTTTGTTACGGTTGCCTGTCGGTCGAGCAAAGAATTATATTTCTTTAGAGTTTCGAAGTGGTCAAACCCAGTGTGTGACGTTAAACCAGCGATTTTTTCAAGTTCACTTGGCGCAAGATTCGTGAGGCAATATGGTTTGTGCCCGGTTGTGTCATACCAAAAGTAAATTTTTCTAGATTCTGGTTCGTACAGTTTGATGCAAGCGCGTCTCTTGTTTCCATCGTAGGTGGCGGAGACGAAATATGAAGCGGATAGATTTCGAGGAGCTACGGTTGTAACGACAACTGTTTCCTTCTCTTTGGACAAACCTTCTTCAGGTGAAGAAGATTCTGTCTGTTTTTCTTTCACGGTTTCAGCTACGGTAAAGAAGTCATCTAAATGTTTTTTCATCGTCGTATCCATAACCCATTATGTGTACGCTCTATATGCTAAAAAACTCTCTGATCATAGATTATCTCTTTCGTTTTTGAATTCTGTAAATAAAAATAGGGAAAAGGTAACATATGATGGAGCAGGTTTTTATGAAGATTTCCTCACTGCTAACTGGGTATTGAAGTGTTACTGGACGCTTGGGCGCTCGCTATCGAAACACTGAGTTGGGTTGAACTGCAAAGGATAAGCGAGCGTACAGCTTTGGCCAAAGCAGCAAAACAGCTGGGAACAGATGACTCCAGTGCTGTCAGGTTGGCGCATAAACTGGTGTGTGAGACAGGCCGAAGGAAAAATCTCATTGATTTTCTTATAAACTCGGTTTTGCCACCACAGTCGCTTAATGATTTTAAGCTTGGCCTACGAGCTTTTCTTCGTTTGTACACGTATGAGACAAAGATAGTGCATACCGGTTTTGAGAAGGCAGTGAGGATAGCGCGAATTGGGCGTTCAATTTTAGGCTGGCGTGAACTACAAAGGGTCGAAGAAACGCTTGGTGAGATACTCAGTATTGGTATTGATGATGTTGTGAAAGGAATAAGTGATGAAGAGAAAGTGGGATTGTTAACCTGTCATCCTACATGGTTTGTAAAATACTGCTTTCGACTGCTTGGAAGAATGGAGGCGTTGAAATATTTAGAGGACTCCATGGAAATTACGCCCACGTATATTAGAATAAACACGCTGAAAGCGACGGAAGAAACCTTACTTAGCAAGATAGAGAAAGACGGCATTACTCTAGAAAAAGTGCCGAGACTAAAGCACACCTATAAGGTGATAAAAAACAAACAGCCACTCATAAGAACGCAAAGTTTTCATGACGGATTTTTTTACATCCAAGACAAAGCCAGTTGCCTCGTTCCAGAAGTTGCAGACCCTCAACGTGGCATGACAGTGCTTGATGTTTGTGCTGCACCCGGGGCGAAAACAACCTACTTAGCGCAGCTAATGGAAAATGAGGGCACAATCTATTCTCTTGACTATTCAAAGCGGAGAATGAAAGTTTGGAAACGAGAAACAAAGCGTATGGGCGTCAAAATAGCTGTTCCACTGCTTGCTGACATGCGCAAACCTCTATCGACGAAACTTCTCGCTGACCTAGTGATTTTGGATCCACCATGTACTAGCACTGGCACTTTTAGCAAGATGCCCTCCGCTAAATGGAGGCTTACAAGACGTTCTATAGTGAGTATGGCGAGGATTCAGTGGGAGATGTTGAATATATGTGGCAACTACGTAGGTGAGGGCGGTTATCTCGTCTACTCAACGTGCAGCATTACGGTTGAGGAGAATGAAATGTTGATTGAAAGATTTCTGAAGTGGCACCCAGAGTTTACACTCGTAAAGGCGTCGCCGAGGATTGGTCTGCCAGGATTGAGAGGACAAACTGCGTGCCAAAGGCTTTACCCCCACCTTCACAAGTGTAATGGGTTTTTCGTAGCAAAACTTTTGAAAGAAACTACATAATGTGCCTTGGAGACGCAAATTTCGAAAACTAGCTTTTTCGTGTCTTTTCTATGCAACATAACACTTCAAACATGGTTTTTGCAGCCTGAATAGCAGTTACGCCATTATCATAGTGAGGTGCGACTTCAACCAAATCAAAGGCGACTACCCTATGGTCGCACACCTTACACAACATATCCAGAAGTGTGTGCATGTCCAGCCCATCAGGCTCAGGGTTTTGAACCGCCGGTGCGAAAGCAGGGTCCAGAACGTCCATGTCGATTGTTAGATAGATTTTTTCACAGTCAGCAAGAAGCTTCTTGGCAGCATGGGCTGTCTTTTCGATGCCATCTTTCCTAATTTGTTGAACAGTGAAAAATTCGATGTTAGATTTCTCGGCGTATTCGAGTTCTTCCTTACACACCGCCCGAGTGCCAATTTCCAGAATTTTCAGTGGTCTGACCTGCTCGTTGAGCCTCCGCATAAATGTAGTATGCGACACGGTTCGCCCCATGTATTCGTTGCGCAGGTCTAAATGAGCATCGAAACTCACTATGGCAGTGTTCTTGCCAACACCTTGCATCACACCTAAGGCGATGGTATGTTCGCCACCAATGACGACAGGTGTTTTCTTGGCGTTCAGAAGCTCTTTTGCGACCATTTCTAATCGTTTTAGAGTTTCGTCAACCCTCCCGACGATGTTAAGGTCTCCCATGTCATGGATCTTTACGTCTTCAATGTCCACGTCTGTTCTGAAGCTGTAGGTCTCGATGTTGAGTGAGGCTTCTCTGATGGCTAATGGTGCAAATCTAGCTCCAGAGCGATACGTGCTGGTTGCGTCAAATGGAACCCCCAGAACGGCGTAGTCAGCTTCCTCAAATGCTTTCAGGCTGCCGCCGAAAACAGGAGATGGCGAAGCGAAAAGCTCACGATAGCTCATAGTTATGTTATCCTCCTGAAATTTTGTTATGTGAACCGTTGGCTGTAAATGTTTTTGCTTGTTTGTTGCGAAATTAATTTACTATATGGATTCATCTACAAAATCTACGAAGACTACCTGAACTAACTCCCATAGAAGTCTGGTTGAATGTGATTAGTAGGAACTACTCGGGAAGCGAATGAACACAAAAAGCGTGTAATCATGATTTAGAGAACCAATAATTGTGTGCAATGTTTTGGAATACAATTATCAGAAATTTTTCCGTAAATTCTAAAAGCGAAGTGACTAATGATGTAAAGGATGATTGAAATGAATAAACATGTTTTAACCTCTTTCACGATTTTGTGTTTGTTATCCACAGTGTTTCTAATGGAATTAGTCATGAACATTCAGATAGTTGAGGCGGTGATCGATATTGTTTATATTAGGGCTGATGGTAGTGTTGATCCTCCAAGCCCAGCAATCTCCACGATAGACAATGTTACCTACACATTTGCCGGCAATATTGCTGGGCGGGTTGTTATTCAGAGAGATAACATCATAGTTGATGGATCAGGCCACACGCTTTCGTGGATTGGCACTGGAGTTGGAATGAATTTAACAAGCGTAAGCAATGTAACAATCAAGAACATGGAAATCGAAGGATTCCAATATGGCATACGGCTCGAGCAATCTTCCAACAACAATGTCTTCGGAAGTAACATAAAAGATAATTGGTGTGGCATCTGGATACAAAATTCTTTAAACAACATCATATCTGAGGACACAGTTGAAAGCAATACGTATGGCGTGTGGATCTGGGCTTCCAATAATACTCTCTCCGAAAATATCATCGCAAATAGCAGTATTTCTGGGATCGTAATAGATGCTGACTCTTCTGACAACACTCTCTCTGGAAACGAGATAATGAACAACGCCCGTGGGATCTGGGTTATCAGTGCATCGGACAATAGATTCTACCACAACAGCTTCATAGAGAACACGCAGCAGGTGCATATCTCCATGTCCGTGTATGCTAATGTTTGGGATGATGGTTATCCTTCTGGAGGTAATTATTGGAGTGATTATGCTGGTGTAGATCTCTATAGTGGCGCATCTCAGAATGAGACTGGAAGTGATGGAATTGGCGATAATCCTTACTTTATTGATGCTCACAATGAGGACGATTACCCGTTGATGACTCCGATTACTCCTTTGTATTATGAGTTGCTGGAAGCGTATAACGCTCTTTTAGCAGATTACCAAGACTTGAACTTAAATTATCATGAATTATTAAGCGATTATTTGGAACTTCAATCCAACTACAATTTGCTCAACCTGACTTACTATGAACTTGCCCAGAATCACACTTTACTTCAAAACAGTTTTGACTCTCTTACGACAAGCTACAATGAATTACAGGGGCAATATACTAGTCTGAACTCCACGTATAACGATCTGTTAACGTCTTACAACAGCTTACAAGCGGACTATGATGAACTGCAATTGGGACAAGAACCTATCATAAATGAATTGAACAATGTCAGGAATTTAATGTACGTTTTTATAACAACAACAGTAATTCTTGGGGCAACAACAGTTTACTTCGCATTAAGGAAACCCGAAACAAAAGCAAGGTCAAAGAGAAGAACGAAGCAAAAATCATAAGCACACCATTAGGAGGAATCTTCTTCTGGGGCGCTCTATAATGTCCAAATCCTGATTAACATTCGATAGACATATATTTGTCAGCTACACAATGGCAGTTGATTTATCGCTCTAATAAGTCGCAACGATAGTTTAAAGAGGTCTGCAGAATGGCGTTGAAATCGAAGCTTAAGGTGGAAAGCCTAGGAGTAGCAGTGTTTTCCATTTTTTATGCAATTGTAGGAGTAGCGATCATTTCCATTTTAGTGCTCTCTAACTTTACAATACCACACATGGTGGTTCTGGCATTTCTAAGCTTGATAACAGCCTATGGTCTGTTTAGAATGAAAAAATGGGCAGTTCTGCTTACGATTATTCTTTTCTTTCTGGGAACAGCCTTCAGTGCACCTCTGCTCTATCACTCGATTATGGTAGAACCGTTTTTTTCAAGTTTAGAAACATCTCTAGTAAACCTAACATTGATCGGGTACATGATCGGATTGTTTGCCGCTTTATTATACGTGGCGGCTAAGAGGGAAAATTTTCAATAGGCAAATAGTCTGACTATACACTTTCTAACCAATTTTTGGGCTTGAACAAATATACCATAACTTCTTCTCCAGCGTCGATGAACTGTTTTTTCTCTTCGATTTCAACGAATCCATCAGCCTTTGCCAATGTTGTTATTGCACCAGATAGTCCTAAAGAAACCGGCGAAGCAAGCAGCTTACCTGATTTGTTGTAGGTGAGGATTACCATAACAAATGTTCTACGGCCTCTTGCAGGAAACATTTTCGTTGCTGCTGTAGCTTTGAGCGTAAGCGGAGCTTTTTCGTGTATTCCAGTCATCTGGAATAGGATGGGACGGACAATCAGGTAGAACATTAAGAGAGAAGATGTGGGGTGCCCGGGCAGAGAGAAAACCAGTTTTTCGTTAATCATTGCGATGGTTGTGGGTTTTCCAGGCTTCACGGCTATTCCGCAAACGATGATGCCGGGCGCCCCCAACGTATCCAGCACTTCAGGAACAATATCCTTTGGTCCCACTGAAACTCCTCCAGAAGTGACCACAATATCAGCCAAATCCAACGCTTTCTTAAGCGCCGCTTTAAGCTGGTTTATATTATCTAGGATGATTCCCAGGTTGATGGGCTCCCCACCGCACTCTAGAACCGCGGCACTCAGTGTATGAGCGTTAATGTCGTAAATTTTTACGGGAGGAAGAGGCTTCCCTGGCTCAACGATTTCTTCACCGGTAGAGAGAATCGCGACTTTCGGCCGTTTATATACTTCAACCTGAGTCAAACCAAGTGCTGCTAAAACACCTATTTCACGAGAAGACAATGTTTGACCTTTCTTTAAAACGGTTTTTTCCTTCTCAATGTCGGAGCCCGCTTTCATCACGTTTTCCCCCTTCGAAACCGGGCGATGCATAGAAACGCTGTTTCCTCTTCGAATCACATACTCCAACATGACAACTGCGTCAGCGCCCTTCGGCAAAGGTGCCCCAGTAACAGTTTCAACTGTTGTTTCCTTTTCCACCACAACACTGGGAGGCACACCTATGGTTACATGTCCGCAAAGCTTCAGTGTTATAGGGTGGTCCTCGTCTGCGCCAAACGTGTCTGCGGCTTTCACGGCATAGCCATCAACCGTCGATCGGTCGAAAGGTGGAACATCTATTGGCGACAGAATGTCTTTAGCTAAAATACGGTTGTGCGCCTTAGACAGAAAGACCTTCTCCAACCCAACTGGTTTGGGTGAAAAATTTCGCTTGAGAATCTGTTTTGCTTCATGGAAAGAGACTAATTTTCTAAACATGTTGAGCTTCTCCAATTTTGTCAAAGAGATGCACGGTAACGGATTCGCCCTCGTCGAGCCCCTCACGGTCCTCAGGAACTATCACGTATCCATTTGCCTTTGTCATGGTTGAAATGATGCCTGCACCTTTTATTCGTACAGGCTCTGCGAAAAACTTGTCCTCTCTTTTAAAAACTTGAACTCTCAGGAAGACTCGTCTTCCCAGTGCTGAGGGAACTTTTTGGGTTAACTCTGCTTCAAGCATGGGTCTGGGTTCATATTTGATTCCTAACAATTTGAGGATGAGCGGTCGGGCGAATACTTCAAAGCCGATCATAGCCGCCACCGGGTTTCCAGACAAGAGGATAACAGGCTTGCCGCAAAGAACAGCCAAGGCCGTTGGCATACCCGGGCGCATGGCTATCCCATGCACGATCACTCCAGGGGTTTCTATCTGATTTACAGCGGCGGGAACGACATCTGTATATCCGATGCTTGTTCCTCCGGTGGTAAGAAGTATGTCTGCTTTTCCTATTCCTTCATGAATTTTTGCGTCGATTTCGTTTAGGTTATCTTTTGCTATGCCGAGGTCTAGGGGTTCTGCGCCGAGTTCTTGGCACATGCATGAAAGGATTAAGCGGTTTGCATCTACTACTTGGCTCAGCTCAGGTTTGCGGCCTAGCTCCACGAGTTCGTTTCCCGTGGAGAGAAGGGCAACTTTAGGTTTTTTTACAACACGGACATGCATTTTTCCTAGAGCTGCTAGCAAACCTACGTGGTGAGGTTTTAATCGTGTTCCTGATCTAATTGCAATGTCTCCTTTTTTTACGTCTTCTCCTTTTTTGGAAACGTTTTTGCTTGGAGTAACCGGTGTCCACACTTCGATTTTATTCTGCCTTGTCTTCGTGTACTCCAACATAACTACTGCATCGGCGCCTTTTGGAAGTGGGTTTCCTGTCCATATCTCCCTTGCTTCATTTTCACCGAGTTTATTGTTTTTGGTAAGTTTGAGGGTCCTTGGGTTAAATTGGGATGCTTCGAAAGTGCTTTTAGCTTTCACAGCGTAGCCGTCTACGGCGGAGCGGTCGAATGGAGGTAGGTCATTCTCAGCCACAACGTTTTCAGCCGTGACGCGTCCCAGAGCCATACTAGTGGGAATCTGTACAGACTGCAGCTTTTCCAACTTTAGTTTCTTTAGAAAGGTAGAACGCGCGTTGTCGATGCTTGTGAGTTTTTCAAATCCTTTGAGCCGAGCCAAGTTTAGTTCACCAAACATATGACAAGATGTTAATCACTCTCAGATTTAAATAGAGATTTTCTGTCGTTTGGAAAATTTTCTGTCTGCAAGGCTGAAAGTCAAAACTGGTCTCTCAAGCATACATACATCCTCGATTGAGCTTTTGAGTTTCTTGAGCGCTAATGGGGTTCCTGCTGGGCCAAATCTGGGTCGATCAGCCATTCAATCACCGACGATCCTATTGACCTTTGCACAGCACACACGTTGATAACTGCTCGGTTAAGAAAGTGTTTATCGTCTCTTGTAGCGCCGATACGGGTGGGATGTATACTGTCCATACGCTAATGCTGTCAACGCGGAAGCCCATGCTGCAATGTTTTGGCAAATGGCGTACTTCCACACGAGGTCAAGTGTGACCATTGGTCCTGTTATGGATGTTCCGAAGCCTTCGAGAGCGTTTCTGAAACTTGGGGCCATCGCTAGTAACGCGTTGTTTATGGTTGATCCGATCCATCCTAATGGAGTCAAGGTTTGTCCTATTCCTTGGGTTGTCTCGAATGTTTTTAGCACAAATCCATGGAATGAGGGGTTTGTCTTGTAAAATCCCGTGACGACTTCGTAGATGAAGTTTGGGGATCCTACAGTATGTAACGTGAGAATAGAGACTAGAAATACTCCGATAATGGTTGTTGTGCTTTTGACGGTTGCTTTTGCGAAATGGAGTTGATAGAAAGATTCGATTGCTCGATTTATCCATTCGAATTTTCTGTTTATCTTTTTGAAAAAGCGTTTAATTGATTTGAACCGTATTTTTCGCGTTCTCGGGCGTTGTCTTTTGGGTTTGGTTGGCGATTTTTTTTGGGGTACTGCGGCTATGTGTTTTGTGAGGTACATCCAGCTTGAGACGAGGACGACGGTTACGCCTAGTGGTAGGAGATGGAATAGTGGGCTGATAGGCAAGCCGGTGAATAGAAATGTATCAGTTAAACCGAAAGATGTGAAAAGGTAGACTACGAGGTATTCGATGAAGAGTGTTAATGCAAGGAATAACAGTGTTGCTGTGAGTCCTTTCCGTGCGGTCCATTTGAAGAGTAGGCGTTTCCAATGTTTCTCAGATGACATGTTCTTTCACCAGGCCGCATTTCTTAGTTACTAGGCTGTCCATGTTCTTATTAACGTTGCTTTTTTCGTTCTGATTCAGTATTCAATTGGGTAAGTTGTCGGATGCTGGTTTGGTTGAGGTTTTTGTTATGTTGTTTGTGTGTGTCTCTCTTTAGACCCCCCCTATAATTTTTTTAGTTTTTCACAAAGCTTGTTTCGTGTTGGTTTTTTGAAAATAAGCTTGAAAACGGTTTATCCCACGATAGGAATCGATGGGAAAAGATGCAGAAAGATGGGAAAAGGCTGGAAAAGGTTGTAATCGACGATAGCCCTATTGGAGAATGCAGGTTTTCATGTTATGTTGCAAGCGTGCGTGCTCCTTAACCGCAATTTTCTCTACCTAAGGGGTAGTCGGCTTTGAAGAGCCGTTTTTCCACACGCGTTCAGGTCGATTCTTACAATGGCGAAATGCCGTTTTTGTGTGCACATACCTCGGCGTTGGATGGTTATCTCTACTGTTTTTTAACAATAATAAATTAAATTTCGGAGTGATTTAAAGGGGCTTACAGATACAGATAAGATTTAATTGAAAGCGAGCAGGTAGATATTTTAGCTCAAGCGGGGGTTGCCAAGCCAGGTTAAAGGCGCAGCCCTGAGGCGGCTGTCCCGTAGGGGTTCGTGGGTTCGAATCCCACCCCCCGCACCTTTTAACAAACCCCCTGCACTCGCATTGGTATGAAAATATGCAAGATAAGCTTAAAAGCAGTTAGAGTCAAGAATGATAACCCTATTTCCAAAGGGATGGAGTTGACTTGGCTGTTAATTTAGACGCACTTGCAGTAACCATTATTGTAAACACCATCATACTGTCGCCAGTTCTTTGGCTGTCGGGAAGAGCAATTGTTGGTAAAGACAAAGCAAAATTCACAGACGCCATATTTACAGTTATCATTGGAACCGTGGTTGGCGCACTCTTTGGAGCTTTCTTCATAGGCATCATCGCTTCCTTCATCCAACTGATACTTTGGCTCGTACTGGTGAAACACTTCTTCGATTGCGGATGGCTGAAAGCACTTGTCATCTCCATCTTAGCGATTATCATCTTTGCTGCAATTGCCATAATATTAGGACTGATTGGATTCGCTCTAATCCAATTTATTTAGTGTGCGCGTGAGAAAGCTGAGAAAACCTCAAAGGAAACTTGAATATCCATTCTCGGTTATTTCCTGAGAAATCTCGTGTCTCCATTTGGCGCGGGTTCAAACCCCCCCGCACTTTTTAGAGTTGCTGGATGAAGTTGGTGGGTTTTAGTTACTTTTTGTTATTTTTTATGCATGTATGCATGAGAGGTAATTGAAAAGAAGGCATTTCATGGAAAAGGCGTAACGTTTACTGGGGAAAGCACAAGCTACATCTGTAAGACTTTTAATGCTTGCTCATAATATCGAGGACAGTAGGTTAGAGTGATCTGATGAAACGTTCTTGTTGGAGTAATCACCTCTTCAAAGGGTCCTTCCACGTAAATCAGCTCATCCTTCTCTGCCTGCATCCTAAATTCTTCAACGTAGGACAGAATTCGCTGAACGTTCTCAACTTTCGGTCCCTCCAGAATTTCGATGGGTTCAATCTTGTAAATTGACGGGATAAAGGGTGCATCTTGGGCGTCGGCTATGCGGGCAACGGCCTTAATCCAACCCTTCTTTATGACTCGGGTATTTGGGTTATATTCGTTGCAGATTTCCTTCCAGTCTTTCACAGGCTCGAACTCTATCTTAATGGTTCTCTTCCACGCTGTATCCTTGAACAAGGCGTAAATCATCTTCCTTTGTTGATGCCAAAGATACTCCTTTGGGCTGTAGTTCACGAATTTCCAAAGTTTTCCTTCAACAGCCTTCTCGCTTTCAAACTCGTTTCGTAGAGGGCCTTCTTCCCGATAGAAGTCTTCTAACGTTTCGCCAAGTCTCCTTAATTTTTCTCTGCTATACACGATGAGGTCGATATCTGAAAATTTGGGATGATAGAAGCCATGAAGAAGCGAACCGAAAACCCCAAAATCCTTTTCTGACAGCCCTGACCTAGAAGCAACCAAACTATACACCTTGTGCAAGGCCTTAAGAAGACCATCTCTAGGTTGCCTCTCAATCAACCGCCGAAATCCTTTGTCTGGTTCACGTGTTTCCGTGATGTACGCTCGCGGCACGCCTACGAGGCGCTTTTGCAGAGGTTCATAGAAAATCGTGTAGCGCGGGTATTTTTCTCGAACGAACTGTAAGCCTTCGTCTGCGTAGAATTTGTAGTAATTGGGTTTTCTTTTCCCGCGAGGAGCCTTAGGATCCATGGACTTGTAAATTGCAGCTGATGCATATTCTGGGTCGCAAACGTATGCGTCATAGGGGTGGAAATAGCCGTAAACTCGGAAAATGATGTTGTCAGCAGTAATTATGGCGTCGCGGTCCCTAAGCTTTATAGTTGCCAAATGTATTCGTCCCCACGTGTTCCTGTGCCTACCACGACTTGATAGGTAGTTTCGCCTGTTTCAACATTTTCTACTCGTTCCAGCGTTCCCGAAACCTTGATTTTTTCTCCATGTCTAGCCACGTTTCTGTAATAGCCTATCATAGACACGATCTTTGTAGGGATTTCATCTTCGCTGAGTTTTGAGGTTGAATCCAGGGGTTGATAATTTTTGATTTGATAAATGGCTGGTCTGAACATGGCTTCGCTATCATCAACGACCTCGCAGCGGAAAGTAACGTTCCTCATTGCGACGTATTTGTGATTCCCATACTGAACATTTATTTCACCACTCTTTCGCACCGCGTTGTACATGAAAAGTTTGTTCTTGTACCGCCCTCGATACTTCCTCGCTGTGTCAAGCTTCTTGGTGAAAATATATTTTAGCGTGCCTTCCTCGGCAAGTTTATCAATTGTGTTTTCGAGGCTCCTGAAGTTTTTTGACCCATAAACTACGAGGTCGATGTCAGACTTTGCGGTGTGCATGTTCAATGCGATGGATCCGTGGATTCCAAAATCTTCTAGAGGTACTTTGGATTCTGTGGAGAGAAGGGTGATTAGCTCCAAGGCTAGTTTCTGTAAACGATCCTTCCTTTTCTTTTCAAACAGCCTCTGCAGACATTCTTTTGGCACGTAAACTTTTTCTGCGTGTTCCGATGGAACGCTTATAACTTCTTTTCCACGGTAGGGACAGAGATAGACGTATTGAGGAAATCTATTTCGAAAGGTTTCTAGGAGCTTTTGATAGTTTTGCGCGGTATAGAGTTTTTCTGGTCGAGCAAGCTCTACGTTCCCGAGTTTCCATGTCTGTCTGAGAAAGCGTATTGGGAAGTGGGGCTTCAACTTGGATGGAATGTATTTTAAAAAAGAGAAGACCAGATTTTTCGGATGTTCATATCCAAACACGTAGAAGATGAAAACCTCTCTTGTGACAAAGATGTCGCCGTCCCTAGAAGTCCACGCTTTCATGGGAACCATCTGTAGATTGGATAAATATACAATCAGCCTTCCTTGATGAAAAAGGCCAACTACTTCATCTCCTTCAAGAAGATCTCTCGAAGAATTTCTTTGTTTACGTGAAGCTTTTCTGAAAGTTCTTTCACCCATTTAACATATGATCGAAATACGCTGCGGACTATCTCAGCTTTTTCATCTCGAGACAAAGCGTTCTCTCTGGCGAGGAGAAGGGCGAACCACTTTCCCAAGTCTGACAGAATATAATACTTCATCCACACAATGCGACTGTCGCTTTCAGTCTTTTCCATGTTTTCCTTTAGAATTCCAAGATCGGTCATTGTTTTGAGGTGGCTTATCACAGTTTTGTTGGAATAACTAATACTTTCAATTAGATTCTTTTGGTAGATTTTTTCAGAAATCCCTTGGTCAATGGAAAACTTTAGGATGTCAATGGGGACTTTTGACCCGAAAATGGCCCGTAACACTTTCTGCTTTCTTTTCGCGGGCAAGAAGACGATATAAGGATGGAGCGTTTCACTCATAGGTAACCCAGCATGCATCATATTTATGGTCTATAACCGCTTAAGATGCTGACGGCTAACACTGCTGTGACAATGTCTGCTGTCGTTCCTGGACTCAATTTGTGGGCTGGATCTCTAACCTCTTTGTCGAACCTTCTGAGTTGACTCCTACCTGCGGGAGTTGCTAAGCCACCCTTCTCCAGTACTAGTTTGGCTTGGTTCGAGACCTCCCTCGCTTTGGCTAAATCTACCTTTCTAGCGATAAAGCTGTCTGGAATCTGGGATAGAATCTTGAGGAAGGTATGTACCGTTGCGGTGTTTATGTCATTTGTCTCTTTAAGCTGTCGAGAAAAATAGGGGTAGCCTAAGTCGAAGGTGATCGAATAGTTGTTTACCCACTCAGAAGCAATCGAGTCATAACCCGAAGACATCTTGAATACATCAAAGAGAGTTACCTTTTCGTATAGGATTTTCTGTTTTGAAGTTGGATCTGTTACGTCGAGTTTGGATACGTTGCCTAGTCCCTTCGGTTTGGCGATAGATATCGCATCGTAAACAGCTGCTGCATCCCTAGGAGTGGTAGATTCAACGATCATTTTCATGTTTTCTCTGAGCTTAGTAACAGAAAACAACCCCTCAGTATATGTCATCCCAGCCGCAACTGAAATGGGAGAAAGTAACATTATCGCCCCTAAGAGAGTATTTCCGCCCTGCTGCCACTCATTCATACTCGTAACAGCATTTTTAATCACTTCGCCGACCCCCACCTTATCAGGACCAATTTTCCCAGCAGAAACAAGAATCCCTCGCTTGGCCCCGTAACAAAAGTGAGGAGCCACAGCGACCGCAGAAGCTAAAAAATGTTCATATCGAGTTTCTTTAAAATCAGCCGTTCTATGAACGTTTCCAGGCTTTGGATAGGCGCTGACTTCAAGGAGGATAGCGAGTTGTAAGCATTGAGAAACGTGTTCAGATATTTTGAGAGGTGATGTTAAAGACATAAATGGGTCCTCAAGTTATTTTGAACAAAGCTTTTATTAATGTTATGTAAACAATTACACACCGATTTACTATTATACACAACATGAGGATTTGTCATGTACGGATTCAAGTTATCTTCGCGTGATGTGGCATTCATGGCTGTTTTTGCCGCCCTTTCTGCGATAGTATGTCGCGTCATTCCAGGCATGCCCGTAATCGGTGTTTCAGGCTCTAACATAAAGTTCGATGCTGTATTAGCACCAATATACGGTCTCATTATCGGACCATATCTAGGTTTTTTGGCTGGTTTAATTGGAGGCGTTTTGGTTGCAGATAGCCCGTTGAGCATCTACACTTCCTTTTGTACTGCAATTTCAGCGATGGTGGCGGGTTTCCTAACACAAAAAAGTCATAGTTCTCAACGGCATGGTTTCAAAGGCTGGATGATAGCGGCATCAGTAGTTGGTTTATTAATCTCAGGATGGTATGCAACATGGGTAGGTCAACAAGCCGTCTTTTATCCTGTGCTCCAGTTCACTGGATTGATAGCGATACTAGTGGCTAGGGAGCGAATTGCCAGTGCCTTTGAAAAGAGCGATGCGAAAGTAAGATACGATTGGAAAGTGAAACCAAATTACATATTCTGCGGCATCTTAACAATAGTTCTGGCCTATATCTTTTCTAAGACGTATTTAGGCTCGATTTGGTGGTTTTTTCCCTATCTCTCTCTTCCTTCCTACTTCATTGGAGGCGTTATAATCTTGTATGGGTTGATTGGTCACTGGATTAAAGAAGGACTAGTCGCCGCAGTTGCAGTGGCGAGCTACTGCGGGATAGTCGCTGATCACATGCTTGGAAACCTCATCTACATTGGAATATTTGGTTTACCGCCCTCCTTATTCATGGAGGTTTTGCCAGTGTCAATTGTTGAAAGATTTCTATTCACCGCCATCGCTACGTTGTTTGGAGTCGGTTTGATCTTTGCTCTTCGTAGCGCAGGTTTGTTTCCTCAAAGACCGTAAAATCTTCACACTAATCCTCTGGAACTTTCAGAATTGAAGGAATTAGAGAATGAAAGTGAAAGCCCGGGAAGGCGACGTTATCGAAACAATTAACGACACCTTTTTTGACGTCAAGGGAATGGTTCATCCTCCTGAAAGAGTTGTGGCTTTCATTCGTTTTGTTCCCGACCCAAATGGTGATCGTGTACGAGGCAAAGTGAGGTATCAGAAGGTTTACGCTCTTTCCAGACGTTATGCTTTGCTTAAGAAGGCTTTTCCAAACTATCTGGTATACGATTCAGTTTTTGATGAACAGCTTTGCGAGGTACCAGTTAAAGCGATTAAGCATCATTACAAGCCGGTTGATCGTTTGATTGAACTTCGGCACGGTAATGAACTAGACAAGGTTGAAAGTCAAACGTTACAGTTTGCTAAGCTTCTGAAAGAATCAGCGAATATTGAATGGGATAAAATTGGTGTTTCAGGCTCAGTTCTAGTCAAGTTTCACAAGCCTGACTCAGACATCGATCCTATCGTTTATGGATCCGAAAACTGTCGTAAAGTGTACTCGGCTTTGAAAGGCTTGTTAAAAGACGAGAAAAGCCCTGTTGACCCCTATAACTTGGAGGAATTGAGGAAATTATTCGATTTCCGTTCGAGGGACACCGCCATGGTGTTCGAAGATTTTGTTCGAACAGAATCTGGGAAGGTTGTGCAGGGCAAGTTTCTGCAACGTGACTATTCCATGCGCTTTGTGAAGGACTGGGATGAGATTGCGGAGCAGTATGGCACAACTCGTTATGTTAATGAAGGTTATGTCCGAGTCAAGGCCAGCGTGATAGACGATTCTGAATCGATTTTCACTCCATGCCATTACAAGATCGGCCATGTAGAGCTTCTTGAGGGAATCCGTCTTGGGCCAATTAAGGAAATTGTGTCTTTCCGAGCAAGATTTTGTGAACAAGCCAGAAACGGTGAGGCTGTGATTGCGCAGGGTAAGGTTGAGCGCGTGCAGAAGGAGGGAACCGAGGAATACTACAGATTGCTTATCGGAGGCAACGTTTCGGACCATATGATTTTAGTCTAGCCACCCAACGTCTGGATGCTGAATAGATGAAATTTTTGTGAATAAAGGCCAACATATGATTCTTATATATGAAACTCGACACAAACAGTCAACATGAAATTAACGCAGGTTCCGCAAGGAACGATCGTAGAAATCAGGGTAAAACCCAAGTCAAGGCTGTTTAGGATGAAGCTAAACGATGAACTTGTGATATTTTGTCGAGAGACTCCGGTCAAGGGAAGAGTGAACAAGGAGCTGGTGAAACAGCTTTCAAGGCTGTTCAAGAAAAAAGTTGAAATCATTTCTGGTTTTACTTCGAAGCAAAAGAGGGTTCTAGTTAGAGATGCTGAAGTGAAAGAAGTTGAGAAATTATTAAAACGTGGAGCATAATGCTATCCTTGTGAGAGGAACCGCATTTTTCGTTTTGTGTCATGACGCGACGGAGAAAGCTTAAAACGACAGAAAGAATTATTGCATGATGCTCTGGAATGCGGCTCCGGTAGAAGAAAGGAGAATCTTCCTCTTCTGCCAAATATAGCCAGGTTAAACATGCATATGCATGGGCCAAGTATTCCGGCCTTTCGAGCCGGAGACCCGGGTTCGAATCCCGGCCGGAGCACCATCCAACCCACACACACACTTTTGTAACTTTTCAACGAGTCTGTAGGTTTTAACTTGTCGTTTTGTCTTCATGTATTCTTTGCAGAACCAAACATACAAACAACAAAACAAACAACCTTACAAGACAGAAAGACCATAGTTTTCAACGTTGTTTTCCATAGAAAGCGACAACAAGAACGCAAAAACAATGTTAATTCAACGTCACCAACACAAGAAGACAGAAAAGACAGAAAACAAACCAAACAAGGATATTTTGCAGCAAACCAACAAAGAAAATGTGGAAATGCATGCATCTATACATGCTACTCAAAGCTTTTATAACTATAAAAAGTCAAATGTATCCCATGACGCTAATTTTGACCGAAATCTCTACATTTGGTGTAGCCATGGCTGCTGATTCTGCTGTCACAGAGAAAATAGTCAGACCAAATGGGAATATTATATATCGAGTCCTCACTGGCGTTCGCAAATTACAGGTCATAGACAAATTGGATGCGGGTATATCTGTTTGGGGACAAGGTAGCATAAATAACACCCCCACTGACATCTGGCTACAAGATTTCATAAATAATCAAAGGACAAACTATAATTCGTTATCCGGCTTTGCCGTTCTCCTGCAAAACGAGTTAAGGCGCCACATCCCTCTGATAAATGTCCGAACAAATCCCCACGGAACTTTAGGTTTCCACCTCGCGGGGTTTGTCAACTATAGAGGAAATCCAACTCCATCTTTTCATCATATACACAACGGACCAAGCACGGCATTAAGCATCAGAGGGGTAACTATAAACCCCGCAATGATCAACGCAAATCACGACCTGCCACCAAACCTAGTTCAACCGGTAATATCCGCAGGAGTTACATATATAACTCGAAACGGCGATTTCACAATATACGCAGCTCTTTTCCAGCATCTCAATAGGTTTTTGCAGGCTTTATCTCGATACCGTAACTTGACAATCCCACACTCAAGAAATTTAAGGGAAAGAGCTGAGTGGCTACGGTTTCAAATAACTACAATGTCTCAACTCTATAAACTTAGCAATTTGCATCTGCCTACTATAGGGGGTAAAATCGACACTTTGCTAATAACTCCCAACGGTGTTGATACGTGCGGTTTGACAGCTTGAATTCCGTGTGCGTTCAGTTCTTCTATCTTTACTGCATACATGCAACGACAGTGCGCGCGTGCATGTCCTAGAAAACTGAGTCTCAACAGCGTAAGTGAAATCAAATATAAAAGATTGACAATGGCTCCTTGAGAGCTGGAAGTTGGAATAGTATTTTTCGGGCAGACAGACCTAGTCTTCATTCCATGCCACTGTTATGGAAACCATTGGTTTGCGCACGCTACGACTATCTACAATTTTGGCTTCCATCTACCTACATAAAAAACCAGAACCGATATATTCAACTAGTTCATTAAGTATCATAACGGGCTTAATGGACTTAAATTTGGAGTTGCTCTCTGGTGGATCAAACCACGCTTGTGTTGTTCAAGCTTTCAGTTGGAATGATTGGTGTTAGTGTAGCTGTGATGGCAATAGGGCTGAGATTGAGCGGAAGCAATTCTCAAAGAGCAAGGAAGAAGGGAAGAATGACGTTTGTTATGGGGTTACTGGCAGCTCTAGTATTCATGGTAAACGCTGTTGCCCTGTTAGGATTAGCGATTTTTATGGGCGACCCCTTGAAACAAATAGTTATTTACGCGACCTACTTTCTATTTGCAACAGGCTGTGCATTAGTAGCGATAAGTCTAGTCGTTGCTGGGAAAGGGGTCTTCAGAATTATAGTGAGGATTGACCCTCCGGAGGGTGATGGATAATGGAAAATGAGCTGTTGTTGTCCCCTGAAAAACGTAGATTGCTGGAGATAATTAGAAGCAGTGACCGAATCCGAGTAGACGCCAACCTTTGGAAAAGTGCAGGGATCAAAAAGGCAACAGGATACAGAACGTTGCGGAAATTGGCAAGTGCAGGATTAATCAGTATTCGAAAAATCTCGCCTAGAGAGACTTACGTAGAAGCGACTGAGTCAGTCCAGGCAAGAAGAGTTATTAGTGCAGGTAGGCTTGAAGATAGCATTATTGACGATCGCAAAAGAGCACTCTTGGCTAAGATCAAAGCTCATTGCAGAGAATTGTGGAAGCGAGATACATCGCTATTGTTCCATCCGGTTGCTTATGGCTATGAACATACAGAATCGGTCGTTCAGATACTAGATCGACTACTCCGTAAGTATATGAAGTCCAACAACAGACTCAATCAAAGTGAAATACTGGTTTTGTTGAGCGCTGCTTGGCTACATGACATAGGGTATTTTGAAGTCGGTGAATCGGAAGATTTTGGAGTTATACGGCACACACATCACTTGAAGTCATACTCTCACATAATGAACAACATTGACATTTGTGGTGGGTTTCCGTTTGCTCCTCTGATCGCACTTGTGACAAAGGCACACAGAGATGTCCCATTGAAAGAAGATGAATATGAGGATAATGCAGTAGAAAGTGATAGAGTTAGAATCCAATTTTTGTCTGCTCTTCTTAAGTTGGCTGACAACCTTTCATTTTCAAGTCGTATTCGACTTCAACCAAGTGATTCACGACTGAGAACGCTCAAAGAAAAGCTAGGGTATATTCCCTTACAATTGATGAGACACTACTATACGACTGGAGTTAGCTTGGATTCAGAAATTCGTAAGGATAATGTAGACATTAAAATCCACATTCATTCAATCATTCCATCAAAAGAATACAGCGAGTACTTTGTTGAACCATGGATTGTCCGCCCCATTCAGAGGGCTGTTATTGATACTTTTCATGCTTTTTTAAAAGAAAGACTGATAGTTGATACTTCAGTTGGAAGCACCTACACGCTTGCTCCTAGTGTGGATCGAATTCCAGAGGATGCTTTTTCAGAATTCCGACAACGGGTTGTGCATGGCGATAGCTTGCGAAATTTGTTGCAGTATAACTATAGACGGATCTACAAATATCTTGAGCCGGACACACTGAGCGATCGCACTTCCGAATCCAACGTAATAAGAGTGAGAAATGAAGTATCTTATGATGTTTTCAATAATTCTGATCACAAGCAATGGTTATCTGGAAATGGCACTTTTCTGCGCTTGACAGCTGGGTTTCCAGAAGGCAAGCCTCTTGATCCCAAATCAATGCAAGACTTTTTGAACTTCAACATGTCTTTTTCCAGAGGCCAAGAATTAATGAAGCCTGCAATAATATACTCTCCATGGCAATCGGAACACTCGGAGATACCTCCCGAGGAACTTAGAAACAAGCTAATGCGCAAGCACAAAATTCATGTTGATGATAGCGTCATCGCTCGGTATAGTCTCACTAAACTTGTTGACAGCAGAAAAACCCATCTTCAAGTATCCTTCGTTTATCTTAATCCTATTCCTCCTGGTGATGTTGTTGGATTTAAGTACAGTTGGCACTCTCATATGCTACCATGGGATTCTGTGGCTTTGATTCTTACCCAGTATACAAAGGGACTTGTTGTTACTTGTGATGAGTTTCCAAAAAGTTATCGATTTTCAACTCTAGCAACATTGCTGAAAGCTCAGGAAATGTATACTGATGGAATTACACAAATTGTCACTCAACACGATGTCGGACAAGCAACAACTATAAGGATCAATGAAATGCTTGCTCCTGGAACGAGTATCTTCATAGAATTGAAAGATTCGTCTATGACTCTCAGAAAGAAAAAGTAAATGTGCGCATCTAGTAAAAACTAGAGTTTTTCTGTAATAGATAGTCGTCCAAACATGTGGCCACGCAATTTAAGAATTTGTTTAGGCTTCGTGAGTCAGAGAAATCTCACGCGCCTAGTTTTTCAGCAACTTTACTGTAGGTTTTAAACGACCTATCGCTTCGAGCATATTTACGAAGATAATGCAACGTGCTCTTTCCAATACCCAACGCTTTAGCCTCACTCTGGCTTAACTGCAAAATTCGGTTGCGAAGTTCTCTATTATCAATCCTTACTAGACCAGGATGAGGCTCATTGAAACTCAAGGTTTTCGATTTACCCAAAAGATATCTGGCTAACTCCTGAGTCTTACGCAGTATAACTGTATCCCATTTGCGTGTACATCCGCGGTATCGAACTCCAATGTTGAAGCGCTCTTTAAGCAAAGCCAGAAACCGTCTCTTTGCATCCGCCTCCAAACGGTATCTGTAATCGTCTCCTAGGAAGTAAAAGTCTTTAAGATCAAGAACCCCCGATTCAAAAGCTTCCAGCACAACTACGTCCGCTATCCATCGGAAAGGTTCCTGCAAATCATACACCAACGACTGTTTAGTCTGGTAGTCGCTGAACTTGTGTAGAAAACCTATTGAAGGTTCAAGGCCTACAGTGTTGATGGCTTTGCGGCATTCACCTTCAAGCACTCCATACGCATAGTTCAAAGCCAAATTAACCGGATCCACCGCATTATTGTTATGACTCCTAGTCTTTCGGGTTTGAAAATCGAAGCATTCAGGTATAACAGACTTGTAGGCCTGCCAATATCCACGGGCAACCCGGCCTTCAACCATGCGAACGCCACTAACAGTCTTAGCGTTAAAAAGTGCTGGAACTTCTCCTTTCACCCGGCGGATCTCATCCTCTATATCATATCTATCTCCTATCCACTGAAGAACATCCAAACTTCTCTTGATCTTAGCTTGGACCAGTGCATACGCGATTTGAAACCGTTTGGCATCATTAGATGCCGCCTGTATCTGAGCCATTCTTATATCCGCTTTCACAGGTGTTGGTGGAAGAATGCTTGTGATGAGATTTCCATCAAAGTTCAGGATGAAAACTGGAATGTTGTTTCTTGAAAGCCAGTGGAAAGCTTGAAGCGAAATGTAACCGCTGTGACCGTCAATGATTATCGAGTCGTAGGGCATTCTTCTGGGACGAAACGTGTATGTTGCCGGTTTGCTTCTATAGTTTTCTCGTCCATCAGTTATTGCCAGTTCTGAACGTCTCGTAAGATTCTTAACTTTGACTTTCACTCCATACCCGGTTAAATGAAGGATATTCAATATTTGTCACCCAAATGTTTTTGCTGTTATATCTCTTGATACTTGTGTACATCTACCAGCATCTTAGTATAGATAAGTATTTAAGTATTCCCATAGGTGCATGTAGATATGGCGAAGTGTATGAAACGGTTTATGATGTCAGTTTCAGACGAGATGATGGAAGAATTAGAAAGGGAGAGAAAAGCCCGCAGACTGGAAACAATCCAAGAAGTGACCAGGCAAATCATAGCGGATTACCTGAGAAACAGAAACTCGGTTTAATAAGTGAAAAGATGAGCGCTGGTCTTTCAGGTCCTAAACGAGACGAGGCTTCTTCTGCAGGCGCATAGCAACAAGCCCAGCGGGCTCGTCCTCAGAACCTGAAAGTTCAACCAGTTTTTCTCGAACATATTCTCTTTGCGCTTTGGCAAGTTCAGAACCATACAGGACATAATGAATCTCACCCTCAAGATTGCCAGTGATCTCGGAGGAGCGCTGGCTTATCAAAACCATTATGACGTCAACTGACTCCTTCACTTCAGTCTCTCCTAGAAACCGAAGTGAATAAACCAAACCGTTTTTTCTATCATACAAGGCAATCTTTCTAATAGAGTCCAACAGCTGCTTAGTTACCTCATTGGCATTTTCAGTGTTTCCAGATTTTTTCTCGTTTTCAAGAATATAAGCCATCACCATCGCCAACTCTTCACGTGTTTCTTCATTTTCAAACAGTCCCTGTGTGTCTACGAATCTTCTGATCGCACTCAAAAGTTCTGGTACGTGGCCTGTTCTATTGTGAATGCATAATTGTCGTAGTTCAACAATAGATGATAGACTTTTATTCCAATTCTTCAAGCTAATTGCACCTTCAATCTTTTGGATGTGTTCAAGAATTGTGTTTTTGTCAGCTTGTGGCTTGGCTTCTGTGACTTTTGGTACTGGTGGATAGACTGTTCCTGATCTCACGATTTCTTCAGTTAGAGGTGTTGCTATCCTTGTTGAACCTATTATCTGCATGTTCACGAGCACCCAGTCTTCACATTGCTCCCCTTTTCTGTTAACAGTGAGAGGCTTCAGCTCCTCCACGGCTCTATCTATGTAGGTCCGCTCACGATGCCATATGTTTACACAGCCTTTGTTTGTGATTTGAACTTTAACCTTCTCGTTGTTGATGTTCAGCCAAAACGGGACAGTGCCCTTGGTAACTTCTAAACCGCCTGTAACGTGCTCAGACTCCCTCAACTTGCCGTAGGTATTCTCGAAATCTAAACCGTAAACCGAGTAAGTGGCCTGAAAACTCATTTGTACTAACCGAAAAATGGGTGCCCTCCCCGAAATATATAGTCTTGTATGAAACAACTCACAAAGCGTTGGAAATACCCACCGTATAACCTCAACCGAGCTTGGAGTTTCGATGGGCATCATACGGATGGGTATTGTCATGATTTCCAAGGGGGATGAAGTCTAGATGACTGTTGTTAGAATTTATCGCATGACCATTTCTAGCACATGGTACGACCATGAAGCCCAGAAGGTGCAAGAGTATGAAATGCACTACAAGGTTGCTCGCCGCGGCACTATTAGGAGCACACGTAGATACCTAGCGAAGAGATGTGTACCGCACTTCCAGCAGAATGTTTACCGCCTTTATAAACGGTGGCCACGAAAGCGCAAGGTCAGAGGTGCTTTTGAAAGGGAGCAGCCAATTTTGCTGACGAAATCTGAGCGGATGATCCATATTGAAGTTAGACGGATGGAGGGAAAAGGCAAACGGTGGAAAGCCTACCCCCTGCCCAGTCGAGTGTTGACTTATGTCAAGAAGAAGCGTAAACGAAAGCGTAAAAGTCGCTGAATTGAAGATCGACAAGGACTGTTTCGTCGATGAAGACTGGATAGACGAATATGTACACAGAATTGTGGTTCCAACCTGCAGAGCTTTCGGAACGTCAGTGAACTCGATTAAGATGTGTCCCAGCAGGCGTAAGGGCTTGCACTTCTACATTTCAATAACTCCTCCGGTTGAAGCATCTCTTGCAAACAAGCTTCAGTGGTTGCTTGGAGATGACACGTTGCGCGTGGATTTTAACCGAGCGCGCATAGAATCAGGTCTTACTGAATGGAATAAGCTCTTTGAGGTTCCCGGTAGGCGGTTGAGGGTCATCTACAGAACCGAGGTTCCTGAACATTGAAGAAGAGACATGCATCTCATGCGGAAGTTTCGCTGTCGTTGCAGGAGGCTCAGGTGAACCCACTTAGGTCAAAAAGTAACTCTGTATGTCAGGGTTCCTTTTTTGGGGAAGTGGGTCCATCTGACGAGCCTATATTGCTTATGATCAATCTAGTGTTGCAGACGGCGTTCTTGAAGTCTTGTGAGAAGCCGATTTCGCTTTTGCTCTTGGGTAAACCGGGCATCGGGAAATCACGTTTGCTCTCGCCTCTGCAGCGTATGGGTTTTGTCAGCTACGTGAATGACATTACGCCAAAGTATCTGGTTGCGTTCTTGGGGAAGATCAAGACGAGAGAGAAAAAGTTTCTAGCAATCCCAGATTTCACCAACTGTATGAGCCATGGAAAGAGCACTCGGACGACCTTGGTTGCGGTTCTACGGAGCATGACCAAAGAAGGTGTTCTTGACCTTTCTGACTATCACCTTGAGTTCAAGGCAGATAAGCCTGTAAGGGCAGGTCTCATCACGGCCACCACAAACGCTTCTTACGGAGAGTTTAAACGTGCCTGGAAAAACACTGGTTTTCTATCAAGGCTCTTACCATTCTCTTTCAACCATTCTGTTAATACAACAGGAAGGATTATGGATGACATTGAGGCAAAACGACCAGATCCTATAACCAAGGTGAAGTTCACGGTTAAGAAACGTCCCAAAAAAGTTTCGTCTCCGGAACTTCTTCTTCGTCAGTTACGGGTTTATGAGGAGTTGCTTTCAAGATATACTGGTTCTTTGCCTTACAGGCATCAGATTCAGCTGAACGCGATAACAGAGTCCTTAGCTATTCTGAGGGGTCGCTGGGAGATTATACAGGAGGATATTGACACTATTGCGCGACTTTCTAAATGGATAAACTATGACTTCAAAGAGATTTGACATGCATGCATTGGATAATGCGCTTGAAGCGAAAGCAGCGCGGCTGCTCATTCAGCCTTAGAGGAAGCTTAATCTATTCCCGGGATTTAACTTAGATTATGTCCAAGGGCGACATCATATCTGAAAGGTCTTTTTTCAGCCTTAGATATACAGTTCCGGGATACACATTCATCTTCTGGAATTTGCTTCTCAATTTAGAGCCTGTGGCATTTTTCTTTCTAGATCTAATGCCCGAAGCTGATCCGTCTGGCAACTACACAGCACTGTTTGGAATTGTCCTAGGGTTCCTGACGTTACTGAGTGGTGGAGCCATTGGCTTCCTAGTTTCGCAGGCTTGGTTCTTGGTCTATTGGTTCATACTCTACCCATTTTTGGCGATTTTCTTGAAAAGGAAGCTGAAAGAATTCAGATTTAAAGACAATGATGCCTGCATTCTGGTTTACAACTACATTGTGAACTCATTCGAGGAAAAGCGGATCTCTTCATATATTGGCAGGAGATGGGATCTGATGAACACATTTGGCTCTACGATTGTAGCTATTGTATTTGGCGGGGTATCCGGGTGGATCCTGAGGAATTGTGTGCTGCACACACCACGCGTTTTAGATGACCTGGTAAATTGGCAGACTATTGACTTCATGGTCTTGCTTTTTTCTCTTTTGTTGATCCTAGCACTTCTTTTGGGCTTCTGGAAAGTCGCCAAACAGGGTTACGATATGGGTTTTCTTGCTTTCAAACTAAAAGCCAAGGAACTTGCGAAAGACGGGAAAAGGCTACAGGATGAATTGCCAAGCGAATATTTCAAATCATAGAAGACTATGTGCGCTTCTTCTTGCGAGGCGCCCCATGCATGCAATGCAGGTTCGTACAGAAGATAAAAAAAGGGTCTGTGACTCTTCATGCTTCTTGCATGAGTTAGATTCTCGTAATTAGAGGGTTCTTTCCTCGCACGACTTTAGGTCTTTTTCAAAAAGTGATTTTTAATGTATGTTGCTGCTTGTCTGACACTCAAAGGATGAGATGAATTGCCTAGGCGTACGTAGAATTCCTCTTCTCCTCTTTCAGATCCTACATAGACGGGCTCTGGGGCTCTATTTGGAACAATAACAACACCGATTTTTTTGCAATCTAAGTCTTCAAATCGTATTTTGACATAGGGTCTGTTTTCTTTTCCAAGATATTTGTTGATCATGTTGGTGAAATGTAGTTCAAATGCATCTGTACCAGGCTTCTTTATCGCTTCAAAGTCCTTATCTAGTCCAAGTATCTGCTTGTCGTCTCTAACACCTATTAGTAAATGTCCACCGTCTGAATTCATGAAGGCAGAAACCGTCTTTGCCACCGCAAATTCCATGATTTTGCTTCTTCTTCCTTCGTCATAATCCCAACACATGGAAGACTTGAACTCAATCTTCTCAGTTTCACCATCTTTCATCAACTCTCTTACATCAACTAGGCGTTTCTTCTTTTCTTCAATTTCTTTCTCTAATCTAAATCTAAGTTTTTCAGGTAGAGAACCATATTCACATAGTTTCGCGAAATCAAGTGTTCCGCTTTGCTCTCTGCGAAAGATTTCTCTTATACCCCACTCTGCATGATCCACCAATTTTTTCGCTCGTTCCTTTGGAGTGGCATTAGGGTGGAGACCAAACATAATAGCCGAGAATATTCCTTCTGGGTCCAGGCTGTTGACATTCTGGAATGTTCCTCTATTGCCGCGTTCATACGTATTCCCAGAAACTATGCCAAGGGCGGCGCCCAGAGTCCAAACATCTCTCTGTTCATTGAAGAGATCTTTTGAAACTAATTGCTTCATTTGTTTCTTAGCCATTTTGCTAGCGGGAAGTGTTCTGATGTCTCCAAAGGCTGAACTCATGCAGAACCTCCGATATGGGATGTCATAATTATGTAAGATCCTTCATCTTCGCCTCTATATTCTAAGCTGTAATCGCTAATGATTTTTCCTTCAAGATATACTTCGTCTTCTTTTCTGAATTCTCTATCTGTAACGAAAACTACTACTTGATCTGACATTTTCGGAAGATATGTTAAGACCCTTTGTCCGTGTGCTATATCCAATCGGGCAAATGGTGTATCCATGAAGACTGGCGCTTCTATCTTGGCGCACTTGTTTAGCGCACCAATCAATGCGAGGGCAACAATCTGTTCTTCCCCAGCAGAACGCCATTCTGCTCTATTCAACAGTGTGCCGCTTTTTGTAACAATGCTAAGACCAAAGTTTTCATTTATATCGAGTCTTGAAAAATCCTCCTTTGACCTTATCTCTCGGAATATTTCAGTTGCCTTTGATTCTACTTCTTTCCTTCGTTTGTTTCGATAAACTGCGATTGATTCTTCAAATACATCTGAGATTCTTTTAGTATAGTCAATCATTTCTCCTAATGTGTTTATCTCCTCTCGATTTATCCTAGCCAATTTCTGATTTAACTCAGACTGAGTCTGAAAATCTTCTCCAAGTTGATCCTCTACAGAAGATTTTTCTCCCTTCAAGCGACCCACTTCTTCCTTTTCATCTCTAATTCGAGTCTCCAATCTAAAAGGCTCCTCTTCATCAACATCAATTAGTTTCTGTTCTACCTGCTTAAGGATTGCCTTTTGACTTGCTATTTTGTGTGCAATTTCAGCAAGTTTTTCATCAATTTGTCCATACTCGTTGGATTTCACTAATTGGGATCTCATTTTTTCCAAGTATCTTGCTGAAGTTTCATATACAAGATTAGGTTCTGGAATTTCCGTCAGAGATTCAATCTTAACCTCTGTTTCTTTATATTCATTTTCGAATTCTTTGAGTTTCGTAGGATTAAGTATACTCCCGCAGAATCTGCACCTCGCGGCATCAATAGCATGTTTTAGACTCTTCAATTTGCCTAGTAATTGTTGTTTTTCATTATATTTGCCCATAACCTTTTCATGTTTCAATTTCAGTTGATCTATTATGCTTTTAGCTGTCGATGAAAGAATCGTTTTGTAAAGCCCGGAATTCAAGTTTTTCAGCCTTATTTTTTCGGACTCGCCTCTCGTTTCTAGCATTTCAATTTGACTGTCGATCTCTCTCCTTCTTATGGCATCTTCCTGGACTGATCGTATTTCCGTTAATCTTCTCTTTTTCGTTGCAATCTCTTCTTCTAAAGAATCTATCTGACCCTGAAGCTTTTTTATTAGGTCCTTTTTTCTTTCAATTTCTTCACAACAATACTGATAGAGTTCAGCCAACTCATCATAATCTTTTCCACCAATTCTTCTTAGGAGCCTTGCAAGTTCTTTCTCCAGTTTCCTTTCCACTTCGTAAAGGTCGTCTCTAGCAGTTCTTAAATAAGGAATTCCCAAAATGTGTTCTATTGAATCTCTCAATATTCTCATTGATCGGCTATCTTGATCTAACAATTCCTCATATTTTACGAGCATTTCTCCATCAAAAAAGAAAAATCTGCTGACATTAAATGGCAAAATTCTCTCAATTTTCAGTCGGGTTTCGCTTAAAGTAGTTGCCACGGGGTCTCCGTTTTCCACTAAAGACGATTTCATTCCATGCAAGTACCTCCTGTCTTGATGGACAAGAGCTGCCGTCTTGCGAGTCAACACACAATTTTTCCCTTCGTGACCAAAAGATATGCTAACTGCAAATGCAAAATTACCGTCTCTGAACGCGGATCTATTCAACAGCGAAGTTGGCGGGATCTCTTTGCCGTTCCTATCTAATACTTTTCCATACAGGCACCACAAAATAGCTCTCTGTATCGATGTCTTTCCTTGTCCTGTATTACCGTGTATAATGTTTACACCACTACCGCTAGGAAATATAATTTCATGCACATCATAGAATGGGCCAAAATTTTGAAGTTTAATCTTTGTTATTTTCATTTTCTTTCACTCTCTAGTCTTTGTTATGATGTGCTTGATTTGATCTTGGCTTCGGCCTCTGTCTTCTTCTAAGGGGTTTAACATGATTATTGAAAGAATCTGTCTAAGAATGTCTGGATTTACTGGGTTCTCTCTTTTTTCATTTGTTTCAATCAGTACTTTCAACAATTTCTCATCTTTCATCTTAATCCTCCATTTTCTCTTCTTCAAAACCTAATCGTGCGTCTAGTTCCAAGTCTACGCCATATTCCTTACATTTTCTCCACAGTCTGTGTGTTATGTCTCGATTCTGCGCGTTCCTCGCGAAATTCCAAGCTCTGGCCAATTCGCCTTTGACTATCGAGAATGGCACATCCGTCTCGCTAGAATTTGGCAAGACGATTACATCTATTATGGTTGCACCCTTCTTACCTCTCGCCGTTCTTAGTACTCGACCTCGTCTTTGTATAAATTGGCGTGGATTGCTAGAAGAGGCTAATATTATTGCGCCATCAGCTGAAGGTACATCGACACCTTCATCAAGACATCTAATGCTTACTATGACACTCGGATTCTGCTCAAAATACTCAAGCGCTCTGTCTCGTTTCTCCAATGCCATTTTTGAATGATATTTCAATGCTACTAAATGACTATGATCAGATGTAATTGAATCGGTAACTAAGTTTAATTGATTTTCATCTTCACAATAAATTATCCATTTTCCATTTGAAGGATACTTCTCTTTGATAATTTGCTTTACAATCCTAACTTTGTTCTCAGCTTTCTTTATGATTCTTGCTCTCGCAATCAATAGCAGATTTAATCTAATGTTTGATTTTGTATCTTCCTTCTTTTTTTTGGATTGATGTATGGCAACTAACTGCTTTATCTGTTTGGTTAGTGAATTCCATCGTTTTTGTTCCCTTTCAGTCAGATTTACAGTGTAATAATAGTATTCATACTTGCTTAGGAAATGCCCAAGAATTGCCACTTCTTTTGTATCATCATCTGAAAGCCTTACAGAAGCACCAATATCTAAAAAATACACAGGAGTTTCACCAAATGTATTAACTAAGATTGCGGATCCTTCTTCATCAAACAACCTTTCTGGCGTTGCTGATAACCCTAATCTGGCTATGAAATCTAAATCTAGTATCTTTCTACGAACTTCGCTGCCTAATCTATGAGCCTCATCGGCAATTAACACTGGATTCTGAGACTGTTTGAAGAATTCTATGAAATCATCTGAAACCGCTGTGTCCATAGTTGCCAAGATAATACGAGGACGACTTATTTTGGATATGAACATGCGCTTATTTGTCTCTGCCTTCCAGGAATGCCCCCCGCCCGCTAAAAGGACTGGTACATTAGGGTAGATTTTCGAAACCGCCTTTGACCAGTGATCGATGAGAATCTTACTTGGAACCAATATCAAAATAGGATTGCCTTGTAGGAGTAGATTCTCTACTGCAAATAATGCAGTATATGTTTTCCCTGTTGCAGTTGCCATTGAAAGCATGCCAACATTGCCTGCTGCTTTCCATGCCTTTATCGCGTCACGTTGATAAGTATAGAGAGAAATTCCCTTCTGAGGTTTTTGTGAGGTTTCGAAATAACGGGATCTTTCTCTTGCCCCTCTTCGGCAATCTTCAAAAGAATTATGCGAACGAAATCGATTCAAATAATCTCGCTCAACTTGATTGAGCAGTCTTACCTTTGTCCTTTTACTTCCTCCTGCAAACAGAGTTTCCAAGTGTTGTTCTTTCTTCTCAGCTTTTTTTACTTCAATTTTATCTCCCCAACTACGAAAAACATCGAAATCTTCATCATTACCCCAGTCTTCCAATGGGCAGACTGCTCTGCTTGTCTCATTTCCAGAACCAGAGAATACAACTCTATTGTTGAGTGCATCAGCAAATATGCCGATTTTTCGGTGGTAGATTCCTCCTTTTCTAATTGCTACAAATAGGTCAAGTGAACCTTTCTCGATAAGAAGCCGTAACATATCAAGACAATCAGATTCTTTTGGATTTTTAGACATGGTTTCCATTACTCTAATTAGGTTCGTTTCTTTTTCCTCAACCGATCTTTTGCCTCGAAGTGCATAACCTTCCCTGGCTGCAGTTTCGTCAGGTTCGGGAATATCAGGCGAGGTAACAATTCTAACCATTCCGCCCCTTATTACAAAATCTAACAAGTGTTCACCTAATTCCCGGTAAATGTTGGCTCGAAAATACCCCACAGCCCTATCATATTTAATCGATTCTTTCAGACAGGGGCCGTAAAGGTCTTTGATAACGTTATCGTCATCTGAATTGTATTCTGATTTCAGCCTTAATTTGCGGAGACCAACATCGCCTGAAGTTACTGGATTCAAGATAGACACTCTACTCCTTGCAGAGATGTTGTTCCATGCATTTCTGGGTGATTATCCAAGAGTTGTTGAATCTAGACCTTGATGAATTGGCATAGATTTCATCAATTTCGACGCTTATCCATCTTCGACCACATATTTCAGCAACATACCCGGTAACATTGCTCCCAGCGAACGGATCGAGAACGGTGTCACTTTCATCGGTCAAAAAAAGGATGAAGAACTTCGCTAACTCCAAGGGCATTCTTGAAGGATTAGGCTTGATTCCTTTTTCCTTGCAGTATGTGAGATATGGGTCTTTTGAAACTGTATTTGGGATTGACAGCACATTTGAGGGAATTGCGCCTCTATTGTCGTTCAGAAAACTTTGTTCACCGATTTTATGTTCAGACGGTCTATTACCTGAATTGTACAGCTTTCTCTTCAATAGTCGTTTCATTGAGGAACTGTATTCATTCAGTACTCGCCGGTTGTCTGCTTTTGGCCGTGGTTTGGAGGATAGCCACCAAAGACGTGTAAACGCATCTTTTACTCGTATTCTTTCAACATTAACCCATTGTGCAGGAGATGGAAGTTTTGAAGTATTGTTCCAAATAAATTCTTGACATAAATGGAAGTTTCCTTTTTTCTTTAGTTCGATTAGACTCTGTATTGATGTTAGTGACATTGTTGGGCTACCTGTCTGCCAGGCATTTCCGAGCTCAATGACTAGAGAACCATCCGGAGCAAGCAATTCTTTAAAAATAGGGCCAAAACCAGACAACCACTCAATGTAATCTTGACCATTGAGGTTGCCATAAGCTTTACTTCTAATCAACGGAAAAGGAGGTGAGGTAAATATCAAGTTGATCTTATGCCTAAAACCATAGAAGCATTTCTCTTTCAAAATGTTTGCTGAATCACCATTATATAAGGTACCCCTCTTAGTGCTGTATAATGGGCGCATTGGCAAATCGTAGGTTAATTTGTAGGAACTTCCTAATAATTTGTTTGTCTTTCTTTTTATTATGCATACAGTTTGCATGTACGCATATAGTTTACAGAATATAGCTGAAAACTATGGTCTGTTCTGTTTTCTACTAGTCTTTTTTCTGTATTCTATTTTGTTTGCAGTTCACTAATGGAACTAGGAAACATTTAGTCTACCGATAGATTTGGGAAAACACCTGAATGGGGGTTTGGGGGCGGAGCCCCCACCAATTAAAAGTGTGTGTGTGTGAGCACCATCCAACCTACACACACAATAATTCGCTGCATGCACATGCGCACAAAGGAAACACCGATATGTTTTTGAAAGTGTTCGCGCCTTTTCATCGTTGGGAAAGGAGAATCCGAATGAAGCCACCATCTCTTGGGATCTGGTTTCTATTGTTGCTTTCATTAAATGTTTTCGACATATTTACGACTGTGCCAGCTTATGAAGTCAATCCTGTAACGTTGCACGCTTGGGAGCGGCTAGGCTTCTTTCTGGCGGCTTGGTTCAAGATCGGGTTGGTTTTGTTTTTTGGGCTACTATGTGTAGTCGCTCGGAAGGTCGCTAGCCCGAATGACTGGAAATTCGCCAAGAAACTCTTTCTGGGACTTCTGAAGGTTCTTGTAGCTTTTTACGTTTTTGTAGTTCTAATTAACCTGGTTGTTTCCACGATTTAAGCGCAGGCATGCATGCATTGCACGCAAAAAGTGTGTGTGCGAGCACCATCCAACAACTCGTTGGGTGGGCAGATTTGGAAGTTGCTTTGTCTCCAGTCATCTAAAGGCTCAGCACACATTTTTTAAGTCTAATCTTTTTATACAATATTTGATTTCCTCTTTCGAAAGGTGATGGAATGAGTAAGAGAAAGAAGCTTGAAAAGGCAATTCTATCGTTGTTCAGTCAAGTTGATAAGCCTTTAACTCTAGCTGAAACCTCGCAACGTCTCGGAGAGCCTACAAAAAATGTTTACAAAGCTTTACGACATTTGTTCGAAAAAGAAAAAATTTACACCGTAGAAGGTAGGCGATATAAACTTTCCAGTTCGAATTCCAGTGACACGTAAGCCAAGGCGTAGAGAGTTTGAATGAGTAAGTGTGAACGTCCATTCGAAAGAGAACAGCTCATTTTACGATCATTACCGAGCAATGAGTCTTTCTGCAAACCCCATGACTTACGCTGCCTAGTAGCAGTTCTTTTATTCTACTCACTCCCCTCGCGCCCATAACAATCAAATCAATCTTCTCCTCCTTCGTCGTGCGAACTATCTCATGAACCGCGTCTCCATCTTTCAGGACCGCCTTCACGGGAATCTTCTGTTTCTCGACTGTGTGTTTAGCCTCAGCTAAGATTTTGTTTCCTATTCTCTTTGCAGCTTCAATGATTTCAACTGTAATTTCTGCGGATGCTATGGATGGAGTGGGGAGTGCACCTGTTTCTGGGGCAACAAATGGTACAGCCTTAGAGTATATGTGAAGCAATATAATCTCTGAACTAAATTTCTTGGCTACATTAATGCCATATTCTAGCGCTTTTGATGAGGGCTCCGAACCATCCAGAGGAACTAAAATCTTCTGGAACATTCGTTAATTCACCAATAGTAGTAAAGACGAATTGTACTTATTAATTTGAACTGACGTTTCACGGTTTTAGACTCCGTTGTGCTTAAGTATTTGAGTTTAAAACAGCATTACAAGATATGGAGTAAAGCTTGGAGGTGTACTGAACTCGCTAAGGTTTCAGTCAACTACTTGCCTCACACAAACAACATTATAAGCTCAATTCTCTCTTGCTAAGGTTATCATTTAACGCTATTGATTAGGAGGCGTTTAGATTCGGAAAAATCGTTATAACGGCAGGTTTGCCTTACGCAAATGGCGAAATCCATTTGGGAGGGGTCACCTCAACCTATCTACCTGCAGATAT
>JAUWDY010000042.1 GCA_030608565.1 Candidatus Bathyarchaeota archaeon | reverse complement strand
AATTTCTCCTGGTGCGGGTGGAAGTGCGAGCTCCATTTTTTCCGGCATGAGATTAGCGACAACCTCTTTTATGACCTCTAATTCTTGCTTGGTGGCTTCGAGTCCTTGAGTGAAGGCATTGCTCTCACGCGTGTGTAGTTCCTCATCGATTTCCCCAGCGGCATAAAGTATCTCTGCGTTTGCGAGAAATATCTCTAACGTGTTGACCTGTTGTTCAAGTTCAGTTATTTTGGAGGTCATCTTTTCAGCCAAGGTTTTCCGATGAGTTTCAATCTCTGCAATGGTGTCCGTAAGCCCCTTGTTAAAGGAGTCATATGTAAACTGCGAGATTTTGCCTGTACCGAATAGATCGTCGAGAGCCTGTTTCTTTTTCTTCGCTAATTCCAAATCCTTGCTTATTTTCTCAAAGGAATACTCCCATGAAATCAAATTTATACACCCTGCCGAATGCTAGCATAAAAGAACGAAATAACCTTTATTAACATGCAGATATAGCGCTAACTGTCAAAATCAGCTTATTTCTCGTTTTTCTTCACAAAATAGTTTAAATGCACATGGATTAGCAACGCAAATATAGCCTTGATCGTTGACACGCGAAACTCTCTCGCGCGCGCAAAAAATGCAAAACTCGACATAAACCTATTGCAAATTCGGAATTAGCTTCTCTACTTTCTCCTTAATGCGCACCCATTCATCTTTATTGTGAATGACAAATTTCTGTCTTCTTTTCCATTGATCGGCCTTTTTATTCCACAAATACACTCCTATTTGTTTTTTTCCAAAAGCTTCCATGAGAACTGCGGCACACCACCATTTCTCTGTCTTATACAAGTTTAGGCCTTCAATTACCTTTAGGGTTTCAGAGACGGGAAATTTTTCCTCTGACAAACGGTTCACCAGGTAACAAATATGTCCTAAGAATATTAATATTTTAGTTAGCGTGGGGCCAACTCCAATCTTCGCGCGCGCATGAAACGGTTTTCAACGCGTTGTTTGGATTAGTGTTGCAAGCAAACGTTTTAAGATGGTGCAGATTAGTTAAGCTCGTTTAGTGGGCCGGGACGAGCTGTGCCGGGATAATGATAGGCGTGTAGTCTTGCATCCCGTGGGCAGAGTGGATAATGCGCGGGCCTTGAGAGCCCGTGGACCTGTTGGTCCGCATGGGTTCGAATCCCATTCCCGGCGCCAACAACATAGTTTTGGAACATTAGCTTTCTTTGCTATGATGCTAAGTGTCGTTGGAAGAAGTCTAACGTCAATTTCAATGCGTCGATTCGGTTTTTGAGTTTCATAAGTCCGTGTCCTTCGTCTGGATAAACCTTCTTTTCGTAGGGCTTGTTGTATTTTTTCAAAAGTGGTTCTATTTCGTCAGTGTTTCCCATGGTGACGTTAGGGTCGCGTGCACCGTGAATGATGAATACGGGTGCACGAATGTTCTGTGCGAAATTGACTGGCGATCTGTCGTAGTATAGTTGGGGATTCTCGTCTGGGTGGCCGAGTTGTTGGATGGAATAGAGACGGAGGTCTTCTCGGGTCGTGTTGAAGTCTGTTACGAGGTTGGTCATTCCACATATAGGAACTCCCGCGCTGAAATACTCTGTGGCCTTTGTTAGGGCCATCCAAGTTGTGTATCCGCCATAACTGGTTCCTGTTATTCCAATCTTTGACCTATGAGAGATTCCATGTTTCTCCAGATACTCTACTCCTGCAACCACATCTTTTAGGTCGCCGCCACCCCAATCTTTCAAGTTAAGGTCTCTGAATTTCTTGCCGTATCCCGTGCTTCCTCTGTAGTTGGGTGCAAGAACAGCGAAACCCGAGCTGACGAAGAACTGAACTCCTGGCTTCCAACTGTTCACCCATTGCGCCGTAGGTCCTCCGTGAATCCATAATATTACAGATGAGAGTCCCTTGATTCCTTTCGGAAGATATAGAAAAGCAGAGATTTCAAGTCCGTCAAAAGAGCGATATGTCACAACTTCTGGTTCCACCAAGTAGTTTGGGTCAATAACACCTCTCAGAGAGTGAGTTAATTGTCTTTTCTCACCCGTTTCCAACGAAATTTCCCAGAGATCACCAGGCGATCTGGGTCCAGAGTGCAGAAAAACCATGCTTTCACCGTTACGAGAGAACCTTTGATTATAATTTACGCCCTTCGGCAAGTCCAACTTTTCAGTTTTCATACTTGAGATTTCAGTGATGTATATGTCAAAGTTTCCCTTGACGTTGACGGTGTAGGATAGGCGTTTTCCATCAGGAGAAAATACTGGACTGCTTTTTTCCCATCTGTTTTTCGCTATCCAAGTTATGGATTTATCCTCTAATGATGCGATTCCAATGTCTTCGGACCCAAAGAAGTTGGTAACGAAGGCTATTTCCTTTGAATCTGGAGACCACCGAAATGTAATGGCCTCTTCTGAATCGTCTGAAAGCGAGACCAGTTTTTCGTCTGCACCGCCTGTGCTAGGAATAACGTATAGGTCTTGGTTTCTTGGCTTTTTGGTACGATTTCCCGCAAATGCAATCCATTTTCCGTCTGGAGAGAACCGAGGATCCATCCAACGTCCAAGCGGATGATACACCAGCTTCTCGCATTCTCCCGTTTCAAGCGTTAGCATCCAAAGAGCGAATTTTCCATCAAAGTTTCCTTCAATTGCGATTTTCTTTCCGTCAGGACTCCAGCTCATCGCCTGTTTCAAGATGTCTGGCCTATTTGTAAGATTAACTACCGCTCCTCCCTTTGCAGGCACCTGGTAGATTTCGTATTTTTCGTCTCCGTTGTTGTCCTTCATATAGGTAACCTTGTCTTCGACGGGGTTCCACTCTGGATACAACTTGGTTCCCGGACCAGGGGAAACTTTCTTTGGTTCACTAATACCGTCATCAGTGAGCTCTAAGGTGAAGATTTCCCAAAATCCTTCTCTGTCCCACATACAAGCGACTTTTTTTCCGTCAGCAGAAGCCTCAAATGGGCCAACACGCCAAACTTTAGACAGTTCTTCTAAATCAAACTTCGGTTTCATTTCGTGCGCCTCTTTACCTGTAAGTGATCTTTTTGAAAAATTGGTTCTAGGCTGATAAAAGGGTTTTCTCATCTCTTCTTCATTTTCAACAGTTCAAGGACTGCAGCTTTTGCTCCGAACTCTGCTGTGAATCTGTCATCAGCGCTTCCAATTATGATCACATCGTTTTCTCTTGGTTTCAGTTTTGATACGAGCATATCATGAATCGACTGAATATTTTGGAAAACATCCTCGCTTGTACCAGGCATGGCTAACCTGTTGTGGCTGAACACCAGTGTTGTAGCTCCAGAAGCTCCAGCCTTAATCGCCGCGTCACGTTGTTCCAAGCCATAGGTTACCACGTGAGCCTCGTCTCTGACTAGAACTGCCACGTTAAACGATCCAACTGTCAGAGAGCTTTCAGGAACCTCCGATTCCCCGCCAATCTTAGACCTCAGAACAGAAAGCAGTTTTCTGCCAGATTCTGATAGAACAATGCCAGACCTTGAAATCTCAATTATCCCCTCGTTTCTAAGATGCTTCACCAAGGTACGTGTTGCACCTTCACCTAACCCCAACGTTTTTGAAAGCTTTATTCGGCCAACAGCTTCCTCGATGCTTATGGTCTCCAAAGCCTTGACTATATGAACTTCCGTAAAAGTGGGCGATCGTCCAGGCGCCAACTTTTCCGCAACCTTTTCTATAACCTTTAGCGATTCCATTTTCATCGTTTTCAATTATGTCTATTTTCGTCTTAAATATTATAGCAACGGTTAAATACATGGATAGATAATCCAACCATGATCATGAATGAACACTCGTAGAATTTCTCTCGTCGCAATGCTGGTATCTCTCAGCGTAGCAACAAACTATGCTTTGATAGGCGTGCCCAACGTGAAGATGATGGACTTCATAGTTTTCATGGGAGGATTTTGTCTCGGCCCCCTTGCTGGGGCTTTAATAGGCATCTTTACATGGGCAGTTTACGGGACACTAAATCCATATGGCTTTATCCCGCAGATTTTGCTTGCAACCATGTTTTCAGAGGCAATTTATGGATTAATCGGTGGGCTTCTAGGAAAGAACCTTGTCTCAAATAACTTTGATAACCAACGTCTTAGACTAGGTATTTTTCTCGGGGCCACAGGATTTATTCTAACCTTAATTTATGATTTAATCACAAACGTGGTCTACGCATTAACATTCAGCCTGCCAATCATAGTTACAGTCGCTCTTGGGGCTCCATTTACAATTTTGCATGAACTCAGTAATGCTACAATCTTTGCTGTCGGTTCATTTCCAATCATTAAGGCAATTGGAAAAATTATGAAGAGGTGAGAAGTTGACGGCATTATTGAAAAATAAATGGATATTAGCTACGATGGTCGTTCTTTGCTTGGCAATAGTTGCTTTTTCAGCGTTTGGATACTACTATTATCAATATACAGATCTGGTAGACAGAATTGGCGGAGCACCTAGTTCCATCAATCTGAGTGTTGACTACGCTAATGGAACACGGCAATGGTTTAATGGAACAATTGGAGCAACGCTATACGATGCTATGACACAGGCAGGATGGAATGTTGAAGCCACTTCCTTCGGCGTTATGGGCTTATATGTAACCTCAATTAATGGCGTAGAAGAATCGGCGGAGGATTTAAAATATTGGAGCTGGTGGACTTGGACAGAATACGGTTGGTCGCATGGAGGTTCCGCATGTGATAAATACATTGTAAGTGCCAGCGAATCCATCATCTGGTATTATTCATATTGTGACCCGACAACATGGGAGATGACCGCTCCACCTTAATATCCCACTGGAAAAACATCTGATATATCATTGTCTCCCACGTTAAAGATTCAATGGTATTCAGAGAAACTCTATTAACCTTTTAAGATGAAATGATTGTCGTTTACTGCGGGTTAAGGGCCCTGTGATCGATATGCCAACGAGAAAACGGTTCGAGTTTCTGGAACACACTGCTGATGCCTATGTAGCCGCTTACGGCAGAACCCTAGAAGAAGCTTTTGAAAATGCAGCCTTAGCCACCTTCGAAGTCATGACAGATGTCAAGAAGGTTGAACCAAAAGTCGAAGATGACGTGGAAGTGGAGGGATACGATGAATATGCCCTCCTCTACAACTGGTTGGAAAAACTCTTGGTCAAGTTTGATTTGACCGACAACCTATACTCCCGCTTCAAGGTTTTCAGCATAGAAGAAACATCTAGTGGTTTGAAACTGAAGGCAAAAATCTGGGGAGAACCTCTTGACCTCGCTAAGCATCCACGAAAGGTTGGAGTAAAGGCTGTAACTTATCATCTAATGGAAATCCTGAAAAAGCCGAAATCGGTAATCGTAAAATTCATTTTAGACATCTAAAATTCTGCATGCATGCGAAGATAATTAAACAGCTTTGCGCGCGCATTTAACTCCCAAACCCAAACGAAATGCACGCGCACAAGTTTATAAGCAACTCTAAGGTAAGCATTCCAGAATTAGTGTTCTGACGAAACTAGTTCTTTCAGCGAATCGGAGGTGCAATCTAGATGTCATATGAAAGAAGAGAACCAAGAACAATGCATAAGGCAGTTTGTGCTGAGTGTAAACAGGAATGTGAAGTTCCGTTCAAACCTGATGGAAGCAGACCCGTATACTGCCGAGAATGCTATGCAAAGAGAAGACCCCCAAGAAGAAATGGATATTAAACTCACAAGATGACTTCCTATTCTTCGTTCACAATCCTTTTTCTTTTTTTTATCTTTTCTTCTTTTGTGCGCACGGTCAAACGTCACTTTCGCGCGCGCAAATTATTGTTATCTACAAGATAACCGCAGAGTATACTTCAAGATTCTACGATATTACTAAAGCTCGAATTCATCGCACTTTAAACGGCGTTCTATACCCCTTTGCTACCAACTTCTCGTGAATCGCCCTCTTTAAGGCGCTTAATGTATGCATGCACAGCGAAAACGATTAATACATCGATAATGACGTGCGAGAGCTGTCGAATAGCCAAATTCAGAAAAATAGGTAAACGTACATATACGAAATTGCCTTTTGCTTATCTAAGGTGAAAACGATGTACAGCCAGAAACTCAACAATTTCATATACATGATCGACCTAAAACCTGCTGGCATTGAGGACCTGATCTCTTCTTACGTTTTGAAAGCAAGCAAAGTGGCAATCATCGAAAGCGGACCTTTAACATCAGTGGAAAATTTACTAGCAGGCCTAAAAGAAATAGGGATAAAAAACGAACAAGTCGATTACCTGGCGGTTTCACACGTTCATGCTGATCACGCTGGCGGTGCGGGAGCGCTTTTGCGCTATCTACCTAACGCAAAACTGCTAGTTCACCCTCGGGGCGCCCCACATCTAGTAAACCCCGAAAAACTATGGACGCAAACTAAGCAGGTTTTAGGCAAAGTAGCAGAAATGTACGGCGAAGTTCAACCCGTTCCAAAAGAGCGAATAATCACCGTAACAGATGAGATGATAATTGATTTAGGTGAAAGCGTTGAACTAAAAGTTCTGGATACGATAGGACACGCTTCGCATGAATTGAGCTTCTATGAAAATACTGCTAGAGGAGTCTTCACTGGCGACACAGTTGGAATATATCTAAGCAAATTTGACGTAGTGATGCCTACTACTCCTCCGCCCTTTCATCTGGAAAAGGCTTTAGCTTCAATCAGTCGACTGGTCGAAATGGCGCCCAAAAGGTTATACTATTCGCATTTTGGCCCTGCAGATGACGCGGTTAAGAAACTGAAAGCTTACACAACTCAACTGAAACTGTGGGGAGAGATAATCTTAGACGGAATGAAAAATGGGGAAGAATTCGCAACAATCTATGAAAGAATCTTGGAACGGGACGCTTCGATGAAGAAAGTAGCTGACTTCATTGATAGTCACGTGGTGCTTAGAGAGATCAAAACACGGGACATTCAGGGCTTCATTGGATACTTCAAGAAATTTTCTGAAACCCATTCTAATAGCAAAATTCGCATCTAACGTTGTATTCATCGCATAACTTGAAGATTTTCAATTTCACTTTTTCAAAGTAATCGTTTCTCGACCAGAATATGCGCTTATACTCCGGTATCAACTCGGGATAGTGCTGCTTCAGAAAGCTGATGACAGAAGGCCACACGCCCCAGCGCATGTTGAGGCGATCTACCATGACATAATTCACTTTCACTCGAGCGAGGTTTTGAATCGTGGTGCGGAGGCTTTCGTCGTCGTCTGTGATATGT
>JAUWDY010000004.1 GCA_030608565.1 Candidatus Bathyarchaeota archaeon | reverse complement strand
GCCCTTTTCATAGACCCTCGTTTTGTCGTCAATTGTTAGTTTCATTTTTCCTTCTACAACAATTCCCCATTGAGGAGAGTCATGGCTATGCTCTGATACTTCTCCAAACGGCTCTATTTCAAAGAAGATTATTTGATGACTTTCACCTTGAGCTATCCACCCTCTGACACCTTTAAACTGAATGTCTGCTTCCGGCAAATCGGTTATAACTTTAGGAAAACTCTTCTTCAATATATCAACTTCCATGTTCTTCTATTCGATCAACCTTAAAAGTTTGAAGTATTTTAGGAATTTCGCATGCATGCATTTGTTTTTGTGTTCTTGTTGTCGCTTTTTATGGAAAACAACGTTGAAAACTACGGTCTTTTTGTCTTGTATGTTTGTTTTGTTGTCTGCATGTTTGGTTTTGCGAAGAATACATGAACACAAAACGATAAGTTAAAACCTACAGACTCGTTGAAGAGTTACAAGTGTGTGTGGGGTCTGTGGTGCCGCGGGGGAGACTTGAACTCCCGACAACCCGGTCTTCAGCTTCACCCTCAAATAGACTATTATTGAGTCGGGTGCTCTCCCAGTCTGAGCTACCGCGGCCAGTAATCAACATGACCCGCACGTTTATTTTTAAGTTTTCGGAGGACAGCTCTTACTGGTCAAAACTAATAGCATAGACTGCGCATTTTATATTGTGGGTGCAGTGGCTGAGTTGAGCATCGGAGTCTGGATTGTTGTCCCTCCTCCTTTTCTTCAACGATACTTGAGTTGCCCGAGATGCGGAAGACGCGTTTCCATAGTTTCCAATTATTGCAACTTCTGTGGAACCTTGCTACGTCCTCAATCAGTGTGGGCTTTTGCGTCTAGAATCTGTTCCAAATGTAAGAGTCGAATTCCTTTCGTAGCCCGATTCTGTCCTGAATGTGGACAAAAGCAATGACCAATTCTCTTGTATGCCTGTAAGAAAGAGTTTGCGGATTTTTAGAGAATTTTTCCGTCCCTCATTATTATTTCCTTGGTGTCAACGACTTCAATCGTTGCGCTTGGATGAGTTACAAAATCCCAATGCATACTCGACTTCGAGGTTCCGCCATAACTGAAGTTTGAGCCGAAGGCAACGTGAACTGAACCGCCTAACTTCTCGTCCGTGAGAATGTAGCCAATTGCCCTGTCAATTGCAGGGTTGCAGCCTATACCCAACTCTCCTATATTCGTTGTTCGGACTTCTTTCTCTTTCTTGTCAATTTCCAAGCATCGATTAAAGGAATCAATCATTTGGTCACGATTGGTTCCCGCCTTACACTCGTCTAGCAACAACTTTCCTTTCTTAAAGTGAAGCGTCACGTCTTTGATGATTTTGTTGCTGAAACGGTCAATGGTGATGGGACAGTATATGGTTCCCTCGCCTACTGTTTCATGTGGTGCAATGAAGAGTTCTCCAGCTGGCAGGTTGTTGCCTAAGTCGTTAATTTCTATATCATGGTCATCGACCACGCCGTCGTCCTCGTTGATGCGTCTCCCCTTAATCTTGCAGGTGAAATCTGTGCCCTTTCCGTCAGTTATGTGAAGCACATCTTTTCCCCCTAGGCGTTTGGCCAGCTTAGAACAGTTTTCTTTCAGCGTCGAAGCAGGAACCATCATGCCTTCGATGATTAAACGCTCTAACGCGTCGTAATCTATGCCGTAGAATTTTGCCGCTTCAGGCGTAGGCCAGCCAGCATAAGTCCATTTTTTGCCTCTACCCGTTTCTTCGCCGTAAAGTTCTTTTCGAATGGGAACCGTGGCTTTTTGCCTTGTAGCCATCTTTTCTCGGGAGAATCTGGTCTGAATCTCCGGATCTTGGAAGGGTTCGACGATGATGTATGCGTCTATTTCTTTGACCATTCCTAAGTAGTGTTTGGGAGTGATTTCAAGGTTTTCTTTTGGAATCTCGTCGTACACTCTTGCTGAGTAGCTGTCGGAGGTAGCTGAAATTATTGGAGAGGCACCATGTTTGTAGCAGAGGATGCCGATTTCTTCAAGCAACTCTTGAGTATGGGTGCCTCCGCGTATGAGAACGGCTTCTCCCTTCTTGAGGTTCATACCGTTTACAATGGCCTCGGCGCACTTCTCAATTTTTTCTTTCGTAATCATTGCAAATGCCTTCCGTCTTAGTTTTTTGTAGTAAGGGTTGAAGCAGTATTTATTTCTCATGGTAAAGGGGTAAATGTTGGATGCAGACCAATTACAAGTCCGAGTTTAACAAAGTTATCTCTGTTAATTGAAAAAAATGTTTAGAATATGTTGAAATGGTTCTATAATGAACCTAGAATCAATATCTTCTCGATTCTCTTTTCTTCGCCCAGCATTCTCTGCAGTAGACTGGTCTGCTAGGATCGGGTTTGAATGGAACTTCACATTCTTGGCCGCAATCTGCACAGACGGCTTTGTGCATTTCTCTGGGTCCGCTGGATCTTCTTTCTCTGTATGCCACTATTTCACACTCCTTTGTTTGAACAAGAATCAGACTTCTTCAAAATCTTGGTTCTTGCGTATTTATTCATGCAATGCTGAGCTCCTTATAAATCTATGCTAAGCTCCTTGCAATACACAGTTGGTCAGCTGTATTTGAATCAGTGATGCCTTGTTTGGGTGCGCGAGAGTTGAACAGAGTTTTCTTATTTGGTTATTTGAAAAGTTTTTTATATGAATCTTATCGCTTAAGCTAATCAGGGGATGTATGTGGGTCTCAGGGCAGGGGCACTCGTTGGCTTTATAGTGATGCTCATCCTTGGCTGGATACCTATCTTTGGCCCTCTAATAGCTGGATTTGTTGCGGGACTTGTTGCAGGTGGTGGTGCGGGACGAGGTGCTGCGGCTGGCTTCCTATCCGGGATATTGGGAGGGACAATCATAGGAATAGTTGTCACGTTTTTAGGAGTAGCGTTCCTTGGTCCCATAGGAGCCTTACTTGGCATCTTTGCAGGATTTATTGCAATTGTATTGAGCTTGGGTGGAGCCATTATTGCATTAATTGGTGGACTGACCGGTGGCGCCATAAAGGGAAAATGATGGCAACTTCAATCTGTGATATCGGATTTTAAACCAACAACCTACTCTAACTGAAGCTTCGGTGGTTATCAAAGATAATATATGTTCCTTTATCGGTAAATTTGTGCAGGTGACATTTTGAATGGAAGCCTACATTTTTGTCATTTCTGGGCCAGAAAGGTTGTTGGAGATCGCTGAAGACGTGCTCAAAATTGAAGGCGTAAAGATGGCGCATGCGGTCGCCGGCCAGTTTGACATCATCGCCTATATTGAATTTACTAACATGGATACGCTCAAAGAGATTTTAGATAAGTTCCAATCTATAAAAGGAGTTGAACGAACACAGACCGCGGTCGCCATACCACCAAGACTAAATGAGACATGAATGTTTTTCTAAAGCTTAGGTACTAAGGAAGTTTTCGCAGTGGGCCGGGCCGGATTTGAACCGGCGATCTTCGCCGCGTGAGGGCGACGTCTTAACCACGCTGGACTACCGGCCCTACTCCAACGTCTATAACTTACATAAAGTACATAAAGTAAGTATTATTTTTATTTCTAACCACGCAGATCATGCACAGTCGAATCGCTGTTTCCATTTGGAACTTATTTGGCTCATATTAGAGGGGGGTAGAAACAGTCACACACGTGCACACGCAGAATTATTCTTTCTTAACCAACTCAACCCTTCTCTTGCCTTTTATCAAAGACGAAACATGAACTTTACCCTCAATCTCCAAACGCATCAAAACCCTGTTAAAAGACCCAAACCCAACACTCCCATAACGGCCCCTTAACAAATCAAAAAGCTCAATATCAGTCAATGCACCTTTCCGCTCTAAAGACTCCACGATCGCCAAATCAATTGGATGAGGCTTCCAAGTTTTAATAGACATCCACAGCACCTCAGAATGCTACGCAACAGGCGTAGCAGTTTTCTCCATCCGCCAAGCCTTCTTTATAAAACTCTTGTACCACGCCTCCATATTAGACGTAATAGTGGGCCCAATCTTACCCAAAGATTCCTTGAAATCAGCAAAACTAACCTCCTTAGCGTTAATATCCGTACGCAAAGCATTCAAACCAGCCTCCCGACAAACCGCATCAATATCCGCTCCCGAATAGTTCTTCGTCATGCTGGTGAGTTGAGCCAGATCCACATCCTTCGTCAAAGGCATGCCCTTTGTATAAATCTGTAAAATCTCTAATCTAGCCTTCTCATCCGGGTCAGGAACGTAAATTAGACGATCAAACCTACCCGGCCGAAGGATCGCAGGATCCACAATATCAGGTCTGTTCGTTGCAGCGATAACAACCACATCCTCCAAAGTGACGATGCCATCCATCTCAGTCAAAAGCTGACTAATAACACGCGCCGTCACCCCGCTGTCAGCGTAACCTAACCCTCTCCTAGGCACAAGCGAATCGAACTCGTCAAAGAAAATCACCGCTGGAGAAGCCATCCTCGCTTTTCTAAACACCTCGCGAATCGCCTTCTCCGACTCTCCAACCCACTTAGAAAACACCTCAGGACCTTTTATGGTGATGAAGTTAGCCTCGCTCTCGGTGGCAACAGCTCTGGCCAACAAGGTTTTTCCACAACCCGGCGGCCCAAAAAGTAGAATCCCTTTTGGCGGTCGTATCCCCATCCTCGTGAACACCTGTGGATTCTTTAACGGCCATTCAACAGCTTCTCTAAGCTCCTCCTTCACACTTTCTAAACCACCTACATCCGTCCATTTAACCGTAGGCACCTCTATGTACACTTCTCTCATAGCGGTCGGCGTGATTTCCTTGTAGGCATTCAAGAAATCTTCCATTTTAATCTCCATTTTCTCCAAAACGCTGGGCGGAACTCGCTCCTCTTCTACGTTTATCTCAGGCAAGTATCGACGCAACGCTTTCATAGCAGTCTCACGGCATAAACCAGCCAAGTCTGCTCCTGTGTAGCCATGCGTCATATCTTCAACTTTTTTCAAGTCAACATCCTTAGCTAACGGCATCCCTCTTGTGTGTATTTGCAGTATCTCATGTCGTCCCTTTTTGTCTGGAACTCCGATTTCTATCTCCCGATCAAATCTTCCAGGTCTCCGTAGGGCAGGATCAAGGGCATCTGGTCTATTTGTTGCACCTATAACGATGACGTTTTGTCTCCCAGTTAGCCCGTCCATTGACGCAAGAAGCTGAGCAACAACCCTTCTCTCAACTTCGCCTGTGACCTCTCCTCTTTTAGGCGCAATGGCGTCAAGTTCATCTATGAAAATAATGCTGGGCAAATTTTTCTGAGCTTGCTGAAATATGTCGCGGACATTTTGCTCTGACCCTCCGTAGAACTTATTCATTATTTCTGGACCATTTACGGGAAAGAAGTTGGCTTCTGACTCGTTTGCCACAGCCCTTGCCAATAATGTTTTTCCACAGCCTGGCGGACCGTGTAACAAAACCCCTTGTGGTGGTCTTATCCCAAGCCTTTGGAATAATTCAGGATGGCGCATTGGAAGTTCAACCATTTCTCGGATTCGTTGGATTTCCTCATGGAGCCCACCTATATCTTCATAGGTGGTACGGGGCATGCCCTTAGTTTCAGGCGCAGGTTCAGCTAAGATTTGCAGGTTTGTTTCATACGTCATCCTCACAATTCCGTGAGGGCGTGTTTTGGTTACCGTGAACGGTATGGCGTGGCCTAGCATCATAACTAGTGTGGTGTCTCCTTCTACAAACGTTCTTTCCATAAGCCTGTTTTTCACAAAATTGGTGAAGTCTTGATCAACGTTTAACCGCATATCAATTGGAGCTAAGACGACACTTGTTGCGTTCTTAACTTTGCCTGAGCGGACTGTCACGTACTCGTTTATTGCTACTCCAGAGTTCTTGCGGCTGAACCCGTCGATTCGTATGATTTCTTTGTCTTGATCTTCGGAGTAGGCTGGCCAAGCTATCGCCGCTGTGTTTCTTTTCCCTAAAATTTCGATTACGTCACCTGCGGAGATGCCTAGTTTCTGCATGGTTTTCTGGTTGATTCTGGCGATTCCTCTGCCCACGTCGCGTTGTCTGGCGTCTCCTACCTTTAGTTGAACTTCACTCATGTCTTAGCTTCCTCTGTTAATTTAAATGTCTAATTTGGAAAGGAGCATGTTCTTATATAAACTTTAAAGGGAGTGCTAAACTCTGTGGACCATTAATGTTTCTATTTGACTGATTTCTTCAATGTTTTGGAGCGATTTTTCGAGTTCGTATAATCCTCCCGGTTTTTCTTCCGGAATAGTTATGTGTGCGATTAATGCGACGAGCCCATAGGCTATAGGCTCTTCGGCGAATTTACGAATTGAGGCGTATTCCGGTAGTTCCTTTTTTATTTTCTCTTTCAGCAGGTTTAGATCAACTGTGACATCGGACGGGAGGATTTTGTAGGATATGAGGACTTTTGCCATTTTTCTTCCCCTATGATCCGGTGAATTCGTATCCAGCTAGCATCGTGTAGATACCTCCACATTTTCCCTCTTTTTAAGATTGCCTTTACTAGGGCTCGCCTTCTAAAAACTTTATGGAACACAATGCTAGTGGGCGGTTCTATACCTGTGACCTCTGTAACATCTTCTCCACAAACTCTCATTTTTCTTTCAAGGTCACTCCAAGTCAAAAGATGTGAATGTAACAAGCATCTGCGTGCGCTAAAAGCGAGGAGGGTTGTTTCGTGTACACACTTCTTTCATAACCTTAATTAGGAAAGGAAAGGTCTATTTGATGTAGTTTTCGGGGAGACAAGGAATTGCGAAAGCGTGTTTCTTTGATTGTGTTTATGCTCCTTTTTATCATCATGTTTGGGGCGACGTTCAGTGATTTACGGGTTAAAGCAGCTAGCTCTTCTAACCCACCAGAAAAAGAGAGCGGAATTGTGAGAGTGATTGAACATGAAATCACCGTTGTTGAGTTAGAGAAATTGAAACAAGAAGTTGGGGTTTGCGAACAACATGTAGACTACAATAAGAGAATCAATGGATACGGAACAGGGTTGCGTCCACCAACAGAAGAGGAGTGGGGCAAAATTATGATAAATATGTACATGGTTGAAAGAATTTTGCTTAACCAAACAATTCAATCGCCACCCAGTGTAGATCATACTACCAAACCATGGTTTCCACCAATAGGGAATCAAGATGGAGAAGGCTCATGCACGACATGGGCAGTAGGATATTACATGAAGACTTTTCAAGAGGCCAAGGAGCACGGATGGGATTTATCTGAGGCAAAATGGGAAGGCGGATACTTTGGGTACCCCACTCCAGCCTACCAAGACAGAATATTCAGCCCAGATTTTATTTACCACTTAATCAATGGTGGAGTAGATGGAGGCTCATCCTTCTACGACGCAATAACCTTGGTATGTGACCTTGGAGTCAGTTCTTGGGAGAAAATGCCTTATGACCCCGGTGATTCAGCGAGCTGGCCTTCTGAAGATGCTTGGAGAGAGGCGCCGTTGTATCGTGGCAACAGCAGCGGGTATGAATATTTGGAGCTTGGCACAAATGATGACATAACAAGTCTTAAGAATTGGATATCCTCTGATCATCTTGCGGTAATAGCGGTAGATGCGAACCAATATTCTAGCTTAACAAGCAAAGATTTCTGGACTTTAGATAATTATGCGAATCCGGCAGTAAACCACGCGAATACTATAGTTGGATACGATGACAACGTCACATATACTGAGGAAGGAGAGTCACGTCAGGGAGCTTTTAAAATAGCGAATTCGTGGGGAGAAGGGGGAACATGGGAGAATATCGCTGATGGGTGTTACTGGATATCTTACGAAGCTATGAAACAACGTGTCGAATACTGCATGTTTTATCGGGACAGAATCGGTTACGATCCAAAATTGGTGGCATCATTCAAAGCGGAGCATCCCAAGCGTGGAGAATGTGACATTTTAATAGGTGTGGGCAACCATAGTAACCCTCTTGCAGCAAAATCGTTCAGCGATTTGATAGACGGTGGGGACCAGCCGTTCTGTTCCAATAACATAGTTTTTGACATAACCGAGTTCGAAGGCGCTACACCCTCAGTTATCAGTGAAACGTTCTTCATACGAGCCCGTGCGGGCGTGCCACCTGCACACAGCGGCATGTATGAATGGTATTCAGATGGAAAATCATACTCATGGTTCAGGCTTAATCAGACCTTTGATATACCTGAAACAGGAGCAACGTGCAAGTTCTGGAGCTACTACGAGATTGAAGAAGACTGGGATTATGGGTATGTAGAAGTACACGACTTGGATACTGATGAGTGGTTCACTTTACCTGGACTTATGACTATTTCAACACTTCCAGAACGTCAAAACAATCCTAACTGCCCTGCTGGATTTGAACCGACAGCCTATTACGATGCGGGAAGATGGAATGCGTTTACAGGCTTTAGTGGTGATTTGTATAAAGAAGAGATGGATCTGGCACCATTTGCAAATCACACCATAGAATTGTACTTCACTTACTGGACTGATCCGTATGTTCTTGAACTCGGGTGGTATATTGATGACATAGAAATTCCAGAAATTGGCTTCTTTGACGATGTCGAAAGTGGTCCAAACAACTGGACTTATAACGGATGGTACATAACCACCCCGCCGTCATCCATCAATGGAACACTCCTTTCATTCTCAATTGAACATTATCACAATTACAGTTCCGGATCCTTAAACTCCAAAGCGATGTCCTATGATACGCCATTAAACATCACGAATCAGAATGTATTCGCGCGCGTGCATATAGGTGATGTTAACGGTGACGGCACAGTGAACGTTCTAGACTTAACCATCGTTTCTCTGGCCTATGGGAATTTCGAAGGTGAACCTGACTATAACCCAGCGGCAGATTTGAATGAAGATGGAGTCGTGGACATGCGAGATCTCGTAGTAGTTGCCATGCACCTAGGAGAAACAGATCCTTAACTCCATTTTCTTGTTCGTCCTAAATTAGCAACGAATTGACAAAGAGCCGATGATCCTAGGAACTAAAGTGAAGAAATGAATCATTATATCAACTCTCTGACGTTTCCTCCAAAATTGGGCTAGTCCTTTCTATTAGTGAACCATTTGAACAAGACAAGTTTCGCACGCACATTACATCATTCATTATGTTTGCTGCATCAAATCTTAATACCTATGGAAGAAATTTTCATGCATGCTTGAATTTTTACCTCTTGTTTCTCCTTTTTTAGTTGATATCAGGTTCTCTAACCCCTAGAGTGTTGATATCCCCTCGCATTTCATATGAGAAATCGAGTGAGCCTAATTTAGCATATAGCGCATGGTGGCGGTTTCACTCTGTTTTTGTGGTATACTTGGTAGCTAGGAGTACACGGTTTATGAATCTAGTGTTACGTCAAGTCCTTCTGTTATTATCGTATGTACAGCAGCGTCTACTTTGTGTGAAGCGTGTACGTGGTTTGCTCTTGAGAAAGCTGGAAAATGTAGAAAATCGTTGTTACAGCAATTCCAGCACCCAATGCTAAGCCGAGGACGTAAAGTGGTAGCGTAACAGCTGCAGCGCGAAGAACATCCGCAACGATGGGTGCTGCGACCATTAAAAACGCGGCTATTCCAGAAGCGCTAATGACAATGAGACTGATTAGGATGTTGCACCGCCTGCTAACCTCGGCCACATCTTTTTTGTTGCCTCCATTAGACAAAAGTTCAAGGCTACTTAATCTTGCCAAGGTCGCATATCTAAGAAAGAAGCATCCTCCCACAATGCTAACGGTTACGGCTGAAAGTTCATAATAGCTGATGGATTCTATGGTCGCAAGTAGTCGAAATGACCCTCCTATCCGTGACTCCGCCAAAATAGCAGGCAGAATTAGTACTACAAGAAACTCAAAGAATCCTCTACCCCTAGAGCTTGGGACAATCAAGATCGTGGTGACTCCCATCAGCACAGCTAAAAAAGGAACTATCAATGGGAACAACTCTATGGCTTCATGACCGATGGGAGAGAGTGCCACTGCAGAAAGCCCAATAGAGAAGGCTAGAGCAATATATTTCTTGTATTTAGAGAAGCATATGTAGCCAAGAAAAACGGTAATGATGTATGCCAAGTAGCGGTAGAAGCATAGCCCATTTATTTGATATGTGGTCTCGGTATGCTGAAAGGTGTAAGAGGCAGCCACACTCATTAATACGATAACAGTGAATTGTAGCATCACTGGCGTTATTTTTGTCAATTTCAAGGATATTTCACCTCAACCATATAGTATTTAACAGCGTGATTTCCATACTCTCCGTTTTTGGGTTCCAGTCTAGCACGGTCGCTCCTAGATTTCGCAGCCTGTTGGAAAAACTTCTACTGGCTGCATCAAGCATCTTAGCAGCAAATATCTCCCAATCATTAACCTTTGGGACAATATCGTAAGGCAGAGTGTTGATTAGCAAGATATTAGGCTGCCTTTTTCTTCTTTTGTAGACCAAGATTTTCCTCAGTCCATTTAGGAGATCACCCCAATTGCTCGGGGTCACATGAGTAATAATTGCTATCCCTGGAGATTGGGGGATCAAATACTTCTGATTCCGTTCTACGGCTTTTGAAAAGCCCTCGTCCCAGAAAACCTGTAATCCAACTTCTGGAGGGGTTAGTTTGAGAAGGTTGTCGGCAATTCTGATGAACTGTTTTTTTCCCGTATCAAAATGAAGTGTCTCTCCTTGATGATTATAGATGTACATGCCTAAGCTGTAGCCTTTACTCAGAAAATAGTAAGAGACGCTGTATGCTGCGCGTATACCATATTCTAAGGCGTTTTCAAATGAAGTTCCAACTCTAAGGTCGGGACTGGCGTCCAAAAATAGCCAGATCGACAGCTTTCCTTCTCGTTCATATTCATTAACCATTGGATACAGCTTTCCACGGCCTGCAGCCCTAGCTGAGGCTTTCCAGTTGATAATCTTGAATGGGTCACCATAGGAATAGTTGCGAATCTCCTTAAAGTCGGTGCTCAACGGACCGATCTTGGCGATACCTTCACTAGGATGTATCCTCTGGGTCGTACGCAGAGGTAGCTTCATTTTTCTTATTTTGGGCGATATGGGGAACACTCTCAACTGTTCAGTCTCCCCAATTGAGACATGAGTTCGAGTTAATCCAACAATATGTCTCGTTTCCCAACCTACCCCAAGCCTGTAGGTGCCACATTTGGTGCATTGAATCTTATAGGAAAAACTGAATGCTTTATCCTTGAATCCCTTAGAGACTATTTTGAAGTTGTTGCCTTCAACGAGTTGAAAAGGCTCTGGGACCTCATCACAGATGACAACTGCACCAGGACCGCCGGTTATCTCGCCGGCTATTTTCACCTCTATTGTTTCGTCGAGCCTTGCAGAACTCGGCAGACCAGTTTTTTTGATTTTCACTTCCGGAGGAGCAATGAAAGCTCTCATGAAATATATGAAAAGTGGAATGAATGAAGCGCAGATTAATATGGGGTTGGCAAGAAGGAAACCCAAGAAGAAGATTATGGTGAATCCTGTCAGGAGCAGATTGGTTTCCTTTGCGATCAAGGTCAAGAAGGCTCACCTTGGGTGGTAATCCTTTGGCACGCTTACTGTGTCGAGGGCTTCTTTGACTATTTTCCGTTCGTCTACTCGTTTCATTACGTCCTCTACTTTTAGTATCAGTCTGTGGGCAAGGGCATCAACGGCGAGAGTCTTGATGTCATCAGGCGTGACGAAGTCTCTTCCTCCTACAAGTGCTATGGCTCTAGAAGCCTTAAGTAGCGCAAGGCTTCCCCTCGGGCTTGATCCTACTTCTACTTGTGGATGTTCTCTTGTCTTTCTGACAATTTCTGCTATGTATTTGATAATAACTTCATCTATGTAAACGTCATTTTCCACTGCTCTTTGCAAAGAACTGAAATCTTCTGCGGATATAACTGGCTTCAAATCCCTTGTTGGGTCGTCTTTCTTCCATTTTATGCGTCTTTTGACAATGAGCTTCTCTTCGTCTAGAGTTCTTGGGTATCCAGTGGAAAGTTTCATCATAAAGCGATCTATTTGGGCTTCAGGTAGAGGGTATGTGCCCTCATACTCTATCGGATTCTGCGTTGCCAATACAAAGAACGGTTCTTCGCACCTGTAGGTTTCCCCTTCAATGGTTACTTGTCTCTCTTCCATAACCTCCAAAACAGCAGATTGTGTCTTGGGCGGCGACCTATTTATCTCGTCTATTAGCAACACGTTGGTGAAAACTGGACCTTTGAACAACTCGAAAGATCCGTCTTTTGGTCTCCAGACTTTGGTTCCAAGGATATCTGCTGGCAAGAGATCCGGAGTGCATTGAACTCGAGAAAAGTTGCAGTCAATTGAAAAAGCCAGCGTTTTTGCTAACAATGTCTTACCGAGTCCGGGATTGTCTTCAAATAGAACGTGTCCATTGGCCAGTGTTGCCGCGAGTAGCTTTTTGATTAGTAGCTCATCTCCAACGTACAGGCTACGTATCTGTCCCACTATGGTATCACAGGCAGCTCTTGCTTTTTCCAAATTCATTCTGATCACACCCTATCAATTTTCTCAAGGAGATTGTTCAATAGGACCTCTCTAGTTTCCTTGTTCCTCATGGCGAATTTCCTTTTTGTCCAAGGAAAAACCAAGAAAAACAATTTGTATCTTCCTGCATTTTTCTGATAATCTGTTAGTGAGCTTAATGTCTTGAGGATTCTTTCTTCAGTTGCTCCTAACCTTTGCAGGTGTAACGCCAAGTAAACCAGCAATGGCTCTTTCACTCCATGGTCAACGAACCGTTCCATAACGGACGTCAAGCGTACTAAGTCACGTCCAGTCTCACGCCTCACCTCTTGCACATGCCTTTTCCAATCTAGGCTTTCAGAGCCGACATAGAATTCTTTTGTAGGGAGTCTCGTCATGTCGTACACTACATAAACTGCTAATGCTATCATAACCCATTCTATGTATGGAAGAAAAGGCAGATTGGCAGTTAAAGGCGGCCTAATAAGATTCAAGTAGGCTGTTATGAAAAACCCTATGAAGAAATTTCTTGCTGGGTCTTCTGAAACCCATCTTAGTACATGCCATGTTGCCGAGTTTTCCACTTCCGTGAAGGTTCCAAGGAGGGAACATGAGCTAAGTGCAATCAACCCGCCTGCAATAGGTAGAGACGCGTAGGCGATTAGTTGGAGAACTTGATGGAGAGCTTCCACGCTGTGGTCGATTACATGTTTAAGAATAATGAGGAAAAGAACTGAGAATGCCAAAACCAAAAGTTTACTCTGTTTGCTCAACATTGATGTCCAGCTCCTTTAAGGATAGATACATGATTTCATAGTCTTTTCTGGTTGTCAAATGGTTGCTATACTCAGCTTTTTCGAAGCAGGTCGTCACTTTGTGAAGAGCTTCTGGGTCAAAGTCGTCTGTCCTCAAAATGAGACTCTGTATTTCCCGTGCTGTCATTTCGTTTCGTGCATAGATACCATAATTGCCCAGCTTTCCTAAGAATTCATTATAAAGCCTGATGATTTCCTCTCCATAGTCAACAACGCGAAGTTCTATCTCTGCTTTCCATGGTCGACGCCCAGATGTTCTCCGTAGGATCGCTCGTATCTTGTGTTCACCCTTCTTAACGAATACATGAGAAAGTTCAGTGCGTCCTTGTTGAGAAAGTCTGACAAAAGCAACGTTCTTTTCGTCAATCGAAACCTCAACCTTCTTCTTCTCTATTTCCTCTAGAAGACTCCTATCGAGGGCAACTTCTATACGTAACTTGTCCCCGACGCCCCAGACATTGGGAAACTGGGCTTTTATGTCAGGGAGAGCAATCGTAAGCGGTTGCATTTTTTGTGGCCCAATTATATGTTCTTCCTCTACAATTGCTCTCTCTTTCACAACTTTCATGTCACTGATTTGTCGAGACGTTTGACGCTTTCTTATATGATGCTTGGCGTACATGAAAGTCAGGATGACTAAAGTTTGGGAAATTAAAGGTATGAGGAAAGGTAGGCTAATCTCTGGTTGAAGAAGAACTTGTTTCTTAGTCGTGACAGGTAAGTATTTCTCTGAGCCTTCAAACCTTGCAGTTAGCACCGGGTTTTCTGGCCAAAGCTTGACGTTATCCAGAAGGAATGTTAAGTTTCCGTTATTATCGGTTTTCCATGATAAGCCGTAATCATCGATGACAACTTTTGCTCCTTGGATAGGTTGATCATGGTCATCAGAAAGGGATGCTGAGAATAAGACAAACATTCCTCCGGCTACATCGGAAACCTTTGTATTTAATGTGGCTCTTGATTTTACTACAACTTTGTGAACTGCGGATATATCGCCTTTCTTAAGGGCTACTGTGAAGTAGTGTGGTCCAAGTGTTTCTTCGGAGTCCACAGGGAAAGACCATGTATAGGAGCCGTTGTCTCTGGTTTCAACAGTCGCCAGCAATTGATTACCATAAACTATGGTTACAGGTTCTCCCCATACTCTTATGTCTTCATATTGAATCGTTCCGGTGATGTTAAAAACTTCACCCCTTACAGCAACGTCTTCACCGAAAATCTGGATTGTAGGTAGCCCACGTTTCAATTCTACGACACATGTTGCATTACTCCCCAAAAAATATTCATTTCCAAGAAACACCGCTTCCACTTCATATACCCCTGGGTTCTCAAACGTGGTCTCTATTCTAAAGGAACCGTCGCTGAATGTTAGGTTCTGCGATTCCCAAACCTCTGATGACGTAGTCAAAAAAGTCGTCCTAAGCGAAATGGACGCTTCTGCAAAGCCGGTTCCATTATCCCATAATAGTTGGCCATGAATTGCTCCATACCCTAACAGGAATTCTTCTTCAGGGCCAAGTTCTATTCTTGTTGTTGCACGCGCTCTTATGACAAAATCACTGTTGGATGGAGCACATTCTGCTGTTCCCAAAGAAATGCAAATCACTTTATAGTCTCCGATTTCCACAAAATACGGTACCGCACTTTCAATGTGAAAATCCCCTTGTTTGGAATATCCTTTTCCAATGATTATACCTTCAGCTTTTCTGGTTTTTGTCAGGAAAACAAAAATGGTCATGTTATCGACTTGTTCTTCGCTGGCTGTAAGAACTGTTCCGTTTATCTAGAAAGTGTCTCCTCGAGTGGCAACCTCATCTGTATTTCTAAGCGTTGTTGTTGTGGAGGTATGAAGAACGTTCTCGACTTGCGTGATGACCAAGATGGAAAATGCAACCTGTGGGCTCTTCAGGGAAGCTACAGTTACGGTTACCACGTCTTTTTCGCCAAATTTTGCATCATCCGGTATGGTAACTTCAAGCAAGGCATCGACGGTTTGAATAGGTTTGACCCTTAGTTTTTCGGGGGCAGCTTCAATGTTCCATTTTTGCTTACTGTCCACGAATATCTTGAAGTTGTCCGTTAAGTTGCGCCTATTTGTGATTGCGAATTGATAGAAGAGTTTGCTTCCAGGGGAGGATTCTTTTTTGAAGGGCGACACTTTTACAAGGGGATTTTCTTCGAGTGGTGGTGTCGCATCAAATTGAATCCAACCATAAGGGGGGAGATAGGCTTCTGTTACGGAATGTGCTCCAGTTGTATAGTATAATAGTTTGCCGTCTTCCATTCCTTTCGGCTTATATCCAATACTTATCCTTGCGGGTATTCTTTGTATTCTTAAGATGATAGCAAGCGCAGTTGCCGCGTCTATGCAAACGCCTCTTCTCTTTTCTATGTAAGAAGAAATATCGGAACCTTGTGTGATGCGTTCGTACAGATACTTCGAACGTTGGTCGTCATATACAAAATTGATTCGTAAAAATTGAACGTCAGCAAGAATTTGATCAAGGACACTATAGGATGAGTCTTCCAGGTCTCTAGCTAATTTCCGAATTTCAAGGGGTATGTTTGGCAATTGCAGATATTTGTCTATGATCTCTTCTGGAATGTTATTGAGCGAAATAAATCTGTCGTCTACTTCAGTGTCACGCCATGAAACCTCATAAACCAACGGTTCTTCTGCCGCTTCCCCATGTTCTATAACCTTATAGACGTTCCCAATAGTATCCGTGAAGAACTCCAAATTCTCAGTTTGCTCCAAAGATATGTTTGCTGAGGTCGAATTAGCTGAAGCTAATGGAAGAAAAATTTCTCGTTGACTACTGTTGATTTCTACGGTGAAGACTCTGGTTGCATTGGTGTCTTGAATCTGAGGAAGCTCTTCTAGAACTTTCTCATCCGTTGTTCTAAGCCAATTTCGCCCTGTGTAATAGTCGGCGCTCCAAACCCTCCAATATAGTTGGGGGGTAGCTGGTGAAACCTTAAACAAGAGGACGGATGGTTCTTTTTCGGTCTCTCTTCCTGTCCGTTCCTTCTCAGTCTCTGGTAGACGTGCAGATTCAGGGTATCCCGTTAGGACGTTAGAAAGTACGGAAAGAAGGAATAGGGAAACAAGTAGAATCAGTAGAATCAGTACTGATGATGCTCTTCGCATTTTTAACCCTGTGCCCATGATTTCTTGTTGGTGCGAAGTGTTTCCTTCTCAATTTTCTTAGGTCTCATTAGAACTGGCAAGAGAAACACAGTTGAGATTTTGTAAATACTCACGGAAAACATAGTATTGTACAAACACCATGTAACCACTTCTGTGGCTTTCATTAACAAAACGAAATCGTTAACGAAATGGAGAGAAATATTTACAATTGAAAACAAGATTGTTATCATTGATATGCCGATAATGCTTCTCTCTGCAATTCCTTCTTTTCTTATTCTATAAAATATCAGGCACAAAACAGCTGCAAACAAAAGCATCCAAACATGGAAAAGCATGATTACTTTGAGTCCACCGTTTGCTATTGCTCCAGTCACGGCAACCGACGTATTCAGGTTGAAAGCTAGGGTTATGACCAGTGATGCCCATTGACATGTAGCTAGAAAGTGTGGAAACATCTTGTTTTCAACGGCTTTACGGAGCTGCATGCTGTAAACTGAAATCCAGTTCTTTGCATTTAGCAAATTCATCTATTATAAAGCCTCTAATGAAAACAGAGGATAGAGACCATTTAAAATTATCTCACTAGTCAAAGTGCAGTTTATCTAATGTATGCACAGGGGTGCCTGCAACAAGTGTATGAAGAAAAATTCTCCTAAGGTCCCGTGAATCCGCATTTTGGGCAGCGGTATGGTCTTCCGAATTTTCGGCATTTTGAGCAGCGCCATATGATTATTTCTCCGCAGTTTGGGCATGGGAATTTTGTTGCTTCTGTTGTTGGGGCTATGATTCTGTGGCATGATGTGCATGTGGGCATGGTGGTTGTTGTTTGTTCTGTCACGGTTGGTTCCTCGTGGAATGTTCGATATAATGCGTGGTTGTTTATATGTGCTGTGTTTTCTGTATGGTTTTGTGTTTGTTGTGTTGTTTGGGCGTGTCTCTCTCTTATTAGACCCCCCTATAGCCCCCCTATACCTGAGGGGGTAGTCCGTACTGAATAAGCATGTATACAATGTCGTCAAATAGATAACCAATATTCTGTATCCTATGATATGAGCCTATGAATCATGAAGGCCTCAGAAAATAAATAAACAGTTTGCGGACGTTTCCTTAGTCTTCCTTTAGTAGTTTCGACAAGGCTAGAATGGACAGCAGCGGAGTTGCTGCAACTGCGACTATGAAAGGGGTGTGCGGTGAAGCGTCGTATAGTATGCCTCCGAGGTATGGGGCAAGAATCGCTGCCAGCATGCACGTTGTTTGTGATACAGACATCCATCGTCCCCTTGAGGCTTCTGGAGCCATGGAACCCACCACTGCCCCCATTAATGACCAAAACATGTATGTGGCACCCATTAGGAAAAAGGGGAAAACTAATGCAAAGAAATTCCTGAAGAAGAGAAGCCCGATGAATGATGCACAAACCAGCATGATTGAAACGGAAACGGCGCCTGCTTTCCTCCATTTATCACCTAGTCTGCCCAGAGTCACTGCTAGTATTGCTGATCCCAGAAAAGTAACTGATCCCAAAACGCCGATGTGAAATCTATCGAAGTGAAGTTCATCTTTGAGAAAAAGAGTAACGAATGGTCTAGCTAAGGTTATGACAAACATTATCGCTGCGAAGAAGACTGCCCAGATGATAATTTTCTTTTTGCGGAATGGAGTAGGTGCATGAGGCTGGGAAGGCTTTTTTGTTGCGTGTTGACCGCTGATAAAGAAGAGCCCGAGTGTGCAGAGAGCATAGAAAACGAAGGATAGCCCGAAGACATGTTTCATGCCGACGAGTGTTGAAAGATAGCCTCCTAAGGCTGGAGAGAAAATGTATCCAAGCGACCATGAAGCTGAGATCGTAGTAAAAGCCAGTGTCATCTTGTCTTTTTCTGTTGCAGTTGCAATGTAAGCGCTGGAGGCTGGTTGACCTATCCAACACCCGTATAGGATCATGCCAGGTAACAGTTGACTCCAATTTTGCGCTAACGAAAGAATGATTGGAGTGGGCAACCATATGAGCCAGCCTAGGATCATAACTTTTTTCCGGTCGTACTTGTCGGCTAAGAAACCTCCGAGGAGAGGTGTGAATGCTGCTGCTAAACCCAATGCAGAGAACAGTATTCCTATTTCAACTGAGCCTGCACCAAGCTCTTCCATGTGAAGTGGCAATATGTAGAAGTAAAGGCCGTCTCCGAAGGCGCCTATTAGGTTGGAGAAGAAGAGTAGTTTGAGGTCTCTGTTCAAGTTTTCAAAGACAAATCGAAGGGTTAAAATGCTCTTGTAGTCTATCCTCGACATACGGTAGCCACCATCTTCTGAAGTAACTTAAATTAGAGGAGAAGTATTCAAGTTCTCAGTTTTTATCGGTTACTCCTCTGCGCGCGCTAGTTTGTTTGAAGCAAATGAATCTCAATTGACGTTGGAATCTGATTCGTTTTGATGAGAAGACTTGACAGTATCGCGCACGCACCAAACTTTTATGTAACCTTCCAAAGTAATCAGTTGTTGCGTCTACTGCAAGAGGAAATTAAACGGAAAGAAAGTTGAGGCGTAATAAATGAGTGAAGTTAGAGAATTATTGAAGAAATCAGGATATTCGAGCAGAGCAATAGAATATTACATAGGAAAGGTAAATGTTGGGGAGATAAAAGATCCGAGTGTTCGTTGTGCGTATACTGGTCCGTGTGGTGACACTATGGAGATTTTTCTGAAAATAGAGTCTAACGTGATAAAGGATGCGAAGTTTCAGGCAATAGGGTGTGCTGGGGCTTTTGCATCTGGTTCTGCGCTGATGGAACTGGTAAAAGGAAAGACTTTGGAACAAGCGGAAAAAATTGATGAAGGAGATATAATGAAGCATCTCGGGCGTATTCCAAAACAGAAAATCCATTGTGCTTGTTTGGCTAAAAGGACCTTTAGAAAGGCGATTGAACAGTATAGAAAGGACAAAAACTAAGGATGCAATCGTGCGCTAACACCTTTTCTTGGAAAGGGACTTGTCTGGAGTAGGCTGGGCGAAACATGCAGGAGATTTTAAGATGGGTGGATGCGTTGCAGACTGCGGATAAATATAAAGTTGCTACTCCAGCAAACTGGAAACCATGTGATGACGTTATATTTCCTCCAACGGCGACGCAGGAAGTAGCGGAAAAACGTCTTCAAGAAGGCTGTGAATGCGTAGACTGGTTCCTATGCAGAAAGAGCTTCGTACTAGTCCTCTAGGTTTTTAAGTTGTAGAATGGTGTTTAAATTAGAACAAAGAACAATGAAAATGAAACATGTGAGGAAAAAACGGTAAGTAAAGAAGGAGGTGAAGTGTTTGAATTCTATAGTTTCAAAAGCTAAACTCATACGGGATTTAAGAGTGGCAGTTGATAACGGAAGAGCTCACAGCGTTTGTTTGGATCTACCACCTGAACTCGGCACAGATATGGGGCCCACTGCTCTAGAGCTTGGAGTTATGAGCTTCGCTGGATGCTTTGCCACTATTTTTTCATTAACTGCAAAAAAGATGAGGATTCAGCTGAAAGATTTGGAAGTTGAGCTTCGCGCCCTAAAATCTGAAGCAACTGGCACAGTAGCCTCAGCTAAATTTAACATAACCGTGAAAAGTGATGCTAGAAAAGACAGAATTCAAAGAATTTTTGAACTAACTCGCGAAAACTGTCCTGTTGGGAAACTTTTCGAGCAGGCTGGTGTGAAAATAAGTTATAATCTAAAGCATGTAAAAGGATGACAAAGATGAATGACGTAGGATATCTCAAATTAATTTGAGGTTGAAACATGAATCTTGAAGCTTTGCATAAAATAAGTTACGGCTTGTATGTCGTAACTTCTAGAAAAAGTGATAGTTTTAACGGTCAGATTGCCAATACGGTATTTCAAGTAACATCTGAACCTGCAACAATAGCGGTGAGTATTAATAAGCAGAACTTCACGAACGAGTTTATCCGAGAAAGCAACGCCTTTGCCGTTTCGGTTCTTTCAAAGAATACGCCATTGAAGTTTATAGGTCATTTCGGATTCAGATCTGGAAGGGACATAGACAAATTCAAAGGAATAAATTATAAAGTTGGCAGAACTGGTGCACCAATAGTTTTGGATCATGCAGTTGCATACGTAGAGGCTGAAGTGATTAGAGAAGTTGATGCAAATACACACATCATTTTTATTGGTAAACTGGTTGATGCCGAAATTTTAGCTAATGATGAACCTATGACTTATGCTTATTACCATGATATGAAGAGGGGTGTGACTCCTAAGGCGGCTCCAACTTACATAAAAGAAGAAAGGAGGCGATAAAATGATCAAATACAGATGCACTGTTTGCGGGTATATATACGACCCAGAGAAGGGTGATCCTGACTCTGGAATACCATCTGGAACTCCGTTTGAAGAACTGCCGGATGACTGGGTCTGCCCAGTTTGCGGAGTAACGAAAGATCAGTTTGAAAAGGTGGAATAAATAGGAAATGAAGCCGAGGGAACTAAAGGCAAACATTCACTGGGTTGGAGCGGTAGATTGGGATAGGCGACTTTTTGACGAGCTTATTCCGCTTCCTGATGGAACAAGTTATAACGCTTATCTAGTCAAGGGCAGCGAAAAAACGGCTCTGATAGACACTGTTGACCCAACTATGGCAAGTGTGCTGATAGATAACCTAAATCAGCTAGATGTTAAAAACATAGATTATGTTGTTGCAAATCATGCGGAACAAGATCATTCAGGGGCACTGCCTCAAATATTAAAGATGTATCCAAATGCCCTGGTTGTTGCAACTCCTAAATGTAAAAGGCTGCTCATGGACCTGCTCCTGATTCCTGAAAGCAAAATTGTGACTGTAGAAGACGGGGGAACCCTCTCGTTGGGGGATAAAACCTTAGAGTTTATCCATGCTCCTTGGGTTCATTGGCCAGAAACAATGCTCACATACTTAAGGGAAGACAAGATACTCTTCACCTGCGATTTCTTAGGTTCTCATCTTGCAACATCTGATTTGTATGTAACCGATGAAGCAACAGTTTACGAGGCGGCTAAGAGGTATTATGCGGAGATTATGATGCCGTTTAAAACGGTAATTCAGAAGAATCTAGAGAAAATAAGAGATATACAAATAGATGTGATAGCGCCAAGTCACGGTCCGCTATATGATAAGCCAGAGTTCATACTTGAAGCGTACAAAGATTGGGTTTATGCCCCGCCTAAAAACATCGTTGTATTGCCATACATTTCAATGCACGGTAGCACCAAGAAGATGGTGGAATACTTCGTTGCTGCTTTGGTTGAAAGAGGCATAACCGTGAAACAATTCAATCTGGCCAAAACAGATATTGGAAAATTAGCAATGGCATTAGTGGACGCCGCTACAATTGTGATAGGATCACCCACAGTCTTAGTTGGACCACATCCAAATGTTGTTTATGCGGTTTACCTTGCAAATGCTCTGAGGCCGAAACTGAAGTTTGCATCAATAATCGGGTCTTATGGCTGGGGTGGCAAGATGGTGGAACAAATAACACGGATGCTGCCTAACCTAAAGGTTGAGTTGCTTGAGCCCGTTGTCATAAAAGGGTTTCCAAAAGAACAAGATTTTGGGGCGTTAGACAGATTAGCTGATGAAATCTTAAACAAACATAAAGAACATAACTTAACAAACTGAAAAGGAGGTGACAATATGCTAAATAAGAGAATGGTAAAGGCGCTGAATATGCAGATCAACAACGAGCTTTATTCAGCATATCTGTACCTGTCCATGTCTGCCCACAGCACCTTCATTGGAATGAAGGGATTTGCCAATTGGTTTATGGTTCAATATCAGGAAGAGATGACACATGCCATGAAAATCTACGACTACATCAATGACCAAGGCGGACAGGTAAAGCTCATGGCTGTTGCAGAGCCACCTGCAGAATTCGGATCGCCTTTAGATATGTTTGAAAAAACTCTGAAACATGAGAGGTTCATTACAAAGTGCATTAATGATCTCGTTGACCTTGCTGTTAAGGAAAAGGATCATGCCACGAACATCTTTCTCCAATGGTTTGTTACCGAACAGATCGAAGAGGAAGCTAACGACAATGATATTATCTCTAAGTTGAAACTTGTTGGAAAAGAAGGTAATGGACTGTTTATGATCGACAAAGAACTTGCAGCACGTGTGTTTACGCCCCCAGCGCCGTCTAAGGAGAGTCAAGCGTAAAATCGTGAAACAATTAGAGAAAAGGAGGTGAGTGTTTGATTTCAAAGGATGAATTAGTAGGCTTTCTGAAGAAGCAGGTTAACATTGAAAATGAGATTGTAAATTCGGTAAATGGAGCCTTAGGTGAAATAGAAAATCCAGCTGTGAAAGGAGTTCTGAAAGGAATATCCCTAGATTCCCTGAAACATGCAGAAATGTACGGTGCAGCCATTAGTTTGCTAACGAGCGTTCTCCCTGCGCTCACACAAGAGAATCTAGACAAGCAAAGAGAACTTGTGGAAAAGCATATGCACATGGAAGCAGAGCTCATTAAAAAAATCAGCAAGGTACTGCCTAACATTGAAAACAAGAATGTCAAACTTCTCTTAAACGCAATATCGCTGGATGAAAAAAGACATCATCAACTCTTGAAGGAAGTTCTGGAAATTCTTGTTCGAGGAGAAACTATAACCGAGGAAGACTGGTGGGAAGTTCTCTGGAAGAACGTTCCATTTCACGGGGCTCCCGGAGGATAATACATTCAGGATTGATGGAGGCAAGATGAAGCTGTTAGATGTTAAGGTTGGCTTGACGAATGTAATGGCGACGGAGTATGTGTTGACGTACGTCCTGCCATGTTTGAGGCTTACTCTTATGCTTGACAGAAAAAATAATAGATAGTTGCGAACGTAAAAGTCAAGAAGGTGGTTTGAGAAGATGTTATCCCAAATACCTATACAGTTAGAGAAAGTTTCGAAGAAGTATCTGGACCGTGAAATACTAAGAGTTGCAGTGATAGCTGAACTGGACGCAATAAGCCTATATGAACAACTGGCAGCAGCGACGGATAACGAAGGCATCAAAAAGATTCTGCTTGATGTGGCTAAAGAAGAGAAAACGCATGTAGGAGAGTTTCAAACCTTACTGCTAAAAGAAGATAAGGAACAAGTTGAAGAGTTGGAAAAAGGTAAAGAAGAAGTTGAGGAGATAATCGAATGACCGAACTAAAGCAAATTTACAAATGCAACATCTGCGGCAACATCGTCGAAGTCATACACACCGGAGTAGGACAACTCGTCTGCTGCGGGCAACCAATGGAACTACTTACAGAAAAAATCGAAGACGTTGGCTTGGAAAAACATGTTCCAGTAATAGAAAAGATCGGGAACAAAGTGAAGGTTAAGGTTGGCAGTGTTCCGCATCCCATGGAGCAAAAGCATTACATTGAGTGGATAGAAATAGTCGCCGACGGCAAAACCTGCAGAAAATTCTTAGAACCAGAAGACAAGCCCGAAGCAGAGTTCGAAACCACAGCGGAGAACATAGAGGCAAGAGAATACTGCAGCATCCACGGGCTTTGGAAATCGAAATAGAATCTGACGGACCAGTGAAAACATTTTCAACATCATCCTCTCTTTTTGTCCACTTAAGGCATGGTTGCTAAAGCAAGATATCCCCTTAGAATTATTTTGCGTGATCTAGTGAAAGCCAAGAAACGTTTGGTCAAGACAGTTAGCACGTGCTAGTAAACCATAAAAAGGATTCTCAACTGTCATTAATGGGATTGAAAATGGTGGAAGTTGTTTACCAGCCTTGGAAAAAAATCGTCATACATGAAATAGTCAAGTATGCTTTAGACGATTTGGTGAAACTTCAGAGTTTAGGTGTGGAACCGGGTGGATTGGGTGACCCCTTACTTTGGGTGGGAGGGCTTGTATTTTCTAGTTCGACGATGCTTGAAACAAAGGATGTCATCAAAGAAAAATTAGAAGGCTCGGTTCATTGGTCATCAGTAGAATGGGCACTAATGCCTGAGTTTAAAGAAGTGATTATTATAAAAGAGACAAATGTAAAAGTCCCGATAATTAATGTCAGCGCACATCCAATATACAAAGCAGTTTCAAAATGGCTGAAAGAACACAAAGAGTTAGAACCAAAATAACCGTTCACTTTTTCTTTTTTGGCGTGCACTTAGAATCCTTGTATTGGAAAAATTTGAGCATACCAACCATTTTGCATGCATGCATTAGTTTTAGAGGATGCTCATTTTCAGAGAATGATCATTCCTTCTTTGTAGTTAGGAATCATTTTGCGAATGTTCAAAATGGAAAGAACGGAAAACAGAGAATAAACGTTTAAATCGCGAATAAAGAGTGAATACGGTTCCATCCTTTTGTCTCTCAGTTTTTGAATGTTCCTTTTTGCACGTTTCACCTATTCTGAACATTAAATTTTGTTCCTCCGAGTGAATTTAACCATTCACAAGAACTGAACAGTTCAAAAATGAATGTTCACTGAAAATATCGATTAACGTTCATGCATGCAGAGCAAGAAAAGATTATATCTGACTCTTGGATGTTTCCCACTACATATAACCAGTTGGTGTCTATCTTGGTAAGCGGCGTGATGATCGAAACCAGAAACCTCACGAAGAAATTTAATGGATTAACTGCTGTGGATCATGTGTCCTTCAACGTGAAGAAGGGCGAGATATTCGGTTTGCTTGGCCCCAATGGAGCTGGAAAAACTACTACCATAAGGATGCTCGCCACATTAACGAGACCCACAGAGGGCACGGCTACAATCGGTGGCTACGACATTGTAAAGGATGACAACGAGGTGAGGAAACTCATCGGTCTGGTTTCTGAAAAGATAATAATGTACGACCGGTTAACGGCTAAGGAGAACCTGTGGTTTTTCGGAAGACTCTACGACGTCCCAAAGGAGGTTCTCAACGAGAGGATAGACGAACTGCTAAGACTGGTTCAGCTAAGTAATTGGAAAAATTCTCAGGTGGGCACGTTCTCATCGGGTATGAGACAGAGGATGAATGTGATAAGGGCACTGCTTAACATGCCGGAGATGCTGCTACTGGATGAACCAACACTGGGTCTAGATCCTCAGTCCTCTGTCGAAGTCAGGGAATTTGTAAAGAAGATCAATAGAGAGAACAAGACAACAATCATTTTGACAACACACATGATGGTTGAAGCTGACATGCTCTGCGATCGCATAGGCATCATAGACCACGGGAAGATCATTGCACTTGATACATCAGCAAATTTGAAGAAGCTTGTTTCGGGAGCCAACACAACTGTTTTGGAGCTGGAAATTGCGAATCTCACCACAAACATGGTTTCATTGATACAGTCCCTAAAATGCGTCAATTCCGTCTCTCAGGATAACTCTACCCATATCAAGGTTCACGCTAATGGTGACGAGTCGTTCGATACCATTATAGACTCCGTAAGAGCTGAGAAGGGCAAAATAAACTCGGTAAAAAATCTTGACCCCACGCTTGAAGACGTCTTCTTATACATCACTGGTCACGAGGTAAGAGACAAAGCAGATCGGAAGATTCCAGTGAGAAGGCACAAGCATTCTATGCCGCGGTCGAGGGTGAGGTGAGTTGAATGGGCATTAAGAGTTTGGTCTCCCACAGCCTTATGATTGCTTGGAAGGACCTAATGGAGTTGTTTAGGAACAGAATGATGCTGCTTATGCTCGTGTTAATGCCGTTACTCATGATGACCATGGCCGGCTTCATGTTTCCCTCAAACACATCCACAAGCCACGTATCCGTCGCCCTAGTGAACCAGGACGAGGGATATGCTAACTACCCCAGCGCGAGCGCAACGCTCATCGCAGCCCTGGAGACGATGAATAGCAGCACGGATATGATGACAACCACTAGTGCTTCAAGCCTTGATGAAGTAAGAAGTATGATCCAGGCGGGAGAGGTTGAAGGAGGAATAATAATCGCCAGCAACTTCACTTTAAGCCTCGTGACGGGAAAGCAGGGAGCCATCACAATCGTAACCGACCAAACCAACCCTCAGATGTCCATGCTCCTGCAGATCGCTTTGAAGGAGGTGCTTGAACAGATGGGCACGTGGCTGGCACAGCAGAACGTTCAGGGGCTAAACCCAGCGGTTAACTCCAACAACTCTCTTGCGATCGTGAAACCCTACATTGTTCAGACAGAGGGAGCCGTTTTGGGAGATTTTAGTTATTTTGACTTCATAGCTCCCGGGTTGATGGCTATGACGGTGATGATGAGCGTCATGACGGGGCTTCCTGCAGCTATCTCCCATGAGAGGGAGGTGGGCACGCTGGACGGAATGATGGTCGCGCCCATCAACAGACTTTCAGTAATATTAGGAAAAACGCTTGCCCAGACGGCTAGGGGGATGCTTCAAGGCACCCTTATACTCGTGTTAGCTGTGTTTTTGTTCGGCGTGACCATCCGCGGCAACATTCTATTAATCTTTGCATTGCTCTTACTAGGGGTGTTCAGCTTCGTCGGCCTTGGTGTTGTGATAACCTCCTTTGCAAAGGATCAAGAGACAGCTATGATGGTGATGATGGCCTTGATGTTCCCTATGATGCTCCTCAGTGGCGTGTTCTTCCCGATACAGCAGATGCCTTGGTATATGCAGAGCATCTCAAAAGCTCTCCCACTTACATATGCAACCACAGCCCTGAGGAAGGTTATGGTGCTTGGAGCAAACGTCTCCATGATAACCACTGAGCTAGCCGTGCTGATAGGCTTTGGAGTAGTCATGACCACAATCGCGGTACCGGTGTTCAAGAGAGCCATGACCCGGTAGATGGCATGCATGAATCTATTTTAGAGGTTCTGATGTTGTGATAACATACTGATTTCTCTCATAACCTCTAAAAACAACATAGTTGTAAATCCATGCATGCAATGAAAAATGGACACTGGGTTTGTAGATAGTTCAACGAATCGAAAGTGCAGAGTACTAGTACCTTTAAATAAATCTCTCGGACCAACAGTTAGTGAGGTAATAATATGGCTAGAGTAGCACGAGAAATGGTGGAGAAAGCTGGTATTGATGTTGATCAGCTCGTGGAGTTGTTGGTCAAGAATGCTGCAGCCGAGCTTACAACTTACTACTACTATACTATTCTTCGATGTAACCTAATAGGGCTAGAAGGCGAAGGAATCAAGGAGATCGCAGAGACCGCTCGCATTGAAGATCGTAACCACTTTGAGGCTCTTGTTCCCCGCATATACGAGTTAGGCGGCAAACTCCCAGATGACATGAAGGCTTTTCATGACGTCTCGGCCTGTCCGCCCGCCAGACTGCCAAAAGACCCGACTGACACTTTGGCAATGTTGAAGGTGTTGGTGGAGGCGGAGAGGTGTGCAGTGCGCGGATATACCTACATCTGTAACCTGACCGCTGGCAAAGACCATCGAACCTACGATTTATCTCAGGCAATCCTTAACGAGGAAATTGAGCATGAGTCTTGGTTCTCCGAATTCCTAGGTGAGGGCCCGTCTGGCCACTTCATGCGTAGAGGTGAGACTTCACCCTTCGTCTCCAAATTCCTCAAGTAGGCCTTTTCTCCCTTTTCCCTCTTTTTTGCCAAACTTGGAAGGATCAGATGAATGAAGGAGTTCACTGAAGAAGAGCTTGCCCAATACAATGGGAAAAACGGAAATCCAGTGTACGTAGTGTACAAGGGAAAGGTATACGACCTATCAGCTAGTTTTCTTTGGAAAGACGGAACCCACCAAGTTCTTCACCGCGCTGGCGTGGATTTGACGGAAGCCTTGGAGCAAGCTCCACACGGCGGAGATGTCCTCGAAAAGTTTCCCGTGGTTGGGGTCCTACATGGTGTTGGCATGTCTGATATACCATCTAAACCATGAGATGCATGCAATGAAAGTCAGCGGAAACTAACAAATACGCTTAGATCTATATTCGAAGTTTTCGTCTGCTTCTTCGGACTTGAAATACTTTTGAAACCTTGATAAATAGTAAGAAAAAATATTAACATGTATACTCTGAAAATGTTCATTCATTGGAACCTTTGGTGGCTGTAGGGATGGTTGATATAGAAAAGTTTGCTGACGAATGGGGCCCCGAGAAAGTTTTGCAAGTTTATGATTCTAACACTGGAATGAAGGGAATTCTGATAATTGACAATACTGCGTTGGGTCCTGGCAAGGGCGGAATAAGAATGACGCCTACGGTGAACGTCGAAGAGGTTTTCAGGCTTGCGAGGACTATGACTTGGAAATGTACCTTAGCAGAACTTCCATTTGGAGGAGCAAAATCTGGCATAATAGCGAATCCCAAGAAAATCTCGAAAGAGGAAAAGATGAACCTGATCAAAGCCTTCGCCGTGGCGTTGAAACCTTTTTCTCCAAGCCAATACATCGCAGCTCCAGACATCAACACAGGAGAGGAAGAAATGGCGGCTTATGCCCTCGCAAATGGCTCTTTAAAGTCTTGTACTGGAAAGCCTGCAGACATGTGTGTTAGGCCCGGCGAGGAATGCGGCATTCCTCACGAGTACGGTTCAACTGGCTACGGCGTGTTTCAAGCAACCAAACTTGCGGCCGAACACATTGGCATTAAACTAAAGGAAGGAACAACAGCTATTGACGGCTTCGGTAACGTTGGTTCCTTCTTGGCAAAATATCTCAGCGAGTTCGGAGCTAAAATAGTGGCGATAAGCGACAGTAAGGGATGCATATACAATCCAGATGGATTAGATTATGAAAAACTGAAGAAAGTGAAGAAAGAAACGAGGTCGGTAATTAACTATGAACCGGGCGAAGTTCTAAGGTATGAAGAGATCTTCGAGTTGCCAGTCGACATACTTGTTCCAGCGTCCATTCCAGACGTAATTAATGAGAAAAATGTAGATGAGATTAAGGCCAAGGTGGTTGTAGAAGCAGCCAACATTCCAGTTACTTATGAAAGTGAAAAGCGGCTCAACAAAAAAGGAGTGTTAGTGATCCCTGACTTTATCGCAAATGCTGGAGGCGTAATATCCTCCTACGCTGAATACATTGGCGAAAACCCACAAAGAATGCTGCAGATGGTTGAAGAAAAAATCGTCAAAAATGTGAGATTGGTTATTGAAAAGGCTGAGGAAGAAAAGATTGCTCCTCGGGATGCAGCATTGAAAATTGCGCAGAAAAGGGTTAAGGAAGCAATGGAAAAGAGAGCGAAAGTTGAAAATACATAAACTTGAGACTTGACTAGCCTTTCCAATCCAGAAGTCTTTTCTGTCCCTTGATTTTCTTGATGTCAGTTATGTCTTGTGTCACTTCCATCGTTCCCAAATATTTTCCGTTCCTATCTCTAACTGCAAAATATCTGATGTGAATTAGGCTCTTGTCTTTCTGAATCCAGAACCCAGCTACATCCTTCTTGCCCGTCTTGAAAGATTCCAAAATCTTATCTACAATGTGAACGCTTTTCTGCGGATGACATAACTGCACTTTTCTTCCGAGGACAGCCTTTGTCCGTACAAAAATTCTTTCCTCAGCCTTGTTGAAATATTTTACACGGTCCTCTCTATCAACAAATGATATGTCAACAGGAAGCGAATCCAAGATGGCCTCAACTTCCTCTTTTGAAAGAACACCTGTTTCAAACTGCAGCATTCCTTTAGGAGCAATTATTGTTTCAGTTTTTCGCTTTTCGATTTCTTCGGTTGGCGGCATTTTTGTCAGGTGTTGTGGAGTGAAGCAACAATATCCTATTTCATCGAATTCTTTTCGAATATCTTTCCATTCTTCATCTGTAATCACTCGTAATGCTGTAGGGAAGAGTATGTTGTTTTCCTTGAAAAAATGGCTTGAAAGAATGTTGCCTAAAGACTTGGCGGTTTCACCAAGTTGCTTTCTAAAATCTTGAAAGTTTATGGCACTGTAATTTTTGACTATGCTGTAAAGTTGTTTCTTTGTGTCTCTTATTTGATTGTGTTCTATCCACATTACTGCGGGAGGTTCCGTGATTCCATGTTTTTCTAGGAATGGGAAAAGTACGTTTTCTTCTCTTAAATAGTGTTTTTCCGCATCCAAGAGTTCTTCCGCAATGTGCTTCAGTTGCTTTGCCTCGTCGGCTACATCACCTACATTGCTTGCCTCCTGAATCCTGTTTACAATCGTGTTGAGTTTTTCCGAAAGTTGAAGGAGAATTTTATGTTCTTCTGCGAGTATGCTAATTGGATGCCCAAGGGGAACCTCCAGTTTTTGTTTTTCTAGTTGTTCTCTGAAAACAGCCAGATGAACGTCGCATAGCCTTTGAATTTCTTTTCTGGGCATCCCTTCCTTTATGAGCTCTTGTTCAATTTTAGCGATTTCTAAAGGGCCTATGCCGCCTAAGACTCTCTTGAATGTTTCTTTAACCTCACTTACTGGAGTTCCAGAATGTAGCTGCGCAATTATTTTCTTCATTATTTTCTTTTTACTCTCGGCTGTTTCACTCATCACTTTTCCTCCTTATTTTGCGTAATCATTATGACATGCGCCATGCATGCACGCATGCATATATAGCTTTTTCCAGTGTTAGCATACATGCAGTATTCCAATTTCTAGTTGTACTTGTGCGCGCGCAATTGCCATGTCTCTTAAGTAGTTCAGGGGGAAAACTTATCTCCCTTCGACGTGCACTCATTTTTTTGGGGAAATATTATGAAGGTTAAACCTGACAGGACTTTAGATTGTCTGGGTTTATACTGTCCTGAACCTGTTTATAGAACAAGAATGGAATTGGATGACATTGGAATTGGAGAATTTCTAGAAGTTCTGGCTGATGATCCAGCGGCAGAGGCGGACATACGAAGTCTCGTAAAGCATTTAGAACAAGAGATAGTAGACGTAAGTAAGGATGGAAACACTGTTAGAATATTAATAAAAAAGGTGAAATGACCAATAGAAGTGAGGTATAGTATGTCACAGAAAAAAAGGATACTGTACGTTCAAACAAGCGGAGTTGACACGCCAGAACGCACTTATGCGCCATTTATTTTGGCTACTACAGCAGCAATGATGAACATAGAAGCAACCATCTACTTCCTCATAAAGGGCGTGACTGTAGTCAAAAAAGGAGAAGCGGAAAAGATCAAACTAGGCAGCTTCCCATCTCTTAAAGAGGTAATGGATCAAGCGACAAAAGCAGGGGCTAGACTGCTCGTTTGTGAACAAAGCACGCAACTATTAGGGCTTTCCCGCGGAGACTTCATACCTGAAGCTAAAGTTGTCGGTGCTGCAACGTTAAATGAGTTGACGCTAGACGCTGACGCAATTCTATGTTTTTGAGTGAGTTAGTAATGTCAAAGACGAAACGTATCTACATGGATCATACAGCCGGGAAACCTGTCGATCCTCATGTAATGGAGGCTATGATGCTTTACATGAAGTCACTCTATGGTAATCCTTCTTCCGTTCACTCTTTTGGTCAAGAGGCAAGGCAAGCTATAGAAGAGGCGAGAACAAAAATTGCGGAATTAATCAACGCCGAAAGAAAAGAATCAATAATCTTCACGTCAGGCGCAACCGAAAGCAACAACATGGCAATTAAAGGAGTCACTTACCGCAACAAAGACCGAGGGACACATATAATAACGTCGAGCATAGAACACATGTCAGTTCTTAATCCGTGCAAATTCTTAATGACAAAGGGATTCAAGGTTACTTTTCTTCCAGTTGATCAATACGGTTTTGTGAACCTTAGAAGTCTAGAAAAGGAATTGACCAGTGAAACAATCTTGGTTTCTATTATGTATGCAAATGGCGAAATTGGCACAATTCAACCTGTAAAAAAGATCAGTCAAATAGTACATGGGAAAAATGCCTACTTGCACGTTGATGCTGCAACCGCAAATGGTCAGGTTCCAATAGATGTGGACAATGAGGGCATAGACTTGCTTACCATTTCTTCCAACGACATGTACGGACCCAAAGGCGTGGGCGCTCTTTACATAAGAAAGGGTACACGATTAAAACCGTCAATTCATGGGGGAGGACAAGAACGAGGCCTAAGGTCAGGAACAGAAAATCTTCCTGGCATAGTAGGATTCGGAAAAGCCGCAGAGATAGCAAAAAAAGAAATGCCCACCGAAAGTGGACGGTTAAAGACGTTGAGAGACAAACTCATCAAAGGCTTACTTGACAATATCCCGCGTTCATTTTTGAACGGCCACCCAACCAAACGGTTACCAAACAACGCTGCAGTAAGATATAGTTTCATTGAAGGCGAATCAATACTGTTGGACTTGGACTTGAAAGGAGTCGCGGCATCTTCAGGTTCGGCTTGCACTGCAAAAACTCTAGAACCTTCTCATGCGCTAAGAGCTATCGGGTTGAAACATGAAGAGGCTCATGGTTCATTATTGTTTACACTAGGCAAGCAAAACACTGAAGGGGAAGTGGACTATGCGATAAGGATAATGCCCGACATAGTCAAAAGACTAAGAGAAATGTCACCTTTGACTCCAAAGGAGTTGAAAGAATAATGTACAGCGAGAAAGTGATGGACCACTTTAGAAACCCACGCAATATGGGCGAAATTCCAGAGGCCGATGGCATAGGAACTGTTGGAAATCCCGTTTGTGGGGACATGATGACAGTTTACATTAAAGTCAAAGATAACCGCATAGATGATATCAAATTCAAAACCTTTGGTTGTGGTGCAGCAATAGCTACCAGCAGTATGGTAACGGAACTAGCCAAGGGAAAAACATTGGAAGAAGCTGAGAAAATCGGTCGTTCAGATGTAGCAGACTCGTTGGGAGGGCTTCCTAAAGTTAAAATGCACTGCTCTAACCTTGCTGCGGATGCGTTGCATGCAGCAATAGAAGATTATGAGAAACATAAAGGGACTAAGAGGTGAGGAGATGAAATCCAGATTTATCCAATGTGAGCTGTGTAAGAAAGAAATGCCATTAGAATCATGTGAACTTGCAGCCTATTGTACTGTTATTAACGGTGAAGAATATGTTTTCTGCTGTGAAGCGTGTGCCACGAGCTATCGGGAAAAGAGAAAAGGACAACACGCGAAGACGAGGCAGGTTTCTAGAGAATGACCTAAAGCATGCATGCTGGCGCCTTATGGGCGCGTTGGATTATTGGTTAGCATGCGGACGTTCAGCGACCAATTCTGTTATTTTATGTTCAGCGAAACATAGGAAAGGAAAATGATAGATGGAAGCTTTCAGGTTCTTCTAGACTATCTTTCTAGCGTGAAGACTTTTCTTTGTATGACTCGTGTTGGGACGCGACCAATTAACATTCTTTCTTCTGGTTTTTTGCTTAACCCTATTGGTTGAAGTTTTTTTGCCAATTCTAAGGCTGTGTTCAATTTTGTGTTTCTTTCGGCGTAAATCTCAAAGAGAACATCACCCTTTTCAATGTGCTCTCCAAGTTTTATTTTCAGTACGACTCCAGCTGCCTTTTCCTTGGGAGCGCCTGCCTCTCTGGCAACTTGAGCGATGCTTCTGTTGTTGACCCATAAGACTCTGCCGTCTTTGTCCGTTGTTATTTCCGCTTTTTTGTATCCAAGTTTTATGTCCTCAGGCTTTATTCTCGGGTTTCCGCCCTGTGCCTCTATTATTTGTCTGAACTTTCTTTCCGCTTTTCCTGATTTTAGGAGGCTCTCTGCCTTTTGTTTTCCATTTTCGACCCCAACCATTTCGAAGAGGATGCCTGCAATGCTTGTTGCTTTTTCTTGAAGGTCAACTGGACCCTTTCCCATGATTGTAGATAATGCTTCTTGTGCTTCTAACGCTGGGCCTATAGCGTATCCGATAGGTTGCTCTCCAAAGGTTACTGCACATTGAACATTCATTCCCAATCGCTTCCCTAAATCTATGAAATCGTATGCAAGTGCATTTGCGCTGCCGACTGTTTTTACTTTTGCACCGCTTCCAGTTGGGATGTCTATGACTACGTGTGTGGCGCCTATGGCTTTCTTCTTGCTCATAATTGATGGAAGAAGCAATGGATCTATCGCCAGTGGATACTCAACTTGAATGAAAATGTCATCGGCAGGAGCTAACTCTAAGGCGCCACCCCAAACCATACAACCATTTGTTTTCTTCACTACATCTCTTATTTCTTCAAGGGTTAGGTTTACTGGACAAAATGTTTCAACGCGGTCAGCGGTTCCTGCCGGAGAAGTCACTGCTCTAGAGGAAGTTTTAGGTATAATAAAACCAGCAGCGGCGATAATTGGCACTACTAAAAGTGATGTCTTGTCACCGGGTACTCCACCTATACTGTGCTTGTCTAGAATCGGAGTTTTATCAAGGGTCAGGGTGCCACCAGTCTCCACCATGGCTTTCGATAAAGCTTCAATTTCATCTATGCTTAACCCATGAATATAAAGCGCAGTTACAAAAGACGCGATTTCAACGTCGCTTAGGTGACGTTCCACAACTTCCTCAACTATCACTTTTACTTCGTTTTCTCGTAATCTTTCACCACGTATTTTTGCTTGAACATAGTTAAGTGCCTCAGGTCTTTCTGCAGGTTGTACTTCAACGATTTCTCCGTTCTCTATTCCGAGCTTTGTTGAAATCTCTTGATAGACTCCCACATAGTTACGTGGAAAGTTGTCAGCAATGTTGACGATAGCAATTAAATGTTCATCTTTATGGGTTATTTTCACTCTGTCAGATGAATGTACACCGATAAGACTCGCGGTTTCATCGTCCAATATGGCGATTCTTCTTCCTCCAGCTTGGATATCTAGAAGTCTGGCTTGCAGCTTCATTCCGACTCACTCTTAATCAAAAAGTAAGGCGAATCATTGCTTAAAGCCTTTAAGCAACTCAATCCAATAAACAAAATTGAGAGGCTGGAGTCAGTTTGAGATACATAGATTTTATAGATTTCAAATACGAACCTGAAGAAACAGATGTTGTTTGCACGTTCTACGTTCAACCAGAAGGCGTCAGCATAGAGGAAGCTGCAGGCGGAGTAGCTGCTGAAAGTTCGATAGGAACGTGGACAGAACTCACAACCACAAAGTCCTATGTTCAGAAACTTGCCGCTCGCGTATTTAGCATAGAAAGAAACAATGTGAAAATAGCTTATCCGATTGAACTTTTCGAGCCGAGAAACATGCCCAACATATTGAGTAGTGTTTCAGGAAATGTTTTCGGATTGAAAACTCTTAAGAACTTACGGCTTAACGACATCCACTTTTCCTCGGAGCTTATCAAAAGCTTCAAGGGTCCAAAATATGGTATTGGAGGAGTTCGAAAGCTTTTGAAAGTTTCTGATCGGCCATTGGTGGGAACGATAATCAAGCCCAAACTTGGGTTGAAAACTTTGGATCACGCAAAAGTTGCTCATGAAGCTTGGGTCGGAGGATGTGACATAGTAAAGGACGATGAGAACCTAAGCAATCAAAGGTTTAATCCATTTGAAGACCGTGTCATTAAAACATTAGAGAGTAGAGACCGAGCTGAAGAAGAGACTGGTGAAAGAAAAGTTTACATGGTTAATATCACAGCGGAAACGAGGGAGATGATAAAAAGAGCTGAATTTGTGCTTAGCCGTAGTGGAGAATATGTCATGGTTGACATTCTAACTTGTGGTTTTTCCGCTTTACAGACGCTACTTGAACAAGACTTTAACCTTATAATTCATGCACATAGGGCTGGACATGCGGCGTTTACTAGGAATCCTAAGCATGGAATTTCGATGCGAGTAATAGCCAAAATAGCTAGGATAATAGGTGTAGATCAACTTCACGTAGGCACAGTTGTTGGAAAAATGTTTGAAACAAGAGAGGAAGTTGCGGAGAACTGTGAAGCATTAAAGGAGGAAATGAGCGGATTAAAACGAGTTTTTCCCGTTGCTTCAGGCGGTTTGCATCCAAGATTAGTTCCAGCACTAATCGAGTTTTTCGGAAAAGACTTCGTAATCCAAGCTGGAGGAGGAATTCATGGTCACAGAGATGGAACAGTTGCAGGAGCAAAAGCTATGCGGCAAGCAGTAGATGCGACTTTAGGAGCCATATCTCTGAGAGAATATGCTAAAGAACACAGAGAACTTAAAACAGCACTGCAAATATGGGAACAACACGCCTAGCAGTTTGGTTACTCAAGAATCCATGGATATTTTCTATGCATCACTTGGGTTATTGAGTGAGGAGAGATTATCCCCTCTTCACATATTATGCCGTGAACAAAGTCTCTCCTTGTAATATCAAAGGCAGGATTCCTTATGATTAAGTTTTTTGGAGGATTTTTCCAAATTTCGTTTTGTCTTCTTTCCTCTATTTTTTCATAGTCCCCGTACCTAGTTACAGGGTCGAACTTCAAAAGTTCAGAAACCACGTAGAAGGGTGTTCTGGCTTCCTGAGCAATGAGGGCGATCATGCTTGTTCCAATCTTGTTCACCACATTTCCCTCTGAGGTTATGGCATCTGCTCCCACTAATACAAGGTCAACTTGATTCATGAAAAAGCGTGTAGCCGAATCCACAATCAAAGTAGTCTTCACACCTAACTCTAACATTTCTTTCGCGGTTATTCTGCCTTGAAAGACAGGTCTACTTTCAGTACAGATAACTTCAAAGGATCTTCCTTCTAGTTTAGCTCTTCTCAACAAATAAGTGACTGTTGATGAGTGGCAGTGAGTTAAGACTACTGAATTGTTCCTAATTCTTCTAGCTCCTATTTCAGCAATTTTTCTCTTTGAATTTTCAAGATTTTTGAGAAACTGTTCAGAAGCCGAGGTGACTATCTCGGTTAGTTCCTCAACTTTTTCATGGATATTTTTTTCTACTTGACTTATTATCAATCGAACAGCGTTTCTCATCAACGGCTCAGTTTCTCTGGAAGAAAAAAGGATTTCCTTTGCCTCTGAGAGTTCCTTTAAAAATTCCTTTTTGTTCTTCGCTTTTGTTTCTTTCGCTAGAGTTTCTATCGCTTTTATGGCGGCTACAGCAACGTTTCTGGCACCTTGAACTTCAAGCTGTTTTATTCTCATAGCGGTTGCTTGAATTGGTTTCAACAATAGTTTTCACCTATAAGGACAGTTATCTTTTTAGTAAGCGAAGGCACTAAAACTTTTGGTAGGATAATTTTGGCTGTCTTTGTTACAAAAGTTGACGGAACGAAACAGGTGTTTGACAGAGAAAAAGTTGTTAGGACATGTCTGAGAATGGGTGCTACTCGAGAAATCGCTGAGAAGATTGCTGAAAACATTGAAATGACGGTTTATGATGGCATAGAAACAAAGAAAATTCTCAAGATGATTTTTGGGCAGTTAGGTAAGTATAAGCCAGCTGTCAAGCATCAGATTGACCTACGTAAAGCTTTGAGTTTGATGAAGCCGAAACCTGACTTTGAACGTTTTATCCAAATATTGCTGAGCGAGCACGGCTATAAAGTTACTCCGAATCAGATTATAAGGGGCAAATGTGTAGAACATGAAGTCGACGCTGTCGCAAGAAAAAACGGCGAAACATACATTGTAGAAGTGAAACACCATTTCAGCTATCACACTCCAACAGGTCTAGATGTAAGCCGCATTACAAGAGCAGTTTTCGAAGATGTAACGGAAGGATTCAAACTTGGATTGAACAACTTGAAAATTGATAAAGCAATGATAGTTTGTAACACGAAGCTTTCAGAACATGCTAAACGTTATGCGAAATGTAGAGGGATTCATCATATAGGATGGGGTTCACCTCCAAACCGTAACTTACAAACTATGATTGAAGAGAAGAAGCTGCATCCTTTAACTTATCTTAAAGGGTTAAACACCGCAACAAGAGAAAAATTAGCATCTGCCGGAATAGTTCTGCTAAAACAGCTAACCGCAAAAAATCCAGAAGAACTTAGGAGAGAAACAGGAATTCGTAAAGAAACTCTTAAGTTAATGATTGAGAAAGCTGGAGCAATACTTTCAGAAAATGCATAATTATTATTATCACACCCGACATATTCCCTCAGTCCCCACAAAGGAACGGCATTTTACACTTCCTTCATCATACAGCGTATGGTATGGTGGAAAACAACGAGAAAAGATATAGACTAAGGGGGGAAAAAGGAGGAGTACGTTATGTGCGATGTTGCTTTATGCTGAATTGATCTAATTATAACATGACTCGATGCCGTACGTGTCCGAAATGCGGTTCAACAAACGCTTTTGTTTCTGACGGGAAAACGTGGAAATGTACAGTGTGTGGTTATGAAGAGAAAGAGCTTAAGCAGATGAAGTTCGGTTAGTTTCTCTCTTCTGTGGATCACCAAATTTTCAAAGTATGCATGCACCAAAGAAAAAACACCTAGACATTTTTGTGAAAGTATGGTGGCAAAATTCGAATGAGTTATATTTATTTTACACTAGTGGAATAATGTAACATAGTCATTTGATACGATTACATTACGAGTCTTGAGGCAAAGAGAAACCTTGCGTGTGCAAACAGACAAATGGATTCAGGAATACAGAAAGATTAGGCCTGTATATGTCCAGTTTACTGAGAAACTGAAGATTCTCATTAGAGATCTCATTGAAAGAAACAAAATTGAATATCATTTGATAGAACCCCGAACAAAGAGCGTGAAAAGCTTTGGTGAAAAAATAAACAGACAAGACAAGCATTATGCCGATCCCTTGAATGAAATAACTGATTTATCTGGCATAAGGATTGTAGCATACTATCTAGAAGATGTTGATAGGATTATCCAGATAATCAAAGACGAGTTTTCAGTTAGCTCAACCGACTCAGTAGACAAAACTCAGGCCTTGAAGCCCCACGAATTTGGGTATCGCGCAATCCACTATGTTGTTGCCTTGTCTAAAAATCGGACAGATTTACCTGAGTGGAAGGATTATAAAGGACTTAAAACTGAAATACAGCTTCGCACAGTTCTTCAACACGCATGGGCTGCTATAGATCAAACACTAAGATACAAAAAGGAAGCTGACGTCCCTTATCAATTCAGGCGAAAGCTATTTCGCCTTTCCGGCATTTTGGAGTTGGCGGATGAAGAATTCTCCTCTCTGAAGACAGGATTAACTTCTCTAAGGGGTCAAATTCAGGAGAAAATCAAGAGGAAAGATATCGATCTAGAGATAAACGCCGATACGCTGGCAGAATACATCAAATCTGACAGTGCCCTACGCCTAGCCAAGTTTGCCAAGAGTGTCAAATCTTCACGCGTGAAAGTAATCCATTGGGGAAAGACAGATTTGTCCTATTTGGTGGCTTACTGCTATGCATCGGGATTGTCAAAAGTAAAAGAGCTTGATGATCTTCTTTCGTCCATCATTAACAAGATTCCAGATTTCTACAACCATATCCTCTCTGTAAATGTGTATTGGGAGCTTACTATCCCCTTTCTGATAACCTATGTTCTTATCGGCAAAAATCCGAAGATTCTCTCGTCAAAAAAACTCAAGTGGGAGAAAGGCGGCTGGGAACCAAGCTTTCTTGCAGGGATTATCAAATTTGGCAAAAGCGATTTAAGATCAAAATAGCGAACAGTCCTCATTGGCTCCAATCGTTCTCTCCAAGCAGTTTGTCCTGGTAATCTCTCCATTGAGTTTTGACGTAGGGCCCTAAGCTTTCAATATGCTCGCACCCATGCATGCAACATGTGAATTTGTCACATCTCAAAAGTTAAGTTGCGTACATCATGATTTTTTAATAGATAAACACGAGAACAAGGTGTGTATGTATGCCATTCTCCCGATTTGTCCTAACCAAACACACTAGGGAAAGAATGAAATTAGAAGGTTTACAGTGTTCTGAATGTGGTTATCCGTTTAAAGACAATGACCCAGTGTTTAAGCGTTGGCGAAGGTATGGGATTAGGCAAAGAATTGAACATAAGAAAGAGCATTTGTGCGAAGAATGTTATGACGCGAAGTTCATTACAGTTTAGCCCGTACACCATTCGTTTTGATAGATTTATGATAATCAGGGGTAGAGTGATGCATGTACTCGGAACAAAAATATAGAAGAATGTTCTATTCTGTTATCTGGGCTTTCAGAGTTGGGCAAGAAGAGCACTTACAAAGAGCGTATCAAGAGAGACCACAATATAAGACGTTACGCACGCCTTATCCTTCGGTTTATAGCATTAGCCGTCTTTCATTTAATTAGATACTTTGCGTTTCCACTGCTTGTTGCGGGTAGCGTTCTATTTCTCATCGGCCTCGGAGTCAACTTTATCATGTCATCATTCCAAACCGTAGACACAAACTTTGCCTTTAGCTTCAGTCTACTTTTCTCAATCATAGTTTCAATGGCAATCTTTGGCATCAAGACTACGGAGAGATTGTTCGAATTTCTTTGGACAAATAGAAAACTTCAATCCTTTGAGAAAAGACTGCCGAAAATCAGGATATCAATAAGAACCAAAATATTGTTGAAGCCCTATTTGCTCTGGCTAACAGTTGCTGCAGCTTCACTGTTTTTCACCTTTTTTTCCATTGCGTATAGCAAGCGAAGCGAGCCACCAACTCTATTTGACTCAGAAGAGTTCCTGATTGGGCTTGCGTCGTACTTCGGTATGGGTTTTTCTTGGGGAGCATACAAATCGATCTACAGAGAAAGGGAAAAAGCAGCTTACTTTTTCAAGAAATTTTCTGAAGATATTGGCAGTAACTTGTCAAGTGATACGGTGAAGCCAAATCTAGGAGATTTTAAAGAAGCTTTGAAATCTTATCAGAAGGCTTTACCTGCTTTTTTTGTGCTAAAAGATTACAAAAAAAGAGTACTACAAACAGGCCTGATCTTAAACAGAGGCACCAAAGATGAAGTCAAAGAGTTGCAGGGATATCTAGAGAATATCTCTGTATCAATCCAAAAGAAAGACAAATCAACAGTCGATCGGCACTTTGGCGAACTGATACAATTGCTGGAAAAAGTTGAAGAGGACAAACAGAAGATACTCGAGCTCGTAGTTACTTCCAAAAAGGAAAGAACAAAGGTTCTATTGCAAGAAATGGGAAAACAGGTCCTGTACAAAGCGATACCTACTCTTGTCTTAATTGCTATAGCCGTGGCTCTCTACATGTTATGGGGTTACAGACTGGAAATTTGAGCTATGCATGCATGAAGAATCGTGAAGGGCAAATTTGATGCCTTAAATTTTCCTCTTATCTCTTCATTTTGAAGTTGGTTCGTAGGTTAGGCAGAAGCTACATTCTTCCATTTTGATTTTTGGGTCTGTTTTCTGACAAAACGGGCACATCAGACCATTTTTGCGTATTATTATGCATATTTGGCAGAATAGTCCTAGAAATTCGGTTCTTTTTGAGCTTCCATCTACGAGCAGGTTTATCATACTATTTATCAGAGGTTGTATTCCTTCTACGTTGTCAATTTTTATCACGTGACCCCTAACATGCCGAGTGTATTTACTTACTGCAGATTGAGACACTCCTAGGATCTCAGCTACTTGGTCCTGTTTTAGGCCGTGTGTTTCCACGAGTTCTTTGGCCATTGTTGCTTTTATTGCTGGTATAACTGACTTTACGGCGATTTCGCAGGGCAGTATCAAGCGGTTTTCACCGCTATTTAGCTGTACGGGGAAAGTATATAAGAATGACGTATGTCATATTAACTATGACGTATGTCATAAGAGGACGTGAGAGACGTGAAACCCACAGAAAAAACCCCTCTCTTTTTTCCTCAACTTGCTTCTGAAAAAGTTTTCAACGATTCTTATGACACACGTCAGCGGAAGTCTGGCGCCACGATAACCAAAATTCGTTCAAGACCACTACAAGCGACACAAAGAAAAACAAGCATAACAGAAGTGCTGGAAGAGGCGAAAGAAACCTGCAAAGACTGCCATCCATTAACTCCAATGATATGTGTAACCCGATGCAACATTTGGAAACTGAAGAATGAACTCAGAAAACTAGGCCGAAAGATGAAAAACCCCAACTTCGTGACAAACTTACTAAACACGTTAAAGAACAGGAGACGCCTACAACTTTTGGAAACACTCTCGAAAGGACGATATTCCATAGTTAGACTTCAACAAAAACTGAAAAAACTAGGCTTTTATCATAGCCAACGAACAATAGCTGAAGAATACGTTGCCCCCTTGATAGAGGTTGGATTAGTTGAAGAAAACCACAACAAGTACCACACGACAGTGTTCGGCTACAAGCTTAACGAATTAATAGGAGATTTCAGTGGCATTGGGCAACTTCTGCCGCCTCACTCCGAATGTTATGAAGAAAAAACGGTTAAAGCATTGTTTAACGGCTCAAAAACCTATGAAAAACTAGAATTCCTAATCCCGACTGAAAGCCTATCAAGAGTTCTTAAACGTCTTCACGCGGCAAACCTCATAACAAAAGATGATGAAAACAATTACATCTTCTACTTCAAAACAAGAAGAGATCCTCAACAAGAGAAGCTTTCATCAACGGAAAAACGCGTTTACCAAGGCATCCCAGAAGAAGGCATAACAGCCAAAAAACTTGCTAATAAAACAAACATTTCCTTACGGAGAACCTACAAGTATCTAAGAAAACTCAGAGGCAAGAAACTTACATTTAAACGGAAGCGTCCAAAAACATATGCCCTAACAGAAGAAGGAACACAGATCGCCAGACTTCTTGAAAAAATCCGCGTACTACTCATAGAGTTTGCACAAGCCTCGGCAGAAATCACAGCAGAACCCTTGGAAGTGATTCAGCAAATCCCTGTGCCAAATGTCCCCAAAAAGAGAAGAGAGAAGCCACTGCAAATCTTGGTTCAGTCTAACGTCTAGCAAAAATATGTCTAATTTTCATACGTTGCATTGATGCTACTGCAATTGAGCATGAGTCTTTGAAATGTTTAAATAGAATTGCTGTTCAAAATGGGTTCAAGGGATCATTTTGTCAATGGACAAGCAAGAGTTTAAGAGGATTATTGAGAAACGGATTGAAAATGAGAAAAAGGCCGTGGAACTTCTACAAGATTCGATGGAAAAAACAAGCAACACGGTTATCCAGCTTCTGCTTTGTCAACTTGCCTTGGGCTCAATGAAACATGAAAAAATGTTAAAAGCCGTTTTAACATTGCTAGAACCTCCTTCAAAAGAATGGTTTAAATGCGAAGGCGAAGAATTCCGCAAAACTATTGAAAAGCATGCTGAAGTTGAGCGAGAAATGCTTGAGGGTTTCGAGAAAATTGTTGATAAGACAGAGGATAAACGTATAAGGTTTATTCTTCAAGAAATAATTAGCGATGAAAAGAAGCATCATGCAATAATAAAGCGTATGTATGAACTTGTTTGCGAAGGCGAGAAAGTTAAAGACGAGAAATGGTGGGATTTCCTGTTTAGATATTCCCGTCTAACTGGATAAAACTTAAGACAGCGGCGTATGCCTATTGAAAAAGTTGCATTTAACCCCACATTTAATAATTTGCATGATTGGTTTCAGCTATATAGCCTCTTCCTCAGTTATTGCACCCATACTATCGATTTACGTGAAAGACATAACAAACGCACCTGTTGAAATGATTGGTTTAGTAACAGCTGTGTTTTTTATCACTTCTGCTCTAGTCAAAATTCCTTTAGGCGTTTTTGCGGGTGGGAAAAAAACAATAACTTTTTTGCTGTTTGCCTTTGTAATTTTTTCCATCTGCCCAGCGCTTTACCCTCTAACAGACAGCATCCTCATGCTAATCGTTTTGCGTGCCTTGCAAGGTTTCGCTTACGCTTTTATCGGAACCGCATCCCTAATTTTGGCTGCTTTAACAATCTCAAGTGTTGAGAGAGATAGAGGCGTGGGCACTTACACTGCATCTTTAAGCCTCGGCTTACTAGCTGGACCAGCAATCACAACGTTTTCCATTCCATTGTTTGGCGTTTCAAACACGTTTTACTTTGCCAGCTTGATGGGCTTCATTGGAATTTCTGCTGCCCTCTTTCTCAACAAGAAGTTTTCCTCAATTGAAAAGAACTGGCAAATTATCGACGTGGCTGCAGACAGAGAACCCCTCAAAAGTAAGGTTTCAGGAATTATGCGTAACAAAGGGTTTGGCACTGCTTTTATTGGAATTTTTGCTTTCTTCGTTATTTTCGGAGTGATATTAGCCTATGCCCCACTTTACGCGAAAGAAACCCTTCATTTTAGCAATGAATATATTTCCGTGCTCTTCCTCCTATACTACACTGCAACCACTGTTACGCGTCTTGCCATAGGGAGAATTATCGGAAGAGTGAGCAAGTCAACGCTTATGATTCTCAGCACAGTATTTGCAGCGTTATTTTCTTTCGCCTTAGCGATTTTCACAAATAATTTCGTTTTTGCAGGAATTTTCGCTTCAATCGGCGCAATTCAAGGAGTACTCTTCCCCGTAGGCTCCATGCTTATCGCAGAACACATTCAACCTTCTAGAAACATACTTGCAAACTCGCTTTACATGATGGGAATAGACGTTGGACAAGGAATAGCACCGTTGATCACAGCAGGCGTGGCTGTTCAATACGGACTAGAATACAGCTTCATAGTATCAGCAGCAATATCCGTAGCCGCGGCATTACTGCTCATTTGGCTAAACATGCATAAACAACCTTAGGCGAAAGGTTAGCTGACAATGAGCCAATAGAATCCGATGAGAAAAAATTAATCCTCCAACCAACCTCAAGTTGCTAGGGGGCTGAAGAATGCTTCCACATTTCTTCCAACTGTAATTCAGTAGCAAATGGAGTTGAAAGACAATATTGCTGAAAAAAGACGCTTTTACTTCCATCCTGCTCTCTCCGCTTTACGAGTTGTTGTCAAATCGAGTGTTTTAAATGCACACTAGGCTGAAACAATCATCGTAGGGGACACTTGATGAAAACCTCAACTGAACACTGTGGAAACCCTTGGAACGGCCTGTGCAAAAACACGGGTATCGAAGTCTACATTCACTATAAGGACAGACAGTTACCCATCTGTCGACGCTGCTGGCGTCACATCGCAGACGAAAACTTCGAGTGGTGAGAAGGACTTTGTTTGTTCGATGTGGTCAATTTCGATGAGACCGACGTCGATGCAATACAGTACGTATCGATAAGAATTTACTGTTCTATTTGCTCATAAGCACAGTCTTCTTTTCATAGGCACACAAAGGGCTAATGGGGCACTCGTAACATTTCGGGTTTTGAGCTCTACAAGTGTGTTTGGCGAGGAGCCAAAGCAAACCAGCTACTCTATCCCGTTTTTGTTTAGGTATGAAATCAATCAATGCTTTTTGGATTTCGTCGTATTTTGCATTTTGTTTTACTAGACCCAGTCGCTTGGCTAATCTGTCATAATGAGTATCAACAGGAATAACCTCTCGGTAAGAGTAGGTGACTGTCAACAGCACATCTGCAGTTTTGTTTCCGATTCCAGGCAACTCCATGAGTTTCTTTTTTGCTTCCTCTTTTGGAAGGGAAAGAACAGATTTGAGGTCGCCTCCAAATTTTTCTAAGATCACCTTTGAAAGCTGTTTGATTCGTTTTGATTTCACATTGTAGAGACCGCCGCTTCTGATAGCCTCTTTCAACTCTTCCTGATCTGCGCGTGCCAGAACTTCTGGTGTAATCTCGAATTTGGCGGCCAGCCCTTTGTACGCTCTGATGCAGTTGACTTCGCTTGTGTTCTGAGAAAGAACGGTAATTATTACGTGTTTGAAAGGATTGGTTGACAAGTCTTCAGGATACATGTCGGCTGGCCACCAGAACGGGCCATATTTCTCCTCTAACACGGGAATCAATTTCAGGTCGAGTCGTTTCATAACCGTCACCGAACAGGGTAATTGTGCTGCCAACTATAAAGTTTCTATAAAAGGCACCCATGCTTTGTTGAAATCGTGCACGGTTCACCCGCACAAAGAATATTTTTTGCCGTGTGAACTTAGAGCCTCTTAAGAGATAGCCGATATGCTATTATTCCTAAGGTAAATAGAATCAGACCGGAGATCGTCATGTAGAGGATTTCTGGTATTACCGCTTCAAATGGAAGATTTTTGGTCATAATACCCTGCATCGCATAGACTAGTTTTGTGAACGGAAGAGCCTCGCCGAAGATTTGAGCTGGTTCTGGCATTATAGAAAGTGGGAAGAAAGCCCCGATGAAAAATTGGAGTGGAACTGTGATTAAATGTGTGATAGCATCGGCAGCTTGGACGTTTTTTGCAAGAGACGAAATTACTAGTCCGAGGCCAATTGCAGAAAGTGCACCTAAAAAGACTGTCAAAACAATTGCCGGAATATTCCAATAGAGATTAACCTGGAAAAGAAGTACTCCAGTAGCAAGCATGATGACTGCAGATAAATAGACGATTGCTAGGCATGAGACGAACTTCCCCGCTAGAACAGTTATGGAAGAAACCGGCGCGATAATCATTCGCTGAAAAGTTCCTTTTGCACGCTCATCTGCAATGGCCACAGAAGCATGATTTAACCCGCTCCAAAGGAGGACAAGGCCTAGTGTGCCTGGAACCATGTAGTCAATCCACCTTAGCTGGCGTCCAGAAACATCTGCTTCACTGGTTGAAACTGTAACCGGGTCGGCGAGAACCTTAGCATAATCCCGAAAACTTTCTGGAAGTTGACCAATCACAATGCTTTGATAATGGTCTATGAATCCAAAGATGAAGCCGAATACGCTTTGCTGTGCAATTAGAGAGCCTGTAGGGTCGCTTGGGTCTGTGTAGAGATCAAGGCTGGCCTTTGTTGGAATTGGCGTTCCCAGGCTGTCTGTATATTGGTAAGAGAGCGCTTCTGTAAAGTTGGCTGGTATAACTATGGCAATTTTGATCTGCCCGCGACTAATGTCATATGCAGCAGTGCCATTGGTGTCTTTATCGCCGTACGTACTGTATTCGTAAACCGTGAAGTTGGCGTCTTTCAGCGCTTGAACAAAGTCGTCTCCAATTGTACTGTTTTGAGAATCAGTGTTATTTACAACGATCATTTCTCCGTCGAAGTTGACTGTTCCGACGTGGATGCGGCTTGTTTCTCCTGTGCCTTGAGTGCCGAACGTGAAGCCAATTATGATCAGGAAAAACAGAGGGAAGAGTAATGTGAAGAAGATGGCGGTTTTGTTTCGTGTAATTCCAAGAAAGTCTGTTTTTGCAATTGCGAATACTTGATGTATCGTTCTCTTGAGCTTCATACTTGTTCCTCTTCTTCTCTCAAGCTTCGTCCTGTGAGTGAAATGAACACGTCTTCAAGGGTGACGCGTGAAAGTTCAACGGATAAAATTTTTGTTCCCACAGAGGAGATGGCTGATACCAAGTCTGGAAGGATGTCCTCCGCTCTTTCTGTGATTATTTTTAGTGTTTCGATTTTTTCACTTTCATCATAGGCTCTATATGAGCTTTTCACTCCAGAAATCTTCTGTGTCGCTTCCATTAGCTTCGAGGTTATTTTGTCTGGAAGTATTGTTATGGTATTTTCCATTTTGACTTTTTTAGTGAGTTGACGAGGGCTGCCTAGCGCGATGATTTTGCCCTTGTCCATAATCGCCACTTGATTGCACAGTTCTTCTGCTTCATCCATCATGTGGGTTGTTAACATTATGGTTTTTCCTTCCTTGTTTAAAGTCCGAATTATTTCCCAGAGAGCTAGCTTGTTTTTGGGGTCGAGCCCGGCGGTTGGTTCGTCCAACAGGATAACTTGGGGCTCATGTAGAAGGGCAGCAGCTATATTGATGCGACGTTTCATGCCGCCCGAGTAAGTGGAAATGCGGCGTTTCACAGCTTTTTCGTCCAGCTGAGTGAAAATCAAAAGTTCCTCAATTCTATTCCTAAGTTTGCCTCCTGACAATCCGTAAAGTTTTCCGAAAAAGGCAAGGTTTTCGCGAGCATTCATGTAATCGTATAGAACAATGTCTTGGGGAACAACGCCGAGTAGTTCTTTCACTTTCATGGGGTGATCTTGAATGTTGTATCCTCCAACTTTGATTGTGCCTGAAGTAGGGTTTATCATTCCACAGAGCATCTTTGTAAGCGTGGACTTTCCAGCGCCATTCGGTCCTAACAAGCCGAAGAGTTCTCCTCTGGCAACGTTCATCGATACGTTGTCCACAGCTACGGTGTCTTCGAAACGTCTAGTGACTGATTTCACTTCAATGTCATTCAAATTCATGGGTCAGTATCCTCTTTCCACCGAAACCAAATCAGTTTGGCTTACGGTTAAAAACGTTTCTCATACGGATCCTGAAGCTTCTTTCCCCTTCAATTATCAATTAGGTGCGTTCAACAACTTCTATTCCTTATTCTAATTGGAAAATGAGTTGATCATTCGATTTGTCTTCGACGCCAGACGTTGTACGGACACTGCCTCCAACAGTAGGCGCTCCCCTTCATTATACAGCCCTTACACTCCGCACGGTTAAAGACTCTAGGCCGCCTAACCCTCCTAGCCAACCCTTTCCACACGCCCACATAAAGAAACGTTATGGAACAATAAATTCATATTGGGGAAGGACGAAAAACAACCAAATAATTTTAGTGAGAAGCTGCAACATGATTGATTCCTACGGTTTCGGCCGCATCACCATAAACGGAAAACGTTACACCAACGACGTGATCATATTTTCCGACCGAGTTAAAGACAACTGGTGGAGAAAAGAAGGACATCAATTGCAAATAGAAGACATAGAGGCTGTGGTTAAAGAGAAACCAGAAGTGCTGGTCGTAGGCACAGGCTACTACGGGTTTGTCAAAATCCCAGCTGAAACCGTTGAATTCCTCAAATCTAAGGGAGTTGAGTTGATAGCCCAGAAAACACGAGACGCCTGTACGACGTACAATCGCCTCGTAGAATCGGGGAAAAAAGTAATAGCCGCACTACATCTAACTTGCTAAGCCGATTCAAACTTTTGTGATGTACACGGTGTCTTGTGGCCGTAAGCGCAGTTCGACGTTGTCGTAGAGTGTGCGTTCGCGTTCCTGGTATGCCTATTTCAAAGGCTTTTATCACCGCCAGTGCTCGCGGCGTCAGGTCTGTGACTGTCTTGCAGCTTATGTTGATGCGAAACCTTCCCGAACAACGATCGAACTTCTTAGCTACCTTCGTGATTCCGAAGAACTCGTGCAACCTTTTTGACTTCTTTTTCATCTCCAATTCAGCATAGAAATCTTGAATCGCGGTTTCAAATTAACATTCGAGAAACAATACAATTTTGCTGACCCTTGAGGTTGCAAAACAAAACTGATTAGTGAATCGGATTCGAACAGCATAACGCTTATAAGTGAGGTTTGTAGAGCGGGTAAGAAGAGTCTTTCAACGAGGGAGATGTTTTTGAACATTCAAAGTTTGAAACGTCGTGCGTTTCGGTTGCGAAGGTTCATTGATTCCAGCGACGATGGCGAAGAGCGGAAAAAGGCGATCAGAGAGTACGTCCACCTCATAGGACAAATAACAAGCAACAACTAAAAGTGCCAATAAAAGATTTCTTTCTGTTTTTTCTTACAGCGTAAGACAAGTACGCTCTCTGGACTTTTCCATGCACAGAAAAAGGAATCTCTGTTGTAACCGATCGACTTTCCGTCAGAACTGCTTTAACGCACAAACTGCAACTCTTCGAACTGTTATAGCACAGTGATGCAAAAAACTGATGATTGAGAACAGCAGACAAAATGAAAAACTAGTTACACATGAATCCTTTCACGATGCCTCGGATTCCTCATTAACTTCTCCTTCAATCGCTCCGCCACGTATAAAGACAGCTCCTCAAACTGTTCGTCTGACAAGACCAACTTCGCCTTCGCCAGAATTTCAATACATAAATCCTTGAAAACCATGTCAATACACCCCAGCTTAGCATCGTCAATCAACTCTTTACATGTAGTAAAAAGAATCCTGTTCAAGTTTTCCACCGTGCCCTAGTTAAAAAAGACTAAACAATATGCTTTACGATCTGAAAATCAATACTGAAAATACAGATCACAACATAACAAACACAAAAATCTCACATCAAACTACACCGCTCTATAAATTCATTAAAAAAATTATAGGGGGGGTCTAAAGAGAGAGACAAACGCAAATAGCGTGACAACACATCAACCCAAACTAACACAACTCAACTCTAACGAGGTTTACCACAAATGGGAACTCTCAAACTAGTAGTTTTCGATGTCGACGGCACCTTGATAAAGGTTAATAGCAGCTGGCAGTTCCTACACGAAAAACTAGGCACATGGCACAAAGGTAAACAACACGCTAAACAGTTTCACCAAGGAACCATCACATACGAAGAATGGGCTAAACTAGACGCCTCACTCTGGAAAGGCCTACCCATAAAGAGAATTCAACGAATAATTGATCACATACCCTACACAGACGGAACCCAAGACGTCATAACCACGCTAAAACAGAACAACCTCAAAACAATTCTGCTAAGCGCGGGCTTAACATTGATAACAGAAAGAATCAAACGAGAAACAAAAGTCGACGATTCCATAGCCAACGAATTAATCATTCAAAATGGACTCCTCACAGGCGATGTAAAAGTCAACGTCTCATTCCACAACAAAGACAAAGCATTATACCACATGCTGCAAAAATTCAACACAAGACTAACAGAATGCGCAGCAGTTGGCGACGATGAAACCCTCATACTCTTATGAGAGAAAGTAGTCCTCGGAATAGCCTTCAATCCAACAGAAAAAACCGTCGAAAAACACGTACATGTTGTGATCAAAAACAACGACTTACGCCAAGTTCTACCACATCTTTTGAAGCAAAGAAACTCCCGAATTCACTACAATAGCAAGCAAAATTTAAGTTAAAACGCACAGATTGAATACAAAGACGCGGGGGTACCCGAGCCAGGTCTAAATAGCGGGTCGACACCCCTAGGAAAAGGGGGAGGACTTAAGCGGACAACATTGGGCTCCTGAGACATCCTCTGGCGCAGGCCTCCGTGGGTTCGAATCCCACCCCCCGCACCATACACGTGGAAACCTAACAGGGTCCATCTTAGTTCTCTTTCAGCAACTTCAAAACATACTTCTAATTGCACTCAAAATCAAAAAGAAATGTTTAGCCAAATTCCAAGTTGCTCAATGACAACAATCATTGTGCCAAAAAGATTTATTTTCTAGAACAGTATATTATAATATTGGAGGAGAAAGATGATGCATCTGAATTTGTTTAGTATAGGGTTTGGAAGAATCTTTCCATCCAAGTTCAAGTATAGAGATAGAGCAACCATAGTAGCAGAAATTTTGGACACGATTCACCGTGACCCGAAAGGGAAGACAAAAACAGGTATAATGCGAGCTGCAAATCTAAATTTTGGCCAAGCAAATCAGTACTTAAATCATTTGTTACTTTGCGATGTCGTGAAGGCTACAGATCCCCTAAGAAGTCAGGAAGTAGCTAGATACAAACTAACTCAGAAGGGAGCCAGCTTTCTAAGAAGTTTTGACATGTGGCACCTCGTATTAGAAACTTTCCGCAGAAGAGTAGTGTAGTCAGCTTCTTGGTGCGGGTGTGGACGATAGAGTGAGAGGAAGTTCCTAGTAACGGCGATCTATGCTGAGCTATACCCACACCACTTGAAAGGTTAGAAAAAATCTCTATTAATATCTAATGCAACAATCCTCCATAGAATATTCTTTCATTATTCTTCTATGGAAAGATTATAGAACTTAGAATGGACGTTAGGAAGTCTTTCAGGAGAGGTGCCGAATCAGCAGGCGATAATTACCTTGTTCTTGCTCGATGAAGGCTACTCGATGAAAGGCCAGTATGGTCGAGTAATCTGATAGACCCCGAGAAACGCCCAACAATCCCCCCACATTCACACACTTTCCGTTCAATAAAATCCTGTCTACCGGAACACCATTCCAATGACCATAATGTTTCAGACAACCACCATTGGAGTGCAAGTAGTAGCCTTCACTTCGCGCAATCCCTAACGCTTCTATGGGAATTTCAGCTTTATGGCTCTTGTTGGACATGCGTCAACGCATTTCAGGCAATATATACATTCAGAATCAGTGAATTTCTCCCAAGGCAATTCAAGGATGCGAACCATCATCGGGCATGCATCCACACACATGCGACAACCAGCTCTAGTACACCTCAACGGATCTCTCTTCAAGCCGAGAAAGGTGAATCTATTTAGCACCGCCAATAATGCCCCAATGGGACAAAAGTATCGACACCAACTTCTCGGAACATAAACAGCCAAAACTATTATGGCTATCATTATGGTAAGTCGAACCCAGAAAAGTGGGTCAGAGAGAATCCCAACAATCAATACTTCAGGGACGTAAACAACCATTAAAACCATTCGAGGCAGAATAGCAAAAAGCGTGTCAGCAGGGCTTAACGCATTGAACGGAGCCGGAGCGAACACGCCTATAGCACTTTCATAACTTTTGCCCACACCCAAAGCCAGAGATATAGATAATGTCACGCTGATAAACAAGACAGCCGCTAGAACCCCATATTTGACTTTAAGCATCCCTCCATGGGTTCTTAAGGAAACTCGTGTATGTCTCTTCTTAACATACCCTAACAAGTCTTGGATGAACCCAAAAGGGCACACCCAACCGCAGAGGGCTCTACCCAAAATGACGGCAGTTAAAAGGAATGAGGCTATGGGGAGCCAAGGAAAAATGCGCTGATAAAGCATTACTTGTAGAGCTGAAAAGGCGTCGCTCACCGTTTTTTGAGGGACTCCTGGACTTTGGACTATCGGAAGGAGTACGGGCCAGGGCCCCAGGCCGAATACAATCGCGTTGAGCAGCAGAAAGCAACAAACTTGGGTGATTTTCCTCGCGGTGTCTATTCTGAAGATAGTTGTCTTAACGTGAGACGCCGTCTTCTTTATTTCAGTCAATGCTTTTTGTTGCTCCTCTGATTCTGTCTATCATCGTATGCGGCTTTAAGAACGTGAGCCTAAGTGCCATAAAAAGTTTTCATCAAGCTCTTACTAAAAGAGACAAAACGCGCTGTGGCATCCTAAGAAGTATAAGCCTTGAATTCAAGAATGCATGCGTGAGATTCATTTTTCTATATGAATTTTTAGTTCATAAATTTAATTACACAATAGCAAAACAGAGCTATACATGGTTGAATAGTATGCAATTAAAGGTAACTGATGGTGCTTTATTCCTCGGTCCAGTAGTAATCATGATTTCCTTGCTTTTTATGAATGGAGCAGAAACAGGAGAAAAAGCGGTAATTCAACAAACTATTCAAACCAACGCCACTGCGATGATGGTGTCTGCATTAGGAGTTGTTCTACTTTCTATCGCCATCGCGGGGCATTTTAGTTCACTAAATGCTGGGCTTTTTCTATTGCTTGAAGGCACAGGGTTATTCTCTGCCATACTGGGATTCTTCTTTTATGGCTCAGCAATGATATGGGAATCAACTGGGCTAATTCTTTCTCAACCACAGTTTTATATAGGGCTCTTAATCTGGGCAACAGGAATCTTTCTAATTGCGTTTGCTGGCGTAAATGTCAGAAAAAGAGAGGAAATAGTAGTATTCTCGAATGCCGTGATTACTTTGGTACTTGCTTGTTATTTCGTTTGGGAGATTGTTCTTAAGTATCTACACTAGTGCGGGCTACATTTACATGAAGTCTGTTATGTTCCGCTGATTAACCTTTTCCAGCGGCTTTTCTTCTCTGCTCGCTTCAAATAAAATAAGCCGACCGTACACACCATCATAGCCAGGCATAACCCTTGCCTTGCCTTCTCTAACTCGAACAATGGCTTCCGAAATCCTTGGATCAATGATTTTAGACATTTCTTGCATAGGTGCATCTATGAGTACGGTGTATTCATCGTCAAACCTCGAGATAAGCGCATTGTAGACGCTCCATACTTTTTGGGTTCCAGGGTAACTGGTTCCTAAGACGGTTGAAATAATTTCGGAGAGAGGTAATAGATGCAAATATCCTATGGTTCCTTTAGACGTAAAGCCTGCAGGTCGATCCGCCAGCTCCTCCACGCGTTGCTCCACGCCTTTCGTAAGTTTTCTGCGACAAACTGGACAACGGTTTCCAAACTTTATAGCCTCCTGAGGAGAGAGAGAAACGTTGCAGTTTCGATGACCTGTCCAATGGTACTTACCATACGCCGGGTCGGTTTCGATGGTAAATTTAAAACGCCTTGTATCCTTCTTACGAATTGAGTCAATTACTTCGTCATACGTCAACCGTTCAAACTCGAATACGTTGGCCTCTCTTCCAATTCTCCATGGCCAACTGCTGTGACAGTCGCTGTTTGAAACCAAAGCGAACTTGTCAAGTGCACTTAGCCGCCAGTTCATAGGTGGATCTGAGGAAAGCCCCGTTTCTAGGGCGGGGATGTATTTCGTCATATCTTGATAGCAGTCTTCTATCCGATCGAATCCGCTGAACGCACCGAAGAGGCTGAACCAAGGCGTCCAAACGTGAGCTGGTATAACTACATTCTTATCCGAAACTTCCATCACCTCCTCTACGAGTTGCGGTGCACTCATATCTAAAGTGGGTCTGCCATCTATGCTGAGGTCGCCATACCGTGCCAATCGTTCACTAATCTGAACCGCTGTTTCCAAGCTAGGCGTTAAGATCACGTGGTGAACCTTTTTTACCGCACTCTCGAATGTGAAGATCGTAGACACTTCAACTGTTATCATGAAATGCACTGGAGAGTCCGGAGCTTTAGCCAATCTGTAAAGATTTGTCTCCGAAACTTTGGTTAGTTCTTCACTCAGTTCTTTGCACCATTTTGGATGCGTAAAGTCTCCTGTGCCCACGAGATTCAAGCCTTTAATTCGGGCAAAACGAGCAATCTCATCTATGTTCATTCTCTTGCTCGTGGCGCGGCTATACTTGCTGTGAATGTGGAGATCAGCGATTACCCTCAACAGTTTCTTTCGCTCCTACGTCTACATATTTTTCGAAAATCTTTTCCCAGTCAATCTTGAGCATTGCTACTATGATGGCTATCAACAATATGGCTGTGACTACAGTTACCAACCATCCCCCGTCACCGAAGGTGGCACGAATGAATTCAATGGACATTCGACCACTATACGCTAAAATGAAACACATAAGTGTCTTCCCAATGATGCATGGAATGAAGGCTTTTACAAATCTATACCGCGTCATTCCCAATGGAATGAAGAGAAGGTCATCGGGCAGTGGGGTCAAAGCGAAGAGGAAAATCACAATCGGCCCATAACGATCAAAAACCCTCACCATAAACTCCATTTTCCTTCGTTGTTCTTTACCTATCACCTTCCGCCCGTAATATCCAAACAAATAGCCTGAAAACTCGCCAACGGCTGATCCTAAACCGCCCGCAACCGCGAGAAGGAAAGGATCTAGGAGCGCGCCTAACGTGTAAATGAGAAGCGTGTAGGGTATTGGAACTACTATAGACGCTGTGCTGACAGCGCTTATTAGAAAAACTCCAAAGTAGCCGTATTGCAGCGCAAAAGAGTACATCCAGTCCCAAAATTGGCCTGCCATGTAAACGGATTATATATGGTCTATCCTTTTTTCATTTGCGTTCTGGATTAAGAAAGTGCTTTTCATACATGCTTTTTTCAAGTCGAATCGGTAGCTGGGAAGATTTTAAAGACCAATTAAATGGATGGCTTCTTTGAGCGGCTTCATCATTGACATCGAGACTCCCACAGTGCAATCGAGCCAGCATCCTTTACAGCGAGAAACTTTAGACCAATTTGGATTTTCCGTTCTTTTCTTTAACAGCTCACTAGCTGAACGTTTGAGGATATTACCAAGCACTACATCTGTTCGCGCAGCGCAAGCCTTCAGCCTACCCATCGGGTCGATGGCTATGTAGAGTTCTCCAGCATGGCATATCTTTGGTGCCTTTCCATCGAAAAAAGGCTTGAAACCTTTGACAAAGTCGGTAGGAACCGATAAGAACTTAGGGTTTTCTCGTTTGAGCCTTAACAAAAAGTCTATGGCTTTCAAGGCTTCTTTAGGAGAAGGTCTGTTTTGAGGAGGAGGTGGATAGGGGTGTATAGGTTGAATTGTGACGAAGGCGACTCGGTTGCGAAGCCATTCAACAAACTCGGGTAGTGTTTTGACGTTCCAAGGGGACATGACTATGCTCACTCCAACTCTCACTCCGCCAGCCCTCAATAATCTTATACCCTCCACAGCGCCGTCGAAGCTTCCCTGCACTCCTCTACCTTTATCATGAACCTCTCTGGGACCATCCAGCGATACGACGACAATGTCAAAGGCGTCTGCAATCTCAGAGATCCTGTTGTTTCTTAGGAGTGTGCCGTTAGTATTCATTCCCACGATGCAACCGTAGGACGCGGCTCTTTTAGCAAGTGTCACCAAGTCTTTGCGCATCATTGGTTCCCCTCCACAGAAGTTAAAGAATGAAACGCCTAGTCGGCAAGCCTCATCTATAACGATCAAAGCTTCTCTAGTCGGCAGTTCAGGCGTGTTCGTTTTCCACCAGCCACAATATGCACATTTCATATTACATCGGCTAGTTACGTCATAGGTGGCGAAGAGGGGGCGGGGTCTGCCTACTCTGAATTTCAGGAAGCCTGCAAGTGTTTTGCTGATTAGTTTACTTGATTTCATTGTTATGTCACCCATCTAGGCATTCGAGGTTTTTCTAAGAGAAAGAATAAAAAGGTATGTATGCACAGAATTTATTTCTTTTCTGACAACTAGTTGCGCAGGACCAACCTCCAGAATCACGTGATTTATGTTTTTCTAGATTTTCGAATGCCCCTTGTTGGAGAGACTATAACATCCACTGGGACATCCCATTCATTTTGAGGAAAAATTTCGACAACTTGCACATCATGCATGCAGGTCGAGGGAAGCTAGTAATTCCTTTTTCTTCCATAATGCGCCAAACTTTCATTCGAATTGTATCTTTAGTCAAGCTAGTCCCAACTAATACATTTTCTTTACTCAAAATCGAATATTGACTTAATTTGCTTCTAGTCTAATACGCTCTAGCGAAGTAGACCACTTCTTTTGTTTCACCGCCACAGTAAACACAAGTTGAGAATATTTCTTCCTTTTCAAATGGAATCAATCTAATGGTTGCACCAGTTTCTTCCTTTATCTTTTCTTCGCATGTTTGATTTGAACACCAGCAAGCTCTGATGAATCCACCCTTCCTTCTTAGAACTTTCTTAAATTCATCATAAGTCTTTACCGAGGTAATGTGTTCATCAAGGAATTTCTTCGCCCGATTGAAAAGGTTGTCTTGAATTTCTTTCAGCACCCCATTCATAGTGTTGATTAACTCTTCTTCTTTCACAGCGATTCTTTCAAAAGTGTCTCTTCTAGCAGCGACTACTTGTTTCTTCTCTATATCTCTTGGCCCGATTTCGATTCTTATCGGCACGCCTTTTAATTCCCATTGGTTAAATTTCCATCCAGGCGTGTATTCTGCTCTGTCATCAAGAACGGTTGATATTCCGTTTTCCTTTAACTTTTTGAAAACTTCTTTAGCTTTGTTTAAGATCAAATTTCTTTCAATTTCTTTGTAAAATATCGGAATGATTACAACTTGATATGGAGCTATTTCAGGAGGAAGCACCAATCCTCTGTCGTCGCCATGAACCATCACTAACGCGCCGATCAGACGCGTAGTTATACCCCAAGATGTTTGCCAAACGTAATGGTTCTTTTCATCCTCTCCAATGAATTTGATTTCAAATGCTTTAGAGAAGTTCTGTCCAAGGTTGTGCGACGTTCCCATTTGGAGGGCTTTTCCATCGGGCATTATAGCCTCAAAGGTTGTTGTATAAAGAGCCCCTGCGAACTTTTCACTCTCGGTTTTTTTCCCAATCAACGTTGGAATAGCTAGCTGATTTTCTGCCAAGTTCTTATAGATTTCTAGAATATCCATGACTTCTTTGTCTGCTTCTTCTTTTGTCGCGTGTGCCGTGTGCCCTTCTTGCCAAAGAAACTCTCTTGTTCTTAAGAATGGCTTTGTCGCTTTGGTTTCCCATCTTACGATGTTGCACCATTGATTCAATTTGAGGGGGAGATCTCTCCAGCTTTTTATCCATTTCCTATACATTATGTACACTATTGTTTCTGACGTGGGTCTTATGGCAAGTCTTTCTTCTAATTCAGTATCTCCGCCAACTGTGACCCATGCGCACTCTGGGACAAATCCCTCAAAATGTTCGGCTTCCTTTTTCAACAGACTTTCAGGTACAAAAAGTGGAAAATACACGTTTCTATGCCCTGTTTCTCCTATTTTTTTGTTGAAATAATCTTGAATTTTTTCCCACATGGCATATGAATCTTCTCTAAAGATGATGCAACCTTTGATGGGAGCGTAATCAGCCAATTCTGACCTTAGCACAGCTTGGGTATACCACTCAGAAAATCGTTCAGATTTTTTAACGGTAATTCCAGACTCTGACATCTTAACTTCTCCTCAAGTACACGTTATTGGAAAAATCAAATAGCAATATAAAATGGGTGCTAAAGAAATCAGCTTCGTGGAACATAGTCACCCATTATGATCACTTATTCAACGATGGTGTGGAGAAGTTATATAAAGTTTACTTTGAAGTGCTAGGAAGTTATAGAGATTTTTCAGTCTTCTTCCATGCATGCATGCAGTTTAAGCGTCTACGCTTGCTTAGAGCCTTTTAAATAAATATTATGACCATAAACCCTTATGATATGAGGAAATGAATTGCTGACAAAACTCAAGCAACGATTTCAGTTCTGGATAGCCTCAGAAGCAAAAATTGCTCACAGCCTAGGCTTAACCCCAAATCATGTGAGCGCAGTTGGAATACTCTTCGCAATATCTTCAACGCTTGCATACTGGAACTGGCAGTTACATCAAATCCTTCCGATAGTAGCTCCTATTCTTCTGTTGATTTCAGGCTTCTGTGACGCGCTAGATGGTGCTCTTGCAAGAATTTATGGAGAAACCACGACCTTCGGCGGCTTCCTTGATTCTCTGCTTGACAGATATGCTGACGCTTTTGTTTTATGTGGCATTATTCTTGGTGGGTTGTGTCATCCTTTTTGGGGGCTTACTGCGCTAACGGGTTCATTGCTGGTGAGTTACGTTCGAGCGAGGGCAGAAGCAAAAGGGGTCGAAATGGAAGCTGTAGGCGTCGCCGAACGTGCAGAACGCTTACTCATACTTGTAATAGCGAGTTTTCTCAGCATTGTTTGGCTAGAAGCTTTAAGTTGGGGTGTAATTGTTCTAGCGGTTCTTGCAAACTTGACCGTACTTCAGCGTGTAATTCATTTTTACAAGGCTTCTCAACAGAAAGAGAAATAGTTGTTATGGGGGTTAGCTTCTAAACCGTTTTTTTCTAAAAGGTTTTTTTCGTTCACCTCGAGCACGCACCTTCACTACGCCACGATGAACTGCGCATGAAACGCAGTAAAATTTTGTCGCGGTCCGGCTAGCTACGTACGTGCCTTTCTGTCGAAGCTCTCTAAATAGTGCGGAGTCAACCAATGATATTCGGCGAGACTGTTTCTTAGCCTTGTCACGAGGCACAAGTTGTCCACACCCGCTACATTGAACAAAGCCACTTTTTCCCTTGCTACCCTTGGATCGCCCTCTACTCTTGCGCTTCACAGGCATATTGTACCCTCAACCATTATCTTTGACTGTGTGATTTATAGTTTTACACGCGATTCATATATCCTAAGTTCCTTACTAATAAAGGAAAAAAGCCATGTTCGATCTGGTTACAGTTGGTCACTTCGCAATCGATCTGATATCTTCACCAAGATTAGTTACTTCTAAACATGCTTTTGGCGGACCTCCAACTTATGTTTCGTTGGCGGCAAAGAAACTGGGTGCACGAGTCTCGGTCATATCCAAGGTCGGAGAAGATTTTCCTAAAGAATACTTCACGTGGCTGAACGCTAACAGTGTGGATTTGTCTGGGTTAACACTGATTAAGGACGCTTTCACGACAAGGTTTATGTTGAAATACAAGGGCGATGAGCGCCAGCTCCAGTTACAGAGTCAAGCTCCACCTATTTCTCTGAAGGACGTATCGAATTCTTTACGAGCCAGAATCATTCACGTAGCACCAATCACAAACGAACTATCATATGACGTTATTGACAAACTACGAACAATGACGGACGCATTATCTCTGGATCCACAGGGATTTGTGCGAGAGTTTGATCAAAAAGGAAACGTGCACTTGAAGAGATGGACGGATACACATGTTCTTGAGTTAATCGACGTGTATAAATCATCCTTAAACGAGATCAAGATGGTGACAGGATTGGCTGATTTGAAGCTGGCTATGAAAAAAATTCAAAACTACGGCGCGAGAATAGTTTTGGTGACCAAGGGTACGGAGGGTTCAACGTTACTTTTTGAAGGAACGTTCTACGAGGTTCTAGCATGCAAGCCAAGAGTTATCCGTGATTTTACAGGAGCGGGTGACGCATACATTGGAGCTTTCTTAGCTGAATTTATTCAAGAGAAAGACCCTGTGTGGTGCTCATGCGTTGGCTCAGCTGTCGCATCTTTTGTCGTTGAAAGCGTGGGACCAGCTGTGTTTGGGGAAACGAAAGAAATCTATAAGAGAGCCGCGGGAATCTATGAAAAGGGACTTGAGCGTTTAGAATAGAATTGAGGTACCACTGTTGGGTCGAGTTGCTAAAGGGGTAAATTGCAGCGTAGTTGGATGTGACAAACAGGCGATTCGCTCTCTGTCGACTGAGAAGGTGAGCGCCGCTGGATTAAAAGTTGGTAGAGGAAGACGGGCGTATCTGTGCAAAGTACACTACAAGGAATATAAACGGAAAACCAAGAGAGAAAAAATGGCGGAGAAATGGAGGTACAAGGGGTAAGGTCCTTAACGTACATTGGATCAATTCCAAATAGATAAATTTTCAATAAGATGACTGTCTTTATTAAGAGGAGTTTCACTGGAGGAATCAACGAGGGGATAGATGATAATTGAGGATACTTCAACTGCACTCAAACTTCATAGAATATAAGCCTGTAAAGAAAGAGGCGGCGATCGCTGAAGAATGCGAGAAAAAGAAGCATCGACTCGAAGAGCTTATTGTCTTATTCACTTGTGTTGAGCAAGGAGACGACGAGACTGTTGCCAAAAAAGCAATAGAAGAAATTAAGTCATCTCTTGAGAAATTGAAGGTCAACCGGATTCTGATATACCCTTACGCTCATCTGAGCAACACTTTGGCGAACCCCATCACTGCCTTAAGAATAGTCAAAGCGATGGATAAACATGCGAAGGAAGTAGGCATCAAAACCTATAGAGCTCCATTTGGTTGGTGCAAACAGTTTTCAATTTCAATAAAGGGGCATCCTCTAGCTGAGCAGGCGAAAATAATTCTGCCAGGTGAATTAAAAGAAGAGAAGAAAAAGAAATGGAAAATCCCTAAGCCAGAGTATTTAATATTAGCGCTAGATGGCAGAGCTGTGCTCGCTGAAGATTACAAATTCGGAAAGGGTGAAGAAGATTTTAAGGCATTAGTAGAAAAGGAGGCTTTTAAGAAAGAGGCTGTTGGCGGAGAGCCTAGGTTTATCAGTGTATTGAAGAAGTTTGGGTTTGAGTGGGAGTCGAGTTCTGATTCTGGTCATATGCGATATGGTCCGAAAGCTGCGTTGATGGTTGATTTGGCTGGAGATTATGCTTGGCAAAGCGTGACTGAATTGGGAATACCAAGTTTTTCTATTAAAGGGACGAATTTGTTTAATCTGAATATTCCCGCGATTAAGGAACATGCTGATTTGTTTGGTGAAAGACTGTATACTGTTCGGGTTGGCAATGAAGAGTATGTTCTAAAATATGCAGCTTGCTTTCAGCAATTTTCGATGATAAAAGATTGGACAATTAGCTATAGGCAAATACCGCTTGGAATGTTTGAAATTGCTGATAGTTACAGGTTGGAGCAGTCGGGTGAATGTTTGCTAGGGTTTAGGCTTAGAAGATTTTACATGCCGGATTATCATATTTTCTGCAAAGGTTTGGAACATGCGAAGCAGGTTTCAATAAGGGTCCATAAGAAAATTTACGAGAAGATAAGGGAACTTGGAAACGATTATGTTTCGGTGTATAACTTAACGAAGAGTTTCTTTGAGAAGAATCGAGAGTTTCTAGGACAGTTGGTTGAAATTGAGAAGAAACCGGTTCTGCTGCGTTTTGTTCCTGAAAAGAAATATTACTGGGTCATAAACGTCGAGTATAACATTATTGATGAGTTGAAGAGACCGCGAGAAATCGCTACTTTCCAAATTGACATTGGCAATGCACGAAGATTTGGTATAAAATTCGTGGACAGAAACAGGGAGAAGGTTTACCCACCAATCTTACACATTGCTGTTTTAGGGGGAATTGAACGGTATATTTTCACCGTCTTTGACACGGCGTTGAAACAAAAGATCCCTCGTCTGCCTTTGTGGCTTTCCCCTATTCAAGTAAGGGTGATACCTGTTTCAGATAGTTTTGCCAAAGATGCTGAAAAAATAGCAGATGAGATTGAGGGGTATCAAATAAGAGTTGATGTGGATGATAGGTCAATTACTATGCAAAAGAAGGTTAGAGAAGCGGAGATGGCGTGGATCAACTATATAGTTGTGATTGGCCAAAAGGAAGTTGATTCTGGCATGCTTGCAGTTAGAGATAGAGAGACTAGGAAGATTAGAAAGATGTCACTTCGTGAGTTGATGGATGAAGTGAAGGAGAAATTGGAGGGTAAACCTTTCAGGTCTCTAACGCTTCCTAGATTTTTGTCTCAGAGACCTCAGTTTTGGTGATAGGTTAAGGTTACGGCAAGATTTTTTGAAGCGAAAGATGAAGGAAAGTGTGTCTGTTTCGTTAGTGTTGAGTTTTGAGGTTATCCGTTTTGTCACGTTATTTGTGTGTATCTCTCTTTTTATAGACCCCCTATAGCCCCCCCTATAATTTTTTTCGCAGTCACTCATTCTCTCTTTTATAGACCCCCCTATAGAGGGGGGGTAGGGGGATAGATTTAACATTCCGAACTTGTCTTGCAGGGTGTGAGGTTCTATGGACATAAGTGTGAAGACATCCCCCGATGTGAACATTTAAGGTCTATTATTTTCCGCTGTAGAAATTCCCTTAGTGCATTCATGCATTCCAATCTTGTGCAGTATACGACTCTCTTTAAAAGAGACTGTTAGGTTTGTTTATTGGCTGTGAGTTGATGATGGATGCCTTACTATGTCTACATCCTTCTTTGCAAAGATGGCAGTTATTACACTGGATACGCCAAGGACGTGGAACGGCGAGTTGAACGGCATAGAAAGGGTCAAGGCGCCAAGTATACGAGGGTACATCAGTTTGAGAAGATAGTGTACGTGGAGGAGTTCGACAGTCGTAGCGAGGCTATGAAGAGAGAACGAGAGATCAAAACGCTCAGCCACAGCAAAAAACGACGATTAGTTAATATTTATAGTAAATCGAATTTAGCGAATGCACGCACACATTAAGCCAGAGCATATGTTGCATGTAGTAGAGTGATGATGTGTGAGGAAGTTGCCTCAAGCCTATATTTGCCGAAAGTGTGGAAGGAGATATTCCTATCAAGAGTATGAGCAAAGCCGGTTTTGCCGCAGTTGTGGAACATACCTAATGTCTAATAGGAAGTTTTCTAAGCTTCCTAATGGAATGCGCGAGGCACTGGAAAAAAAGGCGCGAGGCAAAGTCTCGAAGGTGGACTGGCTTCCTGAAGGCTATGAACCGCGGAAAGGACAGATGGAATTTATTTCATCAGCGTCCAAAGCCATCAAAACTAATGATATCCTTCTCGTAAGTGCTCCCTGCGGCATAGGAAAGTCTCTGGCCTCCCTGCTGGCTGTCTTGCCCCAGCTGGGAGAGAACAAACTCTTGATCTGTTTCAGAACCAGAAACCAATTACACATTTATCTCAAAGAGTTAAGGGCGCTTGGAAGTAACCCCTCGGCTGTATCCTTTTTCAGCAAACAGGACATGTGCCCGTTGCGCATAAAAGGCGAACTCTCCTATTTTGACTTTCTTGAGGAGTGTCGGAGGCTGAAGGATAACTGTGAGTCCTCTATTAAGCCTTATTGCAAATTTTATTGGAACATAAACAGAAGAAAGAAGGAAGTTGAAGAACTGGCCTTGGATTGTGCCCGGAAAATTCTTGCTCCGAGAGAGGCAGTTAGGCGAATGGCTCGGCACGGGTTCTGCGCTTATGAGGCGTTAAAGCGTGTTCTCAACCGAGTGGACATCTTCCTTGGAACTTACCACTACACCTTTAATCCATCGGTTAGGGAGGCGCTGCTAAAGAGTTTCGGAGTGAGTTTGTCTAACGTCTATCTTATTGTGGACGAGGCGCACAATGTTCCAGCGTTTTCTAGGGGGTTGCTTTCTGACCGCTTGACACAAAACACGTTGGAGGGGGCTCTCAGAGAAACCGAAACGTTCGAGCATGAAGCTGTCCCATTAGTTCAAGAGTATTTAAGCGTGTTAAACGATGGGGTTTTTGAACGCGCCCGAGAGGTCTTGATAAAAGAAAAGCTTAGGCGGCTTAACCCCCAGGAAGTTGGTGACGTGTTTCTTAACCGAAGTGGAGCATCCGGTTCTGAAGCCGCAAAAACACTTCATGAATATGGAGATTATGTGAGGGAGACGCGACGCGAACAGGGCTACGAGAGGATTTTCAGCTACAACCACCGGGTGGGCGAGTTCATGGAGAACTTCTTCGAAAAAGTTGGATCGGCGTACATTCATTTGATTCGGAGGGATTGGAGGGGCAGAATCGTTTTAGAGGTCAGGAGCTTCGATGGAAGAGAGATAACAGATCCTGTTTTGCAACAGGCGCGGGGAAGCATCCTAATGAGTGGTTTTCTTTCTCCTCCAAAAGTCTATAGAGACTTGATGCTCCATAACCACGGTGGCGTCTATCTCAAAGAGTTTGATTCTCCATTCCCGCCTGAGAATAGGCTGATTTTAGCCGCGAAGGACGTGTCATCAAGGTTTGAAAAGAGGACTAGCAAAATGCTTGAGAAGTGGAAAGACTATATTGAAGCCATATCCAAGGCGAATGGAGGCAATATGGCTGTATTCTTCACCAGTTACGCACTGATGCACACCATTTTACCACTGGTCAAAACTGACAGGAAAGAAATCGTGGAACAACGCAGGACTAAGAGAGGCGAGGTGATGGAGCAGTTAACTAGGTCAGCGGACAACGTATTGTTTGGGGTTATGGGTGGAAAGTTCAGTGAGGGAATAGATTATCCAGGCAACCTCTTAACATGCGTAGTAGCTGTGGGCCTACCTTATGCAACTTGGACTGTTTATCAAAAGGCCTTGATAGGTTACTTCAGTCGCCAGTTTCCAAGAGAAGGCAGAACCTACGCTTACCTAACCCCTGCAATACTTCGACTGATTCAGACTTGTGGGCGAGTTCACCGATCATCCAGTGATAAAGGATGTATAGCCATCTTGGATGAGCGTGTCACTCGCCCAAGCATCAAACAGCAACTCCCAAGCTACTTCCAGAAGGAGATGAAAATCGTGAGAGGTTCAATCGACTGCGCTGAACAAATAAGGAACTTCTGGGAAAAACGTCACAGAAAATTGTGACAATGCCCTAAACAAGAAGATTTACCGAAAACTCTCTTTCATACAATTGCGCGCGCAAACAGCATAGACTTACTAGATCATATGCATGTTTGACAGTGCTTCAATTAGTTCTAAGGTTTTTTTGTCAACACTTGTAGCGCGAGCTATGTCGGTCAAGGTTACTAGACCTGCTAATCGGTTTCCCTCTACTATAGGTAGTTTCTTCACTTTGTTTTCAAACATAAGTCTTGTAGCTTCGACAAGTTGCATGTCTGGCTTTCCAACTATGACCTGTCTTGTCATTATTTCTGAAACCCTAGTTTCTTTTGGATTCTTGCATTTTTCTAAAACTCTTTCAAGCAGGTCTCTTTCAGTTAAAATCCCAACGATCTTGCCGTTATCTAAAGCCACTAAGCAACCTATTCTATTCTTATTCATAAGCTTTACAGCGTCATAAGCTGATGCATCTGTTTGCAGAGTAATAACGTCTTTAACCATCAATTTATGGATTTTCATCACTAATCACCTATTACTTGTTCATATAGTGTTCGTAATATAATTGGAGTTAAAGCTTATGAAACCGCAATTAGGACTACTAAGTAGTGTGCGCGCTAAGTGTGCTACTTCAGAAAACCTGTTACTTCTGATCCAGCTGTTTTCTATGTCCCAGCAGCAAGTGACTACCTCTACGTAGGCATGGAATGCTGTGTGGTGTCTCCATACAAATCCTCGTATGTATCTTGTAGGGATGTTGGAGCAGTGCCCATTTGTTTAGCTTATGAACCTGAGTATGTAGTCGTTTACTGTTTGCAGAAACGATTCTTCTAGGTTTATTCCGTAATGCTCAGCCAAAACGAAGATTATGTAAAGCAAGTCTGAGAGCTCTGTGGCTAACATCTCTTTTGTTTTAGGCTTGTCAGGCGGCTTGAAGCCTTCTAACCCCTTGACCGCAGCAGCCACCTCGCCAGCCTCTTCAAGTAAATCCGTAACCATGACAAAAGGCGTCCAGCCTTTACTCCTTTTTGGGTCAAGCCTCTCATTAATCCTCTTGAAGTTTTTCCAACAGAGATGCTGAGCATCACGTAAAGTCAAAGACACGTAATCACCACTGAAAGATTCAACAACAGTTGGATTTAGGTTTTCTTCTGTAGACTATGGCTACCAGTAGCTTGCTTTCATGAATAGTCTCTCAGCAATGACGACAGGGTCTCTACATTTTCCTTAGCCGAGGAATGAAATAAATTAGAACTGCCATTATCATTATAGCAATGGATATGAGCCATATCCATTCTGATCTTAAGAATTTGTTTAGAATGAGCAATGTTACGACGAACAACATCAGAATGGCTGCGACTGTTCTAATGTGCACCATTACAACCCTCGTTCAGAAAGGCTAGTCATAGTATTTCTTTTGTGTCTTCCAGAAGTTTATTAGCTCTTTCTGTTCTGCTATAACTCTTGATGCATGTAGAAAGAAAACGAAGCCGGGTTTCCAATTCTCGATTCGCACGCTATTGAAAAATTCACTAGGATTAGCCAACTGCTTTACCAGTTGCTCTATCATTCTTAACATACATCTTTCACGAATCAAACATTCAGCGGCCCACATACAAGTATTAAAAATGGATAGATTTTTATAGAATTCTAATTATGTGTTTTTTTGGCAAAGGTGAACGATTATGAGTTGGGAATATTTTCCAGAATGGTTCAGAAGAAGGATGCGTCGCTTTCCCTATTTCGGAAGCTGGTTTCTCGGAGACATCGATGAGATGATCAAAGACATGGAGGAGATAATGGAGAGAGAATTTAAGGAATTCCGCACCCGTGTCCCAAAGGATTTGGTACGTGAACATAAGCTTCCAGACGGTTCAACCATCCGTGAGTGGGGGCCCTTCGTCTACGGCTACAGTATGACCGTCGGTCCAGATGGAAAACCGAAGATAAGGGAATTTGGCAACATCAAGCCTTCGCTTAAACCCGAAGCCTTTGGGCTCACAAGGCCTACTTTTGACGTTAAAGAGGAACGTGAACCACTCGTAGATGTGGTAAGCACCAACGATGAAGTCAAAGTTGTAGCTGAATTGCCTGGGGTTGAAAAGAAAGATATCAAACTGCATGGAATAGAAAACACGTTAACTGTCTCAGTTGACACGCCTAAACGTAAATACTTCAAAGAAATCAAGTTGCCAGTGGCGGTCATTCCTAACAAGGCTAAGACGGTTTATAAAAATGGAGTCTTAGAGGTTACTCTACCGAAAATTAGAGAGAAAAAGAAGACAAAAGGAGAACCGATAAAAATCGAATAGGAAAAAAGAAAGGCTCAGCGAAACTAGGGAAGACACAACGACAACAACGCCTCCTCAAGATCGCACTTCAGACTCCTTAAACTGAACTTTATTTTCTAAATGGTTGTAAAGATAGAAAATCATAACATTCCATTATCTTCAAAGAGACAGAGCAATAGCACATGCATAAATGCTATTATATTTTTCACATTATAGTTAACAGAGAGACCTATGAAAAAAGCATCGGAGACCGAAGTGCTCAAACACGTTTGCAAAGAAGCTAAAATGAAAAACCGAGTGATAAAAGCGCATCTCAGTCGACTTTCCACAGTGTTTGGCTCGCGATTTACGAAAGCTTGGGAAGCCTTAAACGAAAGAAGAATAAAAAAATACGTTTTTGAGCCGAGTGGTAGGGTCGTTTGGATTGTGGTCGGTAAAGAGCGAGAATACCTTGTCATGCCGGCCGCTGATTTTTGTTCCTGCGACGATTTTTACTTCCGTGCGATGAATAGGAAAATTCATTTGTGTTATCATCTTATTGCACAAAAGCTGGCGGAAGCCCTAGAAATTTATGATTTGGTGGAGGAAAATGACCAACTGTATGACTCTTTGATAGAGGAGTGGAAAAAGGTTACACCTTAAATAGGTGTCTTGTAAAAATAAGGGGATAGGGACCCGTCATGGACATAGCAGCGTACTTCACGATTATCATCAACATCATGATGGTAGTAGCCTTTCTCGTGTTATTTTTAGCCTTTTTATACATGGTTTACGGCAGAGAAGAAAAAACCACATAGCCTTTTTTCACGTTCGGTTCCGCAATACAACAAATAAAACAACGCCCAGAGCTGTTACAGCAACACCGAGTATTATCATCCAAAAAGCATATGACCCAACACCGAATCCTATCGTGGAAGTGGTGGTATCCACATAAAGGCCCCCGAACCACTGGGCATGCATGCAACGCTTGCTGTGCTTTTGACATACCATAGGTTTTTAGATCAAAATCTTTTCCTAAAATTTCTAGATGTTCAACAAACATATATTTAAATCGACACGCCACGATTTTTAGTGAGCGACATGAGTTTCAATGAAGTCATCGTACAAATTTTATCGTCCAGACCAGCCCTTACGCGCGAAAAAGTCTTAAAGATGATCGAAAAGAAAAAAAGGGAAGCAAGGGGATTTTTCACGAATGAAGTTGCAGCGCGACTCGTCGCTTCAGAGTTGGGGTTGGAAATTCGACACGAGCCTTTTCAATCCGAAGTTTTAGTCCGAGACCTTGTATCAGGGTTAAGAGACGTAACAGTAACCGGACATGTGATGGCTATTTACCCTCCCAAGACTTTCACGCGTTCAGATTGGACAGAAGGCAGAGTTGCGCATTTACTCATCGCGGATAAAACTGGAACATTGAAGGTTGTTCTTTGGGATGAAAAAACGAGCCTCGTAGAGGCTGGAAGCTTTGAACAGGAGCAGATAGTAAGGGTTTCACATGGGTATGTGCGAGAGGGGCGAAGTGGAAAGCTTGAGTTACACGTTGGCTTGCGGGGAAGTATTCAAACTCTTCCTTCTGACGCCTTAGAGAATAAATATGCATCGATCAATGATTTCCACGAAGAAACAAAAAAGATTGCTGAGGTAAAGAAGGCGAATGGACCCATCACTGTTGAAGGAACTGTGGCAACTACACCAATAACAAGGGATGTTGTCACATCCAGAGGTGAGACGGTTGCAGTTTCCTCTTTTGAGCTGGAAGATGACACGGGAAAAATTTGGGTTTCCGCGTGGAGAACACTTGTGAATATTGTAAAGAATTTAACACCGGGAACTTGGATCAAAATAAAAAACGCGTATGCAAGAAAGGGCTTTTCCGATCAGGTGGAACTCACTTCACGCATGTTGACTTCAATAGAGATTCTATCTAAACCAGAAAAACCGTCTACATAAAAGAGTGAAAGCTTTATCTCTACACTCTGTTTATAATATGCTCTTCATACTTGGTGAAAACATGAACAAGAATCAGGTTTTACTTCCCGTGGATGAGTTGCCCACAAAATGGTACAACATCATATCGGACTTGCCCGAACCTCTTCCGCCTCCAAAGGAACCGGAAGAAGGCCCGTCTCGCCTCGAATTTCTATCAAGAACCATGATAAAAGAATGCCTGAAACAAGAGTCTTCAAGTCAACGATGGATTCCAATACCAGAAGAGGTAAGAGAGCTCTACGTTCAAATGGGCAGACCGAGACCGCTGCACCGAGCTAGAAGACTTGAAAAGTATCTTGGATTAAAAAAGACGAAATTATACTACAAGAGAGAAGACTTGTCTCCAACAGGATCCCACAAGACCAATACTGCCATCGTTCAAGCATATTTTGCAGCAAAAGAGGGGAAAGAAACGCTTGCTACTGAAACTGGAGCAGGTCAATGGGGAACCGCTTTGTCATATGCCGCCAGATTATTGGGTATGAACTGTGTAGTCTTCTGGGTCAGGTCGGTGTATGACTGGAAAACCGATCGTAGAACTCTCATGAAACTTTATGGATCTACCGTGTACGCGTCACCAAGCAAACAAACCAGTATTGGAAGAGAAATCCTTGCAAGGACTCCGAATCATCAAGGCTCCTTGGGTATTGCGGTCTCCGAAGGACTTGAATATACTGAGAAACATGAGGAAACTGTTTACTGCCTGGGTTCTGTCCTCAATCACGTGCTTATGCATCAAAGCGTCATCGGCCTTGAAACCATAAAGCAGTTTGAAATGATTGATGACGAACCGGACTTGATCGTTGGTTGTCTTGGTGGTGGCTCCAACTTTGGAGGCATTGCTCTACCGTTTGCTGGAGAGGTCTTGAGGAAAAAGCGTGAATGTGACTTTCTTGCGTCGCAATCAGTAGCAGCTCCAAACCTCGTTCGGGGGGAATACAAGTATGACTTCGCAGATGTAGCCGAACATACTCCACTCCTAAAAATGTATACGCTTGGGCATAAGACAGAGATGTCTCCTATCAAAGCAGACGGGTTACGATACCATGGTGCCGCCCCCATCATAAGTCTACTTCGACACCATGGAATTGTAAAGGCAACAGCTTACCCAAGAGATGAAAAAGCAACGTTTGAGGCGGCAAAAATCTTCCTACAAAGCGAGGGATGGCTTATAGCCCCTGAATCCAGTTACGCTGTTAGAGCAACTATTGATGAAGCTTTGAGAAATGAAAAAACTGGCGAGGAGAAAGTCATCTGCATGAACATCAGTGGCCACGGATTCTTGGACATTCTAGCCTATCAAGAAATAATTCTTGGTGAAAAATAGTCCTCTATTCTTTTTCAACTTCTTTGGTAACGTCTTCAATGATTTCCATGCCTGCGTCAACGAGTTCTCTTGTTATGATGAGTGGAGGCGCTATTCTGATCGTTGATGCCCCACATGTTATCATGGCGATTCCGCGTTTCCAGCATCGCATCATGATTTCTTTTGTTTTGTCTCCTGCAGGCTTTTTGGTCTTTTTGTCTTCAACAATCTCGGCGCCGATCATCAATCCTTTCCCTCGGATGTCTCCAACAATGTCACACTCTTCCTTCAAGTCATTCAACCGCTTCATGATGTAATTACCTTGTTTTGTAGCGTTTTCAAGAAGCTTCTCCTCTTTGATCACGTCGATAACTGCAAGGGACGCGACACAGGCTAAGGGGTTTCCGCCAAAAGTGCTGGCGTGGGAACCTGCTTCCCAATCCATGAATTGAGCTCGAGCTACTGTTGCCCCTAATGGCAGTCCTGATGCGAGGGCTTTGGCTGAACAAATTACGTCTGGTTTAATTTTCCAGTGTTCTATGGCGAACCATCGTCCAGTTCGACCTATTCCTGCTTGAACTTCGTCATCGATCATTATGAAGTCGTATTTGTCCGCTATTTTTTTGAGGCGTTGGAAGTATTCGGGAGGTGGGGTCACGTATCCGCCTTCGCCTTGGATGGGTTCAAAGATGATGGCGGCGACTTCTTCGGGGGGCACGTATTTTTGGAGGACGTATTCGTCGATGAAATCTACACACCAGTAGTTACAGTTTGGGTAGGATAGTTTGAAGGGGCATCGGTAACAGTAGGGATAAGGTATGTGGGTTACTCCGGGAAGTAGGGGAAAGAAGTTTCTTCTTTGGACGGGTTTGCTTGCTGTGAAAGATAGTGCCCCTAATGTTCGTCCATGAAAGGCTCCAATGAAGGCGAGGAATCGATGTTTGCGTGTGTGCCATTTTGATAGTTTGATTGCTGCTTCTACTGCTTCTGTTCCGCTGTTTCCGAAGTATACTTTTTTTTCAAATTGTCCTGGGGTGATTTCAGATAGTTTTTCAGCTAGGTTTACAACTTCTTTGTAGAAGAAGTCTGTGTTTGAGTAGTGCAAGAATCGGTCGCATTGTTTCTTTATTGCGTTAGTGACCTTAGTGTGGTTGTGCCCGACGTTTAGGCATACTAGCCCGGAGTTGAAGTCTATGTATTCGTTTCCATCTACGTCCTTTAGTATGCAGCCTTTTCCGGATTCGATGACGAGTGGGTAGAAACGGCCGTAGGAGGGTGAAATTAGTGTTTCGTCTTTTTTCACAAGCTTTCTTGCGTTTGGACCTGGTGGACGGACAATAATTTTTGGATAATCGCTCATTGTTTCTCACCGTAAGAGATTATGTGTTTAGAAAAAGGGATTTTTATAGGTATCTGTGCGTGTTTGTCTTGGCGAACCTGATCTGACGTATCGGATTATGAGCCAATTGTTCGTTGGGAACCTGAATTCGTTTGAAGAAGTCGTTTGGATTAGGCTTTGGCTATTACTATTTCGATTGTTGAAACGTTTCTTGTTCCGCCTTCTTCTCGTGCTATTTCTTCGGTTCCTATGGTGATTTTGCTGACTTTAGAGTCTTTTACGAATCTGCGTCTGGCTATCTCGGCTGTGTCGACTGCGGTTGTTATTGATCGCCCCCTTGCCTTCAATGTAACTTCTTTGATGTTGGAGTTGCTGAAGCTTGTCATGATTGCTAGTACGTAACTCATTGGGGGTTTTCTTCCGATGAAGACGACGTTCTCAGCTCTACCTACTGGTGCTTTCTTTTTTTCAGGTTCTGCGGGTTTTGTCTCTTTTTCCGGTTTTTTCTGCTCTTTTTCTGGCATGTTTCTTCCTCTATGTTGATGTATTGTTTTTCTTCGGGTTAATAACTATACCTCAAATTGGGGCTTCTTATAGGTTTCTATTGAAACCGGGGTATAATGTTAATTTGTTGGGTGTTTTTTTGAGGGTTTACCGTTTTAGTACGTTATTTTGTGTGTGTCTCTCTCTTATAGACCCCCCCTATATTTTTTTAGTTTTTCACAAAGCTTGTTTTTCATTTGTTTTTTGAAAATAAGCTTAAAAACGGTTTATCCCACGATAGGAATAGATGGGAAAAGATACAGAAAGATACGAAAAGATGCAAAAAGATGGGAAAAGATGGCGATCGACGGCAGCCTTATTGGAGAACGCGGGTTTTCATGTGATATTGCAATGGGGCGTGTGGTGTCTTGACTACGAATTCCTCGTGGTAAGTTAAGTATTCCGCTCGTGCGTCATATATCCGCGAAGTACTCGCAAAGCTTTCATACGTAGTGTCATTTTACTTGTATAGGTGAAGATTGAAGAAGGAAATATGGGCTCTAGTCAATGCGATTTTGTTGGATAGAAGATTGATTTCGTTAGGTTTTTTGCTTTTGGCGCTTGTTTTTTTGGATTTTCTTGTTTTGCGCTCGATTGTGTCGGAGCTTGACATTTTGGAGCATTTTCTGTTTGGCTTTGTGTTGTCTGAATGTGTAAGCAAGACCGCTGACTCGATGGGTTTGAATAAGATGGTATCTAGGAAGGTGGGGTGGAAAGATTCTCGGCGAGCGGATTTGCTGGTCAGATTGTTTGGGTTCTTCTTGATTGGGGGTGTGTTGTGGGAGTTCAGTGAGCGTTTTGTTTTCCCTTTGTTTGGGTTTACGGCTGATCCGTTCTTTAGCTTCCCAATAACCTTGAGCAATGTTGACGGCGCGGTAGATGTGGCTGTTGGAGCGTTAGGATCCGTTGTGGCATGGTATCTGAAAAAGCGTCAATGAATGTGTAAGTGCACGGTCCGAACGGTTTGTGCGATGGATTTTTAGGAGAGGATTCGGTAAGGATGGTTAGAGGTATGTCGGAGTGCTTTTTGAGCCCGTTGAGCAGATAACAAGAAGAATCTTGGATCAGTATAACAGGCATCCGGAGGGTTGGAGCGTCTTAGTTGACAACAAAGGAAATGTACTTGTTATAGGCCCAAACTCGGGTTACAGACTTAAGCTGGTTCCTCTCAGCCCCCAGGAGTATACTGGCGTAGGAGTGAAATTTGGAAGGTCTAAAGGGCTGCAGAAAATGGTGAAGAACCTTCCACCATACGGGTTCAGGCCGTTGTCGCGTGAGGAAACAAGGGATTTACTCTCTACCATCCATCGGAAAGGCAGGCCTACAGACAAGCGGATTAAGGAATTGTTAGAGATGAAGCCTGTGCCGACTTGGGAGATAGATAAAAAAAGACCTGAGGCTGTGGTAACTGGGCCGCTTGTTGCCCATCCAAATCTTAGCGCTATTTCTAAGAGGCAGAAGGAGCTGGAAGCGAAGCTTGCCGTAGAAGCGGATAAGCTTTTCAGAAGGAAATATCCTTTGAGAGCAAGGACATACGGCTAACATCTCGTAAATACGTCTTTTTCATAATTTACCTCGTTTGCCGTGTTTTCTTCAAGTCTGAGAGCTTTTAAGATTGCGAGGGGGGATTTGAACCCGCGCTGTTCTGGTGATATCCCCCGCACTTTCCCTTTTTTCTGTTGGAGTGACTAAAGTGCAGCATACATGCACGCAGAAAGATTAATTTGCAAGTGATACAAATGCATGCAGTTGAGCGGTGATGCTGATGAAAAAGATAATGAAAAAGGTTCTTGTGGAATTGCTAAAGGATTCCAAGAAGAGTGATAGGAAACTAGCAGACCTTGTTGGAGTGTCACAGCCAACTGTAACCAGAACGAGAAGTAAGCTTGTGAAGAACGGAACGATACGAGACTTCACGATCATCCCCGACTTCGCTAAGATGGGATTTGAAATCATGGCCATTACCACGGGCGTTTACAAGGTGCCAAGATCAAAAGAACTGATTGAGAAGGGAACAAAATGGTTGAACAAACACCCTAACATCATATTTGCCTCAAAATGTCAAGGTATGGGAAAGGATGCTGTAATGATCTCTTTCCACAGAAGCTACGAAGAGTATGACACATTCATAAATGATCTCAGTACAGAACTTGGAGAGCTCATAGAAGGCAGCGAGAACATACTGATCAGCCTTAAGGGATTCGTAGCAAAACCCTTCGGTCTAAAATACTTAGCAGAGCATATAGAAACATAGTAGATTAACTCTATTCTACACTTGCAGGCATGTATGGTTCAAAATACTTCTGCTTCGTTTAACCTCTCATAAACTATTGTACTCGCATTAGTCTCCATTCTCTGTAGTCCGTTGCGACCTTTATGTAGCCTCTGAGCGAAGCGTCAACTTTCATATCGCCGGTGTCGACCCGTAATATGCCTCCTTCGATGCCGCGGATTTTGCTTTTGGTTGCTCCGACGATGATTTTTTCTTTTCCGACTCGTTTGATGATTTCAGGGCTTATCTGCTGGTTCCCACGCCCCAGTAGCATGCCTTGACGGCCTATGGGTGAGAGTACTATCCATGTGTTTTGCCAGTCTTTGATTTTCTGTAGTATTTTCTTTTCGTTTACGTCTTTTATGACGGTTCCGTTCTTGTAGATGTCTATGCCGAGTAGGGTTTTTTCTATGCCGAGTAAGTCTGCGAGGCGTTTGATTGTTGTGCCTGGGCCGAGGATGTAGGTTCCCTTTGGATTCATCTCTTCGATTATGAACCTTGCTACTGCCGTTTGGTTTTCGTATTCGTCGGTTGTCTCTGGGCTGATTTGTTTGCTTCCTTGTATGCGCATGGGTACAAAGGGTCCTTTCAGAAGTCCATATAGCCTCATTGAAAAGCGGTCGCTTCGGATAGCGGTTTCGTCTACGTCGATTATTTCAAAGTCTATCATCTCGGTTGTTTCTTTGGCGAAGGCTTCAACAATTTCTGCTGCGTCCAAAGGGTTCACGGCGAATATGCCGCTGTACATCTTGACGCCTGACGGAATTCCAAGCACGGGCGTTTCGCTTAAGCCTTTCATCGCATCTAAGATATCTCTTGCTGTTCCGTCTCCTCCAACGAAGACTATTAGGTCAACTTTTGACGCGAGCATCAGTTTGACGGCTGATTTTGTGTCCTTCGCTGTGGTCTCGGATTTCGGGTGCATCTCAAGAACTTCGGCTGAAAGCCCAGTGGATTTTACCTCGGCTTCGCCCATTATGCTGGGGCATGTCAAAACTTCAATTGGTGGTTTAACATGGAGTTCTTCTAATTTTTTTAGGAATTCGACTGCTCTTGCGGGTGCTATTGGTTCTGCGCCCATTGTGACAGCTTTTTTCGAGACGCCGTCTGTTCCTTTTAATCCTACTTTGCCGCCCATGCCTGCGATGGGGTTTACGATGAAGCCCATTTTCAAGTTGCCTATCACCGTAGAACTTCTGTTTGTCTCGGTTATTCCTTGTGTATATTCAAGGTTCAAGAACTATCTTATACTTTTAGCTGACCTTCCTGCGAAAGTTTATTGACTGGTTTCCTCTCTGGGATGAGAACGAATTCTTTTTTTGTTTCAGCTCTTTCCCAGTAGTGCTGGAATAGGTCACTGCACCATTTATGGGCTCGTTCATCTGTGGAGGTGAACCCCCAGATAGTCGAATTTTCCGTCGAGGGTTGGGAAGGCTAATGTGGACACTTTATTAGAAAACTCCTTATTCTAAAGTGCTATAGAAGGTGAAAGAATGAAATCGAGATATAGAGTTCACCGATTCGACGTTAAAATGACAACAGATCAGAGCAAGTTAGAGCAATTCCTGAATAGCTTGGAGGGCGAAGTCGTAGCGATTATTCCAAACGTTACTCCCAAGTTTACTCCAGGGGGAATGGGCGCCGAAGTGGACTTTCTTTTGATTGTTGAAAGGGTGAGTTAAGTTGAAAGAGTGGGAATGCGTGAGAGTGAAGAAGCACGAAGATATCAGTAAAACAATCAGTAAATGGCAAAAGAAGGGCTGGGAGCTCCATACTTATCAAGCGATAGGAACGTCAGGTAATCCCTCTCATTACTTGCTGTTTGAGAAGGGTGGGTGAGTGGGACAAGCTGACTCTCAACTTTCCTTTTTGTGACTGTATGAAGGATTCTGAATGTAAAGAGCTTAGAAAGCAAAGGAATGGGTGATGATAAATGGAAATGTAGCTATGTTTGCCTCGATCGGAGTATTCATTGGTTCCATGGTTGTTCTGGACTTGGGCATCTTTAACACCTTGTTATTGCAGAATGCAGTGATCTGGCTGTTGGGAATTATGTTCCTCTACCTTGGAAAAAGAAAGCTGAGCAGAATCGAATAGCAGAACTAGAAAAAATGGAATCAGAATATGCTGTTTATGTAGGAAATTCGACCAAGAATGACGCTGTTTTCGATCAACGATACATTAAAAGCTAGCACGCGTTGTCTAGAAATTAGAACAAGGTGTTCTAAAATATAGGATTATTAGCTTACGCCCTACTGATTAGATTGTAGAATTGAAATACCTAAATGAAGGTGATTGTATGCGTCTGAAAGAGCTAAAACTTCCGTCTTTGACTCTTTTGGCAATTGTTTTCACCGTGGCGTTGACGTTTGCAACTTTAGAGCTTCCTGGAATACTCAACAGCGTTTTGAGAGGCTATTTTCCAGACATATATTGGGAACCCGAAAGTATAGAGGCTTTGATGAACTATGCGAGGCCAATAGGCTATGTCTGCCTAGTGGTGGTTATCGCCTTAGTAATCGTGGGCTTCATAACTGAACGGGGACACTTGTCCTCCTTAGGCTCCTTCACATTTTTTCTCCCTGCTTTCGGGTACTTTGCAGCCTCAATGTTCTTCCTTACCGGTATAGGAATTCTGAGAGTTATGTGGCTACCATTTTGGGATTCGTCTCCGACTCTCTTGAGGTTAGGCGACATCTCTTACCTCCCATACTGGATTGTAATGTACCCCTTGAGACTTCTAGACGTGGGAGGAATGCAGCTTTGGCTAGCTGGGAATCTTCTCGCAAGCCTAATTATAGGCACAGGTCTTTTGCTATTCTGCGTAGGCACGGTTACTTGGTTTTACGGTAAATCTGAAAATAAAAAGGTCTTTGATTTTTGGATCTACAAGTATTCGAGACACCCGCAGTACTTAGGCTTCATTCTATGGAGTTATGGAGTCATGTTACTTGCAACTCTTGCACCAGTCCCGTTCGGAGGATACCAGCCAGAGCCAAGCTTACCTTGGTTGATCTCCATGCTCCTCGTCATTTGTGTGGCGTTAACCGAGGAAATCACGATGATTAGGCAAGCTGATGAAAGCTATTTGATATATCGAAGAAGTGCTCCTTTCATGCTCCCTCTGCCTCGGTTTCTTTCGAGGATGCTCACGGCTCCGAACCGAATACTATTGAAGAAAGACTACCCAGGAAGTGGCAGACAGGTTCTCTATACCTTTGTCACTTACTGTACCATCCTCATCTTGCTCTCAATCCTCATTCAGCAACTGAACTTGTTTGGGGGAATTTTGCGCTTCTTTTAGGAGTCCAAAATCGTAAAAAACGATCCAATAACGTAACAAACATAAAACGCATGAAAACACTCCGTGAGTAAGCATACAGCATCCCCTATAAAACAAGTTTTTAATACAACGCCATATTCAAATACCCAGACAACAAGAAATTCAAAATAGTCACATATTCACAGGTAAAACCCACGGAGTCTGATAGAAATGTATGCAATAGTTAAGAAGAAACGGGGACCAAAGGCTGAAATCACAACGGTGAACACCCCTGAAATCAGCAACAAAGAGGTTCTCGTTCAAACCAAGATAGCCGCCATATGCGGAACAGACGTACATATATGGGACTGGAACGAATGGGCACAAAACCGCATAAAAAAAATCCCACTCATAATAGGTCACGAATTCACAGGCGAAGTAATCAAAGCTGGTAAAGACGTAACCAGCGTGCAAGTAGGAGACATGGTGTCAGCGGAAACCCACATTGTAGACGGCACTTGCTATCAATGCAGAACCGACCGCATGCACGTCTGCAAAAACCTAAAAATTCTAGGCGTGGACACCGATGGAGTTTTTGCCGAATATGTCGCGCTGCCTGAAAGAAACGCTTGGAAGAATCCTCCCGATTTAGATCCAGCCATCGCCTCTATTCAAGAACCGTTAGGAAACGCTGTTCAAACAGTTCTGCCGAAAGACCACATTGAAGACATCGCAGGAAAAAACGTGGCAGTTTTGGGCTGTGGTCCAATAGGTCTGATGGCCATAGCAGTTCTTGACACATTAGGAGCTGAGAAAATTTTTGCAACCGGTGGTGGTCGAAACAGGGTACGCATGGAATTAGCAAAGAAGTTAGGAGCTGATGTGGTTCTCAACGCCAGAGAAGAGGGCGAAAACATTGTGAAGATTATACGGGATTCGACTGATGGTAATGGTGTGGATGTTGTGTTAGAGATGTCGGGTGCTCCATCAGCTGTGAAACAAGCTTTTGAAATACTCACTCCTGGCGGAAGGGTTTCTCTCTTTGGTTTGTTTGACAGACCCGTGGAATTCGATTTGAATAACGCAGTGGTTTTTAGAGCCGCTACCGTGTATGGCATCTCTGGGCGAAGGATGTTTCAAACATGGTATCAAGTGAGGGGGTTGCTCGCTAATCCCACGTTTAAAGACAAGATTGGCTCAATTATTACACATCGTATTCCAATTAAGGACGTAGCTAAAGGTATGGAAGCGATTCATTCCAAACAAGCTGGAAAAGTTGTTCTTGAGCCTAGGTGGGAATAGGTAAATGTTAAGAGAATGTTCGTCAAATTAGAAAGAGAGGTTTAAACTGTTCATTAAAAGGTGATTCATATGTCAGTAAAACGACATCCAACAAGATATCTGGGCGAAGAATATCAACGCTTAGTCCGTGAAAGCCTGAACTGGGAACTTAAAGAACTCCAGACCCCCAGCGAACCTGCCTGTACTGTCGACGGCAGAGAAGTCATCATGCTCTGCGCCAATAACTATCTCAACCTGTCTACCCATCCCAAAGTAGTTAAAGCAATGCTCGAGACAACCGAAAAGTATGGTGCAGGGGCCGGTAGTGACCGATCGATCGCTGGAAACATGACAGTCCATGAAGAGCTGGACCAGCATCTTGCCAAATTCAAACGGGCACCCGCCTCGCTGACTTATCAAACAGGCTTCATGGCAAATGAGGGACTCATCCCTCAACTTGGCGGCAGAGGTGACCTTTTCGTATCAGACGAGTTGAACCACGGCTCCATCATCGACGGTGTGAGACTGACCCACGCGGATCGGGCTATCTTCAAACACAAGGATGTCGAAGACTTGGTGCGAGTTATGGATGAAGCAAAAAAGCACAAACCACCCTACAAGCACATCTGGATCTTCACTGATGGCGTCTTCAGCATGGATGGTGACCTTGCTCCACTGTCCGAAATCGCAAAAATCGCTGAAGAACACGGTGCAGGCGTGTACGTGGACGATGCACACGGAGAAGGTGTACTTGGAGACGGCGGTCGCGGTATTGTCAATCATTTCCACCTTGACCACAAGCAAGTGCATATTGAAATGGGAACGTTTTCAAAAGCTTTTGGGGTTGTCGGTGGACATATTACTGGTTGTGAAGACCTGCGAAACTTTGCTTACAACAAGTCGAGAACATGGTTGCTCAGCGGAGGTGTACCCCCAGGAGTAGCTGCCGCATGCAGTGCAGCAATCAGCGTTCTTGAATCGGAGCCACAACATGTCAAGAGGGTTTGGGAGAATCGCAACTACTTCATAAAGGCAATGCAAGACCTAGGCTTTGACACAGGGAACAGCGAAACACCAATCGTGCCAGTGATGTGTGGCGATAGCAAGAAGGCGAAGGATCTCGCAGATTTCATTTGGAAGAAGGGTTTCTTTGCGCTGCCGATTGTATATCCGATGGTGGCTCGTGACAAAGCAAGAATCCGAGCTCAGTTATGTACCAAGCACACTAGAGAACAATTGAGCAAAGCCGTTGAGGTGTTTGAGGAAGGTGGCAAAAAGCTCGGTTTAGTTTAGTTTTTCAACGAGCTAAACCTTTCCAAACTCCATTCCTTTTTCGAAGGCTTTCTTGTTTACTTCAAACAGTTGCCTTTTTTTCTCTCCTAAAAGATCTGTCAATCCTTCAAGAATTTTTTCTTTAGACACGGTCTTTGTGTGTGCAACGTATGCCCCTAACATCACCATGTTAGCAGCTCTTTTGTCACCAATTTCAGAAGCAATCTCATTTGCTGGCACTCCAATCACCGTGATGTTTTTTCTCTTGACTTTGCGAGTGATCAAGGAACTATTCATTACCAGCACGCCCCCTTCTTTTAGCCGAGGTTCAAAAGCATCTAATGACGGATTGTTCATCACAATTAAAGAGTGAGGAGACGAGATAACAGGTGATCCAATTGCTTCGTCTGAAATGACTACCGTGCAGTTAGCTGTTCCTCCTCGCATTGCAGGACCATAAGAAGGAATCCATGTCACGTTTTTCCCTTCTTTCATTGAACCATGTATCAGCAGTTTCCCAATGAACATGATTCCTTGCCCACCAAAACCTGCTAGTATGATATCTTCATAGAAAGGTGTTTTCATTCTCGTTTCATCCCTCCTCTTTAGGAGATTTGAATTCGCCAAGTGGATAGTAAGGCATCATCTTTTCCTCTACCCACTTTACCGCTTCACTAGGAGACATTTTCCAAGGCGTTGGACATTGAGACAAGACTTCTACTAAGGAAAAGCCCAAGCCTTTCATCTGAGTTTCAAACGCCTTCTTTATTGCTTTCTTTGCCCGTATGACGTTTTTTGGATCGTTTACCGCTACTCGTGCGACATAGGCTGCCCCATCAAGAGTTGCAAGAATCTCCGACACTCTCAACGGGTAGCCTGCTTCTTCCGAAGTTCGTCCAAAGGGTGAAGTCGTTGTCTTCTGACCAATAAGAGTTGTTGGGGCCATTTGCCCACCAGTCATCCCGTAAATAGCATTATTGATGAAAAATGTAGAGATTTTCTCCCCTCGAGCAGCCGCGTGAATAATTTCAGCGGTCCCGATGGAGGCTAGGTCTCCGTCTCCTTGATAGGTGAAAACAACAAGTTCAGGATGCACTCGTTTACACCCCGTTGCAATCGCCGGTGCTCTCCCGTGGGCTGCTTCGTACATATCGCAATTAAGATAATTGTACAGAAGAACAGAACAACCCACTGGTGCCACTCCAACTGTTTTTTCCAAAATCCCTAACTCATCAATTACTTCAGCTATTAAACGATGGACTATTCCGTGACCACATCCAGGGCAATAGTGAGTTGATACCGGGTACATAGATTTAGGGCGTTCAAAAACCTTCTTCATCTCAAATCACCGCTTCTTCTTTACGATTTTCTCCACCTCAGCTACGATTTCATCGTAACTTGGGACCATACCTCCGACTCTACCATAGAAATGAACCGCTGCTTTCCCACAAACTCCGAGTTTAACGTCCTCAATCATCTGCCCTAAATTCATTTCAACCACCAGCAGCTTATCCACTTTCTCAGCTACTTTTTCAAGAGTTTGATAAGGAAAGGGAAAAAGCGAGATTGGTCTTACTAACCCCGCCTTGATATCTTTCTCACGCAGAATCTTGATAGCTGTCTTCGCTATTCTTGCAGCCATCCCGAAGGCCACGATGACAACTTGTGCATCCTCTGTCAAATACGTCTCGACACGCCTTTCGTTTTTGATCATCTTTTGATATTTACGGTGAAGTTGCAGGTTATGTTGTTCCAGAACATCGGGTTTAAGATAAAGGCTTTTCACCACGTTTTGAGCTCGCCCTTTTGCGCCTGTAATGGTCCAATCCCTGGCTGGACGATCAGTAGACGACCTACGCTTAAACTCTACTGGCTCTATCATCTGCCCCAAGAAACCATCACCCAAAATCATCACTGGATTACGGTATTTATCCGCTAAATCAAAAGCTTCCATCATTAGGTCAGCAGCCTCTTGAACCGTAGATGGTGCAAGCACAAGTACATGGTAATCTCCATGCCCTCCTCCCTTAGTTGCTTGAAAATAATCTGACTGAGATGGCTGAATCCCTCCTAATCCTGGGCCGCCGCGCATCACGTTAACAATTACGCATGGGAGCTCAGCTGCTGAAATATAGGAGATACCTTCTTGCATTAGACTAATCCCTGGGCTTGAAGACGAGGTCATCACCCTTGCACCAGCTCCTGCTGCTCCAAAAACCATGTAGATTGATGCTATTTCGCTTTCTGCTTGAAGGAAGCAGCCTCCAACTTCAGGAAACCGCTTCGACAGGTATTCAGGAATTTCGCTTTGCGGGGTTATTGGATAGCCAAAAAAATGTCTGCACCCTGCTTGAACCGCAGCTTCGGCTATGGCTTCGTTTCCCGTCATTAGTGTTTTCTTGCCCATATTTCTCCCTCCATTTTTTTCTACCGATAAACTTCTATCGCAACGTCAGGACACATTATAGCACACAAAGTACATCCTGTGCACTTCCCCTCTAAATCAACGAATTTTGCTGGATAGTAGCCTTTGGAGCTGATGTGGTCCGCGATTTGAATAAGATGGAAAGGGCAGACGTTTACACAGAGTGTGCACCCTTTACATAATGCCTCATTAATCACGATCATTCCTTTTCGTCTTTTTTCTTCTTTTGGTAAAGTTTTCAGAGCAATCATGTAATGATCCCCTTGTCACGCTTCACCATGAATCTCTTTGAGACCATGTTTTCCTTCGGTTTTAGAAATGAAAATACGAGTCCTAGCAATATTAGTGTTAGCCTTCGATTTGATAATCAATGAGTTAAAGAAGTATAAGCAGACCGATTAAAAGAATAGCAGCTGCCGAAAAGAGAGAAACTGCTAGTTTTTTGGCTCGTTTCATCGCTTCATCGACAAGGAGACACAAGTCTGCTATGGGCTTTTCTCCAATAACCTTAACGGTTGGAACAGTACCTGTGCGCCTCGACACTTCTGCAGGCATCAGATCATCCAACGCTTTTACCGCAGCTTCTCTAATATAACTAATTAGCTCTGTATGATCTATCGCCTCGCCAATAGGATAATAGCCGCGTGCGGTCGGCACAACACCAGTCACGACATGAGTGTCGGTGGTGAGAACTTCTCCATCAACGATACCGATTTCCCGAAGCATTGCAAGAATCTTCTCCCGTAGCCCAGATATCATATTGTTTCCGTCAATGGTCACATATGCGGTTTTCTGGTCACCTACTTTCGTTACGATCACGCTTATTCCCCCGGGGCCCATGCCTTCTTTAATTCCAAACTCTTTAGGAACAATCTTTGCAGCGCCCACTTCGAATGGAGAACGCTTAGCTGAAAGCGCTTCCTCAAGACT
>JAUWDY010000032.1 GCA_030608565.1 Candidatus Bathyarchaeota archaeon | reverse complement strand
ATGATGATGCACCTCGACGCCAAGTGCAGCCGCTGCAAGTCGTGGTTTGCTTTTCCCTTGAAAATAGGTATGGGATACCTCTCCATGACCGCGATCCTAGGTCAAGGCAAGACTCCTCCAGCTCCTAAATCCGCTCCTCCTCCATTCAACTCACCTGAATATGTAAGCCTGATGCTTCAAAGCCGCCAAGACTTTTACTGTCCGCGTTGCACTCTACTCCTAGGAACACGCAATGTGGTTGATCGACTGAAGAAAACGCAAATGGTCGTGTAACCAGCTCTAATTAAGAAGTTGAACGAAAGAAAACAAGCGAGAGCCGCGAGTTTCTAGGGGGCCTTGAGCAAGCTAAATGCTGAGAGGCACGCACATTATGCAAGAGTCTTTCTTTTATACATCCTGTGGGCGATTACACCTAGGCCTATAACAAATGTTCCAAACAGTACAACATTCAGATCGAATTGCGTTACCATCAACGCACAAGAAGCCAAGCCTAAGAAAGCTATTACCGGGAACTTTCCGATGTTAATGGGCGCTTTAAATGGCCTTTTTAGCTTTGGTTTTTTGTATCTCAACCATATCAATGAAAGGTTCACAAGCGCAAATGTGATGAAGACTCCAAAGCTTGTTATGCTGGCAACCAGTTCTATATCACCTAACAAGACAAAAAACATGGAGAGAACCATCACGCAAATCACAGCGATCCAAGGCGTTCTCCTTTTAAGATGAACCTTTGAAAGGATTGACGGTAGGGAGCCGTCTTTAGCCATGCCGTAAATCATCCTAGAACCAACTATCGATATTATTAAAACGGTGTTTGCTGTCGCAAATAGAGCGATATATGACATTACCGAAAACGCGTTTTCACCTAGAACTTTTGAGGCCGCATAAGCTAGAGGTGCGCTGGAGGCTCCCAATTCTTTCCAACCAGCTAGACTAACAGCTGATAACGCCACTAGAACATAGAAGATGGTAGTAATGAGTATCGAAAGGATCAAAGCTCTTGGCAGAATTTTCTGCGGGTTTTTTGTTTCCTCCGCGATATTAACGATATCCTCAAATCCAAGATAGGCAAAAAACATCAAAGCCGCGGCTGCAAAAATGCCTTGAACGCTAGGAGTATCAAGGTAGTTGACCTCACCGAATCTACCAATTCCTAAAAATATTATCAAAAGCAAACCCACAATCTCCACGGCAGTGAACAAGATGTTTACTCTTGATGACTCTTTAATCCCGTAAAAATTTAAAATTGAAAGCAGAGCGATCAGAGCCAAAGCTGTCAAAATTGTTGGAGAATTGAAAAGAGCTTTAAAGTAACCAGCAAAACCAAGCGCTACCGTTGAGGCTGACACGGCACCTGTAAAGATTATTAACCAACCGGTTAAAAATGCTAACAACTCGTTCTCAAATGTCCTTTTGACGTAAACGTACTCTGCTGCGGCTTTTGGAAACAACGCTGAAAGCTCTGCGTAGCTTAGTCCAGTAAAAGAACTGATCAAAGCACCAATGATAAACGAGATCCAGATGGAGTTGCCGGCAATGCTAGCAGCAGGTCCAATTAGGGCGTATATTCCTGCACCCAGAATTATGCCTACACCGTAGGATGTAGCTCCGAATAGTCCAATTTCTCTTTTCAAAGAAAGCTTCATAAAAGTGACTAAGCTTGTCTCAGTATTAAATAAATTCTCTGCTTGATTCGTTTGCTTTGTTACATGTTAAGAAACCTTAGGTAACCGATAAAAAATTTATATTAAGCTAACCGTACTGCTATAATGCAAATGAGTGACGAGGATGAAAAGCACCGTCTTCTCAGCGTGGTTAACGCATGATAAAAGGCGTTAGAACTTTTCTTCGAAGAATTAGATTGTATCTACAGATTACGCAAATGAGCCCCATTGCCAGAAGATACTTTATCAAGAACGGTTTTGACGGCTCAATGACACTGCTAGGTATTGTTGTGGGCGCTTGGGTCGTGAGAAACCCAGACCCTAAGATAATAGTCACAGCAGGGTTAGGGGCTTGTCTAGCTATGGGCGTGTCCGGCCTTTTCGGCGCCTACATGACTGAAAAGGCCGAGAGAAAGAGAAATCTTAAAACGCTCGAGGCTACCATGCTCACCGATCTCAGCGACTCAATACACAATGATGCTTCTGACTTTGTTTCCATCTATGCTGCAATAATAGATGGTGCATCACCTATGTTGACGGCGGTGATTTCTCTTGTCCCCTTCATTCTCACGTTGACGGGAACGTTTGTCATCTGGGATGCTTACATTGTCTCGGTCATTCTCACCTTAATCACATTGTTTTCTTTAGGCCTTTATCTGGGGAGAATCGCGAAGGAGAACATTTTGTTATACGGCACCCAGACCGTAGCCGCCGGAATACTTACAATAGCCATAATCCTTCTTCTAGGCGCCATTTAACCTTTCTACCGACCAAATCGCCTTTAAGTGCAAGGTGGGCATCATGACAACAGATGAGAGCCGATGCGCATATAACGCAGATGTTTAAAGTTCATGGGAAGTAGGAAAGATTTAACTACGGTCGCTAAGAACCTTTTCAGGCTTCTTAGAAAGTTCGATGAAGAAAAAGTTGATATGATTATCGTAGAAGGGATAACTCCAAAAGGTCTAGGCCTCGCGGTCATGGATAGACTGAGAAAGGCAGCAGGCTTTAACATAATAAAAGCATGATACCGTACGTGATCCTATAAAGTCCTTATTTTCGTTGCCGTTTTTCTCTCTTTCAACTCCGCGAATACCAATTCAAATTTTTTTAGCGATATAAATATTTAAATTGAGGTTTTGGGATATACGGTCAAACGCGTGATAGGGTGGCTTGATGTAGATAATGGAACCGATCATCTCTTTGATGCTCTATTCGGTAGTGCTTTGGGTTGGTTCTCACTTAGCTGTAACCAGTTACGAAAACGTGGGACGCTGCTTCAAGCTCTCACACATGTTGGTCGGGTTAACGGTCGTAGCTGTGGGAACCCTTGGCGTCGCATTTGTAGGAGTTGTTCTAGTTGGTCTTTGAAATAGCAATTGCAGTCGTAGTTCTCATCATAGGAATCTTAGTTATGGCTTATTCTAGCGATAAGGCTGTTGAGCACTCGGTAAAAATCGCTTCAGCCTTGAGGATTTCTCCGCTTCTGATCGGTCTTGTACTAGTGTCCATAGGTACAGATTTGCCAGAGATCGTTAACTCGATCATCTCTTGTGCGGTAGGTCACGCAGATATAGAATTAGGGGATTCTCTCGGATCTGTCTTGGCTCAAATGACTTTGGTACTCGGGATTCTCCCATTCCTAGTTGGCAAGTTCAAAGTAAAACGAAAAGAGGTATTAATCATCGGCGCTTGTGAGGTATTAGCACTCATACTTGCAGTATCAATAGCTGAGAAGGGGTATTTTACAAGGATTAACGCTCTTTTTCTGGTGGCTAGCTGGCCAATCTTCATACTATTAATCCGAAGCGCCACAGCAAAGAAACAAAAAGAAGAACATTCGGTAAGCAACGATGATTTCCACCATCTCCGTCACTGGTTTATAACCATTCTCAGCTTCGTAGGCATTGCGATCGGAGCTTACGCTGTAATCCAATCAATAATCGCATTGTCAACAATGTTTCATGTTTCCGAGTATTTCATTAGCTTCTTCGTAATGGCAATTGGAACATCGCTCCCAGAATTAGTGGTTGAAGTAACCGCTATCCGCAAGAAACAATACAAGCTCGCCATAGGTGACGCAATAGGAAGTTGTGTTGTTGATGCTTCTCTTTCCATTGGAATCGGACTGGTCTTTTTCCCACAAGCAGTATCAGGCAGAGCCGCTATGATTACGGGGTTGTACGCAATATTTGGTTCCATAGTGGTCATTTTAACACTAGCATTAAGAAAGAAACTTGATAAGAAAGCAGGAGCATTATTCATCGCCGTATATCTACTGTCCTATACAATGCTCTGGACGTGAAAAACTATGTTTAAAGGATGAATAAACATTATAAAATTCATAAATTCAGGAAAAAAATGGAGGAAAACAGAGAACGTCTCAACCCCTTAAGGTGAGTGTTCGCATCGTAGATGACCCTGACAAGATCCGACTGCTTGCCGACTTCACGCGAACGGAGATTCTTCAGTTGCTGTGCGAGCATCCCATGACAGAGACTCAACTCTCCAAAGAACTCGGCCTGACAAGAGCTGCAGTCGGCTACCACCTCAACCTGTTGATGAAAGCTCAACTCATCTACTTGGAAAGGGTTGAGCCCGAGGAACACGGCATCCTACAGAAATTCTACAGCCCGGTAGCGGCCTTCTTCATAGTGGACTACAATCGCATACCAAACGATGCCAGGAGGTACTTCATACAGACGCAGATAATACATCTAAGAGGAATATTCACCGCCTTCCAGCTGCGCCACCGCTTCTCCAGCGTCTCACCCGAGACTCTCGAAAAGCTGGCTGTCGCGATGCTGAAACAACTTGAGAACACTGGTCGAAAACACGCAGAAGAGGGGCCGATAGAAAACGCCGAAACCATGAAAGTAAAGATATACGCCGAAGCCCTCGAGAGTCTCATAAAACAAGACGAGTGGCACGCCCTGTTCAAGGAGTCCAAAGAACTTAAATTGTAGAGGCTAAAAGGAAAGTTCATTTAGCCGTTTCTCAAGCTTTTAGACACATCATCTACTTTGAGCCTCGTGAACATCGCTATAGTCATCTTCACGATACTGCGGAAGCTTCTTCCACGTAAACATAGCTAATAATAAGTCAATAGACAACTTTTTCTAATTCATTGGTTTTGATTGCAATTTTTATTTCTCTGGCAATTCTTCTGCCCATGTACATTCCTTCGCCATAGTTTAGATAGGCATATGGAGAAGTGCCGATACCTACATTGCTTCCTGCAACTATCCTCGCAGATATCTCAAACGTAAAAATCTCCAAACCATCTGTGATAACGGTTTCTAAACAAAAAGGTCCTATGATCCCTGGAGGAGCGATCTCCTTGGATATCTTAACTACATTCTCTCCCATCCTGAGAATCTCTGGCAGAAGCGACTCTCTCACGATTATTGGGATATTGCCGATGACGGTGTATGTGGGGTTCAAGGCGATTTGTAGTTGTTCACTTGCGGGTATTCTTCCTATGTTGTCGACTGCAGACTCGTATCGTTTATCTATTCCTAACAACTCGACTTCATTCGTGAGGGGCGAATGAAAATATGAAGGATAAACATTTACCCCTATGATGTACTCCTGAAGATGAATATCTTCTAAATCTTCTCTTCTCAGATGTCCTCTTTTGATCATGTCTCTTGCTTTTTTATGAAAGGACTCTGGAGAGTTCGCGAGAAAATATCCTTTTCCACCCCTCGTTCCAGAAAACTTTGCAATAACCAATCCCTGTATACCATTTGGATCTTTGAAGGTTTTAGGTAAAGTTAAGCCTGCCTTTTGCAACCATTCTCTCTGCTTTTCTCTGTCAGTCTCCCAGCGCAGGAGTTCTCTGTTGCCAAACAATGGTATACGCAATTCATCCATTATTTTTTCTGTACCAATGTAGGCGTTGAAAGAGCCATGTGGAACCAAGATCGTATTTGTCTGTCTCAGTCTCTGTTGAATGTCCTCATCCAAAAGCTCATTGAAGTCCTCAACTAGAATAACTTCGTCTGCTAGAGGGAAACTTTGGTAAACGATTTCATCACCCCTCTTGCAAACGCAAATTGTTCCGAAGCCTTCTTCTTTTGCACCTTTGAAAATGTTAAGCGCAGAATGGGATCCGAGGGTGCCTATTGTGATTTTTTTAGTTTCATATCTCCTTAGAATATCATTTATTTCATCTTTTGTAATCATGTGACTATCATCTCAAGTTTGTTTTTCTCGACAGCTTGCTTGATCTCCATTGCAACTCTTCTTCCCGGACCAACCTCCTTTCCGTATTTATATTTCATATAGGGGGAGGTGGGTTCTACACAAGGGCATCCAGGTATCCTTGGGCTTACATCAAAAACATAGAATTCCAAACTCTTTGTCATGGCTCCTTGTAAGGCAAACAAACCTATTATACCCGGAGGATATTCCTTCTTGCAAACTTCAACGAATTTTTCTCCAGCCTCAAATATCTTTTCTAATTGAGATTCTCTCATAGTGGCCCCCATGTGACCTATTTCGACGTTTTGTGTTGATATCCCTGCCTCCAATTGTTCATCAGCGGGCAAATCCAAAACGCCATCTAGATTTGTTTGTATTCTTCTGTCAAACCCCAACAGATCTATTTCGTCGGTTATTGGAGACCAGAAATAGTTAGCGTTGAATTTGGCCCCCACGATATATTCTTCTATTATTGCTTCTTCTAGGTCTTTCCTATCGATTATACTCTTCCTTATTCTCTTTTCAGCTTTTTTCTCGAATTCTTCTGCAGATGAAGCGTAGAAGAAAGCTCTTTCTATTCTCCTTTCTTTTTCAGGAACTTTTACTATTACCAGTCGGTCTATTTCTTCGTGTGAACTGAAGATTTTAGGTACCTTTATGCCAGCTTTTTTTAACAAGTAATATTGATTTTTGGGCGCATTTCTTTCTTCACTTCTTAGCATGTGTCTATTCCCCAAGAGGGGAACTGAAAATTTCTTTTCTATGTTATCATAACCTACATAGACTGAGAAAGATCTGTTTGGCGCAAATATAGTATTTAATTCCCGTAACTTGTCTTGATTTTCTTCTCTGATCATATCAACGAAGTTATCCAGTAGCATAACATGATCGAACAGGTTTTTGTAGTGCTTTGTGTAGGTTTTTTCTCTTCCTTTTTGGCAAACAACAACTACCTCGAATCCTTCTTGCTTGGCGCCATGACCTATTTCCAAGGCAGAGTGCGATCCGAGCACGCCTATTCTGATTTCCTCGCGGTTATAACTTCCTACAATTTCATGAATCTTCTCACGTTTCATTTTTGTTCACCTAAATATATTTGGTACTCTTCTATTACGTCAGCAAGACTTGAGATGTCAAATAAGCCTAGCCCAGTAAGTTCATTCGCGGCTGCCTTATATGCGTTGCATATAATTTTTTCCAAAGCTGGGTCTAAATGTGGTGGTTGAGATTTGCATAAACTTTTCCAGTCCTTGATACCCTTGGTGTCGGCTTCTTTTTTGGCTTTTTCAACGTCCATGTACCATTTCGTCTTTTTGTAGTATTGCCTAGCAATTTCTTTGCTCACGTGAAAGCCTTTATGTGTAAATCTGCACTCATCTAGAGTTCCTATGGCATCGACGAGGATCAACTTTCTTTGAGGGTCGAATGCTAGTTCAACTTTACCGTCCTCGTTTGTTAAGTTGGCTCTTGAAGCAATCTTTGTGATCAAACCATTTGCCTCAAGTAAAATGGCTTTGATTTCTGCAATTTCTTCTTCGGTTAAGCCAGCGATTTTCTGCGCTTCTGACCAAGTGATGTATCGATCTCTTTCTTCTAACTTTGTGCTTACATCTAAAATGGGTTCTTTAAGTTTTTCTCCATGGTTAGGATAGTGATTTAATCCTAAATCTTCGGGTTTTAGCCCCCTTTTCAACCTTTTGAAAACAGATGATCCTTCTGGGAGGCTATTTCTATACATAATTTCTAAAGGTATTAGAAAATTGGTTAGATCTGGAGTGAACACGCTGTAATCGTATTTGAGTTTTCCAGCTTCTCTGTAAGGGATTGGATGGAACACATTTACGAAGTCTATTTCCATAACATTGCAAGGCCTCTTCAACCTGTCAGTTGTAACAAGTCTTCCGTTTTGTACAAATCCTCTATAATGTGTTTTTATTCTCTTTTTCTCTAGTCTTTCAAAGCAATAGGCACTCATTATACAGAGAGCAGCTCCTTTCTCCTCAATCAAATCAGGCATTTCTCCCCAATCGAAGACAGAGTAGCGATCAGAAAAACGGAATCTTGCTATCCCCATCTCACCCTTCATTGGATTTTTTACAACTTCTAAATCCTTTACACTTCCCATATTACCACCACCTACTCGCTTGTGAACTTCCTAAAAAGAAAATGGGGCAAGGCATCATTTGTTTTTCTGTGAAATCCTTCAAGTCGTGCTAAAGACCTTGCATTCTATGCAGATGACTCTCGATTCTTAACGTCATCTCATTGGCTTTCTGAACGTCTCGTACGATTGTGTAGCGTGTGAATCCAGTCCCCTAAGTTCGGTTGCTGCAAGCCGCTTGATCTCAAAGGTCGTCATTTCTTCTCGCACTCTGCCTTCAATCATTTCAGCAACCGTTGTTGCATGCTCCTCTTTGGCTCCAGCTTTTTTCAGAGAAGCTTTCAGTTTAGCTTTATCAAAATCCTGCATAGCCCCAGAACGTTTCTTGACCCTAACCACGAAATCACCCCCTGTTCGATTTAGAAGTGATGCAGTTGCATCTGCTTATAAAAGTTTTCGTGATTTTCCGAAAAATGAAACGAAAAGGTTATAAATCATCGGATTTGTTCTCTTCCATTCGGTGATACTTCAATTGGTTGACTTGGATGAGACTGATTTGAAAATCTTAAAGGAGTTACAGAAGGATGGAAGGATGAACTATGCGGAGATTTCCAGGAGGACTGGAGTTCCCTCATCAACAGTTTACGATAAAATCGCAAGGTTAGCGGATAAGGGGGTCATAAAAAAATTCACGGTCATTTTGGACAGCGAGAAGGTCGGACTCGGCGTATCTGTCTTGATTGGAATAGACACTGGAGCTGAGCTGTATAGAAATGTGGCGAAGGAGCTTTGTCAGCTAGACGAATTAGTTGGAGTTTATGGCACCACTGCACAGTTCGACCTTATGGCCAGGGTTAGGACAGCGTCTCTCAAGACGTTAAACGAGATTCTGAACAAAATCCGTGAAATAAGCGGTGTAGACGACATCTACGTTATGACGATCATAAAAACGTTCAAGGAGGAACACACAGTTCCTTTAGGCGAACCAATGCATGCAAGATCGTGTGCGTAGGTGCGAAGAAGGAGGAGGACATCTACGTGGCTGCGGAAAAGCTTCGGCAAAGGCTGGAGGAGATGAAGGTTCTCTGAAGAAAGCCCAAAATGTGAGAAAAGTGTTTGATAGAATAAAACAAAAGCTAAAAACAAAGTTGCTTAGACTATTCGATATACTGGATTTCCAAACGATATATTGGATATGTCTTATTCTATTAGTGCTATTTATTGCAGTGTTGGTTCTACAACCCCAACAAGTTTAGAATAGAAAAGGGATTTTATGTCTCTCCTAACATCCCTATTTAAACACTACAAAAAAGCTGTTGTTTCAAGGTGACAGCTGATGGCGCGAGATAGGAAAACGAGAAGCATTAACTGTCCTGGCTGCGGAAAACCGATGAAGAAGCACCCGAAAAGGCGGAGTGTGCGTGCAGAAACCCGAGGTGCCCCGTGATCTTCGTGAGGATACATCATGGCACAAAACATGTTGGGCGGGACGCACGCGCGCCATTCGATGTTATCCCCAATTACCCTTCAGAATAAAGAAAAAACACAAAAAACACTAAGAGAAAACAGAGATTGTTCAGGAAACTTAAAACCTTATAGAACAAAATAGCGTTCTTCAAAATAAAGAAACACCACAAAAACCAATGATAATACTGGAATATTGTGTAGTTTGGTAAGTATATTCGTCTTCTTTGTACTTCTTATCGCACTATGTCTAGGAGCCGATACTTAACTTCTGAATAAACCACCTTGATTCTCTTGCAAAATTAATAACAGTCCACATTAATATTAATATATGCACAGTTTAATGCTAGGTAGCGAGATCAGGTTACGCTTGGAGAGTTTTTGACAGCATGGTGCACCTAGAAAAAATTGAGTACAAACCCATGCCAGTTCGAGACTTACTCGTTGAAATGAAAGACATATCCGAGTTAATGATCGATTTGGCGTATTCTGCAGCCCTTTTTCATAGTCGTGAACTCGCTGAGGATGTCTTAGAACTGGAGGAACATGTTGACACACTCGCCTACATTTTAGGTATGAACGCCATGTTGGCTGCTAGAGACGCAGAAGACGCCGAGGCTCTTGTCGGAGTTTCCGTGGTGGCTGCCGCCGCTAACAAGATTTCTGACGCTGCTGCGGACATAGCTGCAATAGTGTTGCAGGAAATCGGTATTCATCCCATTGTTCGTGAGGCTTTCCAAAAAGTTGAGGAACGACTAGCCCGCGCCCAGGTTAAGCCCGATTCAATTCTGATTGGGCAAAAATTGGGAGAATTAGAGCTGGCCGCAAAGATTGGGGTCGACATCATCGCGATTCGTCGAGGAAAGAAGTGGATCATAAACCCAAAAGGGGATGAAACAGTTCACAAGGAGGATGTTCTTGTTGCTCGAGGAGCTCCGTTGGGCATTGAGGAAATTAAAGGACTTGCTGAGGGAACGGTTCAGAAATTAGAGGATTAAACTATGGCGTCACCTAAAGGACCCTTCAAAAAAATTGTAGATAAGCTCGTGGAGCTGAAAGACACCTCTGAACTCATGATGGACCTTGCGTACTCCTCACTTCTTCTTAACAGTCATGAGCTGGCGGAAGAAGTGCAAGAACTCGAAGAACACGTGGATGAGTTGCATACAGAGTTTGAACTTTTAGTTTTGTCGAGTGGGTTCAAGCGAAAAGAGTCAAAGGATTTTCTCGGTTTGATAAGGTTGGGAGTTGTTACGGAAAAGATAGCGGATGCTGCTGCGGAGATAGCTGGGGTTGTTTTGAGAGGGTTAGAGCCGCATCCTGTTTTGAAGCTTGTGATTGAGGAGGCTGAGGAAACGGTGACTCGTGTGCAAGTAGCTAGAAAATCTTCGTTAATAAACAAAACTCTGCGGGATGCTCAGATTCCAGAGGAGACGGGGATGTGGGTATTAAGTATTAGAAGAGGGGGAAAATGGATACGTCCTAAGCCTTATGTTGTGATAAAAGCTGGTGATGTCTTAATTGCTTCGGGGTATGCTGAGGGGGAAGAAGACTTGATGAAACTGGCTTCAGGAGAGACCGTTCTACCGGTATAGACCCGCGTGTGTGACGGTTTCTACCCCTATTCAACACATGACACAAACAAAAGGATTGATAGGCTGTATGAAAGTGAGTTAGGCTCATTGAGTTGCACCAGTTTGAATGCGATGCATGCAACTGCCTACGTCCAGATGAGAAGGGCACGTGTCAATGTTCAACAACATCAGAATGTATAATGGAATCGAAAAAAGGAAGTTTATGAAAGACAAGTAACATCAATAACATTAATAGGTTAAATCATGCTTACTAAACGTTTCAAGCTGATTAACGAGTCAAAGCGTATCCTCTCTGGTTGGGACAGCCTGATGCCTAAACTAAAAGTTTCACTGCTAACCGGTCGAACAGTCGATCAAGGTGTGGGAAAGGAACACGGCAAGCTCTCAGAGGAGTACCAAGAGAGCGTGGCGATTTGTCATATGGACCCAGAAGACATAAAATCACTTGGAATAAGAGAAAACAAAAATGTCAAAATCATCACCAATTTCGGCTCTGTAGTCCTAAGACTGGTCAAGTCGCCGACAGCACCACATCCCAAGATTGTTTTCATTCCCTATGGTCCTTGGGCAAGTCTTGTCATGAACCCAGAAACCCATGGAACTGGGATGCCGTCACTAAAAGGGATACCTGCCGAGATTGAGCCTGCTCTTGAAGAAAAAGTGTCAAGCATACTTGATCTGCTTGAAGAACATTACAAGAGGGAATAAGAGTGCCCGTCGTTTCCCATGTGACCTGTCCAGTCTGCGGTTCTTTTTGCGATGACATCGAAGTTATTGTAAAAAACAATGTTATAACGGATGTTAGAAACGCATGCGCTGTTGGTGCAGCCAAGTTTTTAGACTATGCTAATCACAGAAATGCGAAACCGCTTGTAAGAAAGAACGGCGAGTTGGTTGAAGCTTCTTGGGACGAAGCGGTTAGAAAAAGCGCAGAGATCCTCATAGATGCAACATACCCCCTATTGTATGGCTGGAGTTCCACAAGTTGCGAAGCAATTCGCGTCGGACTGGAACTCGCCGAGGAGGTTGGCGGAGTTATCGACAACACGTCTACCATTTGCCATGGCCCGTCTATCCTGAGCATCCAAGATGTCGGCATTGCCTCTTGCACCCTGGGACAACTGCGGCATCGCGCAGATCTCATCTTCTACTGGGGATGCAACCCTTGGAGCGCTCATCCCCGCCACGTAGAAAGATACACTACATTTTCGAATGGTAGATTTCAAAAGAGTACATGGAGAGCACATGTCTCACGATTGGGCGGCATTCTATCTAAAAAGAGACTTCGAAGGGCTATCAATCTAGTCCTTGGACGCGACGTATTCGCTACACCTGAGATCAGTCGCGAACTCCCCTACAATATGTTCCAGAAGAAAAGAAAGATGGTTGTCGTAGATGTTCGTAAGACCCATTCAGCTGAAGCAGCTGACTATTTCCTTCAGGTTGAACCCAACAAAGACTACGAGCTTCTGCAAGCCTTTCGCATGCTTATTGCAGATGAGGAACTTGACGTTGACCATGTTGCGGGGGTGCCTGTTGAAACGCTTAACGAAATTGCTGATGTTATGATAGGATGCAAATTGGGAGTTATCTTTTTCGGATTAGGGCTAACCATGACTGAAGGTAAGATCCGAAACATTGATGCTGCAATTTCTCTAGTTCGCGATCTGAATCAGCGCACAAAATTCCTGATTATGCCTATGCGAGGACATTTCAATGTGGCTGGAGCAAACGTCGTATTCACTTGGCAAACTGGATATCCCTTTGCCGTTGACTTCTCTCAAGGCTATCCACAGTACAACCCTGGTGAAACATCGGTGATTGATATATTGTGTCGAGAGGAAGCGGATGCTGGGCTTGTCATTGCTTCAGATCCGGTCGCGCATTTCCCAAAAAAAGCAGCTCAAAACTTGGTGAAAAATCCTCTTATTGTGATTGACCCACAAACAACTCCTACTTCGTTAATGGCGGATGTGGTGTTTCCATCCACTTTCGTAGGGATCGAGACAGAGGGGACTGCCTACCGCATGGACCACGTTCCTTTACCACTAAAGAAAATTGTAGAACCACCAAGCAACTGTCTTTCTGATGTCGAGATACTGCAAAGAATCCTCCACGAAGTTCGCAGAATAAGGAGCAAACGAAAATGACACAACTTATTGTTAAGAACGGGTTTGTTTACGATCCTCTAAATCGCATAGATGGAGAAAAAATGGACCTCGCAATCAACGATGGAAAAATCGTTGGAAAAGTAGATGAGAAAAAAGCAAAGGTGATTGATGCTTCTGGAATGATTGTTATGCCAGGCGGAGTTGACATTCACTGTCACATCGCCGGCGCGGAAGTTAATACTGGTCGTCTTCTCCGACCTGAAGACCATTTTAGAGACGTAGAAGCAAAAACAGCCATTACCAGGTCTGGGGTGGGCTATTCTATTCCATCAACATTCACAACTGGCTACCGTTATGCAAGAATGGGATATACAACGATCATGAATCCTTCGATGCCTCCACTTGAGGCTCGGCACACTCATGAGGAACTCAATGATACACCCATGGTTGACAAGGCCAGCTATCCGTTACTTGGGGATTGGTGGTTCGTCTTAGAAGACCTTCGAGACGGAATGATCAAGGAATGTGCAGCTCACGTAGCTTGGATAATGGTTGCCACGAAAGGCTATGCCATAAAGATCGTAAACCCGGGTGGGCTTGAAGCTTGGGGTTTTGGACAGAACGTCAGAAACATTGACGACACTGTTCCACGTTTTAACATCACTCCGAAAGAGATTATTCGTGGCTTATGCAAGGTAAACAAACTCCTTCATATGCCTCACACGATTCACGTACACACCAACAATCTTGGAAAAGCTGGCAACTATGCCACAGCCTTGGACACGATGAAATGCGTCGAAAATCTAGCCTCAGATGATAAACCAGTAATACACATTACTCACTGTCAGTTTAGCGCCTACAAAGGGTCTAATTGGCGGACGCTAAGGTCAGGAGCTGAAGAAATCGCCAAATATGTGAATCACCACCGTCATGTAACGCTTGATCTTGGGCAGGTGGTTTTCACCGATACAACTACGATGACGGCGGATGGACCATTTCAATACGGTCTCTACCAGCTGACCGGCAACAAGTGGGTTAACCACGACGTGGAAACCGAGACAAGCTCTGGAATCGTGCCTTTCAGGTACAGACGCAAAAGCTATGTCCACGCCACCCAATGGTCAATCGGACTTGAACTCGGTCTCTTGGTCGAAGACCCATGGAGAATCTACTTAACAACCGATCACCCAAACGCTGCCCCATTCATCACTTACCCTCGAATAATTTCGTGGTTAATGAGCCGAAATGCAAGGGATATAACAATGAAAAGAATCAATAAACGAGCGAGACACAAGAGTCTGCTCCCCAGCATTGAGCGAGAATATAGCTTTTATGAAATAGCCATAGTCACACGTGCTGGTCAAGCAAAGTCCTTAAGCCTAACGCAGAAGGGTCATCTTGGAATCGGGGCAGACGCTGATATAGCTATATATAACATAAATCCTGAGCTAGTTGATCCTTCTAGAAAATACAAAGCTGTTCGCAAAGCTTTCGAAAACTCTGCGTACACGATCAAAAACGGCGAAATCGTGGCGAAAGATGGAAAAATTGTAAAGTCGGTTCGTGGAAAAACATTCTGGGTCAACCCACAACTTTCATCGCCGATAGAAGTTGCAGATGATATGAAACGAAGATTTCGAGAATACTGGACCGTAGAATATGAAAACTATTCAATCCCTGAAAGCTTCTTAGCTGCTTCTGCTCCCATCTCGGTTAAGGCTGAGGTTTAGAACTCATGATTACGCTCTATCCGAAACGTTTATTCAAAGCTCCCCTAGACGCCCAATGCATCACACCTGACATTTTCGCTGAAAAACCAGTCAGTAAAATAGCTGAGCTGCAAATTTGGGAAGGAAATCAAAAAAGAACTCTCGACCAACTTTTCAAAATAGAATATAACGCAAAGAACCAATCAGAAGAAATGACTATACGAATTTTGGGAGATGTCAGAAAGGCCCGAAGAATCGGCGCTAAAATGTCTACAGGTAAAATAATTATCGACGGCGACACAGGCATGCACCTCGGTGAAGAAATGCAAGGAGGCACTATAGTGGTGGCGGGTAGCGCAGGTTCATGGACTGGATGCATGATGAAAAAAGGTATCATTCAAATCAAGGGAGATGCAGGTGATTATATTGGAGCGGCCTATCGTGGAAGTACCCGCGGAATGAATGGTGGAGAAATCGTTATACAGGGAAATGCTGGAAATGAAGTTGGGTGTTTCATGAGAAACGGGCTAATCAGAATAGATGGAAACGTTGGACAGTTTGTGGGCATCCACATGAGAAACGGAACAATAATCGTACAAGGAAACTCGGAAGGACGAACTGGGGCTCAAATGAGTGGAGGAAAAATCGTTGTTTGCGGCCACACACCCTCAATTCTTCCTACGTTTACAGTTGACAGCATTAAGTCCAAAGTCAAGGTAAACGGAGAAATTGTTAAAGGGCCGTTCTACAAGTTTGTTGGCGACTTAGCTGAAGATGGTAATGGAAAGTTGTTCGTTTCGCAAATTCAAAACCCACACCTGAAATTTTACGAAAAATATCTAGAGTGAAAAAAAATGTCTGCACCTCAACTAAGTGTAAATCACACCGCATGGCCACTCGTAAAGAAACTTTGCGACGACGCAGAAAGGTATGGAGTTGCAGTTAAAGAAACAAAATCAGGTACAACTTTAATTGACGCCGGAATCAAAGCAAGAGGAGGATTCCTCGCTGGCCAAATTATAACGGAGATATGTCTCGGCGGCTATGGCCACGCAGAGATTTTCTATAAACAGTATAAGGATCTTGAAATTCCTTCAATATTTGTATGCACCGACCACCCAGCGGTAGCGACTTTGGGATCTCAATTTGGCGGATGGCACATCAATATGGACAAATTCAGCGCCATAGGCTCTGGTCCCGCTCGTGCGTTGGCCTTGAAGCCTAGAGAAATTTATGAAAAAATAGACTACCGAGACCAAGCTGATGCGACGGCACTTGTGCTTGAAACAAACATGGAACCGCCTGAAAGTGTAATAACCTATATTTCTAGCCAATGCGGCGTCACTTCTGACCGTTTATTCTTGATTTTGGTTCCAACAACAACCATAAGTGGGTCTACACAAATCTCTGGAAGAATCGTAGAAACAGGGATACATAAGTTAACCAAACTGGGACTTGACCCAAAACTGATAATGCACGCGTGGGGATACGCACCTATTGCACCAGTACACCCTAAATTTGCTGAAGCTATGGGAAGAACAAATGACGCAATCTTGTATGCAGGTGTGACCTGTTATACCATACGCTATGGCGATGATGAAAAACTGAGAGAATTGGTGAACAAAGCGTCATCTTCAACCTCGAAAAGCTATGGGAAACCGTTCTTTGAAATCTTCAAGAAAGTTGACTACGACTTTCGTCGAATCGACCCGGACCTATTCGCTCCAGCAGTCTTGATGATCAACAACGCTACAACGGGCAACACCTTCAAAGCCGGAAGCGTCAACTTAGAAGTGTTTAAACGGTCAATAGGGCTGTAAAACAAGAATTCCGGGTTCTTTTTTGACAATGTCAACATCTTGTTCAATGCCTGCGATCTCCACAATCCTATAGAACACGGTTGAGTGAATGTGCGCGTTCATATATCGAATTTCGATATATATCGGGCAGTGAAATAACTGCTATATTAAGTCATACGATACGATATGTATGTGGGTGGAACACATGAACAGTTCAACAAAACTACAAGAAGAGGCAAAGTTGATGAAACGTGAATTCACGACCAACTGGTACATATACAGAGCGTGTTTGCATTCAATATCCAGCAAGCCTAACCTGCAACGTGATACTAACATCAGAGTCTGTGCCAAAGAAGTGTCACCGCTGTGTAACCGTGAGTTTAACAAACTTGTGCTAGAAGCAGTAGATGAGGGGCTGTCTTCATTAGGAGATTCGCCGAAGCAGGCGATCTACTTTTATCTGGAAAAAACTTTCAAGATTAAAAGGTCGGAGATCCCTAACAGGATTGAGGAATTTTCCAACGCTCTTGAACGAATTTTCGGCCATGGGGCCAAACTTGTTGAAATTCAGATAATGAAACTACTCTACGAGAAAGTTGGACAAGCCTTTGTTTATTTCCCAAAAAAGGATGATCTACAATTCACGGAATACATGGAAGCAGCTAGGTTATCAAATAATTCCAACTAGTCTATCACTTTCAGCTTCGCATGCACGCTGATTGCTTATTTGTTCATTATCCCAGGAAACCTTCGCAGAATGATAACTCCGATTATCAAAGAAACGTAGATGTCGATTATTCCCTGTATAGTGTTCCAGAAGGCAACCTCTATAATATAGGCTCCAAGACCAACTAGACCCAGTGAATGCCCAACAAAACTCAGGAAACTAGGATTTGAGAATAGATCCACCGCGTTTATGTTAAAGAAAACGGGCAAGGCAAAGTAAAGATTGAAGAATATACAAACAACATCTCTCACAGCGATTGCAAGAACGCCACTAAAGACATAAGCCCACTTGTTTTCTAGAAGACGGTTTGTTCCGCCTGTTTTCCATGCAAAAAATGCTGGAATTGCGAACATCCAGACGCTCGAGACCGATTTCATGATAGCTCCAACCCAGCCCCCAGCGAACGGACCAAGAACGCCAACAAGTGGTACGCTGATCAACAAGCAAAGAAGGCCGGCTTTAAACCCAAACAGGATCCAGCATAAAACCCAGGAAATAGCGACGAGATCTATCCGCATAAACCAAGGCGTCACAAACAGAGGTGGTAGAATCTGCATGATTACCGATAGCGCTGCTAACACAGCGGCACCAGCGATCTTTATTGCGGGTCTATCTAAGCGCGTGACAGTCGCCTCCCTTAGAGGATCGGTTATCTGAGCTTAGCTACTTAAGAGTAGCTACCCAAAAATGCGTAGATTTTTACTTACAATATTTAGACAAACAACAGATTAAATAGTTGGTGGTGATATCTCCCGCAATTCCCTCTTTTTATTGTTGCCTCTGCGTGCATGTTATAGAAGTTTCTTCTATAGCCTTATCCAACTCAAATTTTTAAAGCATGTAACTGCAATACTGTGGGCTATCGAGAATTAGGAGAAAAGAGAAATGAAGAGAGAAAACATTAGGAAAGCACTATCGATACTTCTGATTGCATTTATGACATTGACAATGATCCCTTTGCTGACAATTCAGGTTGAGGGAGCAAGCGACACAGCCGCGTATGCATGTAGTGGCGCTAAACCATCACAGGAGTTGGGACCATTCGATGAAGGGCTTGAACTCACAGCCGACACTCCCACAGGCAGTAGCTACATGCTTCATAAATACCATGGCTACACGTGGGTCGACGCGGAAAAGAGACTTGGCGATGACGGAAAGGGCATCGGACCTGGTCCTGGAGAGGATGACGATTTGTTGTGCTGGGCCGCCACCGCCACTAACGTCCTAGAGTGGACAGGATGGGGTCTAGTAGGCGGAATGTGGGACACAGACGCCATGTTCGATGCGCACAAGGGCATCTGGAATGACACAGGCGGCTGGATGGATGCTAGTTGGAGTTGGTGGTTAAACGGAGTTGATCCGGGCCCACCACGCAAGGTTGTTGCCGGCGGAGGAAACTATTGGTCAAGTGTTACCTGGACAGACTATTTTCATGATGAAACAGACAAAGCTAAAACAATGACAGCTATAGATGATTGGTTGCGTGCTGGATATGGTGTAGGGATATTTATCGGCGGGCATTGCATCACCATTTGGGGTTTCAATTATAATTCCACTTTTGACAAATCTACAAATCCACATGATTACTACCTTGGTATATGGGTAACTGACTCTGACTCACACAAAGGTTCTCCGCCTTATCCGTCTCCGCCTTATGCGCACGGGCGCGAGTATCCAAACCACCTGTCATACTACGAGGTAGAATGGAATAGCACAGGTAACTATTGGTACACGCCGAACTATGGTCCGCGAAATATTCGCAGGGTTCAGGCCATGGAGCCCTACCCCAGTGGCCGACCTGTGGCGGACGCGGGCGGACCCTACACGGTCAACGAGGGCACAGCCGTAAACTTCGACGGATCTGGTTCTAGCGACGCCGAAGGCGACCCCATCAATTACCGCTGGGACATCGACGACGATGGTGCATGGGATACGTCATGGTCGTCGAGTACAACCACAAGCTATACGTGGAACGATAATTACTCGGGGGATGTCGTGCTACAGGTATATGCTAATCACTCATTAGACATAGACACGACCACCGTCACCGTCAATAACGTAGCGCCCACCGCGGACGCTGGACCAAACCAAATGGCCAACGAGGCTGACACAGTCAACTTCTCAGGAAGCTTCACGGACCCTGGGACCAGCGACACCCACACCATAATATGGAGCTTCGGAGATGGAACAACCACAACCGGAACACGGACTCCAACACATGTCTACGGGGACAACGGGGTCTACACTGTTACATTAACAGTGACTGACGATGATGGCGGCGTAGGAACCGACACCCTAACCGTCACCGTGAACAATGTAGCACCGTCAATAACACCATTTGGACCATTCACTGTAGATGAAGGAACGCCAGTAACCCTTACTGCAATCTCCACAGACCCAGGAAGCGACGACCTGACATTCACATGGGAATTCCAACTTGGACCCACCAAATCAACTATATACTACAACGACGGTGTAGGATCAGATCCATACCCGAGCCCATTGGGAACATATCCATTCTCAGCAACAGATACAGTCCAGCAGACCTATGGAGATAATTATATCTACACTGTCACATTAACCGTGACTGATGATGACGGCGGAATCGATGTTCATATAACAACCGTCACTGTGAACAATGTAGCGCCATCGATTACTGAATTAGCGATGACTTCACCAAATCCAGACAATCCAGAATATATACTTCCCACAGTCCACGAACCACTCTTTACAGCACCAGCCACCGATCCAGGCTCTGACGACTTGGCATTCACATGTGATTGGGGCGATGGCTCACCTGCTACTGTTACAATCTATTACAACGATGGAGCTGCCCTAGATCCATATCCGAGCCCATTGGGAACATATCCATTCTCAGCAACGGATGACGTATGTCACATCTATTCTGAACCTGGGACATACACTGTGACTTTGACAGTGGAAGACGATGACGGCGGAGTTGACACAGCCACATACGAAATAGAAATATTGGGTGCAGAAGAAGCCAAGCATATAATCAACGATTACATCCAAAGCTTACCAGACGATGCGTTAAAGGGTAATCCAAGTCAACGTAAGAAAGCCTTCAACAACATGTTCTCTGCGATCGATGACATGCTAGATGACGGAGAATACGATGGGGTCATACACCATCTGCGACACAATATTCGAGAAAAGACTGATGGTTTCGTCGACGGATCTCCAAAGAATGATTGGATAACCGATGCGACGGCGCAAGAACATATCTGCTGGAAGATAGACGCGTTGATAGCCTACCTTGAAACATTAATCTAAACGCTTGTTTCCGTAGCCTAGACTAAACAGAAGATATTCCCCGCATTTCCCCCTTTTTTGTGCTCAAGACCAACCATTCATAAATAACTAGACGAAAAACCGTGTTATCTAAACTTGCATGCATTTTTCACGATTCCTTTGATACGCGCGCGCTAATGCTTGCATGCATGGTAGTGTATAGAAGACATTTTCACAAAGCATATCTGTCGTCCTAGAGCCATATCAACCACCCAGAAAAATGAAGTCGATGGAGGTGATACTTTGAAAAGAAAGAATCTCACAATTGCTCTGATTATCATCGTCGGTATTATCCCTGCTGCTCTCACTCTGCAGGCAGGAGCTCCACTTGGTTCCAGACCGGAACCATTCGTCAAATATAGGTTCATTGTTGAGATCGATGGCATAGCAGAGGCGTCATTTCTGGAAGTAGAGGGACTGAATGTCACAATCGACGTAATAGAATACAGGGAAGGTGCCGATCCAACTGCTGCCATGCTAATACCAGGACTTCCACACTACGGTCCTCTTGTTCTGAGGAATGGTCTCACGGCAAACAACGAATTGCTGGATTGGCTGGAAAAAATCGTCGAAGGCGACGTTGACAGAAGGAACCTCTCGATCGTAATCCTTAACGCTGGAGGCAACGAAGTAGCAAGATACAACGTGTGGAGCGCTTGGCCAAGCAGCTGGAGACTAGGCGAGCTGGAAAGTTTAGGCGTAGGCCCAATCATCGAAGAGCTGATCATACAATACGAAGGATTCGAGCGCGTGAACTAATCAGACTAGTACACAGAACCAACTCCAACAACCACCTTTCCTTTTTGTGACATACGCACGCATATCTCCCGCAAAACCACCCATTTTTTGGGATTAAAAATTTGCCCCCCACATTTCTCGCTTTGATCGAAGAAAGATTAGTAGAATAAATGGTTACTAGGGATAACCATAGTTTGAATCACATGTGTTCGTGCGAACGAGCTATAAGCAGTGAAGCACGTATGACTGGAAATGCAACCTAATCAGCAGAGGAGCCAAATCAAGCCGGGCATCCGCGTAAAAATCGTCTTGAAGCAGCACCAACGGAGCGGCAAATTAACCGAGGGTATCGTCAAGGATATCCTCACCAACAGCTCAACTCATCCCCACGGAATCAAGGTACGACTTACAGACGGCAAAGTCGGCAGAGTACAATCAATAATAAAATAATGTAGCAGCTTGGCTGAGTTGCGCGCGCGTAAAAGCTAGAGACTCCTCCCGCAACCTCCGGACCATGCGGTATGGTCACACCCCCCCCCTTTTCTTGGATACATTCGCCGAAATGTTTCTAGAGGGGTTGACATCAACCTCTGGACTCGAGAGTGTCTGGCAAACACTCATTACTTTTTTTGGGGATGTTGTGCTTACCTTTTTAGCAATGTAATCAATGTATGCCTGTTTCGTCTTCTTTCCATCGGTCTTCCGTTCTAACATCCTCTTTTCCTTATGAATGACTTCGAAATTGCGAAAGTAGCTATCAGGCTCATCATCCTCATAGTAAGAGAAACCTTTACTTCCCAGAAAAGGTTTGCAGAACGTGTCTCTTTGAGGTTCATCGACTGATAGGAAGTTCACAAAACACAGTCCACTTGGCTTCAACACTCTTTCGATTTCTTTCATTGCGACTGCAATATCCTTCTTTGTCATGAAGATAATTGCATTGAAAGAATATACGAAGCCAAAAGATTCATCTCTAAATGGAACCCTACGCATATCCCCTTTCAACATGTTCAAATCCATATTATTCTTTCTGCAAAAGTTCTTCACTTCCTCTATTGCTCTCTCATCAACTTCAACTCCATATGTCCTGTAACCGTATTCGTAGAAAAGCTGAAGCGGAGGTCTATCTCCACCTGCACCACAATCCAGAACCGTTTTCTCCAAAGAACTTGAATTACAATGCCTCAAGAACTTGTAGAGCGGTGTTGCCCAAACGATATTTCTCATATTTTGTCCCCGATTGTCTGCATGCACAAGGCAAAAAAAGGAGAGTTGGTAGTTGGTTTGTTTACTTCTCACTCGCCCTTCTCAAACAGCAAGTAATGATTTATCCAGATGTCACGACCAGTCACTTGATAGGTGTGGAGACGCCAGCCATTCTTTTGCCATTCCTCGATTT
>JAUWDY010000016.1 GCA_030608565.1 Candidatus Bathyarchaeota archaeon | reverse complement strand
GGAATACACAAGTTTGCAGAGAATTGGTCGAGTCCTTCACATAAGCTCCAATCGGAACATGATTCTTAAGGCGGAAAGTCTCCCACGAATCAGAGACAGAGTTGTCGATGAAAAACTTAAGCCCGTAGGAACAGTTTTTGATATTTTCGGACCTGTCTCCTCTCCATACGTTTCGGTGAAGACCGAGATGGGTGACCTACATCGTCTCGTTAATCATGTTCTTTACTCCATCCCATCCCCCAAATCCAAAAAGGTGAAGAGAAGGAGAAGAAAGTGAGTAGAGAAATTCCCACGCAACCCGTAAGGGTTCGGCAGTGCCCTGAATGCGGGAGCGCCCGACTGATGCGAGACTATGAATGCGCCGAAATTGTATGCATGGACTGTGGGTTTGTTGTTGACTCTAAAATCGCAGATCGAGGGCCAGAATGGCGCGCGTTTGACCACGAACAACGTGCTAAGCGAACTCGCGTCGGTGCGCCTCTTACGTATACTATTCATGATAAAGGGCTCTCCACTATGATTGATTGGCACGACCGCGACATTTATGGAAAGAGGCTTTCTCCTGGGCAAAAGGCTCAGATTTATCGGCTTCGAAAGTGGCAACGTCGCATCCGGGTTTCTGACGCTACTGAGAGGAACCTTGCCTTCGCTTTGTCTGAGATTTCAAAAATAGCCAACAATCTTAATCTGCCAAAAAATATCTTGGAAACCGCCTCAGTCATCTATCGAAAAGCCGTTAAAGAACATCTCATCCGCGGACGGTCCATCCAAGGTGTAACTGCTGCCGCTATCTACGTGGCTTGTAGACAATGCAAACTCGCACGAACACTTGAGGAAATCGCCCAGGCGTCTAACATCGCCAAAAAAGAAGTGGGCCGCAGCTACAGGTTCTTAGTTAAGGAACTTGATTATTTTATTCCGCCCGTAAAACCCAGCCAATACGTCACCAAATTCTCCAACCAACTCATTATGCAAGGAAAAGTCGAAGAAATTGCTCACAAAATCCTTAATACTGCACAACAACTCAAACTTACCTCGGGCAGAGGCCCCACCGGCATAGCCGCAGCTGCCAGCTATATTGCATCTGTACTGACCGGAGAAAGGAAGACTCAACGGGAAATAGCTGAAATTGCTCAGGTAACTGAAGTCACTATTCGAAACCGCTATAAGGAATTAGTTGAACGCCTTATGTTTGTCATGACTCTTTAATTCTCTTTTTTCTGTTTTAGGCTTTAATGAAAAATACATCCTTAATCGCTTCTTTGATCACGTACTGAGACGCTACAGCGAAATCGTTTTGGCAACCTTAACTGGTAAAGCTTAATGTAAATGTAGTAAAAGCTCTATAAGATTGCGTTGTTCAATGACGATTAATAGAAGACGGAGCGTGCAAAGTCAATTTGAGAACTGAGAAAGTAGGAATTGTTGGTGTAGGGCACACAAAATTTGGCAAAAGGGCAGATGCAACCATACGGGAACTGGCACACGAAGCCGTGAAACCAGCATTAGAAGACGCTGGAATAAACATTGGTGACATAGACACCTCTGTCATAGGAGTGGCCGCCGATGAGTTTGCGGCACAGCTTTCGTCAGGGGTTTTAATACACGACTACGTCGGAATGAAAGATAAACCTACGTTCAGAGTTGAGGCTGCTTGCGCCACTGGCAGTGCGGCGGTCAGAGCAGGATGGGCACTCATAAAGTCTGGTCTAGCAGAAGTTGTTCTCGTTGTCGGAGCTGAAACTATGACTCATGTGGGTACACTGAGGGCAACTGAGCTTATGGCACGCGCCCAAGACACCCGATGGGAATACCCATTTGGCTTAACTTTCCCTAGCTCTTACGCTCTTATGGCTACAGCTCATATGCATAAATTCGGCACGACTAGAGAACAGCTCTCCCTGGTTTCAGTTAAGAACCACACGTACGGAGCCATGAACCCATACGCACACCTACAAAAGTCAATCACGCTGGAAGAGGCGATGAAATCGATCATGATATGTTATCCGTTGAATCTCTACGATTGCTGCTTGATATCAGACGGCGCAGCCGCCATAATCTTGGCCACCGAAGAGAAGGCAAGAAAAATCAGTGATACGCCGATCTGGTTAATAGGTTTAGGAGCAGCATCTGACACTATGATGATCAGCGAACGGGAAAGCCTAACCGAACTGAAGGCAACCAGGGTGGCCGCAGAAAAAGCCTACAAAATGGCCAGAATAACCCCTGATGATGTGGATGTCGCTACAGTTCACGACTGCTTCACCATAGCCGAAATCGTGGCATACGAAGACCTTGGATTCTGCCAGAAAGGTGAAGGCGGGAAATTCATTGAGGAAAAGCAGAGTTACATCGGAGGAAAGGTGCCCATTAACACCGACGGCGGATTGAAATCAAAAGGACACCCGCTAGGAGCCACTGGGGTTTCCATGACCATTGAAATCACGAAACAACTGAGAGGCGAAGCGGGTAAAAGACAACTCAACGGAGCCGAAATAGGGCTAAGTCACAACATTGGAGAGACTGGTCAATACTGTTTTGTTCATGTGTATTCGCGGTGAGAAAAAATGAAGTTTGGCTACGTCTCTTGGCTGCCTGAAACAGACTTTATGGCAAGATTTGTTGAGGAACTTGAGAAAAACAAGCTGATGGGAACGAGATGCAAAGGGTGCGGAGCCAGATATTTACCTCCGAGAGCACATTGCAGATGCGGGTCTGTGGAAATGGAATGGTTTGAAGCATCGCGCAAAGGAAAAATCTTAGCCTACACGTTGGTAACATTCCCGCCGGAAAGCATGTCTAAAAATTCTCCTTACATTATGGCGGTGGCGGAGCTTGAAGATGGGTTGAGACTGCTGGCACAACTGACGGGGGTTGCTGTAAAGAACCTTAAGATAGGGATGTCAGTTCGTGTGACAAGTCATCGAACGCCGGAAAGCAGAGTAGTATACAGGTTCGAGACATCATAACATTTCTTCTTCTGGGTGTTTTCGATAATACTGGTGAGCTTTGTGCTTACATTCTTTTCAGGAGGTACCTCACGATTGTCAGCTTCTGAATTTCAGTTGTTCCCTCATAGATTTCAGTTATCTTTGCACAACGATGAAATCGCTCAACATGATAATCCGCCAGATAGCCATATCCTCCATATATTTGAATGGCTTCGTCTGTGACATCCATTGCAACTCTACTTGCGTACGCCTTTGCCATAGCGGTAATCATTGGATCCATTTTTCCTTGATCGAACAGCCATGCAGCCTTGTAAGTGATCAGCCTGGCGGTCTCGATTTTCGTTGCCATGTCAGCTAACTTGAATGATATGCCCTGAAACTGTATGATTGGTGATCCGAACTGCTTCCTCTCCTTGGCGTAGCTAAAGGCGCGTTCAAATGCTCCTTGGGCCATGCCGACGGCTTCAGCGGCGATAGCGATCCTAGTCTCATCGAAGAGCTCAAGTGCATAGTAGAAACCCTTGTTTAACTCGCCGATAAGGTTTGTTTCAGGTACTTTAACGTCGCTCAATGAAAGAGAACCTGTTACACACGGTTTGATTCCCATCTTACCTTTCAGTTTAGTAGCATCTAGTCCTGGCGTGCCTCTATCCACGGCAAACATGCTTTCACCTCTATGTGAAGGAGTAACTTTCGGGTCTGTTTGGCAAAGTACACAGAAGAAGTCCGCAACAGTAGCATTTGTGATGAACTCTTTGCTGCCATTGATCACCCATTCGTTTCCACTTTTTACAGCGGTTGTGTCCATGCGCGTGATGTCGCTTCCATGCTCTGGCTCACTGAACGCTGCGGCTGATATCTTTTCACCCGTACATAGGGGCGGAATATACTTTTGTCTCTGTTCCTCAGTTCCATGTTTCAGTAGCAGGTCCGGGAGCATAAGCGTTCCAAGTGTTACTGCGACACCCAGTCCAGGGTCGGATCGGCACATCTCCTCAATCACCAAACAATCCTCAAGCACACCATATCCTTGACCGCCGTACTTTTCTGGAAATCTCATGCTGGTGAACCCTAGCTTAGCGGCTTTCTTGTAAAGCGCCATAGGGTATTCCTCTTTCTCGTCGAGTTCCAACGCTAATTCGGGCGTGAACTCCTTTTCACAAAATTCTTTAACAGCTTTCTTGATAGCCATCTGTTCCTCAGTTAATTCAAAATCCATTTTTTCACCTCATTTTTTGGACGTCTTATCCTAACCTTTTAGCTACTTAATGTTTTTCCTCCAAGATTTTATCTGTCAATGAGGGCACGACTTTGAATAGGTCTTCCACGACGCCGTAATCAGCCGTACGGAAGATTGGTGCTTTGGAATCTTTGTTTATCGCAATGATTAGGTCAGAGTTTTTCATCCCAGATATGTGCTGGAACTGGCCGCTGATGCCAATGGCGATGTACAGCTTTGGCTTCACAATTTTTCCAGAAGTCCCAACCTGCCGATCGTTTGGAAGCCAGCCCTTATCCACGATGGGACGTGAACAAGCTAGGACTCCTCCAAGTGCCTCTGCCAGCTTTTCAACTACTAGCATATTCTCGGTGTCCTTGATTCCGCGGCCTATGGCAACTATGATGTCTGCTGTAGCTATATCTACTTCTCCTGCAGGTGGTTGAAAGTATTCAATGAACCGTTTATAGGTTATGTCTTCCGAAAGTGGGGATGCTATTTTGACTATCTTCCCACCTTGAGGCTTGGTTTCTTGGGCTTCAAAGGTTGCCGGACGGAGCGTCAAAATGTAGCTATCAGACTTGCGAAGTGATGCCTTAACGTTTACCTTGCCACCGTACACTTGACGAATCACAACCAACTTTTCTCCTTCAAATTTTAGGTCTATGCAGTCTGTAGCTAGCGGTAAATTTAGTTCGGTTGCAAGGCTTGGGGCTAGGTCGACGCCAAAGGCGGTGTGCCCGACTAGAGTCAGCGAAGGTTTGCGTTCGGAAATCAGATGGAATAAAACCCTCTGATATGCTTCTGCGTTGAAATTCTCCAACCTTGCGTCATCGATGATCAAAACTTTTTTCGCGTGGTTTGCAAGTTTTTTCGCAAATTCTTGGACGTTGTGACCTAAGAGAACTGCTGTTAAATCCGCATTTGTTTTTTGACTTAGCTCCATGCCCTTGGTTAACATTTCAAACGTTACATCTCGGAGTTCACCTTGCCTATGCTCGGCTAAGACAAAAAGTTCCTTCATCTAGATCAGCCCCTTCGCCCTCAGAGTTTCAACAATCTTCGTTGCGATTTCGTCAACTCCTCCAGTTAGAATTTCAGCTTCTTTCTCTACTGGAGGTATAAACATCTTTTCCACAGTGATCCATGATCCCGATTCTCCAACTTCTTCTTCTGTCAGGCCAACATCCTTCAAGCCGAGGACCTTCATCTCCTTCTTCATAGCCTTCCTGATGCCCATTATCGATATGTATCTTGGTTCATTGATTCCTGTTTGGACGGCGAGCAACACTGGTAACTTCGCTTCCACGATCTCCTCTAAACCGCCTTCTAACTCGCGATTAACCTTTACGTGCCCTTCCACGGATTCAACTTTCTTCACCATGGTTACGTGAGGGATTCCAAGCAACTCCGCCAGCACAACGCCAACTTGGGCACAGCCGTCGTCGCCAGCTTGAGCTCCAGTCAAGATGAGATCGAAGGGCAAATCTTTGATTATTTTGTACAAAATCTTGGCGATGGCGTAGCTATCTGACCCCTCGAATGCCTTGTCCGTTAACCTCACTGCTTTGTCTGCACCCCTAGCTAGACACTTTCTCAATGTGCTATCAGCGTCTTCTGATCCCACTGTTATAGCGGTAACCGAGCCTCCGAGTTTTTCCTTCAATAAGACTGCTTCTTCAACGGCGTAGTCATCCCATTCGTTGATGTCGAAAACGAGGTCTTCTGTTTTTATTCTTTTTCTGCTTTCATGAATAGCGATTTCTGCCTCGGCTGTTTCCGGGACATGCTTCACACAGACAATTACGTTCATTCCATTCACTTCCCCATCTACCTGTCATTTGAACCGTAGATTTGAGAAAAATAGTGTTTTCAATATTTAACTCTTTAAATCACTTGTTCATTAGAGGATAGAAGCGCCTCGGCAACTAGCTCCATAATGTCCATGACTTGAATTTTGTCCTCGTTACCTGTTGTCTTAACCGCATCATCGAATGTTAAAAGACAGAAGGGACACGCCACAGCCAATATATCCGCTCCAACGTCGATGGCTTCCTTAACGCGAGTTTCAGCGAGGCGTCCTCTTTCCCCTGGAATGTCATACCACATCCTTCCTCCCCCGCCCTCGCAACAGACGCTCCGTCCTCTTGACAGGTTCAGTTCCACCAATTTTATGCCTGGGATACTCTCAATTATCTTTCTAGGTTCATCATAGATGTCATTATGTTTGCCTAAGAAACAAGGGTCTTGGTAGGTTACCACTTTTTCGACTCTTTGTGGGAATTTGAGCTTTCCTTTGTCAATCAAATCTGCAAAATACTGCGTGTAATGTTGGACTGCAAGGTCTTTTCCATATTTATTCTTGAATGCATTAAAGCAGTGTGGGGAGGTGGTGAGTATTCTATTTATGCCGTATTGGTCTAAAAGGCTTAAATTTTTCTCAACTAAAATCTCGAAGAGTCCTTTTTCTCCGAGTGAGTACACCTCATTTCCACAGCAGGTCTCCTTATTTCCCAGTATCGAAAAGTCGATACCTAAAGTGTTTAAATTCTTCACCAACGCTCTAGCTACTTCTTGTGCACGAGAATCATAGGCCGCGGCGCACCCAACAAAATAGAGTAGTTCCGCCTTCTCGCCTTCTGAAACGTATTTTACTTTCAAATCCTGTGCCCAATCAGACCTCTTGCTTCGGCTTATTCCCCATGGATTTCCATACTTGTAAACTCCTTCCAACGCGTCCCCTAACGTGGATGGAACACGCCCCTGTTCAAGGAGAAGGCCGCGCAGACCTATAATTACGTCCATGGGCTCTACTTCTCTGGGGCAGCGGTACGAACAGGTGGAGCAGGTTGTGCAGTCCCAAATTTCACTTTTTTCGTAGATGTTTAAGGGGGGGTGCATGGTTAATGGGGAGATCAGGTAGGCGGTCTCGAGCATTAGTCTCCTAGGATTGAGTTTGGATTTTGGGAAAACGGGGCATGAGCCGGTGCATTTACCGCACTGCATACAAACATTGAAATTCAATTTCTTGATGGCGCCCAACTCTTCCATGCACGATTCCTCAGCTCAGCTTTTGCTCTAAGTGCAAGCTGATTAAATTAGTGGTCGATATTTAAAATGATAGGTAAACAAGTTTAAAAAAAATGAGTTGTCGCATAAACCGATTTTATTAATGAAAAATGAAGCTCTGAAAAATGCTTAAATCTGGGAATCTGTATATTAGGCGCTAAATCAATTCAGACTTCAATACAAATTTGGAGGATTATTCTTTGAGTGATCTCAGGCAAAAATTGACGATTAAAGAGGAAACTCTAAGGGAAATCAACGATTTTCTGCTGAAAGAAGACAACCCTCTTGTAAGTGGTTTGCTAAAAATCATTGAGAAGTATGGTGGTGTTGCTGAGATTAACCGCAAGGCTCGGGAAGCCCGCAAGCTCAAAAATCTCATGGCCCGACTTAGGGCGAAAAATTCGCCTTTTGTGAAAGATCTTGAGTGGCTGATTGAACAACGAGATAAGGACGCTTTCATCAGTATCCCAGACTATCGCAGAAAAATTCTAGGAGACAAAGCCGATTCCATGACGTTCGACGAGTCGTTTGCTGTCACCCTAGAAATCAGTGCTTGCAACTTTTTCCCGTGGCTCATAGAGGAAGCGAAGAAAGCCATTGCACAGCAAGACCTCATGCCTAGCCGCTTCATACGCGTCCGCTTCATGAAAGAACAAGTTGAGGACAATGAAATCCTCGCGTTCGCAGCAGCGATGCAAATTATAGGCGCTTCCTACGTGGAAACATTAGATACAAAAGGAACTATGCCCGGGCCCGATGGGTTGCCTATTAACGTTCATTTAGGAGGCCCTGGAACTATCACGGGTTATTTCGGGGGTGTGGGGGTGCCAAATGAATATGCCTTGGAATGGGTCGATGAACTCCTTCATTATTACACTGAATACGGCATTCGGCAAGTATTGAATGTAAACCTAGGGAGCGTAATGCTGGGCTACTGGCTCTACAAACTCGGAATTGACATCGAATTTAAAATTTCAGTATATCTGGGCAATGATAATCCCTACGCCTGCTTCTGGACACTAATGACTGCAAAGCTCTTCAGTCGGGATGATGGCACGAGTCCTCTCATTGGTTTTAACCTTTCGAATTCTGTCAATAATGAGACGATTGAACTATCAGCCTATATACGAAAAGCCTTTGACTTTGAGGACATTGTTCGCATCGAACACCATATTGTGGAAACCTGCAAAAGCATTGTTAGACAGCCATATGATCGATTGAACGAACTCCTGGAAATCGCGGACCATGTGAAGAACATTAGCGCTAAGCATGAGGGGGGATCCCCTGAGATTGAGGCAACCCGAGAGCATCCGTCAGATATCTTGGAATACTTCATCCCCAAAAAAGATATACTTGCACAAGGTCTGATGCCAAAGCTCACAATCAATCATCTCGACAAACATGACTCGGTGAACAGAACTGCCAAAGCCCTCACTGAGCGGGGCTTAACGTTTATCGCCGCTCGGAACCTACATAAATACTAGAAGAGGCCAATCAATCGGCACTTAGGATGCTAAGTCCAATTCCCTCAACTTCTCCTGAGTTGGAACACCGTTTTCGTTCCATCCTCTTAAAGCGTAATACTCGTCAAGCATATCGTTGAGCATCCCTTTGGTTATCATCTGTCCCTTTGCCACACCGTCTGGCAACGGTTCTTCCATAATGCGTGGTGGTAAAGTATCATCGTTCCTCGTTATGCCCTCACGGACATTGAACAATCTGGTTAAGTTCCAGATTCTTTCTCCTGCTCTCAGATATTCGTCTTCTGCGAGGTTGAAGCCTGTTGCACTGTTCAGAAGCTCTGTGAAATCTTTGATTTTCAGTGGCATGAAGTCACAGAGAACGAGAGAGAAACACATCGCTCTTTCATCTTGAGCGTTCTTCACGAACTTGGCTCTGCCTTTAATTGAGTATCTGGGCGTCAAACGCCCTCGAATCTCTGCACTAACGGTCCATGCTCTCTGGTGACAGGCACCACGATCAGATGTTGCGTAGGCCAGTGCCATCCCGAAGGCGCCTCTAGGATCATAACCAGGAAACTCTAAGCCTTTCACATGCATCGCAAAACTTTCTGAACTTCTTCCGGCCTTTTTGGCTACTCTCTTTACGCCTTCGGCAAGTGTGTTTCCTAATCCTTTCCGCCGATAAATTTTCTAGCCATCTTTTCGTCCAGTTTTTCCCTCTGTGTTATTCCTTTCGTCAGGTTTACTTTGAGAATTTTTCCAGTATAACCTCCAATCATTGCTACTAGTCCTCCGTCAAAATATGCTGGAACATCAGTTTATGGTAATTACATATTATTTATCCTACTGGTGTTTAATGTTACTCTAGAAATATAGAAATATAGTGTTGTTACAATACGTAAGGTCTGAAAAGACAGTTTGGAGAGTTTATATGTTCAAGCCAGAAGGAATCTTACCCGCCTTGGTAACTCCGTTCACTAAAGATGGAAAAAAATTGGATGAGGAAAGAATGCGTAACCTCGTCAACCATTGTATCGAAAGAGGAGTGAGCGGGGTTGTTCCATGCGGCACAACGGGCGAGTTCGTAAATCTTATAGAAGATGAAAAGAAGAAGTTGATTGACATCGTTGTGGATGAAGTTAACGGTAGAGTGTCTGTGGTTGCGGGAACTGGCGCAAGTGGAACCGATCAAGCCCTTAAAATGACAAGGTACGCTAAGGACGCTGGTGCGGATGCAGCGCTGATTGTGACGCCGTATTACCTGAAACCCACTGACCGGGGCATCTACGAGCACTTCTACACCATTGCAACCAAGGTTGATTTTCCCGTTATTCTCTACAATATTCCTCAATGCACTGGAGTTTGGTTGAGTTGGCAGATGGTTGAAGATCTTGCGCAAGTTCCTAACATAGTTGGCTTAAAAGATAGCAGCGGAGAGTTGAAATTCATTCTCGCGGTCTTGGAGAAAGTCAGAGACAAGATCAACGTCTTATGCGGCTACGATGAAGTGGTTCTACCCGCCCTTGCCGCTGGTGCTTCAGGTGCCATACTGGCAAGTGCCAATGTTATCCCAGAAGTATGGGTTGACGTCTACCACTCGGTTCAGAAAGGCGACTTGGAGAAGGCTCGCGAACTACAATATAAAGTGCAGAAAATCGCAAGAATAATCGCTAGAAGCGGAGCTGTGGGAACAAAAGAGGCGCTAAATATGATGGGAATGAAAGTTGGTCCAGTGAGAATGCCGTTGAGTGTCGGAGGAGAGTTGACGTACGAGGCACGGGAAGAGCTTCGTCTCGACTTAGAAAAGATTGGAAAGATCACTCCGAAACCCATCAAATTTGAAATCGAGGAGAAAATCTTGGAAGAACGCTTCACCGCCATCGAGGTCACACCCAAAATCATCCGAGACTTTCATCTACGCGTGGGTGAGGCCTTAGCTGGAAAAGACTCTGAAGTTGCACATATAGACTTGATGATTGGCAAAAAGACTGGCCCACTAGGTGAGGCTTACGCAAAGGCCAAAGCTACCCCAACGCCTGGACATGAGCCACTAATCGCTATTCTGGAGCCTAACCTTACTGTTAAGCCAGTAACGCTCATTGTCCCAACTGTTACAATTAAGAGTATGAGACAGGCTAGCATGGTTTACGGCCCAGCGCAAGCTGCTGTGGCAAAGGCGGTGGCAGACAGCTTGGCGGATGGAATTATACCTAAAGGGGCGGTTGAGAATTTGATTATCATTGCCAACGTTTTTGTTCATCCGACTGCTGTGGATCGTCAACGAATTTATATTAATAATTACAAGGCTATGAGGCATGCTATACGGAGGGCGATGGAGGGTAGACCTACGGTTGGAGAAATTATAGAGAACAAGGAGAGGGCTAAACACCCCTTTAAGTATACACCATAGACAAAACTCCGCAATGTTATTATCTTGTAGGTCAGTTTAGATGGGCACGGTAAACCCTATTGTCGCAAACTATTAGCGAGGGAGACCGCGTTCTGCTCTATCTAGATCGAAAAAGAACGTATCTAGTCATGGTGGAGAAGGAGAAAAGTTTTCACACTCATAAAGGCTTCATTCAACTGGACGAGTTGATTGGAAAGGAATATGGAACCTGTGTAACAAGTAGCATGGACGTCGAATTTGTGGCCCTAAAACCCATCTTACGAGACTACGTTTTCAAGATGCTGAGAAAGACGCAGATAACGTATCCAAAAGACATCGCGCTCATTGTCATGTTCAGCGGAGCCGGACCAGGCAGCCGTATTGTGGAAGCGGGCACTGGAACCGGAGCGCTTACCACTGCTCTCGCATTTTACGTCAAACCAGAAGGATGCATCTACAGTTACGAAGTTCGACAAGAGTTCATGGAGACGGCGTCCAAAAACTTGGAGAGAGTTGGCGTATCAGAATATGTGGAGCTTAAGAACAAAGATGTTACAGAGGGTATAGATGAGCAGGACGTAGACGCTGTCATTCTCGACTTAGCAACTCCATGGCTGGTTATCCCCCACGCTTACTCAGCTTTGAAGGGAAGCGGCACCGTTGTCTCTTTCAGTCCCACGATCGACCAAGTCGTGAAAACCGTTGAAGCTTTGAAAGAAAACGCATTCGTGGCCGTTGAAACCGTTGAGTGTCTTATGCGACGAATGCAAGTCATGAAAGGAAAAACGCGACCTGAAACTTTGATGACAGGGCATACTGGCTACATCACTTTTGCACGTAAAACCCTTAGGCAGTAGAACAGTTAGATTGGACGAATTGGAAATCGCGGGTAGGATGCTCGTCTTTTTACAATGAAGTGGGCAGCCAATGCCAAAATGAAACCGACTGCAAAAATCCCAACACTTTCGTATGACGCCGTTGGCTCATGACTGACTTGGTAAAAGTCTCCTTGTATGTCCTCCCATTTTCCGAAAGTTTGAGCGGATTCGGAGAGAAGTCCTACAAAATCCTCAGGTTTTTCTTCGAAAGCGATGGTTGCTTGCGAGGCCCAAGAAAACCATAATGGTGTAATCATCATGGCTACGCCTAGTAAAACTGCAGTAGACACGTAGAGCACCGTTTTTTTCATTATTCTATTTTCTCCATATTATGAGAGGCTAGAAACGTGCTTTTAAATCCACGTTTACGATATGAAATTCGTTCATTTTAAAACAACATTTCACCGCAACACCATCAAATTATTCAATACGTCAATGCTATATATAATACCACGTTTTAGAACAGCATGAACGGGCAACTATTTTTTCCATTTGCATGCATGCAAAACGCAAACCCCAAAATAATACTCATCGTTTCTTAATTTAAGTCGGGGACGTGCTTGTTGACTCTAGGTTTCGGGGTTGCCGTAAAGTTTGCATGTATAAAAGACTAAAAATCCGAAAACATCAAGAATTGTTTCAAGGGTAAGGGAGTCCTTATATGAACCTCTGAAAAATCTGTATTTGATAGTTATGCCTTCTGAAAAGCCAAAGAGTTTGAGAAAACGGGACGAAGAAAAACTCTATGAACCAATCAAGAAAGCGTTGGCGACGGTATTTGCATTTCACTATATTGAGAAAAGAAAAAAACCCATGCGTGAACCTATCTGCAAGAGAAACCCCCATTTGGAAATAACTGCAAACGGTAAATTCTCTGAAACACTAAAACGAGAATTTGATGATAAAACACTTAACATATTGAGCACCGAGAAACTTCGTCCAGATGTAATGGGATTTGTACAGAAGAAATCATCGAGTCCAAAAGAACTCATAATTGTTGAAGTGAAAGCTTCGCCTATTAAAATCGTAGATGTTTCAAAAGCAAAACTCTATCAAGACATTTTTAACGCAACTTTCAGTCTAGTCGTTTCACCTAGAGGAATCCCCGAAGAGAAATTAAGACTTGTGTTGGATAAAGATGCCATAAGAGGAAAGGTCATCATTGCTAAGTTCGTTCAATTCGCCTACGCTCTTGCTGGAGTATTTCAGATTCATCCAAAATTCCCAAATGTTCTCGACCCCTTCAAAACATGTGTAGTCCGTGAGTAGTTCGTGCGCTTCTTACAATTTCTACATTCCATTTTAAAATGCATGCAATCCCATAGACAGATTCGCTTTCACCTGCAATGACTTCGCTATACATCATAAAACCGTTTTACTGTGATATAATTTTCCACTCTTCAAAAGAAAGTATTAAAAATGCGTGACTTAACGTTAGAAGTGGAGGTCTTAGTCAAAATGTATCTGCCCAAGCGATTGAGAAGATCACGTCGAAGACGTTGCCCTGTATGCAAAGGAGAAAAAGTAGTCACGCTAAGAGAGAATGGTCAAAGAGAGGTTGACTGTCCCAGATGTGAAGGAAGGGGGTATATCTAGTGCCTGTTGAGATAACATCAGCCGAGAAAGAACTCTATACCCGAGAAAGAGAAATGGAGAAGCAATTGGAAGAAGAGGAAGCACCAGAATGGAATATGGAACTAATCAAGATGTTAAGTTCCCTAATACTGAATTTGATTATTATTTCGATCTTAACCTATGCGGCGATTACAACGTCTCAGGATCTTTCCTCACGTTTCATGAGTTTGCTGGAAATAGTGATTGGCGCGATATTCGGAATAACTGCGACACAAATCGCCAAGGGATAAGTTTCAAGTTTTTTTCTATATGGAAACTCCCACACGTATCTGTGTCTTTGATTGAAACATTTGTGCCTAGGAGAGGCGTACGCAGTGCACAGTTAAGTCCCCTTTCCACGCGCCTCACAGAAGAGATGATCAGTGATTAGATGTCTGCTTTTGCCTTACTTATTGTTTTGTGAGCGTCTAGATGAACCATGATCGCAAGTGCAAATCCCAGAACCCAATGAGTACTTGTAGCGTTGAAGGCAATCTGGAAGTGATTTCTCCAGTAGTTTCTGCAGTTTAACATTGGTAGGTCTGACTGTAAATGAACGGCCCAAATGATAGACGTTGTTTGTGCATCTTTTCCTCTTCGTCTTTCATCCTTCCTAGGCACAGAAAACAGTATAAACGTTTAGATATTTAAACGTTTTGATAAGCGGGGCGCAGAGCATATACTCTCAAGAATTTCGTGCCAACAGAAGAGAACTTTGAACAAGACTTGGGAGCCGTCTAGTGATAGAAACTCTGAAAGTGTTTGCACGCTTAGGTAAGGAAACAAAAAAGGGGATTATAGATATTTTTCTGCGATTCTCCTACCTCTTTTGGATAAGGTATAACCCCTTCTAGATCTCTTTCGCGATAGAATACCGAAAGATCTCATTCGGAGCAGATGATAGTTTAGGCGCCCACTTGTCATTTTCAATTCCTTTTGTAAGTCAGAGAATCGTTTATCTTTGTTTACGAGACTTTTCACAATATCTGTCTCAGAGTCAGAGCTCAGAATAAACCCTACAATTCGTTTTTCATCCCTTTTGGTGTTCTCTTCACGCATCATAGCTCATTCCCCCTGTATACCCCTATTTGTTTAGTTATTTAAACCTTTAGTCTATGCAAGCACCCTTTATTTAAATCTTTCTATATATAATCAGATATCTAAAGATTTAGATGTCTATTGAATAAATCTTATATTTATACTTTATGGATTATTATTCCAGCTTAGAATCCAAAGCAACATTTTGGTGAACCTGAAGGAGACTTTGAAAAGGATTGTCGCAGCGAAAAGAATTATGCAACCCTTTCTGGACAGAATTCATCTATTCACATGACAAACAATTGGATTTTATTGAGAGGCGACTACGTAAGTTTAACACAACTATCAAAGACTTGCCTGGATTGTTTCACCTAATCGCGAGAATAGATGTTTCTCTCCAAAGAATAGCAAGAGCTAGGCAACTGTTGGCTACGATAAAACGCGAAAACTATGTGGGTGAAAGTTTAGATCGTCATCTTCATTGGTACTTTGGAGAACTGATGAGAAGGATTTCGAATGGCTACTCTGACATCATGGTAATGCTGTCAAGAGAGATATCTACATTTAGACTATCGAGCTCTCCGACTAGTAGCCTAAAGAAGAAGCTTCGCACTATAGACAGCCTGTTGGACATACATATTGAAGTGATTAAAGCATTTGAAAAATTCAAAGAAGAGTGTTTACAGGTTATATATGGAAGTCGAATCTCGTGGGATTTTGGCATTCCGGAACCTGTTATAATCGCTTACTACCACCCTACTTTTAGATATCTTGGTGCATCTAAGGCAATTTGTATACCTCGAACTGAAGCAGTAAATCTCTGTCGTTGGTCAACAATAGCTCATGAGAGCGTGCACTCAAAATATGATGATATCATAAGAGTATTTCGACGATACGACAATGCGGAAAAGGAAGATAACAAAGCGCTGATGGAGAAACATTCAAAAGTACTCAACAGATTAGTTTCTGATCCCCCCAAAGTACGTGATAAGATAAGCGAAGTTGGTGATCTTTTCACCAATGTAATAAAATTAAGAGCGGGAGAAGTCTATCGCGAGTCATATTCCTTACTATTTGGAGATGATTTTTATCTACCACAATACTTTTTGGAGTTCCAGTTTGAAGAGGTCTTAGCCGATGTAGCTTGTACAAAGATTACAGGTCCAGCTGATACAATTCTTCTTGCTCACTCGACTGCAGATTCCTGCAGAAATCCTGAATTAGACATCTACACTCACCTCCATGATTTGGTTCATCCACCCTCTAGTGTCAGAGTTATGTATGAAACTGAAATACTAGAAGGTGCTGACATAAATCTAAAAGGGAAAAGAATAGACGGCATTAAACGCCAATTGCACAGGTTAGTAGGAATCGATATCCTGGGAAGAAAGACTGCTGATGAAGAAGATCTATCTCGATACTTGATAAAGGTCTATTTTGATGGGGTTAAGAGCCTTCTTCCTGAGATATCAGAATTGGTAGACCTATTATTGGCAGAAAACACTCGATTTGACAGAACTCGATGGAATGCGGTCATTGATTGTTACGATGAATTGAACAAAGGAAAGCCAATTAACGATATGATTCTACGTCCCTTTGATCTAACAAACCTTGCTTGGCTCAAAGTAATGGACATATTCAATAATACTATTGGAGAAGGAAAGTCTTACAAGGACTTTCTGCGCGCGCGCGAGCGAAAGCGCGAAGATGAGGATGACTTCTTCAACACCCTCTGGAAGTATTTAGTTTCTCACTAGAACTTGCCTTCATACATAATTTGATAGATTTGTCTAAACATGCGATTCTGTGTGCACGAGACTGTTTCCTTGTTAGTCTGATTGAAGTACTCTTAAGAGATTCATCAGGAATCGAACGTTGTTGATGCGATATGTGGTGACATTCTTAATGACTCTGACTCCGGAACATTGCATGCATGCAGTAGAAAGACTATTCAACTGAATGCCTTTAGATACAGGAATTAGGGAAATGTATGTAGCCGAAGAGAGCATAGACAGAACATACAGACTAATCAAGGAAAATGTCCCACCTCACGCGCCGATAGACTCACTAGGAGTTGTTAGGAAGGTCGAAGAATATCGTCAGTTCTGGAAACCTAGGAATGGAATATGTGTCATGTTGTTGGGTGAGTCCCACGTTTACACCAAAAAACAAGACTACGAACTGAAATGCAGAAGGTCGGTTTTGGATAAAATCATGCTACCGGAGAATCCGGACTATCCCGTCAATTTCGTTAGGTTTGTTTATTGTCTAGGCTCTGGAGAAAATGATTTGCTGACTAGAAAGGTTGATAAAAACAAAAAATGGCAATTTTGGAAGATATTCAGTTCTTGTGTTGCAGAGAATGAGCGCAATTTAGGCTTCCACAAAATTCTCAAATCAAAGAAAAAAGGGACCCCAAATCTTGAACAGAGACTCGCAAATAAAGTCAACATTGCACGAAAAATGCAAAAGCGAGGCATATGGTTAGTGGATGCTAGCATAGTAGGTGTGAACAAGTTGGACAGAAAAAAGACAAAGAATGAGATATTCAGAATCTGTTGGAGGAACCATGTGTCAAGTGTGATTAGTAAATCTAGACCAAAGCATATTATTGTCATTGGCAAGGGAGTGGGAAATGTCCTCCATTCAGAATTGCAGAAGTTGAAGATTCCCTTTGAGATACTACCTCAACCCAGAGGAAGACGAAATGAATACTACAAGAAGTTTCAAAGAATATGTAGGAAGTACTGCAATCTGTAAAACGGTTGTGAAATAATGCCTAGTGAGGAACACATGCATGCAACAAGGTTTGCGGAATGGTGATATAGAATGAATAAAACTGTTTTGACTCCCTTCATAATCTTGTGTTTGTTATCCCCAGTGCATGCATGCTTTACTGCTGAGTTGAAGGTGTGTGTATATGCTACTCGACAAGGCTTTATGATGCCACTCTTTATATTCGGAATAAATAGTTAATATTGAATTAAAATGCGAAAAGGTATCGTTCTTATCTTAATTGCTGTTCTCCTGGCTCTATCTTTCGTATCTTTTGTTACAGTAGTGCGGCCAGTTGATTTTTCTACTTTCTATGTTTATGACGTACCTTACGTCCAACAGACTGATACTTACTGGTGCGGACCCGCATCTCTTACTATGGTTCTGAGCTATTGGGGAGCAAATGTGACTCAGGAGGAAGTTGCAGGCGAAATCTACGACCCTGCAACCAACATAACCAAGATTTCAGAAATGAAGGCATATTCCCAAGAACTTGGATTTGAAACCGAGGAACTAATAGGTTCTATCAATCATCTTAAGGAGTGGATTAACCGAGGTCGTCCACCGATAGTTCTTCAGAAGTTCTCGCTCCAGAACCCCTATGGTCATTATAGGGTTGTGGTAGGTTATGATGATGAAAAAAAGCTGTTTGTAACATACGATCCAATTGTTGGAAGCGACTATGAAATACTCTACGGTGAGTTTGTAGATTTGTGGGAGCCAGGATCAACATTCTCGACTCTTAACTGGACCCTTATGATTTTCCCAAAGGACAGTTTTTTGACTAGACTAATGGAGGATTACCAACTTCTAATCAATCAACGCACATTATCAACTGATGAACAAACCATGAAGCCTGAAGACATGTACATAATCATATCTGCTATTGCGCTTTTGTTAGGTGCGGTTGGTGGAATACCCGAGATAATACGATGGACAAAACCCAAGCCTTGCCTAAGAATTACCAAATTAAGAGTCGAAAAGTCGGATGAAAGTAGAATTGAAATCGATCTGGAAGTTGGAAATGAACAAAAATGGTGGAGAAGAACTGCTGATGCCACACATGTTAAGGCTGAATGGTTCATGATGGATAAAAACCATGAACAATGGGGCGGAGTACACGGTCAGACTGTGTCGCCGTACTTGATGGTAGGCACAAAGGTATCGAAACACCTCTCGAGTTCACATTCATTTAAGCCTGAAGGAAATCCCCATAGCATAATTATTCTCGTAAAATGTAGAGAAGGAGTGCTAAGGCGAAAAAGAGTCACTTATGTAGCTACATAATACGCATGCATAAGAATAACACTCCCGATCAAAAACGTTAAATCTGGCACCTTTCAGCGAAAGGAGTTTGTCTAGGTGATGAGCAGCCACGCTGGGACTAGAAAAGCGTAGAGACCGCTGAATTCCACGAACGCCCACCTTAGACGTTGGAGACCTCAGCAGGTGCCAGTATACAAGCAAGGTTTTTCCTTTCAACTTAGACTCAATCACTGCTAAATCAGATGAAGAAGGATTGGACATGAATCTCGCCAGAGAATAGATTATCGATACGAATATTAAAGCCTGACAGAAAAGAAATGCTACAGAAAAGACGGTCAAAAGGCTTAACAAGGTCTAGAAACTCTTGAATCAAACAGAAAAAGCAGGCTGCGAACGAGAATTGTGGCCGGGGTGAGGTAGCCTGGTAGCCTACAGGCCTGTGGAGCCTGGCGCCCGGGTTCAAATCCCGGCCCCGGCCCTCATCATCCTTTTCTTAGCGAAAAAGTTTAGTTCAACGTTGTTGCTCATGACATCTAGGCGGGCCGGTAGTTCAGCTTGGTATGAATGCCTGGCTTGCATCCAGGAGGACGCGGGTTCAAATCCCGCCCGGTCCACCATAACTCTTTACATGGTTTACAGACCTTAGACTGAGCATAAAAGAACAAAGATTTTTTAGGAAACGTAACTATCTGTTTCATGTTGAAAAGAAGGAGGGAACCCTGTGAGTGGAGGAACGAGAGGTGGAAAAAAAGGAAGGGAAAGAGGAGCAGGGAAACCTAAGCCGCTTAAGAAGAAAGAAAGAAAAGAGAAGAAAAAGAAGAAAAAACTCGCCAGATTAGAGAAGAGAATGCTTCGGTAAAAGAATGTCACGAAGTTTTTGCGCTACGAAAATCGTCCTAGTGGGCCCGGGGAGACTTGAACTCCCGACCAACAGGTTATGAGCTTCGACGAGGAAAATTTCTGTCGCTCTAACCTAGCTGAGCTACGGGCCCTCCAACATTTATTCCATGCTTCATTCCGATTTAAGCATTTTCTGTCTAACTCTCCCAAAACCGACCAAAAACCCTCTCCGCCCTGCCTATCTAACCTTGTTAAAACTTCCCTTGGCTCATGTCCAAGTCTGAATATGAATTTTAGCTTCATAGATGTAATATAGAAGAAACTTTTATTACATATTAAGACATAATATATGATGGTGCATATCAGTATGGCCTCGATATGCCGAGAAGTTAAACTCGAACTAACCGAAAGGGACTTGGCCAATTGTACCCACTGTAGGCACGCCATTGTTTCGTGCAAAAGCTTCTACTGCGTCAAACTCAAACAACACGTAAAAAACGCAACACACTGCCACTATTTCGAACCAGAACCATTGGAATACAAACTATACAAAAGAATGTAGCCAAAACTCCTTTCAAAATCTGTCAAGAAGAAACATCCCTCCACGTAGATATACCTATTTTCACGCTTGACTCCCCTTTAGACGAGCCCAAACCTGTTTGTTTGTCTCCAACTTAACTTAGTTTTCTCAACTGTTCAATCGTTCCTACAAAAGTTCCGTCCAGAAGGTAGGTCTCAGCGTTGTCAACATCAATGCTTCCGCAACGTAAGACTGGGCCGATGAACGCCCTCGACCTCACATTTTTCCTCAAAGCCCTTTTGTTAATGGTCTGACCCCCAAGAAAATCATTGAATGAGGGCATTATAAGTAACTCTGATGAAGGCTTCACCTTTACACCAAAGCGTTTCTTGAGCAAAGTAACAGGGTCGTTGTCAACCTTGATGCGCATATGCTTAAGGAGAGGTCCAGCTAGCTTCGCGCAGTTGCATGTGGCTTTAACCCATACTTGTCTTGTTATTCGGAAGCCCATGGGGTCTCTAAAAGCAACCATTGGATGAACATGAGCAGTAACGAGGTTGCGGCATCCTAAAAGCTCTGGGGCTGGCCAAGCGTGTCCATGAAAAAACCCGACATCCCCGAGGACAGCACCCTTAGAGGGCAAGATTTCTACAGTTTTGGGCAGAAGAGGTTCAAGGTTTCCATCATGGTTTCCCGGGATAACTTGAATGTTCGGCACTTTTTTGCCGATGGTTTCAAAGAAGTCTGGGATATCTCGCCACTCTCCCATTACAACCTTTGCAATCGCGTGTTTCACGTCGCCGAGAAAGATTAAACTCGTCGGCCTGCACAATTTGATCAGCTGAAGCATTTTGTCTAACATCTTTGGTGTTTGAGATGGAACGTGGACTCCTCTCTCTGCTAGAGAAACTTCCCAACCGATGTGGAGATCTGCAACCACCAAAACTCGTTCAGAGCCTCTTCGTAATAGCAGGGCTGGAAACGGGCTTGCAGGCGTTATCAAACCGTAGGACGCTCCTCGTCATGAATATCGTAGCTCTGAGTTAAAACCGATATGTGCAGGTGACGTTCAATGAGGGCGTAAGAGTTTCTTAATGGTTTCATACAGCAACGTATTCGCGGCTGCAATAAACGACACCCGTTGGGTTGGAGCCAATGGGGCATTCAATTCTTTTCCTTCTAACGTAACCATTATACCTCCTGCTTCGCGGAGGATGAGATAGGCGGCGGCGATGTCTGTAACTCGCAACTTACCGCGTAGGTCTATGAAGGCGTCGGTAGTGCCGTCTGCAACATAGCACAGTTCAAGGGCGTTGGCTCCGAGATGGCGGAGATGTTTCGTTTTTTCGAGTACCATTGTTAAAGGAGTGATATACTCTTTTTTTTCGACGGTGGTGAGGTCGATGCCTATGACTGCTTTTTCTAGCGTGGGTGTTGAGGAGGCTTGAACTCTCTTTTCGTTTTTGAAGGCGCCGTAGCCTCGCTTAGCTGTATAGGTGATATCATGGATTAGGTCTGATACGAGTGCTGCTTCTACGTCCTTGAGGTATGGGGCCTTGGACACAGCAATGGAGGTGGCTATGAAGGGTATTCCTCGAACTGCATTAGTTGTGCCGTCGACTGGATCGGTTGTCACATAAAAGTCAGCGGGTTGAGAACCAATTTTTTTGACTCCCGATTCTTCGCTAATGAGGGTGCATGATGCGTCAAGATCTTGCAGGGTAGTGATAAGAGCTTTGTCGGCAGCCAAGTCAATCTTCTTCATGATGTCGCCGCCTGCGCCCCTGCCGAATCCGATGGCGGCGTCGGCTGATCCGAAAAGAGGAAGAACTTCCTTTCTGATTTTTTTGGAGCATGCTTTGAGTGTGTTTAACCAGTCGGTCAATTTGGTGGCTTCCTTGAGTGGTAAATGACGGGTTATAGGTGTTGTTTGCTTTTAAGGGTAAGTATTATGGCTGGGGGGAGGAGGGTTTAACCCGAGTGAAGCAATCCAAGAAGCGCTGGAAGACTGGATGGAGAAACCGCAAAAATAAGCCAAAAATAGTCTAGTAACAGTTAATTCGTCGTATTGAGAAAGTTCTGGTTGGGCGGGGGTTGCCAAGCCAGGTTAAAGGCGCAGGGTTCAGGTCCCTGTCGCGTAGGCGTTCGTGGGTTCGAATCCCACCCCCCGCACCATTCGCTAAGCCCCCTCACACTACAAAGTTTTTGTAAGGTTATTTGCTCTTTTTCCTAAAGATTTTAATGCCGGTTAGCAAGAGCCAGGTCCAGAATATCTGGTTTACTAAAACATTCGTTTTCAGCAATTCTTTGCTTGCTAAAATAGAGGGATAAAGCTTACCTATCTCAACGTATTTACTCTGATCCCGATATGTAACACGGGGTTGATGGCGATATTTGAAAGCTTAGAAAAACGTTTACAAACAAAAATTGCGGGCCAAGCCGATTTGGTGCAGCTACGTGGTCAAAAAAGAATAATGACAACTTGCACGGTCAAGAACGGGGTTGTCGAAGATTTTTCCAACATTTTCTTGAATGGCCTTGGTGTTAGAGTTTTTGTTGACGGCAGATCTTGGGGTTTTAGTTCAACTAACATGCTTGACTCTGAAAGTGAAGAGCAAACATTAGAGAACGCCTTGAAATTGGCTAAGGCTTCTTCAAAGTTGAAACAGCGGAAAATAATGCTTGAGCCTGTTAAAGCAGTCAGCGTGTCGGTCTCAATACCTGTTAAGAAGCCGCTTCGAAATTTTTCCGCTGAAGACATCGTAAAGATTCCTTTAGAGGCTTATAAGGGTACGAAGGAGGCTGGACCACAAGTTGTAGATGTCAAGGCGACGTACATCAGCATAGAAGACAACAAATATTTCCTAAGCTCGGAAGGAGCTCGCATCCATCAAAACACCACAAGAGTGCAACTGTTTGTTAATGTCATCGCAAAAAGCAACGGTTTACTCTGCCCCGCATCTGAAAGCCTCGGTCACACTGGCGGACTAGAAATCTTTGATGAGACGACACCATATACCTTAGGAAAAACAGTCGCAGATAAGGCAGTCAGGCTTCTAAGTTCAAAGGCACCACCTTCTGGAAAGTTTCGTGTAGTTATACATCCAACTTTATGTGCGACTTTGCTTCATGAAGCCATTGGGCATCCCTTGGAAGCAGATTTGGCTATGGCTGGCGGTGGTTTCGGCGACCATGTTGGCGAACCCGTCTCCTCTAAACTTGTTACAATTTACGATGATGGTCATGTGCGCGGGGGTTTGGGCTATTTCGTATATGATGATGAGGGAGTTGAATGCAAGCATACGGTTCTGATTGAGAATGGGGTGTTAAGGTCTTTCATGCATGACAGAACAAGCGCCGCACTTGCTGGTGTATCTCCAACTGGTAATGCTCACGCTTGGGACTACAGCGTTGAACCGTTAATCAGGCAAACCAACATTGGCATTGAAGCTGGCAACTGTTCGTTGGAGGAAATGATTGAAGATGTTAAGGAAGGCTTGTTTCTTGAAGGAACCTTTGGCGGCCAAGCAAACGTCAACGCTGACTTCACCTTCGGTTTTCAAAGTGCCAAGTGGATACGACATGGAAGATTAGCCGAAGAGCTACGTGGCGCAAATGTCGCTGGCAACGCTATTGAAGTTTTTAAAACCATAGATGCTATGGGTAGAGAGGCTGTTCTTCGTCCAGGTGCCTGTGGAAAATATCAATTTGCTGTTCAGGGGCGGGTGGTTCCTGCGATTCGTTGTGAAATTATGGTTGGAGGAATGGGAGGCTAATAAAATGAGTTTGGATGCAAACTGGCATTCTTTGAGCAGTCTGGTTCATAAAACCATTAGGTTACTTGAAAAGAAGGACATAATACATGCAGAAGCATTTTTCACAAGCACCCAGACAACCGAGGTCACGGTTAGAAATTCTGAAATTCTAACCCAAAACAGGGTAGATGATTCTGGCGTCGGTTTTCGAGTTGTTTTTGCAGGGAATAAGGTAGGGTTTGCCTGCACCAACACTCTAAGTGAAAAAGCCGTTTTAGAGGCTGGGGAAAAAGCGTTTGCTATTGCTAAAGTGAGCTCTGAAGTGCCAGACTTTACTCTTCCAGAGGTGAGGCAACCGCCGAAAGTGAAGGGATTGTTTGATTCTCAGGTTGTTGAAATAACTGTGGAAGAAGCAGTCGATGTTGCGAAAAGAGCGATAACTGTTGCTGAAGGCTTTGATAAGCGGGTTATAGCAAAGGGCGGGCGTATACTTTTCGGATCTGGATGGAGAGGAATTATAAACACATTGGGCGTAGACTTTGAAGAACGAGAAACCAAAGCCGTAATTTACCTTGTAGGAAGCGGTAAACAAAATGGTGAGGTAACAGGTAGTTGCTATGACTCCATGTTTAACCGCACAGCGGATCTAGAACCAGAAAAAGTTGGAGAAAATGTTGGAAAACTAGTCATCGAATTATTCAAACCGCGACCTCTAAAAAGTTTTCAGGGTACCGTGATTTTCGGGCCAGAGGCAGTTTCATATCAACCGGTTCATGTGCTGGTTGACGCTTTGAAAGGCGAAACCGTAGTTGCTGGACGGTCTGCTTGGACCCGAAAACTCGGGCAAAAGGTGGCGTCTGAGAACATGACAATAACCGACAACGCTGTTCTCGAAAAAGGATTTTCTTCCCGAAGTTTCGACGATGAAGGCTGTTCTTCCCAAAACACCGTTCTCATAGAAAAAGGAAAACTTGAGAGTTTTCTCCATAATGCTACTTCTTCAAATGCCCTAAAAACAAATAACACAGGCAACGCGTCACGTTTTCCTGGTGGATTCGACATGATTCGAATGATAATAGGCAATGGTTACAGAGCAAAACCGGAAATTTATCCATCAAATTTAGTAATCCAGCCGGGAAATAAGACGAAAGAAGAGCTTATATCCGAAGTACAGAAAGGCCTCTTAATTGAATCTATGGCTGGCTTCCCACAAGCAGGCTCTGGAATGATAAGTGCGCAACTTTCCCGCGCATTCTTTATCCAAAACGGAGAGGTACAATACCCGATAAAGAACGCAATGGTTTCCGGCGTTGCTTTCGACTGGTTTAAACAAATCTCAGGGATAGGCAAAGATTCCAAACAGTTCACAAATGCAGTAGTGCCATCACTTCGTGTTGAAGAAGTAAAAGTGATCGGTACTTGATACTCTTCTAAGATTGTTATTAGAAAAGACACTGATGAACGAGAGTGACTTCAATTTTTGATAACATAGCTTTTGCTGAAAAAGACAAAAACACAAAACACCTAACTTCCCTCTTTTTCTGTTTACGCGCACATGCATGCATGCAAAAGCGTTTGCTTAATATTAAATAGTTGATATTCACAAGTAAACTGTCTCCTAAACAGCGGGACATGACAAAATGAAGCTTGTGATATTTGGACCGCCAGGCTCAGGTAAAGGTACATACGCTTCCAGACTAAAGTCGGAACTTAACATAGCCACAATCTCTACCGGAGACATTTTCCGCGAAGCCGTTAAACAAGGAACCGAACTAGGCAAAAGGATCAAAAAATACTTGGACACCGGTCAACTCGTGCCAGATGAAACGGTCATAAAAGCAGTGAGAAACAGAATCGCCAAGCCAGATTGCGAAAAAGGCTTTATTCTAGACGGTTTCCCACGAACGGTCGAACAGGCAAAAACCCTGGAAAAAGCCGTCAAAATTGATGTGATCATCAAGCTGTTAGTTCCTAAACAAATTATCATCGAAAGGCTTTCGAACAGAAGAACCTGCAAAAGCTGCGGAGCAATATACAATCTTAGGGCTTTGAAGCCTGAAAAAGAAGGAATCTGCGACAAATGCGGTGGGCCATTAATCCAACGCAAAGACGACACCATACCAGTCATAAAAGAAAGATTCCAAGTTTTCGAAAAACAAACCCGACCTCTGATGGAATATTACGAAAGTAAAGTACCTTTCATAAACGTAACATGCAACGACATAGATATGCCCCCCGAAGAGGCAATAGAACAGATTATGAAAGAACTGAAAAAACTAAATCTGACAAGAACATCCCGTAGCGATTAACAACTCCAATCCACAAAGCATTTAGTTTTTACCTAGACGGAGCCCTATAGCCTTATGGATGTACTGAGCTTCGTTGTCACTATTGTCTTAGTTACTGCTTCCGGAGCCTTAGCTCTAGGTCCACTGTTTTTCACTGTCATCTCTCACGGTACCAAGTCGGGAGCTAAGGGCGGTCTGGCATTTGCTGTCGGGCACACCTTGTTTGAGTTTCCTCTAGTGATTCTATTAGCCCTCGGACTCAGCACCATAGTAAGTGAGCCAGCTGTCAAGCTTCTAACAGGAGTTATAGGAGGACTAGCTCTGATAGTTTTCGGCGTCATGCAGATTCATGGCTACCTCACTTCAAGATTTGGTGCGCCCAAGTCTCGTGGAATAATGTTTCAGAATCCTATACTTATAGGGCTGGGGTTCACGGGTTTGAATCCCTTCTTCATCGTTTGGTGGTTCACCGTGGGTTTGAAGCTGATTGATGTTTCTTTGACATTTTTGGGGTTGCTCGGCGTTTTATTCATGTATGTTTGTCATGTGTGGATGGATTATGCTTGGCTTACTGCTGTTGCTCATTTTGCGCGTGTGGGCGTAAATATGATAGGTGCCAGATGGTATAGGGCTATTATGGCGTTTTTCGGAGTTGTTCTGATCTATTTCGGAATTGCCTTCCTTGTTTCAGCTCTTTGAGGTATTGAGTTTCCACCAACTTCGAGTTCTTTAAATAGATAGTTTGTCCTTTTCTCAAATAAGGCGGTTCAAATGAGCTCCTTTAACGTTGATGCGCGGGAGTGGAAACATTTTTTTACACTATACAAGCTGGCAGAGATGGGCGCACGTAGCCGAACCATAAAGGTCTCCACAGAGTATCTATCGGAAAAAATGGGGGTTTCTCAACAAACCGCCTCCCGTAACCTCATTGAATTGGACAAGAAAGCGTGGATTAAGAGAACTATTACTCCAGAAGGTTGTCTTATCAAAATAACAGAAACTGGTGTGGCTGAACTGAAGAAACTGTACTCTAACTTGCGTTTAATAATGGAAGCGGCGTACCCTCCATCAGTCACCTTGGAAGGAGTGCTGTTCACAGGATTGGGCGAAGGTGCGTACTACGTGACACGTGACGAATACCGTAAGCAGTTCATGGAAAAACTCGGGTTTGACCCGTACCCTGGAACCCTCAACCTCAAACTTACCAGCGAATACGATAAAAAAGCACGGTCGGAGCTTGAAACGTATCCAGGAATAGAAATTGAAGGGTTCAAAGACGAGTCTAGAACCTTTGGTAATGTAAAATGTTACCCTGTCGTGATCAACAACAAGATGAAAGGTGCAGTCATATTCGCATTACGAAGCCACTACAACTCTTCTGTGCTAGAAATCATTGCTCCTACATACCTACGTAGCCAACTGAAACTGAAAGACGGGCACAAAGTGAAAGTAGAAGTTCTCATCCTACCGTAACCAGATTAGAGATAACTTTCTTTTTTTTACTATTTCTTTTCAGAGGACTCGATAATTTTCCTTTTAATTTTTGAAGAACTATTCAGTTCATCCTTTCCAAACCTTCCAACTCTCACAACTTGAATAGGGATTCCCTTTTTTAATAATGCTTTTCGTACTTCCTTTTCTATGTCGCTTTGATCATGTCCTACAGCGATTATGTCAGGTTTCGTTTTTTTCACCACCTTGATCATGTCAAAATCTTCACAGCCCAGAATTGCCTCATCTACGACTTTCAATGCTTCAACAAGTGATCTTCGCTGGTCTTCTGGCATCACTGTTTTTCTTCCCCTTCTTTTTTTGACTGTGCTATCTCGAGCCACGATGACGATTAGCTCCGCGTTTTTTCCGCCTATTTTCTTTGCTTCTTCAAGATATTTCACATGTCCATAATGTAGTAGATCAAAGGTGCCTGAGGCTAGGACAACCTTTTGCTTTTTCATTTCTTTCCTCTCCATGAAAATTCTGCGATTCCTAGGAGTCTTAAAGCGTCTAGTAGTCCTTCGCAATAGGCAACTGACGCCAAGCTGGTTTCCAGCCTGTTCCTCTTCTGATAATATTTAGCGTCTTCTAAATAATGCTTAGCAGTTTCAACGACACTTTTAGCTTTTTCTCCATCAACTTGCGTTGAGTCTTGTGTAATTTTTATTTCAGTGAACACTCGCTCACTGTTTTGAATATATTTTGACACCAGTTTCTCTAACGTCATTGAACTCTCTCCCTTATCTTTTCAGGCGCCCCTGCGAGTGTAATGAGTGCTTCGGCCTCCATAAAGTGAAGCTTGTCTGGAAAAACGAGGATGTGAGGAGGAGCGCCAAAGTCGTAGTTTGTCATGTTTTCTACATAGTCTGCTTTGACTATGGGTGTCTTTGAACCTGCTCTTGCGATACCTACGACCAACGTTTCTTGTGCGATCACTTGAATTCGTTTTCGCTTTTCCATAGCCAAAAGTGTCTCTAACCCATCCTTCACGGTCATGTACCTCTTCTCATCCGCTCTGATGTCAAGGAAACATAGTGTGTGAAGTCCCATCTTTCTGTTTTCACCGATTACTCTGTAAGGAGTTTCAGAAATGAACCCATTTTCAGGAAACGGTATGGTCACGCTTCTTCCATACTTGTAGTTTTGTAAGCCTGACAAGCCGATGACCGCTGAAATGATAGATGCTCCATGTATGATGCGGGTCTTTATTCCCTGCTCTTCCGCGCGAATTCGCAAGTCTACATGGGTCGTTGCGATTAGAGGGTCCCCCGGAACCAGCAAAACCGTTTTTCCCTTCTTTGCCTGCTGCAAAATCACTCCTCCCTCTTCTTCCTCCAAAACTCGCCTCGAAACAATTGAAACCTTTTTTCCAACGAGCTTTTCAAGCCTTTGAACAGACAATCTAGGCATTAGACTGGTGTAGAGTTCTGCAAAAACAGCGTCTGCCTCTTTTATCTCTTCAACTCCACGAAGCGAAATGTCCTTCTCATCACACAGACCTAAGCCAACGAAGATAAGCTCGCCCAATTTGTTCAACTCTCTAGCCAATTTACGTTACTGTGACAACGAAAGATATTAGGGTAACCATACACAAATCAAAAAGACGTAGGTGCGGGCCCGTAGCTCAGCAAGGCAGAGCGGCGGACTCTTAATCCGTAGGTCGTGGGTTCAATTCCCGCCGGGCCCGCCAAATCGTATTCTAGGAATTTTTTGAAATAGTCGAGAACAGTGGCAAATATTGAAAGAAAGTTTAAAGCATAAATCAACGCAAGATAATTACTATTCTACTGAGCGAAGGGGTGTATGCGCCAGTTGAAATTAGTGCACAAACAAGCCTTTCTTCTGATTTTTTCCTTTCTCTCGCTTATCTTCGGAGTTTTAGAAGGTCAATATGAATTGGTGATGTGGGAGTTTGTTCGCGTTGTCTGTCGCTCCTGTATTGGCCTAGGATAGTGAAGAGTTATCATGAATCTAGAGCGCCTACGCCGTACAACACAGGCTATCTCTTTCTTCATATCGAACCTAGGTGTCAATTATGCGCTTAAAACAGGAAGCGTTTACCCTTTTCTCTACTGTTATGGCTGCCCATTGGCGTGGGGCGCATGCCCGATAGGAGCACTACAAAACTTTACAATTCTTCGAATCTGTCCCCTCTACCTTCTAGGCATCTTAGGCGTCTACGGTGCCATTTTTGGCAGAGCCTTCTGTGGTTGGGCTTGCCCCTTCGGAGCCTTCCAAGACCTGCTAGCTGTTTTAAGCAAAAAGAAAAGGAAGCTACGGTCTTTCACATATTCTAAATTCATCATGTTGGCACTTGTGGTGGGTTTAGCTTGGTTTACTTTTGACACAGTCTTTTGCAAGTTTTGTCCCGCTGGAAGCCTCTTCGCTGCCTTACCAGCGCCCTTCTACTACTCAGGGTGGAAATGGACCTTTTATTTTAACGTTCATATCATAACTCTGATTCTAACAATTCTTTCAGTTTTGCTTTTTTCAAGATTTTGGTGTCGCTACTTATGTCCATTAGGTACAGTGGGTATCTTCAACAGAATATCCATTATGACTATATCTCTTGATTCCGAAAAATGCACTAACTGCCTAAAATGCTTAGATGTATGTCCTATGGGGCTAGAGAAAGTAGAGGACATCGGGGTATCAAGCGATTGCATTATGTGTGGTAGATGCGTTGAGGTTTGCTCAACCGATGCTTTGAAAATGCATGTCAGGAGATGAAATAAGCCTTATTAGACGTATTTCAAGAGACTTTAGTTGATGTGATATGCGGGTTAAAGTAAATGTTCTTTTACTGTTGTTAACAAGTGCATTGTTAGTAGGCGTCGGTCCAGTGGTTGGGAAAACAGAAGCCCCCGATTTCACATTAACCGACATCTATGGAACAGAGTTTTCTCTATTAGACTACCGAGGAAGAGTGGTTCTGATAGATCTCTTTAGGATACAGCCTTCTTGTCCCCCTTGCATTTATGCGATCCCGCATCTCAAAGGCGTGTATAACAAATATGCGCCAAGCGAAGCCATCATAATGTCCATAAGTATCAGTTCTTTAGACACCGCCGAGACTCTTCGGAGCGACTTTGTCGAAAAATACAATATTCCTTGGATTGTGGCTTGTGGCGGGACTCAAATAGCTTCCAAATATAGCGTGTCAGGCGTACCGACTCTAGTCATCGTTGATGCTGAAGGTTATGTGAGATATAGGCATGAAGGAGTAACAGAGGAATCAATACTGACTTCGGAGATAGACTATTTGCTTTCAGAACCGCAAAACGGTGAACCGAACGGTGACTCTGATACAACACAACCAGGACTACCTTTGGAACTTATAGGAATCATAGGAGCGGCTGCGGTATCCATCCTGATTATCGGTATAGTTGTGGCAGGGCGGACGTTTCAGTGGTCGAAGCCTGCTAAAAAACGTCGCAAAAGAAAGCCTAAGCGTTTATTCAATGTGTTGTTGGCGAAGATTATGTTAAGTGAACCCACTTGCATCCGCTCTTGAATTCTTAATTTAACCAGCTTATGAATTTAAATGTGATTTCACCGAATATTTTTAGGGTTAAACGTGTCCGCAATACCTTGCTTAAGAGTTCCAAAGATTCTCGGTGAAAAAGCAATAGTCCTACTCAGCAAACTGGGCCTTCTAAACCGGGAGTTGAAGATTCAGCAAGTAAAGGATCGCCTATTCATACCGTTAGTTAGGAAACCTCTTCCAGCTGATATCAAAAGGTTTGAGAAGAGCCTTCCAAACTTCAAAATTTCTACACATGAATTTCCTAAGCACACCAAACGTCCACTCAAACTTGTTGACTTGCTGGAAGACAAGTTGCCTCCCCATCTTCTGGTGAGTCTTCCGCATGCAATAGACTTTGTAGGTGACGTAGCCGTTATCGAGGTTCCTCCAGAGCTCGAGTCTCGTAAAACGACTGTTGGAGAAGCCATATTGAAGGCACATAAACAGGTGCGTACGGTCTTAGCGAAATCTGGTGCTGTTGAGGGCGTATATCGTGTGAGAGAATTTGATGCAATAGCGGGTATAGGGAAAACAGAAACTGTTCATAGGGAGTATGGATGTGTATATCACGTGGACCTTGCAAAAGCCTATTTTTCACCTAGGCTCTCTCATGAGCACGACCGAATTGCATCACAGGTCAAGGATGGTGAAACAGTGATCGACATGTTCGCTGGAGTTGGGCCATTCTCCATTCTAATCGCTAAGAGGCATAAGAACGTTCGAGTATACGCTGTCGACGTGAACCCTGACGCCGTGAACTATTTGAAGAGAAACATCGAGGCGAACCACGTTGGAAAAAGCGTTACACCAATTCTCGGCAACATTAGGCAGATCGTGAAGAAAAAACTGATCGGAGTTGCAGATAGGGTTATTATGAACTTACCTGAAAAGGCGATGGAATACGTAGATGTGGCTTGCGAAACCCTCAAGCCTAGAGGCGGTATTGTGCATTATTACGAATTTTCGAGCATGCCCGAACCCTTGGAAACCGCGAAGGTTCGATTGATCGAAGCTATGAAGCAGACCAGTCGCAACGTTAAGAAAATCTTGTATGCACGACTTGTTCGAGCAACCGCGCCTTACACTTTTCAAGTGGTTGTGGACGCCGAAATTCAATAGCTCTCTACGGTCAACGTTATTTTGATTTTTTGACATGGGTTCTGTATTTTTTCAATAAGCTTCCTAGAAATGTCTCTGGCAACCTTGTTCGCTTTTATGGCTATTGTTCGACCGCAAATATAGTTGCTTTTTCTCACTACCATGTCGGTTGGGTGGGTGAACAACAGCTGAGGGCTTCCTCTTGCCTTAACCACTTCCCGTATTTCGCCAGTCTCAATCGTTACAGTTATGTGCACATCTTCTATTTTCATGGCTTCCTTAAACTCTGAACTCAAGTCCTTCGCTCCCTTCGTTGCACCAACAGCAATTACACAGTCTCCACGCTTCGTAAGAGGCGATTCCTTCGTGATCTCAAATGTTGTCCTATGCGTTGACCGAATGTTCTCATGTCCATACGCATAAACAGTTTCAGTTATTTTCATTGAAACGCAGTTTCCATAACTGATTTGACGAGAGTTATTCGAGGGCTTCTATGGAGTCTACTTTTCCGTCTCCGTCTAGGTCAAATCCCTGAATTAAAGTTGCGAACTTGTCTTGGCCACTGAAATTCTTTAAGGTTTCTTTCCAGAATTTGGCGAGTGCTATAACGCAGGCTTTTGTTCCAACAGTCTTGTTGCCTGCAAGAACAATTATTCGTTTTTCCTTGTCCCACGGGTTAACTATTCTTGAGATAACTCCTACAGTGTCGCCAGTGTAAACGTTTCCAGTTTTTTCGGAGACTAGTCCGCCTAGAAGGAATCCGTGCTCAGAAGGCATCATATCGAATCGTATGGGCAAAAACTCGTTAACCTCTTTGGTGATCAAGTTTGTTCCAGGACCGCCCACTAAGATTAAGTTGTTGTTCTCTTCTTTCTCAGCCTTTACATCTACATCTAGTTTTACCGCAAAATCCTCTGGCAACTTAACGAATTGACCGAGGAAAAGCGTCAAATAAGACGCGTAGTGACCATCCCTAGCTCTAGCTTTAAAAGGACCATGCGGATCTGGGCTTCCAACCACAACCTTTCCGTTAAAGCTTCCATCATCTCGTAAGAACGGACTAAAGAACTGTTTCATCTTTTCGTTCATGCTGGGAATTGAAACCGTGTTGATTGTTCTGTTGCCAAAGGGAAGCTCAACTCCGAAGGCGGGAAAAGAAGCTTTATAATATTTTGCGATGGCTCCCTTCTTCTTTTCTTCTCTGACAACCTTGATTATGCCGGCTCTTGCGAGCTTTCTGATGTGATAATAGACTTTCTGTTCATGCACCTTCAGTTTCTTCGCGATTTCCATTGGATACATTTCTTTCTCGGCGAGACTCTCAAGAATTTTCCAACCGAGTTCATTCAAAACAGCCTTAAGCCTCTCGCGATCCTCGAAAACAGCGATGTCCTTCACCTTGTATTCTCTTTTTTCGCCAGTGAGTAGCAGCTTTTTCTTCATGTTTGCTTAGTTAAAAGAAATCCCTTATAAACATTTTTTTAGGGGTAGTGCTGGTGCTGAGGTTTGTTTAAGCCCGTACATTGGGCACTCTTCTATCTGGTGATGCTTGCCAGAAACCTCTAGATGCCTCTAATCCCAGCCTGAATGAGTGGAAAAGCGGAAATATTCGTTGGTGCCAAGACACTTTTAGGCACAAGTCATATATTCATCGTCTTTCAATACGCTAAAAAATGGTATAAAGAAGGAGAGGAAAAAGCTGAGTGCTCCAATTGAGGATTTAAGGAAAGACATTCGAATGCGTGATGAGGCGGATCCAAAAATGTCCAATGCGTGGCTCATCATTTACCTAATACCCATCTTTGCTATAATCATAGGATTGGTATCCCTCTTGTTCTCCGTAATGTTACTTCCAACGTTAGGCCCCGAGGCTGCTCTCCCCGCCCTTGTTGGAATATTCTTGGTGCCATTGCTAGCTCTGATCAGCTTCGTAGTGTCTATAATACTCACATACAAACTCGTCAAGAGGCGCAACACACACTTCAAAAGGCAGGGTTTCCTTTTTGAAGACCTTATAAGTGCAGTGAAAAGCCTAGCGACGAAGAAGAAGGTTGATGTAGAAGTCGGGTTATCATCCTGTGAGAGAACCGTGAGAGAAACCAAAGCTGAGGAAACTGAAAAAAGCGCAGCACTTTGGGCTATTTTGTCTGCGGTTGTTTTTCTGGCAACTTGGTATGTCTACTACTTCCTGATGAAAGACTTTTACAAACATGAGAGAAGGGAAGACGGCTTTTGGGAGGATATAAGCAAAGTACTAGACAAATGCGACATCAAGTTTTCTGCTCCTCGAAGAACCGAAATCCTACCTAACAGAAGCTTCGTTCTCTATCTGATTCTAAACATAATAACCGCGGGCTTATTCGGAATCTATTGGCTCTACGTTTTGTTGAAAGACCCCAATGAACACTTCAAATACCACGTACAAATAGAAGATGAACTGCTCAGCACACTAGAATCACTGGCGACATAGAAAATTCCTAAAGTATCCCCTCAACATCTCTTTTTTTTAAGTCACTTGCAGTAGCTACATTCCCAGCAGAGATGGAGTAATGTACGTTTCTATGTAGGCTGCTATCATAAAGAGTATCACTGATGCTATCGCCAGAATTATGGTGTCTTTTATACCCTGTTTAAACTTCATACCGTCCACTTTTTCGCCAGTTATTTTCCCCATAAGTGCTTCAATCGTTGTTATATGCCATCGTATGAGCGAAGCAAATTGGAGGATGAATGCGGGTATCTCCACTATGCCGTGTGGGGTCAGTCCTACAATCGGATATAAGACACCATGAACGGTTCCCGATGTAACAGCTACAATACCTATTATGCCTCCGTTAAGCAAAAGCTCAAAGCCTAGAATAAACGTGCCTAATAGGGGTATCCATACCAACATTTTAAGCGGGTTCCAGAAATGGCCTATATTGTTCAAAAAAATGAAAAAATAAAGGCCCTCTGTAAATGGAGGCGGGATGGCAATGTACCCTCTCTCCGACTGCGCCATCGACCAGAACCAGTCTGATAGCCACGGATCCATGGAGAAAACAACAATCGTCAAAAGTATCGTGAGAAAAAGAATGATAAAGAATGACAGTGCAGTCACTTTAATTATCGTACCATTTCGTCGGATGCAGTGTTCGAACGTTTCTTTTGCTTTTGCGAAAAACTTCACAGGCACAAAAATCTCCACAACTGTGAGAGTTGTGATGGATTAATAATCTTTAGTCTTATTGCACTCAGCGGAGATTTTGAATGTGCCTACATAACCCATATTAAAATCTTTTTAATGGGTTAGACGTAAACAATCAAAAACTTTTGGCAACCCCTAAGATTTCAGTTTTAAAATTAAAACCTTTTTCCTAAAAAAGCTTATAGACGCCTCTTTAATCTAAATAGAGCTTGCCTGTAAGAGATTCAACTTGGTCATTATTCAAGCAAGAAAATCTGAGGAACCGATGATGTGTGGAATATTCGGATGCATCCTTAAAAACGGCGATGCGGCACCCATAATTCATGCTGCTTTAAAACGGCTTGAGTATCGAGGATACGACTCTGTGGGTGAGGTAACAATCCATGAAGGCAAACTGTTCATAAAGAAGGATCAAGGAAAAATCGATGAAGTTCATGCCATACACAACCTAGATGATCTTCCCGGACGAATTGGAATAGGCCACACAAGATGGGCAACTCACGGAGCACCATACGAAGTAAACGCGCACCCCCACACCGACTGCAATGGGCAAATAGCGGTTGTTCACAACGGAATCATCGAAAACTTCTCAGAATTAAAGAAGGAACTGGAAGAACGTGGACATGTTTTTCGGTCCAAAACTGACACTGAGGTTATTTCCCACATTATCGAAGAAGAGTTGAAGGAAGGCCGCGCCTTGGCTGAAGCCGTATACAGTGCTGTAGAGCAGTTAGAGGGGTCGTACGCCATTGCGGTTGTCTCAGCTAAAGAGCCTAACAAAATCGTTTGTGCACGGAAAGAAAGTCCTCTCGTCGTTGGAGTTGCCGAAAACGCGGTTTACTTCGCATCCGACATTCCCGCTTTTCTCCCGTTAACGAATACTGCTGTCATTGTTGAGGACGGGGAATTAGTTGTTTTGGATGATAAAGGATATGAGATAAGAAAACTTGCTGATGGGAGTCTAGTTTCAAGAAAGCCTGAGGTCATTGATTGGAGTCCCGAGATGGCTGAGAAAAAGGGGTATCCTCATTTCATGTTAAAGGAGATTCATGAGCAGCCGCTTTGTCTCAGAAACACGCTTAGGTTGCAGGAACAGTATTTGGACCTAATGACCACTTTCCTCGACCGCGCTGGAGAGGTTTTCTTAGTGGCGTGTGGCACATCCTATCACGCCTGTCTTGCAGCCTCCTACATGTTTTCCAAGCTTTCAATGTTAGCAACTCATCCGATTATTGCGTCGGAGTTCGTTGAGCAGCATGGAAGAGCCATTAACATCGACAGCGTCCTTCTCGCTGTCAGCCAATCTGGGGAAACCGCTGATACTTTGGAGGCTGTGGAATGCGCGAGGCAGCGTGCCGCGACCGTTCTAGGATTAACCAATATTATCGGATCCACCTTGACCCGTGTTGCTCGCGCCTATGTGTGTCAACAGTCGGGTCCAGAGATAGGGGTTGCCGCCACTAAAACCTTTACATCTCAACTTTCTGTGCTCTCTCAGCTTGCGTTGAGGCTGGCCAAGAAGAGGGGGAAGGTTTCGCATGTGGAGATCGAGCAACTTGAAGAAAAACTGGAGCAGATTCCTGACATCGTTGAGAAGGTTATTGAAACTCAGGAGGAGAAAATCAAGCAGCTAGCTAAGAAATATCGAGATAAGCAGTGCTTCTTTTTCTTGGGACGCGGGGTAAGCTCTGCCTCTGCTCTCGAGGGCAGGTTGAAGCTTTTGGAGATAGCTTATGCTCCTGCCCTAGCGTTTCCCGCTGGGGAGAGTAAGCATGGGCCGATCAGTTTGATTGAGCCTGGTTTCCCTGTGATTTTCGTCTGTCCTAAAGATGATACGCGTAAAACGATTGTGGGTAACATTATGGAGATGAAGGCTCGTGGGGCTTCCATTATCGCTGTGGTTGAGGAGGGGGACGAGGAGGTCAAAGGTCTCGCTGATGATTATATTGAAATACCGCGGGGTATGCCTGAGGTTCTTTCGCCGATTCCCTATGTTATTCCACAACAACTCTTCGCGTATTACATGGCGGTTGAAAGAAACTGTGACCCCGATCAGCCTAGGAATCTAGCCAAGTCAGTCACAGTCAAATAGTTGGCCCATTTTTTCTACCTTCTAGACGCTTCCAATCATAAACTCTTAAGGTATGGTTTTCAGTATTGTTGTGAGGACAAAGCATGAAAAGACAGGCTTGGGAGGAATTAGTCCAAAGGTTAGTTAGGCAAGGAATACTTCGGTCGCCACAGGTTATTCAAGCGTTGCATCGAGTCTCTCGGGAGCCTTTTCTCCCAGAGAATGTGAAGTCATACGGAACTATAGATTCCCCGCTTCCAATAGGATCTGGACAAACCATTTCGGCGCCTCTCAGCTGATCCACGCGGTCAGCCGGGCGAAACATGGTTTCAATTATGGATGAAGCCCTTGAGTTGGAAGTGGGGCACCGGGTGCTGGAGATAGGTGCTGGTTCGGGTTGGCATGCCTCCACGATAGCTGAGGTTATAGCTCCGACGGATACGCCTAGAAAAGAGTGGGGGCACATTTACACTGTAGAAATAGTTGCTGGACTGGCTGAATTTGCGAGAAAAAATGTTGAAAAGGCTGGATATGGAGACCGCATCACCGTCATTTGTGGAGATGGATCAAAGGGTTATCCGAAAGAAGCTCCGTATGATCGTGTTTTGGTGACGGCTGCGGCTCCAGATGTTCCTCAACCGTTGATAGAGCAGTTGAAACCTAGTGGAGTCTTAGTTATTCCGGTTGGGGGTGTTTATCTCTATCAGACACTTTTGCGTATTAGGAAGAGGGATGGGGAGATCGTTCGGGAGAATTTGGGTGGGGTTGCGTTTGTGCCTTTGACTGGAAAGTATGGGCATCGATTTTAGAATCTAGCCGAAGAATTTTTCTAGGGTTACTTTTCCCTTTGCTTTTTTCGAACCTTCTATCATTTTTTTGAGGGCTTTTCTTACGCGGTCTTCTGAGAAGTCGCGTTCGCGGCACAGAAAGTTTACAACGCCTTCTACATTTGGTTCTTTCCATGTTAAGTGATAGTTGTCTGTGACTTTTGGATGTTGGAAGATTTCTCGTATGCGGTTTGGCTCTACTGGAAACTCGGCGTGTTTTAGTGTGGATGCTGCCTTTTCAAGGGTTCCGTGTTGTTGGATGAGTTTAGCCGCGGTTTTCGGGCCTACGCCTTTTATCCCGTCTGGGTTGAAGTCTGTGCCCATCAGTATGCTGATGTCTATGAGTTGCTTGTGTGTGATGTTTAGCTGTTTGAGAACTTGGTCTAGTTCTACTATTTGGGGTGTGACTTCAATGTAGACGTTTTTTCGTGGGAGTTTTCTTCTTCCACTGATGGTGACGTTTCTTATCAGTCTAGGTGCGCCGAATAAGAGGCTGTCGTAGTCTTGGCTGGCGCAGTAGTCGGTGTCGCCTTTTTTGGCGAGGTAGGCTGCTTGTGCTTCGCCTTCGCTGGGTGCCTGTATCCATGGTACGCCCATTTGGGTGAGGAGTCGTTTCGAGTCGGCGGTCATGTAGTCTTTGAGACGGCTTGTAGCTTGGGCGTATGTGCGTGCTTCTTCGATTTTTCCTTCTTTTAAGGCTCGTTCATAGTGGACAAGTGCTTCTTCCTTTATTCTAGCTCGCCGTTTGATTTCAACTTCTTTTAGCGCTGGTGGTGTTCCGTCGAATACGTAGACGGGTTTGATGCCCATTTGAACGAGGTTGGCGGTTCGGTAAAATAAGCCGCTTAGGTGGCTGGTGACTTTGCCAGTAGAGTCTTTGAGGGGGGTTCCGTCTGGTTGGCGGATGATGGCGAGAAACTGGTAAAGAGCGTTGTAAGCGTCTATGGCGATGGACTTTCCACTCAAATTTTTGAGGTCAATCGTTGTTTTGGGCACCAAGTCTCGTAGATTCACGCCCAAGGTTTTACACCAATTATATTAACCGACATTAAGATTGATAATAAACTTATTGAGTTTCGGCGCATATGCTGAAGCTAGAGCGAAAATAACGGCAAAAAACAAAAGAACAGCAGATATAACATACCCGATCACAGTTTTCGCACTTACCACACTCATCTCTCCCTGTGTAATCTGTTGCCATTCAAGAAAGTACGAGAATAAATACTCTTTCGTTTATGTCATTTCAAACGCTGCGCGATCTTTGCTATGGACAATTTCTCTGCCTGGAGTGTCAACACACAAAACTATTTGACAAGCTCCCGCTTCTTCCACCTTAAATTCTTGCTGTGACACTTCCTGCACTTAACTGCAGTAGGTGCATTACGTACTCCACAATGCCGACAGATCTTCATGTAAAGCTCCATCGAAAAATACGACATGAGCGTTCCAAAAGATTACAGAAACGCCCGAAAAAAATTTCGATGGATTCCCATACATCCCACATGGGGGAAACGGGCACCACCAACTACAAACTCCATGCCCAAATCCCAGAAAAGGATTCAAGATTTCATACACTGGGAGCCTCAATTAAAAGACAAGTACTTATACCGGTTTCCACGCGTAAAAGTCCCTCGTTTTGAAGAATTTGGATTCAGAGTGATCTCTAAAATGGAATGGGGTATGCATCGATATCTTAAGGGATTTAATGGATTCTTTGAAAACTTATTTGAGTTTAATGATTTTAGCTTTTTTCAAGACTTACAAGGAA
>JAUWDY010000036.1 GCA_030608565.1 Candidatus Bathyarchaeota archaeon | reverse complement strand
CCCCCTAATTTTTTATGGTTTCGTATGTCTCTCTCTTAATAGGCCCCCTACCTAGGGGGAGGGATCATAGACTTGACTTTCAGAATTTGTTCCTGCGATTTCCGCTTTTTTGGTGTTCTATATTTACCCTATCAAGGACTTGAAAGCAATAATTGATGAGGAATTGCTTAATCTTAACCGTTTTCCCTCGTTCTCTATTGACAAGGTTTTGCTTGCACACGCTTCTATGCCACTTGTGGTAAAACATAGTGTTTTTTTCTATTCAATTCTGTGCTGTTACAGGTTGGACAGGTAGAAAGATGCGGATTTCTTCAAAATGTGCCTAGATTTCGCGGATTTCGCAGTTTAGTTTTTTCACGATTTCTTCTGCTTTTGTTGGTTCGACTTTTAGTGTGTAGAGTTTTTTTGGTGTTCGAAGTTTCAGTTTTACTGTTGTTTCTAGTCTTTTTATGTCGCAGTATTCTGCGCGTCTGGAGATTTCTATGAATTCGTCTACGTCAAAAATTTCTTTCGGCATATGTGCTTGTTCTCCTTTTCTGGATTGCAGTGAATTTGTGTGGTTTTGCTCGTTTTATCTGTTGCGGTTTTTGGTTTTGTAACGTTACTTGCGTGTATCTCTCTCTTATTAGACCCTGCCTATGATTTTTGAGATTCTGCAAAAAAGGATCTCGTTTGTCAATGCGTGTCAGGAGAGAGATGTTTTACGGGCAGAGTTCCCATTTTTTATTCTAATAGTTTTTCTTTCCTTTACGCAGGAGTTCCTCTATCACCACATTGGACTCTTTCAGCTTCCTTGAAAACCACGTTTTTTCTCTGTCATAATGAAACGCTAATATGAATCCGCCTGATATCAAAACAAACCCGAAAACACATAAAATGGTTCCTATGAAACTGGTGGCGTAGCTGTTTGGCTCATATGGGAAAATCAGAAGCCAGCTTAAGTTCTCTGCCAAAGTAACTGATATCAGCAATCCTCCGACCAAGAAAACGATTCCCATGTTAATTGTCAAGTATGCAAGGACTTCTCTGTGTCGGTACTCTTGAACTTTATCTCTCATGTACTCTTCGTAAAGTTTCGGAGTCGTCTTTTTCTGAGGCATACAAAATAGATGGTTAGTTCATATGCAAAAGTCTTATGACGTCTGAATACTGATCTCAACTAAGGATAGGAAATAAGAGATTTCGTCCATATTGTCGATAGGACGGGGTGAAGTGTTTGGGCAGCTTGGAAGAACTGGTAAGGTGGCATCAAAGGTTGAGACCTGATTTGGAAGTGGTTGATGTCTATAAAATGCTTTTTCAAAGTGTTTTCGGGATTCAACATATTTTGCACGACAAAGCTAAACGGTATCTTGAAGAGGAATTATCCACATTGGAGATGCAGAAGTCCTCTGATGAGCCTTTGATCGAAAACATTTCAGTTGACAATGTGATGGTGAGGGTTAATTTGAGGCCGTTCAAGATGCGGAGCTTGTCTTCGGACAAACTGTTTTTAGCTATGGTAACTTCAGCCAAAGAGACAAGGGGAACTCAAAAAGCTTTCTTAAAGCTGTGGAACCGGTTTAAGAGTCTGGTTGAAGCTGGCAAGCTGAACTTTGACAGGTCTAGCCTTGGAGATTTTGACAGAAAGGTGAAGAAAGAAAACTATCCTCCTTATCATCACTCAGAACGGTATCGGAGATCGTATAGACCCGCGTACAGGGTTGTGAAGAGAGAAGTTTTCAAAAGGATTTTTAACATTGGCTGAAAACTGAAACAAAACGATAACAACGTTCTGTCTGCCCATGCATTTTCTTCGTCTGGCTGCATGCATAAAGATTAAGTGGTGTTGGTGATGGATTGGTACAAGAGGGAATCAGCTGATGAGCATTGAGCTTCCAGAAGCCAAGATTCTTGCGGAACAGATAAATAAGGAGCTTCGGGGCAAGCGTGTCAAATCTTATCGTCTGCAAGATTATGAGAGACTGCAAAGAATAGGTATGCTGGATAAAGACATAAAATCCTTCAATCAGCTTGTCGATGGAAAGATCGAATTCATCACATCTAGAGGCAATGTAATACGCGTAAAGCTCAATAATGGAATGAACTTGATTCTTGCCCCTGAGTATGGCGGCAAGATCTTCTATCACACAAGTGAGAAAACGGTCCCAGAGAAGTTCCATTTGAAAGTTGATTTTAGTGATAATACAGGGTTGACGGTAAGACTCACTAGCATGGGTCTCATCCATGCGTTGAAAGACAACGACCTAGAACGCTCCTATGTTTTTAGACGAGATTTCAATCCTGAGGTACTCTCACCTATAGACGAAGAGTTCACCTTTGAGCGCTTCTCAAAACTCTTAGCGGAAAATAATAGGATGCTCAAGTCAGTACTTGTAGGAAAAGACGCTGTTGTTGTGGGGCTGAGTAATAGTGCCTTTCAAGACATTGTATACAGGGCTAGGCTTCACCCAAAGAGAAAGGCCTCAGAGCTGAACAAAGATGAGAGACAAGCGCTTTATGATGCTATCGGGCTTGTGCTTCAAGAGAGAATCCGGCTCAAGGGAAAAGACCAGTTCTACGACCTTTATGGAAACCAAGGTGGCTACACGCCAGCCATGGGTCCAAACATGAAGCAGCAGACTTGTCCGATGTGTGGAACCCCTATAGAGAAGTTGAGTGTGGGTGGGGGTCACGTATGCTTCTGCCCCAAATGTCAAAAATAGCATGCGATAGCAGGCGAATCTGAGAGTAAAGTGCGATACAAGCGTGCGCCTATTATGGATTTTCACACAGTCACATGCTTACGTGCGCGTGCTTTTGTGCAACAACGTTTTTTTATATCTTCTTTTTTTAAGATATCCTCGTGCGGGAAGGAGTAAACTTCTGATGAAAAGAAGAAAATGTGCAAAATGTGGTGCAGGTTTAACCAGCAAAGATGTGTTGAAAATGAAATTTGAGGATGGGTCATGGCAGGTAGTGCCGCTCCCTGTATGTCCAGATTGCTTAGTAAAACAGATGATTGAGCAAGCGCGTAGATCAACCTACTGATTTTTCACGCTCACTTGTGTGCGCCCGAGAAAGGATTCTACTTCTTCTGCAGGCGTCGTTTTGGGCGTTTCGGAAGAGGGCGTTCTGGAAAGGGTCTTTCTGGGAAGGGTCGATCTGGACATAGGGGACATGCATGCTGGAGAATCTGGTATGGATCAGGGCGCTCTACTACTTCTTTCAGGACATCGTAAACAGTGCATTCTATCCCTGGGTTAAACATGCATTTCATTTCTAACACTTAGAGTCGCTATTCAAGCATTTAGTTAATATGTTTTCGGTAATGACTGCATGGTTTGGAAAGAAGAGCCTGCAGTTTTGCGCGCGCGCCAAAAATCTTAGAGATAATAGAAGACAAGAGCGTGTGCATGAATTGAGTTCCTAACAGCAAGCATCAGAGCAGGATTCTAATGATTGCAGCTATCACTGATATAGCAGCTATTGCTAGGGAAATATAGAATCGTTTACTCTGTGACCTTGCTGCTCGCTCCGAAGCTTCAATCTGCTGTCGCATCAATGCAACCATCGTTGCCATGTTCCTCCCAAAGTCAGTTTCACCAACGATTTCTTTTTGCTTAGCGTCGAACGTTCTCCGCAGCTTATCAAAACCCTCAAATACATTCTTGAAGGCGTCAAAGGCTGGCTTCTTTGTGGCTTCGTCATCCCAATCAAAGACGTTCTCTTCAAAGTTGCGCAGAAGATCTTCACCTTTGCTTTTCTCATGTTTCGCAGATTTCTTAGCGAGTGATTGTGGTACAGCTATGTTGACGTAGTCTTCGTACAAAAGAGGAAGCTCATCCAATTTTGCCAGCTTTTTCATGGTTTTTTCGCTCAATTTCCCCAATTTTTTCATGGTTTTTTCCTCAAGCACTTCCTCCTTTTTCTTTCTCGAACGTTCATCCTTTTGCACGTCACTATCGTTTTTCGGCACCTCTTGCTCACTCCTCTGCATCGGGACTTAAAATACAATAAAAGGTGCTATTCAGGTTCTCTGCATGCACGCATGCCGCTGTCCTGACCTGTTCCGGAAGCACACGTTCGCCAATCGATGAGAGTGATTTCCCTGCATCAACTAAGGCTATTTCTCTGATGTTCTTGTGTTTCTGTTGTCGCTCATTAGGTGACCGCTGAAACCTACCATCCAGAGCAGAGCAGGATAGGCAATCATCCGTTCCATTCCTCCTTTCCCCAAACCTAGATAGATGCCAGAAGAGAATAGAACAAGCGCCACCAGTGACATGGTCCCCAACATGATAGAGAGGTAAGAGAGTGGTGGTTTCTCCAGTCTGTGAGACGCTATAGCAGATATCCCAGCGAACAGAAACGTTATCAAAGAAAAGGCAACATGGATCATTCCTGCATCTTCTGGAAACAATCCGACCCCCATTGCACCAATTCCTGCTATTGCCGCTAATATGGAGAAAAGTTTGAAGCTGAATGCCTTTTGAATGAAGTAGACACCACAAACCGCCAACACGCCAAGCAAGAATACTGACGAGTTGAATATGAGAGCAGACGGTCCGACACCCAAGTCACTTATGTAGTTCTCAGAGGTACTATAGCCAGGATAAAGCGCTTCTGCAGTGATTATACCCAAAACGCACAAGATACCACCGATTGCCAACAACAAGCCTGCAATCTTACTATCACTATACATAGTAATCCGAAGTAGGGCTCAGAACACTTAAAACTTGCGCGCGAAGCCAACCCACTATATTTCCGGATATCGCCCAAGGGCGTCTGCGTGTTCTGGGCTGGGGAATGGGCACATGCATGCATCATTTTATGTAGCTTTGAGTTCGCGTATCAGGTGTTCAATCTCTTCTTTGGTATTATAAAAGTGAGGCGCCACACGTAATCCGTTGGAACGTGCTGACACTATTATGTCCTTCGCCCTCAATCTCTCTGATCTCCTTTGTGCATCATCAATGAGAAAATGAACTATACCCGAACGATGATCCTTATCTTTGGGAGTAGTAAGCCGAAGATCTAAATCCTTCACAGAATCCATAAGCAACTCTGTCAAATCCAAAATGCGCTTCTGAATATTCTCAATGCCTAAACTCAAAAGAAGTTGAATAGAAATAGCAGCGCCCACGAAACTTATGAAGCTTGGAGAACCTACTTCAAAGCGACTAGCAGTCTTAGAAAGTCGAAGTCGCTGTATATCCCAAAACTCAATTGTATCAAAGACTTCAGGTTCTACGCTTGCCCAACCAACAAATGGGGGGTCAAACGCTTCTACAAACTCTCTTCGTACATACAAGTATCCAGCTCCGGCAGGGCCAAGAAGCCATTTGTAACAACTTGCTGTCAAAAAATCCACGTTATCTCTTGTAACGTTGACCGGTACAGCACCTAATGATTGAATAGCATCCACTACAAGATAAGCGCCATGTTCATGTGCTATCTCAGACAGTTTTCTTAGGTCGTGTCTGAAACCGTTTACATACTCCACGTGGCTTACAGAGATGACAACGGTCTTATCATCTACAATCTTCTCAACGTCCTCGAGAAGGATCCTTCCGTCAACATTTCGGACATATCGCACTTCCACGCCGAGTTTTCTCTTGAGCCAAGGATATACTACAGAAGGATATTCTAAATCCGTTGTAACAATATTGGAATCTTGCGGATAGTCAAGCATATTCGCGACGATATTAAGCCCAGTAGAAGTATTGGGGACCAAGGCAACTTCATCTTTGTTGCCGTCAATAAGCTTCGCAAAAAATTCTTGTCCAAGGCTATATTTCGACTCGTCAATCTCAAAGTGGGATAAATCCTCATTATATTTCTTCATGACATCTATTGCTCGCTGCGGAAGAGGCGAATATGCAGCATGATTAAGAAACGTTTTACTTCTCGTAACAGGGAACTCTTTACGAAGTTCAAGAATGTTTTCCAACGATCAACCCTGCCGATGATAAGCTGATTGTGAACACACATATCTAGAACAAGTGCGCTTACGTCACTCTGCACCTTTTTTAATCAACTTTGATGCTTGTTCTCCACGCATGCCCCAGTTGCTTCTAGGAACATCATGAATCACTATGCTCAGATGTTCAGGTTCAACACCAATCTCCTTGAACACTTCAGTTATGCCCTTTATCAGCCTTGCTTTTTGTTCCTCTGTTCGTCCCTCCCACATCTCAACTACAACTACTGGCAAGACATCACCTCGGACCGTATTTATTCTGAAGAACTTAATAACTAGTTGCTTCCGCCCACTTAATAGAATATCAAAAGAGTAAAAGAGAAGAAGAGGAAATTTCAGAGGAGCTATGGGAGTGAAGAAGAAAAAGGAATATTCTCCCCGTTATTTTGTAAAGTTATGTTCAGATAAAGCTGCTTTTGAGGTAAAGTTCAGTCAGAAGCTTCGTTTAGATATGCCTTCTGTTAAAAAGGCGTTTGAAGATTCAAAACGTTACGAAATAATATTGTATACGCCCCACATAATGATTTTGAAAAGCGGAAAAGAGGCAGAAATAACATTTTCCAAAGATGAAAGAATGTTGATTAAAAATGTTTCAAGCAAAGATCAAGCGGAAGCAATTGCAGAAAGTGTACTACGAGTCGCTTTGAAAACACTTTCTATAAGAAGGAAAATGCCAGGCCCTTAACGGCATCAAATTTTTAAATGCGAATAAGAGTGGTTTCCCTCAAATCCCGCTTAATCATGTAGTCTATGTCTAGGTTTCTCTCGGCCTTAGTTACTTCCTCTGTTCTTGCTAATGTTCTCGGTTGTTTTGGTGGGGCACTACAACAAAGTGCGGCACCCGTGGAAATTTCGAAAGTTCCAATTTTTCGCGCCAACTTCTCAACTTCACGCTTATTGAAGCATAAAAGTGGACGCAGTATGCAAATGTCTTTCACAGCCGTATTTTCAACGCGAAGGTTCCGTAAGGTTTGGCTGGCATGTTCTCCGATAATTTCGCCAGTGACAATGGCGTCAGCATCTTCCAGCTTCGCGATTTCTTTCCCTAAACGATACATCATTCTCCTGCAAAGGATACACGTCAAATTTCGCGGGCAGTTTCTTAAAATGTCTGCAAGGTCTTCTCCATGCGGAATTATGTACAGCTTGACTGGTTTTGTGGGTATGTATTCCCTTAACTTCTTAACCGCGTTTATGGCCCTCTGCTTTGTAGTTTCACCAGAGAAGGGATAGTTGTCGTAAAAAACAAAGATAGGAATATACCCCTTCCCAAAGATTAGCCAAGCCGCTACTGGGGAGTCTATTCCGCCCGAAACGAGGCATACAACCTTCTCTTTACTCAAAGATTTTGTCCCTCAAATCATGGATTGATATTTGGGTTAGCAGTTGTCATTATATTAGGTTAAAGTGCATAACACCGTTATTACAGACGCCAAAATATTAAAATCTTCTATTCAGCGCGCTTTCTAAGCTACGAACTCACGTTACTTCCACTCTTTCAGGATAACTATAAACGTTCATCCTCTGCCCTCTAACAAAACAAATCAGCGTGACTCCAGTTTTTATGGCAATATCTACTCCGGAGTAAACTGGACCTGCGATAGAAGCCACAATTGGTATTCCTACCCGGGCAGCTTTCAGGACCATATTGGCCGGCTGCCTGCCACTACTGACTATGACACACTTTGAAAACTCAACTTTTTTCATTGCAGCTGCACCAATAACTTTGTCTACAGCATTATGCCTACCAATATCCTCTGCGAACGCAACCAATTTTTCCTCATGAAAAATCGCGGCTGAGTGCGTGCCCCCAGTCAACTTGAATAAGGTAGATTTTTCGTTAAGAACTTTGACGAATTGCAGAATTTTTTCCGCCTTAACCCCATAATCTGAGTTAACAAAGGGTTTGATCATTCGGTCGATTAGGAAAAGAAAGTCATCTATTGTTGACCCGCAAGAAGAATCCACTATCCTCATGGTTTCAGCTGCTTTTATCCTAGTTTCGACCTTACCGCTACAACTGATTCTTACATTGTTCTCTTTCACTTGAACACTGATTATTTCGTCAATCGATTTTACTATGGCTTGGCTGAGAAGCCATCCGATACCTAACTCTTTCAATTGTGTCGGCAAAGAAAATAAAGTAACTACATGTTGACCGTTCACGTAGATATTAACTGGAGTCTCAACTGCGATGAGCTCATCTACAAATTTCACACTCTTCTCACGCAAATTAATCTTCTTAATCTTCGCTTCAACGCTGGGTGAGAGCATGTAATCCCCAAACTAATAGTTTTCAAGAGTCTAAAAAACATACGCCATAATGAAGGCTCTATACAGTTCTTTGTTACCACGGCTCTCAAAGATGCGCCATTCGGCTTTCTTTCCTGAGACGTGTTTACGAAAACAGGCTCAGCAAAGCTGAAACGCCAAATAAACCCAAAACGTTACTCCGTCTCAGCTTCTAAATGTTTCATAACGCTCTTATAAACCTCTAAAGCATCTTTTTCGCTCTTAACATTCTTTATTAGCGCTCTACCTCCCTTAAAGAGGCTGACCTCCGCATCATTATGTTCAAACACCACAACAAAAGAAGATTTCAACAGCACTTCAAAACGCTTGCTTAAACGATTATACACGTCATTTATGCTTAGTCTTAAGGGCTTTCGAGGATTCACGTTTACAGTATTTTGGCCACATAACCAAACTAGATGTTCGGTTACTTCTACACCCTTCTCTGGCTTGGCTTCTCCGCAAACTGGACATTCTGGATTTTTGAAAATATCAACTTTGGCCATATACATGTCGTAAAAATCGCATACTAATAGGGTATTCTTGAGTGTATCTCCGATTCTTGCAAGTATTTTTATGGCTTCCATCGCTTCCATGGTTCCTATGATTCCTGTTGTTGCGCCGAGAACACCACGGGTTTCGCATGTGGGCAGGTTACGGTCGTCTAAGTTTGGGAAAACGCACGCTAGGCACGGTGTTTCTGGAGAATTAAAAACAGACAAGTATCCTTCAATTCCTATGGCAGCGCCGTAAACGTAGGGAACCTTCTTGTTCACGCATACCCTGTTTAGAAGATGACGTGTACGTATATTATCTAGTCCGTCAACAACACAATCCATATCACCAATGATTTCTTCGACGTTAGTCTCTCTCACATTTTCGGGTATAGGCTCCACCTTAACTTCAGGATTTATTTGCTTAACCCTCTTTGCGGCAGCTTCAACTTTAGGAAATCTTAGATCACGAAAAGTATAGAGCACTTGCCTATGCAAATTGTGTAGTTCCACAGTGTCCTGATCTACCAAACGTAAATGACCTACACCTGCTAAAGCCAAGTAGAGAGCTGCCGCGCTTCCAAGTCCTCCTAACCCTATAATTGCGACTTTCGAATGTCTCAGTTTTTCTTGGCCTTCATATCCAAGTTCATGCAGAACAGTCTGCCTCTTATAATACTCTTCAGGATCAAAATGAATTATTTTCGATCACCCACGGCTAAATTAACTAAGTTGAAGCACACTTCTTATATTCTTCCTTTGAGTTTAAGCGTGAAGCGGCACTAACGTGTTCCCAGTTGCTGAAGCATTTGGCATGCTTTGCATATCCTTCCAGTTGTTGGTTCCCCGCATTCGCTGCATTCATTTAATTCTTCTTTTTTGGCAATCTTTGCTATTGCTGGTCTGATTTTCGCTATTGACTTGAATATTGTGAATGTTATTCCGGCATGCTTCTCTTCCATTCCTTGCAGAAAAAGGCGTATGTCGTTTCTTAAGGCTTCTGAGGCGTATGGACATAGTATGTCTTGAAATGTTATTTTTTGGGCATAGGCGTACAGGGTTGTTTCTTTTTCTGGAATTTCGCAGAAGGGTTTTATTCTCTGCACGAGCTTTGGATGCGCCTTGTCTGTGAGTGGTTTCACCCTTGCTATTCTTAAGGGGGCGCCGTGGAGAATGTTCAAGAGAATTGTTTGTGCTTCGTCATCCAATGTGTGGGCGGTTGCAAGCTTATCTGCTTTGACATCTCTTGCAACAACGTTTAACGCTTTTCTTCGTAGAACGCCACAGTATGCGCATGGTGTTAGCTTGTCTTTTCCTCTTTTTAGATGCTTTATGATCTCATCTAAGGTGTAGCCATAAAGTTCCTTGAAAGAGGCTGTATGGTGTTCTATGTCGAGTTTTTTACAGTTTTCAGTCGCTATTTTCAAGGCTTCATCTCGATATCTTCGAATCCCTTCATCTACTGTAATTGCCACAAGCGAGGCTTTCGGATAATTCTGCTCCATTTTAGCCAAAATATGCAATAGGCTGACGCTGTCCTTCCCGCCAGAAACAGCCACAGCGATTCTATCGTCGAATTCAAGCATCTGATACCTAGCAATAGTAGCCCTAACCTTCTCCTCAACGGATTCAATGAAGCATCTTTTGCATAATTTCTCCCTTGAATATGGCCTAAAGAAAAAGGCTTTTCTACGTTTGCAAATGGTGCAGGTAGCGACACTCATTGAAGTTCACATAGTCTTGATTTGCTCTGGAAAGTACTGAAATAACACACGGATACAATAGTCTTTTGAAAGAGGCAAGACTATGGCGAAGAAATCTTTGATACGCTTGGCGCATGCACTCAGAGATACTTTAAATAAAGTTACTTACTTTCGGCTTTCAACGAAGATGAAAAAAATTGAATCTTATATATCTCATATCATAGACACAGATTATTAGGATAACAGTCACATTACATTCATAAATGTGGGAGAGAAAAAGTTTGAGCAAAGAGTTCCCAGGCTACAGAGGCAAAGCACTACAACTTCTAAAGAAGGAAAAAGCAGAAATCGGCGACATCATCCACATCAAAAAAGACAAAGAAGTCTACGAAGGCGTACTCATCCCCCGATCTGAATACGGCGACGATAAACACATAGTAATCAAACTGAAAAGCGGATACAATATCGGAGTAGAGATAACTCATGCAACCCAAATCAAAAAAATTGGAGTAGGAGCCAAACCCGCCTTCACGCCCCCACCACTCCCAAAACAAAAACCAGACTTACCTAAAGTAGCAATCGTGAGCACAGGCGGCACCATCGCCAGCCGAGTGGACTACCGAACAGGTGGAGTAAGACCCGCACTCACAGCAAGCGACCTCTACAGCGTGGTCCCAGAACTCTCAGAAATCGCCACAATAGACGCTAAAATCATCTTCAGCCTATTCAGCGAAAACATCACCCCAAAACACTGGACAAAAACAGCAAAGGTTACAGCCAAACACATAGAAAACGGCGTAGCAGGAGTTGTAGTCGCACATGGAACCGACACGATGGGCTACACCGCCGCCGCGTTAAGCTTCGCACTGCAAAACTTGCCCGTACCCGTAATAATGGTGGGTTCCCAACGATCCGCAGACCGCCCAAGCTCAGACGCAGCAACTAACCTGATAGGAGCAGTTAGAGCAGCTGCCAACGCTCCATTTGCAGAAGTAGCCGTAGCCATGCACGAAACAGTCTCAGACAAAACCATCATATTTCACAGAGGAACTAAAGTTAGAAAATGCCACACAAGCCGCCGAGACACGTTCAAATCAATTAACACTACGCCACTTGCCAGAATGAAAAATGGACAAATCGAAATGCTGATCAAAAACTATCGTAAACGAAGCTCTTCGCAGAAACTCATCTTGAAACCAAACTTCAACGAAAAAGCAGCGCTTGTCAAATTCTATCCAGGCCTAAACCCTAACATTATTGAATGGTACGTTAATGAAGGCTACAGAGGCATAATTCTCGAGGGAACAGGATTAGGGCACGTAGGCAAATACTGCTTCTCAACCATCCGAAACGCCATCGAAAACAACGTAATTGTTGCCATGACCTCTCAATGCATCTGGGGACGCCTGGGAATGAACGTCTACGATCAAGGTCGCGACCTTCTAGCCATTGGAGTAGTTCCCCTCGAAGATATGCTGCCTGAAACAGCCTTAGTGAAGCTCATGTGGGTTCTAGGACAAACAAAAGACATTGCGGAAGCGAAGAGCCTTCTCACCACAAACGTAGCCAACGAAATCTCACCGAGGACACAAGCAGAGGAAACAGCATGACCATAGACTATTCAGAAATCGGATTGAAAGCAGGATTAGAAATACATCAACAATTGGACACAAAAACAAAACTGTTCTGCTCCTGCAAGCCCCAACTTTTCAAAGAAGACCCTGAAATCACGTTTCTAAGAAGGCTGAGGCCGACCCAAAGCGAGTTAGGCCAAGTAGACCCAGCAGCCCTCTTCGAATTCCAGAAAGGCGTAAAGATACTCTATGAAGCTAACGAAGAAACGTCGTGCCTCGTAGAAATGGATGAAGAACCACCTCATAACCTTGATCGAGAAGCGGTGGAAATCGCTCTAACCACTGCTCTCATGATGAAAGCAAAACCAGTGGATGAAATCCATGTAATGCGCAAAGCTGTCATAGATGGGTCAAACACCACTGGATTCCAGAGAACATGTGTCGTAGCATTAAACGGAGAAATAGACATCAAAGGGAAAAAGATTCCAATTCAACACATAAGCTTAGAGGAAGACGCTGCCAGAAAGACGGGAGAGGACGGTTCCATCATTCGATATCGGATCGACCGCCTTGGAATTCCTCTCGTCGAGGTTGCAACCGCTCCCGTCATTTATTCTCCTCGAGAGGCTGAAGAAACCGCCCTAGTCATCGGGCGGATTTTAAGGGCTACGGGAAAGGTTAAGCGAGGCTTGGGAACGATTCGTCAAGACTTGAACGTTTCCATTCGAGACGGAGCGTTAATCGAGATAAAAGGTGTTCAAGAGCTTGAATTGGTGTCGAAAATCGTTGAATATGAAGTTCAGCGTCAACTGGGTCTTCTCAGAATACGAGGCGAGTTGAAAGAGCGTAATGTGGTGAAGAAGGATGTTAAGGACGAGTTTGTCGACGTTTCTTCTATTTTTGAGCAAACGAAATGTCAGGTTGCCCGAAAGGCTTTGAGTCAGGGTAAACGGGTTTTGGCTGTTAGGTTGCCCAAGTTTGCTGGTTTGCTTAGCAGAGAGCTTGCGCCTGGGATGAGGCTTGGGTCTGAGATGGCTGGTATCGCCCGTTTCTGGGGCAGGGTTGACGGCCTTTTTCACACGGATGAACTGCCTGCGTATGGGATTACAGTTGAGGAAGTTAACGAGCTTAGACAGCATATGAAGGTAGAGCCACAGGATGCAGTTGTGCTTGTTGCTGACGTTTTGGAGAACGCGACTGATGCTTTGAAGGCTGTGGCTAGGAGGGCGCGAGAGGCTCTTAGAACTGTTCCCGAGGAGACGCGTGGGGCCAACCTGGATGGGACTACTCGGTATTTGCGACCGAGGCCTGGTGCTGCTAGGATGTATCCGGAGACCGATGTTCCTCCGATTCAGTTGTCGGATGAGTATGTTGAAAAGCTGCGTGATTGTGTTCCTGAGTTGCCTGAGGAGAAGATGAGTCGGCTGATGAGAGAGTATAAGCTTAACGCGAAGCTTGCGAAACAGGTTCTTGATTCGAAGTATGGCGACCTTTTTGAGACCGTAGTCGTGGAGACTGGGATTTCTGCGACCGTCGCGGCTGTTGCGTTGACTGAGACTTTGAAGGCGTTGAAACGCGACGGAGTTAAGGTTGAGAGGGTTATGGATGAGCAGTTTAGGCGTTTGTTTGGCTTTGTGGGTTCTGGGCGTTTGGCTAAGGAGGCTATTCCTGACGTCTTGACTTGGTTAGCTGGGCATAAGGGTGCTGGGGTTGAGGATGCTGTCAAGGCTCTTGGATTGGTTATGCTTTCTCGTGAAGAGCTTGAGACTGTTGTCGGCGAGTTGATTGATGAGAATAAGAAGTTTGTGGATGAAAGGCAGATGGGTGCGTATGGTGTTTTGATGGGTTTGGTTATGAAAAGGTTTAGAGGGCGTGTGAAGGCTGAGCTGGTGGGTGAGGTTTTGCGAAGGCGTTTAGAAGAGTTTGTTGAGTAAGTGAGAGTCTAACATGCATGTATCTGGATCCTGTGTGTCACGCGACATAGTATCGGACAACTTTTTGCATTCTTTTTGGTAGATTATATTTTGCGGCGAGTCTTTCTATATACTTGATCATTTCCGATTGGCCGCGTGCTATGTCTGTCATTGTAACAAGTCCTACAAGCTTTTTGTCCTTTACAACTGTCAATTTCTTAACTTGCTTTTCAAACATTAGCTTGACTGCTTCTTCCAGACTTGCTTCGGGATCCACAACTGTCAAAGGTTTGGACATAACATCTCCTACGAGCGTTTTTTCGGGGTTCCGAGCTTTGGCTACGATTCTCCTCAAGACGTCACGTTCAGTTAATATTCCGGCGAAGTGTCCTTTCTCCTGTACAACCAGACAACCTATCTCATGATTATTCATTCGGTCAACCGCCTGCCTGATGTTCACACCCGCGTCAACGGTCACTACATTTGTAATCATTACATCCTTTACCTTCCACATAGCCTGAGCCATCCTCAATTATCCAATAGATGTGACTCTTAAAAGCCTTCAGAACCATCCTATTAAGGTCAGATCCCTTGCATGCGTGTGCCTCATAGTTGTGACAAAATGCGTTTGTTTGCAAGAACCTTTTCTGCTTTGCGCCCAATAACGATAATGCTACAACCGAACGCCTAAAAAGAAACTGGGTTAAGACTTAATTTGATGCACCAATGAGTTACAAAGAAACTGTCTGTCCCCGAGATTGTTACGACACTTGTTTCATGAAACTCACGTTTATGAACCGTTACCGTCAATAGTGCTTATTAACCCAGAAAATGCGAAGGCTTATGCCGTCAATGATAACGATGTAGTTGAATTATACAACAAATTTGGGAGCATTAGGTTAAAGGCAGTAATTTCAAGTTCAGTTCCAGAAGGAATATTATAGGCACCCAGAGAATGCAGGGACATAAATGGAAAACCTCAAAACATCATAATACCAGACACAACTCAAAAACTAGGCAGAGGCCCTACATTCAACACCACAATTGTCAAAATAAAAACGGGTAACAAATAATTTCTAAAGTGTTGTTTATTTTTATTGTGTGGTTGTGCGGTAAATTCTAAAAAGGGATTGGTCGTATGTGTTTGTGTGAATCGTTGTCGCTTTGAGGAAGGTGTAGCATTATGGGTAAGATTCAGGTGAGGGTTAAGACTGGTTTCGGTGAGGTTGTTGTTGAAGGAACGAGTGTGGAGGAGGTTTTGGGTTTGTTGGGTTCTATGTCGTCTGAGTTTATGGGTGAGGTTAGCGGCCTAGTGTCTGCTAAGATGGTCTCTCCTCTGAAGACGCGGTTGGAGGGAATTATTGAACTGACGACTGAGGGACCGATCGTTACTACGCGGGAGAAGCTTACTCATTATGAGGCGATTGGGTTGACCTTGTATGCTTCTGAAGGGAAGTCTAACACGGCTACTCAGATTACGCGGTTGATGGCTTCTGGTGGGATCAAGTCAATGGTACCTGCGCGTTTGAACGAGATGACTAAGCGAGGACTGGTGTTTAAGCCTGATCCTGGTAGACCGGAGTTCCGGTTGACTACGCAGGGTGAACGTTGGATAGAAGATGAAGTTTTGATGAAGCTGCAGGGTGCAAGAGGTTGAGTGAAGGAAAAGTTACGGCGCACATCAAGTATAAGGATGTAGAGCAGACGTTCACTGGTAACGTGGATGATGTTTGGGTTAGCGTGAACAAGTTTTTTAGTGAGATGATTCCTGCTTTAGAAGTAGCACGAAAAGTTGTTCTTACAGTTGATTTTCAAGGTCTCATTGAAGGCTGTAAAGATATTATTGCTGTGGCACCTGAAGGAGCGGCTTTGCTTGTTCCTAGAGCAAAACTTACTGATAGTGAAACTTTGAGTTTGCATCTTCTGGCTACTCACATTGGCTATAAACTTGGACTGCTAGATAGTGACGCTGTTTCTAAGGAGGAGTTGCGAGTTAAACTTGGGAAAAGCGGAAAAATAACGAGCACACGACTGGGTGAACTATTTCGAGAAGGATGGGTAACAAAAACTGGCGAAGACAATTACAAAATAACCACCATCGGGATCAAAAGCCTGCAGAGAGAAGTGCTACCAAGAATTAGAGCAAAAATCTGAGGCGCGAACAGGACTATGCCCGAGTTACCAGAAATTACTGTCCTGAGCAAACAAATGGCAAAAGAAATCACTGGAAAACAAATACACAAAGTTGAAGCATATCAGCCAAAATGCTTAAACATTCCACCTGAACGATTTGTTGAAACCGCTATAGGCAAAACCATAGGTCAAATATACAGTAGGGGTAAATGGCTCTTCATAAAACTAGAGCCAGATCACTATTTACTAATCAATTTAGGGATGGGCGCCGATCTCCTCTACTTCACACCAAACAGCAAACTCCCAGAAAAATACCAATTCAAACTCACCTTCACAGATCACTCTGGCTTTACCATACGCTTCTCCTGGTTTGGCTATATCCATCTCCTACCCCAAAAGGAACTAAACCAACATAAATTAACAGCAAAACTAGGAGTATCCGCCTCAGACAAAGAGTTCACAAAGGAATATCTACAGAAACTCTTAGAAAAGAGAAAGGCCCGCATAAAATCGCTTCTTCTTTATCAGAAAAACATTGCTGGAATAGGCAATGTGTACATCCAAGACATACTCTTCAACGCCAGACTCCACCCAAACCGGAAGGCTTTCACTCTTTCAGACCAAGAAATCAGCAATCTCTACAATGCAATAAAAACTGTTCTTAATAGCAGCATCGAAAAAGGAGGGCTCGCCTACGAAAAGAACTTTTACGGCCAGAAAGGCAACTTCAACATAGAAGACTTTCAAGTAGGATATAAAACGGGAAAGCATTGTCCAGTCTGCTCTACACCTATAGAAAAAATCAGAACAGGACCCACCTCATCCTATATCTGTCCTAAATGCCAAAAACTGTAAATGTTGAAATAAGCAAACTTTGCATGCATGGATTTAGATATACATTATTTTTAGAGGTTTCAACATTAGAAGTTTCTTCCACAAGTCATAAAAACACTTAAGAGAAGATATGATGAACGATGTGATATGACAAAAATAAAAGATATTGACTTGAAGATTCTCTCTGGGTTGATGAAAAACTCCAAAATAAGTGACAGGAAACTGGCTGAAATCATTGGAGTCTCCCAGCCCACGGTCACCAGAAGAAGAGCCAAAATGGAAAAAGAGCTTTCAATTGATTACACTGCGATTCCAAACTTTTCGAAATTGGGGATGGAAATCCTGGTTTTCCATTTTGTCCAGTGGAAGCCCACATGCACGCATGTGCAGACGAAAGATTTCCAGAAAAGAGTGGATAAATTCCTTTCAGACCATCCCAACATCATCTTTATCTCTTCTGGACAAGGCTTAGGAATGAGTAGGATAGCTATTTCAATCCACAAAAACTATTCTGAATATGTAGCCTTTATGACGGAATTTAAGGAGAAATGGGGACCGCATGCAGCGAAAGATGACAGCTTCATTATCAGCCTCGAGGGTGACAGAGCCAAGAGACCACTAACCTTCAAATATTTGGCAGATTACATAAAAAATACCAATAGCCCATGATTTTTGCAGAGTTCATGTCTGAGAGGATAACCTTCTATTTTTCCTTAGTTATGCATGCATGCAAATACTGAAGAATTCTTGTCTAGATTATATTTAATGAACAACGGTAATAAGCAAACTTTAGGTTACTTGATAGTTGGCGGTCTCTTCTGAGCATACCTGTACCGTCGTGGTCTACCATCCCTAGTCAAAACATTATCCTTAACGAGGTCAATCAATGCATGCGCTACAGCAGTACGGTCATAATGAAAACCCTTCCGAGCCATCTCACTATGCACCTCGCCTAGACTACGCGTAGAAGCAAACCAACCCTCACTCCAAAGCCTGTGAATAACACCCTTACAAGTCTCAGCTCGCGGAACAGCCCGCTCTGGTGTTATAGCCAACTTCTTTGCATATTCATGTTTTGTTATTGAAGAAAGAGTGTTTTCGATGGTTGCTTGTACTTCATTTGGATTGCCTTCGAACTCGAATTCTAAATCTCCAATTTTCATCTTCACGCGTATAGTATGCTTCTCTTGTTCGGGGTTTGTCATTTTTTTCACTTATTGTTTATTGTATTGAGCATTATGCACATGCACAACACTTAAATACTTTTTCACATCTATCAATTGTTATTGGTGAATCTTGTTGATTGAACAACTACCATATACAACAACACCAAAATATAATTTTCCTAACGCAGTCCAAGACCTGCAACTACCACAAAATTTCATCGAACTAAGCCTCAAATCCATGAAAAACCTAAACTTAGAACAATTCCATCCTATTGAAACAAACCTTTTCAATTCAATAACAGAAAACACTGACTTAACTGAGCCAACTCTTTTGAATTACAGTCCACCCACTCTACGATCAATCCCGTTAAAACCCCTCCCGCAACCCACAACAATCACCGCCATCGACGTGTCAAACATAAAACTAGGCGAAACCGAAACAGGCATCCTCACAGCCATAAGAGCCGCCATAGTCTGGAGACAGAGCCGCCAATACCGATACCTCCGCCTCGGACCTTTCCCCTTCCACATAACCGAACAAAACAGACGAGAAATATACCATCTATTCCGACAATACTACTTTCAAACACCACCAAAAGACATAGTCGGCCCAAACTTACTTAACATGCAAAATCGGATAAGCAACCTACTCGAACGCTGGCTACAAATGAGCATATCCACCAGTTCACACGACAACATCATACTCTGGGACGGATCACTAACAGCAGGAACCCCAGACAACCCGACAAAAGTTCTTTCACAACTCTTAGAAATTGCAAGAAACCGCCTCAACACAGTCCTGGCGTTCACCAAAACCACCACGCTGAGACTTGGCGGTCACCTACTTACAGACCTAACCACAAAAACTCCTCCGCCACGCCTAATCCAAATCAACCATTACCCGCTTCATCCATCTACTCCTATTCGCTTCCTCGGAAACATCTACATCGCAAAACTCACAAACGGCGGTTGTTCATTTCGACTAGACATAGACAAAAACATCCCCAGCGAACAAGGAATAGCAGCGGCACAGAAGCTTCTTGGAAACGACTTAGTCTTTCAAGGCTACCCTGAAACCCTACGCTTGGCACACATATACTCCACATTCACAGCCAACGAAGTCATAGGCATACAACGGTTCATAGCCCAAACATACGGACTAAAAATCGTCACACGACCCAACCTACGCCGACTACTATTTGGACCATACGGAAAAGGCCCAGAGGCCTAGCCGATGCGACTTTACAGAAAAGAAGGCAACACTATTCAAATCCTAAGCTTTCCAACCGAGGACATCGAAAAGGGAGAATACCTCCTCATACAAGACTCTAAACACAACAGAAGCCTCGTCACACAAGTAATCGACATCCAATTCGCCAACATTCCCGGCATCCTAGAAGAACTCCTAAG
>JAUWDY010000020.1 GCA_030608565.1 Candidatus Bathyarchaeota archaeon | reverse complement strand
AGTTTAGAGCTTCCAACAAAAGATTTTACCTTCCTTAGAAAATTGACCAGTTGAATGCATGTATGCGAATATGTTTTAAGGGTTGACTTTTTACTCTAAGTTTATGAGAAAGAACACCAAAATCCTTTCTATCCTGTTCTCATCATTCATCATCGTAGGTTTTACAGCATTTCTTATCTCAACTCAAATCCTACGCATTCCACTTTGGTGGGTTTTTCGCGGTGTCGTCCCTCTCTCAGCTGTTCAACTCGAATCGAATTTTGATGTTACGATAAGTCCAGAGACTCCTGCGGTTATCGGCGAAAGTATTATGGTGACCGTGAGAAACGATTCTGATAGTATGCCAGTTGAGAACGCTAAAGTTGCGGTGAAGAAGAATGGAGATTTGGTCTTTGAATACTTGACTAATTCCAGTGGTCACACTCAAGTTGAGTATGTTGGAGAAGTAACAGTAATAGAGGTAAGCAAGAGTGGATTCAATCCTACAATCGAAGCCATTCCTAATGCCCCAGCCAAATGGGTTAGAGACCGTAACTCCTCCATAATATCGGGTTTACTCAGTGGGCTTGTGGGAAGTATCGCAAGCTACCTGTTCAAAAAAAGAAATGAAGTGCGATTAAATGCATCTTTTTTGGCTGTCATGAGAATGGATGATTTGAGACAAGAAGAGATTAGATATTTTAGCGATAGGAATCTGACTTTGGCTGGATTTACTCTTACGGCCCTATCTCTCATAATTGGTTTCTATCGCGATAACTTTTCAGACGCAATAACTTTGATAGTGTTCTTACTGATTTCAATGTTTTTATTCTTTCTCGCATCACAAATGGCACATTCAGCCGAACGCTTTTGGCATCTTTTCACAGCAGATATAATTCATCATCTAGGAGTCACAATTCTGCTTCTGGCTTTCACTATTTTCATAAATGAAAAGATTCAAATCACTTTTTTGACAATTTTTTCCTTTTTGATGCCCCTCATAACAATTCTCTATCTCATACGTGGGATTTGGAACACAAAAACGCTTTATAAAGATTATGAGAAAGTACTGCTGGATAAAAGGGAGAATGAAAAACTTGCCCGAAAAAGAGAAGAAAGAAGAATGCGAGTTCGAAGAACTGGCCCGAAGAGTGAAATGTAATCATTGCGGAAAATGGTATTCCGCCTATTTTAATAAGTGCCCCTTCTGCAATAAAGAATAAAAATTGGTGAGTTTCATGCCCGAAAATGAAAGAAGAGTTTTGAAAGAATTTCGCAGAAAAAGATGTTCTAAATGTGGAAGGATGTATTCAGTGTCACTCAACGTGTGTCCACATTGCAATTGACATAAGCAGTCATGACACGCATGCATGCTGTTGTTGAGGATTGTCAAAAAAGCGAAGTTGCGAAGTTGATTCATGCATGCAAGCAAGTCACCTTAACTATTCGTCTTTCCTCATACCAATTTCGATGCTGTTTTCCACAAATCATCAAATACTTTTCGGAAAAGGTCGTATACCTCTATTTTGACAAGATAGGTTGGTTTCTTTCCAGCATCCTTAACTGATTGCCCCATAACCCAGCACTTATCATCAATGAAGAAAAGTCTATCATGACAATCGTTGCTTCTTCTAACCTCGAAATCCACTTTCGGTTTAATTTTAAATTTCTGGGCTACCGTGATGAAATTGCCTTTAGGTTGTTTTGTCAGTATTTTGATTTTCACTCCTATCGGAATCTTTTCTAAATATAAATTAAGCAAGTCTTCATCCACATAGGCATCAATCACAAAAACCTCATTCTTTGCTTCTTTTGTTATGTCTCGAATGTCCTTGTAGAAATCGTATATATGCCCTTTCGGATAGACTTTCTCTTCTTTGCCATAATCAAAATCTCTCTGACTTTTGAGAAAAACATAGACTTTTAATTTGGCTTTTGGTAAGTCTCTTTCTCTTATGCAATCAAAATTCTGCTTAACCATATTGATATTTCTTTCCTCGATATAGCGTTTCACAAAGTGTAAGTGTTGGTCAACATATGCAAAAGCTGTCTCTACAAATTCCTTTGGGAAGTGTGATTTCAGACAGTCCAATAATGCCGTGAGTTTCTCAAACTCAACTTCCATCTTCTGGAGACTCTTCCATCGGATTGCATTGTGTAATTCCTCAACGATTTTTCCAATATGGTCAAAGAGTATAGATATTGATGACAACATGTGTTTTAGCCAACAAACATTAAGGGCAATTTGCTCAAAAAACTATCGGAATACCATGCATACAGGTATTAACAGAAGTGAGATAGTAATAGGAGAAGCCCTTGATTCACAATTACCCACGCAAATATGTATATTTCAGACTCCAAATTCAAGCTATTTTTTTGCTATATTCAATATGCCTTCAACTTTAACTCTATATGCTAGATTCAATCTGCCTCATTAATCATGCATCACCGTAATAAATGTAAATTTTACTTCAACACTACCACAAAGGCACATTCTTTCTTTAAAAGAAAGAACCAAAGAACTTATGAATTTAGAAGCCCTCAATCCTATTTAACAAAGGGATAATCTTCCCTTTGTATCCCTTCTTCACTAATACATGCAAGTATGCATGTGAATTAGGGGGGAAACCCCCCCTACGAATTGCTATTCTACCCCCCTTCAAACCGTAGCCAACTATAAAGTTATCTTGCGAGTAAAACTTTATTAGTTGTCTACTCCGATTCAAGAAAGCAGATGATAAACATGCAAGAAACAACCCAAACAGTAGAGAGAGGCAAGATAGAGAAATCTATAATGCCCTATAGGCTGGTTATGAGATGAAAAGGGGCGTTTAGCTAGAGTGTACGCCGCTTGGACGGTGAAGCACAAGCCCCGGACATTATCTACGGTTGTTGGAAACAGAGAGGCAATTGAAAAATTCAGAAGTTGGGTAGAATCTTGGAGCAAGAGAGTTCCCAAGAAGAGAGCTGCGTTTCTTTACGGGCCTCCAGGCATTGGAAAAACTGTTTGCGTAGAGGCTCTAGCCCATGACTTGAACATGGAGTTGGTGGAGAAGAACGCGAGTGACTATCGAACAGCTGAGAGGGTTCAGCGTTTTGCCGGTTTAGCCTCTCAGTATGGTACATTGTTTGGTGGTCGCCGACTGGTTCTATTGGATGAGTTGGATGGGGTTACGGGAACCGCGGATCGAGGTGGCATCAGAGCTGTTATAGCGGTTGCAAAGGATGCTCAGTGTCCCCTTGTGCTTATAGCAAACAATGCGTATAACCCTCGTTTTGCCACGCTTCGCAGGCACTGCCTACTCATCGAGTTTAAGAGGCCTACGACTTTGCAGGTGATCAAGTATTTGAAGAGGGTGTGTGCTGGTGAGAAAATTGAGGCGGAGGAACGGGCTCTCAAATTTATTGCTGAACGATCTGGGCGCGACGTTAGGTCAGCGGTGAACGATTTACAGGCTTTGGCTCAAGGGCGCGACAGATTGACGTATGAAAATGTGGCCTGGCTGTCGAGTCGCGACCGAAAAGAAGTCATCTTCAGCGTAATGAAAACCATCTTTTATTCGAGAAGTTGTGCTGAGGCGAAGCGAGCAGTAGATATCGCTGATGTGGACTCTGACATGTTGTTTCAGTGGGTTTACGAGAATGCGCCGTATCAACTGACTCATCCAAGCGACTTGGCGAAGGCTATGGAGGCGTTGAGTCAAGCTGATTTGTATCGCGGTAGAATTCGTAGAACGCAAAACTGGAAATTGATGCGATACGTATATGATTTCATGACGGCTGGGGTGGCTATGGCTCGTGAAAAAACTAAACCATCTGGCTGGGTTCCATACCGATTTCCACAGAGAATTCGATGGTTAGGACGAACTAAAGGGGAACGACAGATGAAGTCAGCTATAGGAATGAAAATCAAACGGAAATGCCATGTCTCTTCAATCGTAGCCGTCAAAGAAATCCTCCCATACATAAGAATAATTTTTGAAAACAACCCACAAATGCGAGCGGGTATAACAAAATGGCTCGACTTGGACGATACTATGGTAGAATATCTGACACATGCAAAAACATGAAGTCTGAAACGGTGATTTTTTCAGAAACTAATGTTTGAAAGGTTGTTCAAGGCAAGAAATGTGTTTCTTACGACGGTGGCGGGCGTTCTCCCAATGTTAACGACTTGGTGATCTCTTGACCATCTCTGATAATTGCTAAGCTCACGATATCTCCAGGGCGTTTATTTCTCTCTGTGTACACGACCAGATCGTTCAAAGTTCTAACATTTAGACCATCTATTCCCACGATCACGTCACCACCAATCTTGATATCTCTTCCACCTATTACAACCGTTTGATTACCTCCCTTCAAACCGGCATCCTCTGCTGGACTGTCAGGAACAACATCGATTACAAGAAATCCCTGAGGTTTTTCTAAGCCGATATATTGCGCGATGGCTAGGTTGACATCAATTCCAGCAATGCCTACCCAAGGATGTTTGTATTGACCTACTGCAATCAAATCGGGGAGCTCCCTTCTTACAGTGTCGGAGGGTATGGCGAACCCTACGCCGGCAAAAGTTCCAGAACCTGATATTATAGCCGTGTTGACGCCTACCACTTGGCCTTCGAGGTTAACTAGGGGTCCACCCGAGTTCCCTGGGTTTATAGCAGCGTCAACTTGAATAATGTCTACAATTCGGTAGTGACCAGGTGCTTCCAAGTCTCTCCCTAGTGCGGAGACTATGCCGGCGGTTATGGTGTCGCTTAGTCCAAAGGGATTTCCTATAGCTGCTACTGGCTCCCCCACGGCGAGCTCGGAGGAGTTTCCCACCACAACTGGATATAGTTCCGTAATGTCCGGGTTGACTTTGATGACGGCTAGGTCGCTATAGGCATCTTCCCCAACTCTGCTGGCATCGGTTATGTTTCCATCAAGAAATGAAACTTGTATTGTGGTGGCACCTTCGATTACATGATAGTTGGTTACGATGTGACCCTCGTGATCAATGACAAAGCCTGAGCCTAAACCGATTTCGGTCTGAATAAGCACTATGCTATATTTGATTTGATCGTAGATTTTTGGCCAAGGCATGAATTCAGTTTGGTTTATGTAGTTCAGAATATCAATTTGTTGTTGTAAATCTTGCAGTTGTTGTTCTTGAGCATCGAGACTAGTTTGCAGAGCGGAAAATTGGGTTTGAACGTTAAGATGTGTGTATATAAAGAAACCGCTGTTAAAAATCAACACAGCGATTAGAACGAAAGATACGTACATCCATTTGCTTGAAGAAGAAAAATCCATCAATTTCACCAACATAATTCATTGTCATCTACAACAGAAAAATCATTACTTTTAAAAACTTTGTTAGGAAAAAGCCTCCGAAATGATAGATATGGTGCCTGTGTGAATGGAAGAACTTCTTGACTAGGCCTCGATCATCGATCTTTTTTAATTTTAAGCCTTCTGCATACATACGTGAAGTGTTGTTCAAAGTTTTGAACAGACTGTTCAAAAGTATTGTATTATATCTCACGATTCCACTAATATATTCGATGAAAAACATGTTCACCACGAATCAGTATATACACAAAATGTTTCATTCAAGGATTTCAAAGAGATCATGCCAAAAGTGCAAGGCAACGATAAACAGCGTGAGATTTCACTGTAGAAAATGCGACGAATGGTATTGTCTTAACTGTGGAATCGACTTGAGCAAGTGTCCAACGTGTGGAAGCAAACTGGAATAAAAGGAGATGAAAAGTGGAATGGCAATTAATGGCAAGAAAATGGGTTTGTACGCAACTGCTGGAGCTCTTATAGCCTTTCTCATTATTACATCCATGGCAGTTTCAAGCTTGACGATGCCCAGTCTAAGATTTCCATGGTTCACTCCGCCTTCTCCTCCCGCCCCTAACACGGGTACGCTGGTTGTGATGTTAACTGATGCGCCGGTCAATCTAACGCATCTCAACGTAACCCTTGACAGCATCTCAGCCCACAGAAAGGGAGGCGGCAACGAAACCTGGGTAAACCTAGCCTTTGTCAATAACGTAACAGAGGTCTACTTCGATTTACTGGCACTACAAGACTTGGCAATGATCCTCTCTATCGCTGAAATCCCTCCAGGAAACTACACTATGATCAAAATGCACGTAAAAACAGCCAACGCAACCTATGCCAACGGCGACACCCCTGATCTAGATGTGCCTAGCGAACATATCAAAGTCATTATACACTTTGAAATAGCAATAGGCGGAACAACAGCCGTTCTCATTGACATGCAAGCCGACTGGGTAGCAGTCAGCCAAAGCAAAAACTTTAGGCCAGTATTAAAGGCAACGGTCCTTCCATGACTAAGGCCTCTGCCTCCATGTCCTGACAGCTTCATACCATAGAATTCCTGTAGCAAGAACCCCAAAGATCAGAGCAAATACGCTGTAGAAGTTAACTGCGCTAAACTGCGAAACATAAAAAATTAGCAGAGTTGTAAACATAGTTGCATACAGGGTGCAACGAGGAAGAAGAAAAGTGCCGATTTTCATGAACTGCTTAAGAACCCCAATGTTGACAGTCCTCACCAGATGATACTCATCCCGTATCTTCCGTACTAAACCAAGTTCCATCAGCTTCTCCAAATGATACGAAGCCAACGCTGGACTCGAAAAACCCAATGACCTCTGCGTCTCCCTAACCCTCACTAGACCACTTGAAGACCTTAACAAACGCCAGTAAACCCGAAGTGTATTACCTTTCAATTTGCTGGCAATGCTCTTTTCATCCAGTTCTGATCGTCCCAACCTTTAGAACTCCTAATTTAACCTAGTCCTTTCGGTTGAACTAAAAACCTGCGGATTGAAAATACAGATTCCAAATCTATCGAAGAATAGAGAGATCACGCTTTTTTTAACTGTTCATTACTTTATAGTATGGTTCACGTTTCTTCACAGCTTCAATGAAAAGCTTAGTCAACTCCGCATCATCAGCACCATTCCGCATTGGAGTCAACACATCCACAAGATTATCATTCCTCATTAAACAAGGCTTCAGCTTCCCATCACTTGTCACCCTAAGCCTTGTGCAATGAGTACAAAACTCTGTGTTCTCGATCGGATGAACTACTTCAACCTTCACTCGTGGTAGAAAGTACATCCTACGATTTTGCATGTCTTCCCGCGTTTTGATCTCTGATGCTTCCTTTTCTAACATTGCTTCAATCTCATCTAAAGGATAATGATAACGCTGATAGTAGTCGGAGCTGATATTTATTGGCTCTAACTCGATAAGCTGAAGAATCGTCTCACTCTGCTCCGCGAATTTCATCATTCTAGAAATCTCTTCATCGTTAACACCGCGCAAAACAAGCATGTTCAGCTTCACCGGATAGAGCCCAGTTTTCACCGCTGCTTTCACTCCGTCTATTGCGTCTCTCAAGTTTCCGCCGTTCAGCTCTCGATAAGTTTCAGCGTTCAACGTTGGAATGTTCACGTTTACCCGTTTCAAACCGCATTTACGAAGCGAGCCTGCTAAAGGAGCTAGAGAAGTTCCGTTAGTGGTCATGGACAAATCTTGCAAGCCTCGAAGTTCAGCTATCCCTTTAACTATCTCAAGAATGTCTGATCGAAGAAGAGGTTCACCGCCGGTCAGTTTCATCGAAGAAACACCAAGAGAGAGAGCTACCCTAACAATACGGATAATTTCTTCCACCGACATTTCGGTTGACGGAGACGCAGTTTCTCCTTCACGGTGACAGTATGGACATTTCAAGTTGCATCTCTGGCTAACCGAAACCCGCAGATTAAGTGTCGGCCGCCCATAATTGTCACAGATCATCTAGAAAACTCCTATCTTTCACGGGCATGCTTGACGATGTGACCCACCTCAGGCAATATAAGCTTTTCAAGACAAAGCGAAACCGCCTCAGGAGAACCAGGTATACAAAAAACAACTTTTCCACGTGACACTCCAGCCAAAGCACGAGTAAGAATAACCGCTGAACCAATCTGTTCATAACCAAGCGCTCGAAAAATCTCACCAAAGCCGTGAATTTCTTTCTCCAAAAGCGGCTGAACAGTCTCAATCGTTACGTCTGCTGGGCCAATCCCTGTTCCGCCACAGGTTACAATCGCATCCACATCGTTTGAACTTAAAGCCTTTCTTACATGCTGTAAGATGAAATACTGATCATCAGGTACTATCGTTCGAGAGGTAACGATGTGACCATGTTGTCGCAGGGCTTCAACGATCAGGTCTCCAGATGGGTCGTTAACGGTTTTTCCTGACTTCAGCTTTTGATAACGGGAAGAACTGCAAATAACAACTGCGAAGTTTAGGCTCTTCGGTGCCGTAGCCTTGTGGCCGATCGATGTCTTGCTCATCTGCCTTTTCCCTTTACCTTGCGTACGACGCGTATATTCTGAATGAGAGTGTGTGGATATTGTCCCTGCTCGTCCTTTTCGTACTGTTTTGTCATGTCCCATATCGTCAACAAAGCCATTGAGGCGGCAACAAGAGCCTCCATCTCAACTCCGGTTTGTGCCTTCGTTTTAACTGTTGCCTCTACCTGCACGCTCGAGTCATCGACCAGTTCTATATCAACTTTTACGTCAGTTAAGGGAAGAGGATGGCACAATGGAATCAGAGAACTCGTGTTCTTCGCCGCTAACACTCCTGCGATTTTTGCCGCATAGAAAGGATCGCCCTTTTCGACTTTCCCTTCCTTAATTAATTCTATGGTTTCAGACTTCAGTTTGAGAGTGCCTCTTGCTGTTGCTTCTCGATATACTTCTGGTTTCGCGGTCACATCAACCATCGACATGTGAATAATCACCAACCGTTTTACTCACTGACTTATTTCATGGATTATCGAGGTTTATTTGTTTGTTTCCCAGTTTTCTATGAGTTTCTTGATGAGTTTTCCTCGAGAATCTTCTTCGTTGAAGCGGAAAATGCGAATTCTCCCAAATCTTTTGTGTCGAACAAGCCCAGCATTTTCGAGAGCTTGCAGATGCTGATTTGTTGTGGTATAGTTGAGCCCGGCGCGTCGAGCGATTTCTGAAATGTTTAGTTCTTCGATTTCTACCAGAATTCTAAGGATTCTTACGCGTCCTTTCGAGGAGAATATATCTTCAATTGACATGCGGATTACTCCGTCTTTTCTCTGTGGAGAGAATTTTGGTCAACTCTTGTTCCAAGTCTGAGGCTGGAACCCCCGGCAAACTGATACACGTAGTTTTCCCTCGTTGTCCAACGCTGGAAAGCTCTGTTCTGATTATGCCCAATGCAGAAAGCTTTTTCACGTATTTCCAAAGTTGAGTGTGACCCCTCTTCTTTTCATCATACTCTTCGCAAACAACCGCGTAAGCGCCTTCAGCCTCTCCCATAGACAGATAGGCAGCTTCGGAATGTTTAAAGTATCTTGTAATACCGAGGAGAAACAATTTTTCATGAAGACTGAGAGAAAAGATGATGTCTTTTCGTACAACTGGGTAGACATCAGCAGCCGCTTTTCGAACGCACTCAGGTGAAACTTCTGACAGTTGCAAGGCGTCGGCGTATTTGCCAGCGCGCCATAGAAGTTCAATTCCGTATCGTGCGTCGCCGCCTTCTGAAGAAGCTAATTCGGCGATGAAGTGTAGAGTTGATGTGGAGACTGTTCCGTATTTAAAGGCGAGGTCTACTCGGTCTTTCAGTATGTCTTGAAGCTTAGATAGTGAGTATTCTTCTAGACGGATGATGTTATGTTGAAGAGTACTTCTTGTGCTGTGGTCGAGGCTGTCCAGGTATTTGGGTTCGCGGAGGATGCAGATGAGGGAGAATCTTTGGGGAGCTTTAAGGCGGTCTTCTTGAATGCGGGTGAGTTTGTAAAGAGGGTCTGATCCTCCGATTTGGATGAGTGCTTCTAACTCGTCGGTCGCCAAGATGAGATAGGCGTTTTGTTCATCAAGAATCTGTATAAGCGTTTGTAAGAGTTCTTCCGCTGAATAGCCGCGTTTAGGGAAGTGTGGATGAAAATTTAAGATGGCTCGTTGAAGAATCATGAAGAGGCTTCCCTTGCATTCGCGACAGTTGACGTGAACGTAGTTGAGGTTTATTCCTCTCTCTTTTGCCTTTCTTGCCATTTCTAGTCCGAAGTGCTGGGAAAGAACTGTTTTTCCAGTTCCAACATTTCCGGTGATTAGCACACGTTGAGCCATTTTTCCGGGATTTTCGAGGACGAAGCGGAAGAATTGATTCAAGAGATTGAGTTGGAAATGCCTGTGAGGGAGACGAGGCGGTACATAGTTGATGTCCAATTTACTTTCATTCTTGAACACGTTGGTATGGTGGTACATAGTTCAGCCCGTCGTCTTCATCGTACCTTCATTGTAGATAAACTGATTTATGTTTTTGTCTGTCCAGAGATGCCTTGTCCTATCCTTTGGGGTTCTGCCAAAAATCTCTATGTCAAGTATCAATCCAGATGGGGAAAAAAGCAGGCTGCGAAATGATCACTTTTCAACTCTTTGAACACTGGTTCCTTTTTACCACAAATTTTTTGTGCTCTTGGGCATCTTGGATGGAAGCGACAACCTGAGGGAGGGTTAATTGGGCTAGGCACCTCTCCGGGCAGGACAATTTTCATAGCTCTTGCTTTTGGATCAGGAATTGGAACTGCTTGAATCAAAGCGTCAGTGTACGGGTGGAGGGGACTTTTGAAAAGCTTATCGGTGTCTGCAAGTTCAACTATTTCGCCTAAATACATGACTGCTACCCTATGGCTGATCTGTCTAACAGAACTCAAATCGTGCGATATGTACAGATAGGCAAGCCCTATTCTTTCCTGAAGTTCTCCCAGCAAGTTGAGAATCTGAGCTCTGATGGATACGTCCAACGAAGAAACTGGTTCGTCTGCGATTAAGAATTCAGGTTCAACGGCTAATGCCCGAGCCATGCATATTCTTTGTCTTTGCCCTCCACTGAACTCATGAGGGTACCTCTCCGCATGATATTCCTCTAGTCCCACGAGCTCAAGAAGCCCGTAAACTTTCTCTTTCCACTGGCTCTTAGGCACGTGTTTATGGATGATAAATGGTTCAGAGATAATGTCGAAAACCGTCATTCGCGGATCCAATGAGCCATAGGGATTTTGGAAAATTAGCTGCATTTTCCTCCTTAATTTCAATTTTTCTTTCTTGCTAGCAGATTGAAATTTATCGAAAACGTTTTCTCCTTCAAAAAAAACTTCTCCAGATGTGGGTTTTATTAGGTTCAATATTAGCCGGGCAACCGTGGTTTTTCCACATCCGCTTTCTCCAACTAGACCAAAAGTTTCTTTCCTTTTGATATTAAAACTAACATTGTCCACGGCGTGCACAATGCCAACTTGTTTCTTAAGCAAGACGCCTCTAGAATACACTGGGAAATACTTGACCAAGTTCTTAACTTCGATAAGATTATTACTAGTCAGTGGCTTCTTTCCCCCTTCAACGTGATATTTTGCCATTCATGGCAGGCAACAAAATGCCCGGATTCTATCTCCTCCAAGACAGGGATATCTTCTTTACAAGTCTGTTTGGCATAGTTGCAGCGTGGATGGAAACGACAGCCTGAAGGAGGCTCGATGAGGTTAGGGATGTTGCCGGGAATGACGCGCAAAGTTTTTCTCATATCCAGCCTAGGGACAGCGGCAAGTAAGGCCTCTGTGTACGGGTGTCTAGGGCGTTCGAAAAGGTCATGAGTTTCGGCGATTTCACATACGCGGCCAGCATATAGGACCACGATTCTGGTTGTCATTTCGGCTATGATTCCCATGTCATGCGTTATCATTACAAGTGACATTCCAAGCTTTTTTTTCAGGTCATTCAGGAGATTTAGTACTTGAGCTTGAATCGTGACATCTAGGTTTGTAGTGGGCTCATCAGCGAACAAGAGTGTTGGTTCACAGGCTAGGGCTCTGGCGATGGCTACTCGCTGTTTCATGCCACCACTGAACTGGTGAGGATATTCACGCATTCTAGTCTCCGCGTCAGGAAGGCCGACGACTTCTAGGATTTCGATTGTCTTTTTTCTAGCCTCTGTCTTGGATACGGTTTGGTGAGCCATTATGACGTCTCTTAGTTGGGTCCCAACAGTGTATACAGGATTTAATGAAGATGAGGGGTCTTGAAAAATGATGGCAATTTTACTTCCTCGTATTTTCTGCATTTCTTTTTCAGTCTTTTTGAGAAGATTTTCATCATTGAATTCTATTTTTCCATCCGTGATTTTGCCAGGTTTTGGAACTATTCTGAGCACAGAGAGGGCTGTTACTGTTTTTCCAGACCCAGATTCACCTACGAGTCCTAGGGATTCACCCTTTTTCAAGTTGAAAGAGATGCCGTCCACAGCTTTGACTATTCCCGCTTCAGTAAAGAAGTGTGTTTTCAATCCTTCGATGTTCAGTAAGGTCTCCGCCATTTGCATGCACTCCTCTAATCTCTGAGTCTTGGATTCATAGCATCGGATAAGCCGTCACCAAGCAAGTTGAAACCAAATACTGTTAATAAGATGGCTATACCCGGGAAGACCTCCGCCCACCAAACGATTCTCATCTCTGAGAAGTTTTCTTGAAGAATCTGTCCCCAGGTTATCGTGTTTGCGTCTCCGAACCCGAGGAAACTCACTGCAGCTTCTAACAAGATTGCGTAGGCAATTGTCAGGCTTGAAACGACTATTATAGACGACATAAGATTGGGCAGGATATGTCTAAAAATGATTCTAATATTACCAGCTCCTAACGCTCTCTCAGCTTCTATAAATTCGAGTTCTCTAACTCTGAGGAATTCACCGCGTATCATTCTTGCATTTGATGCCCAGTTGAACAAACCGAGAATCACTATGACGATTGTGAGGCCTGTTGGAATTTGAATGTTAATTATTGGAATGTTCAAGAATGGTTCCCCTACTGATACTGTAAATATTCTGACAAATACTAGAATAAGCAGCAAGGATGGAAAAACCAGAAACACTTCAGAGATCCTCATCAGAATATTGTCAACCCAACGTCCGTAGAATCCAGCTATGGCTCCAACAGCGATGGACAAAGCCATGGTGATGACGGTCACTAAAACCCCCACGTAAACTGTATACTTTGTTCCGTGAATTATGTCACTGAAGACATCTGTGCCTATAGGCGTTGTTCCAAAGAGGTATTTCCAGCTATTTGGTTCTTCAGGATCCATCCAGCTTGGCGGTTTACGGACATCTCCTATCCCGGTAATAGGATCTATATCATAGAAAGGATCATAGGCATGTGGATCTGGTCTAGCTGGGTAGGGAGCGAAAAAACTTCCAAAGATTCCAACGAAGAACACAGCCATTACAATGATTAAGCCAAAGATGCCAGCCTTATTTCTTTTGAATCTTCTCCAAGCTACCGCCCACTGGCTGGCGCCCCTTCGCTTGGATTTCTCCTTCTTTTTCTGTCCTGTTTTGTTTGAGGCCATTTCTTCATCTACCTGAGTCTTATTCTCGGGTCTATGTAGACATAACATATGTCTATTATCAGGGTCGCGATCAAAGTCATCACAGTTATTACCATGTTAATTCCCATCACGAGTGGGAAGTCTAACCTCATGGCGGCATCAACATATCTACGGCCAAGACCTGGCCAGTTAAACACGTATTCCGTCATTGGCGCACCGGCTATTATCGCTCCCAATGAGATTCCAAGATATGTGATCACAGGGCCGATGGCGTTTCTCAAGGCGTACTTGTACACTACTTTACGTTCGCTTAATCCGCTTGCTCTAGCTGCAAGAATATAGTCGGATCTCAAGATTTCGAGCATGTTTGCTCGGATTAAGCGAATGTTTTGAGCCAACATGACGTAAACAAGGACAGTGACGGGTAGTATTAGATGTGCTATTTCGTCCAAGACTGGATTGTCCCACCAAAGATATGGTGCTCCATATGCGCCCGCTGAAGGTAGCCATCCTAGCTGAAATGAAAATATTATTATCAATATGAGCCCTAGCCAGAAAGTGGGCATTGAAACTCCAAATAAGGAAATGGATGTAACGGCGATGTCTTGTTTTGAGTATTGTTTCTTTGCCGAGTTTATTCCTATGGGTATAGATATAGCAAAGGCCAGTAGAATTGAGATTAGCTGAAGTTTAACTGTTTCCCAAACCCAGCTTCCTATGAGGAAGTTCACGGGTCTGCCACCATACAGAGACTTTCCGAAGTTGAATTGCAGTAGGTTTGTGAGCCAAGTCAAATATTGTATGGGTATCGGCTTGTCAAGACCATAATATACTTTTAGTGCATCTATGGTTTCCTGAGTTATGTTTGGTCTTCCGAGTCTAATTATGTTGAGAGGGTCTCCTGCTGCGTACATTACAAAGAAACTGATTATGGAGATGCCTAAGAATACAGGAATCATGTAGAGTAGCCGTCTAACAATGTATCTGAACATTGCGCTGCCTAGCACCGATGAAAATCTTCTGATGATGGATCTGCTAGAACTCAATAATGTCCATCCCACTTAGTGCAGTTTCATAAGAAGTTAGGCTTACTTAAGTTTATAATTTTTGTGAATCCATCGTAACTTAAATTGTATATGCAGAATCGTGATTTTGGATATGAAAGTTATATAAGTAGAAATTGCAGATATGGGTTGTTGTCAAAAGGAAAATGGTGAAAATTATGGCTAACTCCAAAAAAATATTGCTAATACTATCGTTGATCACGCTGTTGACTTTAACTACGTTACCACTAAACACGGCAAAAGCACAAGATGAAACATTATTCAGTGTTACAATAATCGCTCCGGGAAACGCAAACATGTTGAGACGCCAGTGGGGACAGATAATTGCAAACTCGCTGATACAACTAGGAATCGACGCTAGAGTAGTATATTTGGGCTGGGCAAGCGTTTACGACCGCGTTTTCACACCTCCAGAAGAGAATGTGGGCAAGCCTTACGCTGAAGGCGGGTTCGACATTCAGTTGGTAGGTTGGACACCAGGATTGATTCCTGAACCCAGTCAACTATATTACGGAAGCGAAGAAGGCTTCGCGCCGACTGGAAATAACTACTATCTATTCAACAACACAGAAGCCAACGACCTCATGGATATATTTCTAACCACAGCTAATACAACCGAGCGAGATGAGGTTTCGAAGAGATTGCAGACAATCTTTTACAACGAATTGCCAGGCTCTCAAATCTTCTATTCGAGCACACCTACTGCAGTTACTCCTGAATTGGGAGGCCCAGCATTAGGTACAAGCCCAGGGGGTGAAGGTTGGCTTTACTTCAATGCTCAACCCAACCCTGAAATGCTTACAGGCAAAAGCACAGTAGTCTATGCTTCTACTGGCGAAATTGAATCATTGATCCCGCCTCTGTCTAACTCCTGGTATGACACTATTATATCTGCAAACGTTTTCGGCGGCTTGGTATTGGTGAAACCAAGTCTATCCAGTTACACTGATCCCAACTTGCTAACGTCGTGGGTGCCAAGTGAAAATGGTTTCAAATGGACTTGGACCTGTAGAACTGGTGTGAAATGGCATGACGGAGAAGACTTCACTGCAGATGACGTTGTGTTCTCTATATGGGCTCTCATGAACCCCGCCACAGGTACGCAGCACCAAGGAACCTACACACAGGCTTTCGGAGACAATGTCAAATTCACATATACCGACAGCTCATCAACAACTTTAGGAACGGGTACCAGAGTAGGCAACATAACAGCTGTGGACGCAACTACGATTGAGATGTGGCTTCCTGAATTGCTCCCTGGTAAGCCCTACGGATACTTTGACCCATACCTTTTAGGTTTCGCCAACAACATAATTCCTAAACACATCTTTGGGGAAATGGCCCCCGCAGATTGGACGGACAGCCCGTTCAACACTGGTGACGGATCGATAGACATAGGGGGAACTACATATACTGGACCTGTAGGAACTGGACCTTACAAATGGGTAGACTTCGATTCAGTTGCTCAGCTTGTCCATCTCGAAAAATTCACTGGCTATTGGAATAGAACGGCTCTGGAAGCCGATGGATTGTTCGAAGTAGAGGACTACTACATCAGATTCATCGCCGACAAGACTCCAGCTCTAGCAGCGTTAAAGAATGATGAAGTCGACATTCTGGATCCTCAATACCAGATTCAAGTGGACATTCCAACCATAGACCCAACATGGGGCAAGGTGTTGCTTAATGAAGGCACAGGTAGGCAAGAAGTCGGTTACAACCACCAACACCCGATTCTTGGCACCGGCGTAGACACTCCATTGGGCCAGTCTGATCCAACAAGAGCCGCAGAAGCAGCCAAGTATGTGAGAATGGCTATTGAATACGCCATTCCGAGACAACTCATTATCGACAACCCGATGGCAGGCTATGGACAACCTGCAACAACATACTGGTTACCAACATATCCTTTCTACAACGCCTCGATAACTGCAAGATCATACGACCTATCGAAGGCAAGAGAATACTTGGAGAAAGCAGGTTACACGGTTCCGGGTCCACCGCCTAAGCCAGCATTTCCTTCATTCTTACTCGGAATGTCAGCCCCCATAAGGGGCATCTACACAGGTGCAGATGGGAACCCATTGGCTAGCAGGGAACTTGAGTTGAGGGAAGTCACTAACAATGCAACGTACGAAACAGTCTATGCTAAAATAGGTCTAACAACTACAGATCTGAGCGGCTGGTACGGTTTCACCGTAACGCCACCAAGTACAGGAGTATTCTATTATTATCTATTCGATCGTTTAGCCACAATTGGGACTGAATGGACATACGTTGAAATGCTGAATGCTTCCTCGGTTGACGATGCGATGACACCCCTCTACGACCTAATAGCGGACAACTCTGAAACATTGGATACGTTGGGCAGTCAAATAGACGCACTGCAGAGTTCAGTAAACACGATGACATATGTAGCTGTTGCAGCGCTAGTTATTGCAGTTGCATTGGTAGTCGCTATATACATGGCAAGAAAAAGGCTCTGATTGGGCCTTCCGCACCCTTTTTTTGTATCTAGACTTCACAGAATCATATAAATTGAGACAAGGGATTCTAGAAACAAAATGATTCCTGCCAAGATATACAAATTAGCCTTTCGCTCACTCTTTTTCTGTGTTTCTTGAGACCACTTCTCATCAGAATGAAAGATATACTCCCTGATTTTACTTGGAAAAATCGAGGAAAACATTGCTATTAATCCGCCTGCCAAAAAAATAATGCTGGAATTAAGAAGCAGCATCGTAGGAAAAAAACCTGCTTTCACTAAACTGAGCACGCTAACCCCAAGGAATAACGATAAAAATGGTAGTAACAAAAGGTCAATTACCAAAAAGATGAGATTAACTTTCAAAATCCAAGTTACCGGCTGTCGCCAATTCCAAGGCATATCGATCATTAATAATGTCAGTGACGATCTCTTATTTCTTTACTGTATCACGAAAGGTGATTATTTGGTCCTCAACCTTGGAACATGATTACACGCACATACATGTACACATGCGTGCAAGATAGGAAAGATCAGCGGATGCATCGACAAAAAAAGAGCATATCATACTATATATCTTAGCGGCACCTCAAGAAGTGTACTCCGAAAACACCATTTCCATTAATAATAAGAGTGGGCTCCCGCACTCAAGATCACAATCATAAATCAGTGGGGCCAGAGTCGTCATCGCCCACCGAGCAAAACTAAATGTAAATCCCACATAAAAACGTATAGTTCATAGAAACGGTGTGTTGAGCGTGAATGCTTAAAAAAATCAAGGTTGTTCCATTGGCTGCGGAGAGTCTCGGCGTCAGGTCGATGTGCACCTACGTGGAGACCCCTGACGTGAAAGTGCTTTTGGATGCTGGGGCTTCTTTGGGTCCGAGTCGCCTCGGTTTTCCTCCGCATCCTAGAGAGTATGAGGCCATGGCTGAATGCCGTGAGAGAATTTTGAAGGCTGCAGAAGAAGCGGATGTAGTCACGGTGAGTCATTATCATTTCGATCACCACACTCCCTCATACATGGACTGGTTCTGTAACTGGTCTTCTGCTGAGATGGCTAGGCAAATCTATTTGGGAAAGCTGGTTCTCGCCAAGGACTATCGAGCTATAATTAACTTCAGCCAGAGGCGTCGAGGCTGGATGTTTAAGAAAACGGGTGGCAAGCATGCTGAGACGCTGGAGATTGCAGACAGCAGAACGTTTGAGTTCGGAGAAACGAGTGTGAAGTTTTCTGAACCTGTTTTCCATGGAGCCGAGAACACGCCGCTAGGCTGGGTTTTGATGACCACCGTTCAACATGGTGATGAGCGGGTGTTGTTTGCTCCTGATGTTCAAGGTCCCATGTACGACCATACGTTGAAACTGATTCTCGGCGAAAGACCTCAGTTGATCATTATAGGTGGACCTCCACTTTATTTAGCAGGGTTCAGAGTGCCAGAAGATCACATTCAACGTGGAATACAAAATCTTGAAACCGTAGTTAAGAACGTTCCATTAACGATTCTGGAGCATCACATCCTTCGGGACGAACGTTGGAGGGAACTTTCTCAACCAATCTTTGATGCAGCGTCAAAAGTGGGTCATGTGGTTGTTACGGCTGCTGAATTTGCAGAGAAAGAAAATAACTTGTTAGAGTTTCGTAGAAAACCACTGTTTGAAACTGAACCGCCAAGCCTCGAGTTTAAAAAATGGATGAAATTACCACTTTCTGAAAGGAAACTGGTTAGACCCCCAATTTAATTGTACATTTCCGAGGTTGCAGTGAAGTCAGGGGTGACATCTGAAAGGTCAAAAGCTAATTTTATCCATTAACTCATGTCTGGTCATTAGCCAAGACCGAAAAACAATATCTGTGCGAAAAGTCAAGGATTACGTAGAATGAAAAAGAAACTTGGCCCAAGCGTTGCTCGACCTGATCCTAAAGAGAAAATTATGAATATGGCTAGGAAAGGAATTTTTGATCGCAACCCTCTGCTTGCAACCCCGCATACCCTGACATGTAAAGCTTGTGGCTACAAACAGAAGATAACATATCTTGACCATTTGAAGTCTGGAACGTTTGAGTTAGGAAAGCCGGAATTGGTTGAAGTTACTTATGCGGCTCCCACCATAACAGGGCTCACTGGTGAAAGGGAGAGGATAACACCTATAATAATAAAAATTAGATGCCAACGGTGCGAAACCCAAATATCCTGCAGTCCCGTAAGCCTTGAATACTTATCATTCACAGCAGGAAAGGAACAGAAGATGGAGCACATGTATGTTTGACGTTTTCAATGCCCCTTGATATGAACAACGTCTTGTTAGAAGCGCTTAAAAACGGAACAAATCAACTATATTATATCATCTCCGGTAAGGTGTTATTGATAGCTGAACGGTGGAAAGAACGAGATTGGTTAAGCATCGTTTCTTTCGGCTTCTTTCTAATCCTTGTCGGCGTAATATGGCTTATTACACCCAACCCTTACGATGAAGCCCTTGCCTTCGCCAAAGATTTCCATCTTGAAAACATTACTGAAAACGTGTACTTGCCTGCTCCAGCATCACCTCATCCAGTGGTCTATACGGCTATTGCCCAATTCTGTCTTACGTTCGGCATATTCCACACCATCGTCTTAGGACTAAGAATCGTTTTTAAAGAGCCTTTGAATAGGAAGTCGGGAACAGTTTCAAGCGTAATCTTCTGGCTTGGTGCAAGCTATTTTTTGTTCGCTTTGGCGGCTGGAAATATCAGCTGGTTTGCCTTTCTCGCTGGGCTCATAATCATTATAGGCTTGATGATTGTTGTTAGCAGCCTCATAAAACTGTTATTCTTAAAGTATAAGCCTTGAGAAGACATGATTGAAGGTTTCAAGCGTATTATCATATTAAGTATTATAATTCTCTAATGGTGCGGTCGCCGGGATTTGAACCCGGGTCGTCGGCGTGGGAGGCCGAGGTCCTAACCAAGCTCTCCAACTAGGGCACAGTTCTCACCCAAAGTCTCTAGACTACGACCGCACACAACACAACACTATAGAATTAACTAAGCCCAGTATAATGCTTGTTCATACACCCTAAGTTTTTCCTCTCTTATTCAAAGCTTATAGTGGTGGAGGCAAGTTGTAAATAAAGAAAGATAAAATTTATCCTCTGACTGTTATTTGCCCCTCATAACTGCTTTTTACTTTTCTACAGCCGCAAATGTCAGCTCAGACCATGATTCAAGTTGGTTTGGGGCTATCTGTGCCGAACTAATGGGTCTAGTATTCTTGTTACCGATCGAGATAATCCTAGCGATGACCCAAATATTCCTATTCTGAATGAATGAACGCCTGTTGCATGCATGCACCACGCGCGTGCGGGCGATTTCTTTAAGCCTCTACTTCTTTGCAGGTTTGTTTCGCTTCAATGGGGATGTCGGTTGCGTACGTGTGTGATGTTGGTTCAATGCCTGAGTGTTTGCGTCTCAAAGTAAGGATTTCCGAGATTGTTTCTTCGATTCTCGCGTTGTAGTCCATCCATCTTCTGATTTGGGACACTAAGACTTTTATCATTAAAACCAGCACCATGGTCATCACACCTAACGACAGGACCACTGCCCCGTCTCCAGTGAATGTGGGGATGAACAGCAACGAAAATCCGCTTGCCAACATCACAACTGAGATAGCCAGCCCAGCCTTGAAGGCTTCGTTCTCATCTAACATAGCCTTACCCGCATTCTTTAAGATGTCTCAGCATGAGATATTTAACATGTATGAACCGTGGATAAGTATTAGAAGCAAATATATATCGCATGCAATGCATGGAGTATTTCTCTATGGAACATTACTGCATCAATGTTTTAAGTCTGCATGAAGATTGTTTAATTGGTGCGGATAGGGAACCACTGACAGACAATCACCTTCCTCTCACTCTCTTCACCTTCAAACACCGCACCACCTTAAAATAAGAAGCTTTCCAAGACTGATCTTTGCATGCATGCAATTAGAACAATGTTGTTTTTAGAGTTTTAAAGAATTGTTTCAACATCAAAAGAATGTTCCAACCTCTAAAACAAATGCATACACGCGTTGCCGTGAAAGAGAAAGGTGGTTCCAAAAACCTTCAAAAACTACAAAACCAACAGTATATTAATTAATAATCAGAAGAAAGAAGCCCGATACTCGCTCCATCAACTTGTATGTTCATCTAATTTCCTAAAAGAGAATATTAGGTAATAGAATCATTGTGATAGAAGACTATTCAATGTACTCCGCTTTGGAGAGATCCTGCATGCATGCACAACGATTCATTCTTTTGTCTTGTAGCAGTTTCCATCTTTAGTGTAGATCAGCGGATTGTTCTCAGCCTTTTGTTCGCCCTCTGTCTTCAGTAAATCTCTAATCTTTGTGTAGTTATGAAGAAATCTTGTTCCTTTAGAAGTCACTTTATAAAATGTTTTTCCATTTTGTGTAATAGATACAATGAGTTTTATTTCAAGAAGGAAAGATAAGTATTCATTAAGTTGAGCAAAGCTCAGATTCGCTTTGTACATAATCTGAGTTTTAAGACTTCCACCTATTGCTATGCCTAATATATCAGCTATTATGTGCAGACGATCTCTGCGTTTACGTGAGTTGATTTCCAAGGCCTCTTCCAACACAAATCCTCTCTTTGTTCTTGTTGCATAAGACTCGTCATTCTATTTTTCCATTAAGAGGAAAACTGCACCGCATAAAGCTGTGGAAGCTAACAAGGAAACAAAGAGTAAGCATACTACAAGCCCTGACTTCATGAATAGCGTTTCTAACAATACAGTCACTCTCTATAGAAGTAAGTTATAGAAGTAACTTATGAAGGAAATTCCCCTGTCAATAACATGCACTCGCGCATAACATAACGGAAAACGACATATCAGAAAACACGCACACGCATGCATACCTGCGTAAACAAAAAAAGAAGGAAAGAATGAAGCCATACCCCCTAGGTAGGGGGTCTATAAAGAGAGACATACGCAAATAACGTGGCAAAAAAACACAAGAAACGCAACGAAAACAATAAACCATAGAGCAACACTGCATCAATCAATTCAATAAAGTCTTCAAAAAAGTCGCAAAAAGATTTAAATATTTTGAATCAAGAATTCGTGGCTATGCCAAAAGAAAAAATGATAAAACTCTTATACGAACTAGTCAAAAATTCAAAAAGAAGCGACAGAGACCTCGCAAAAATCCTAAAAGTATCACAACCAACCATCACCAGAACAAGAAAAAAACTAGAAAAAACAGGATACATACGAGGCTACACAGCCCTACCTGACCTAACAAAACTCGGATACGAAATCGCAGCCTTCACATTCATGAACATCGCTCAGTCTGACATGAAAGCCAAAATAAAAGAAATCAAAGAAAACCCAAAAATCCTATTCGCATCTACAGGCAGGGGATTACACGGGTTCAATTGCGCCATAGTGTCTTTACACACAGATTTCACCGACTTCGACCAATTTATGTCAGATATTAGGTCGAGATGGGCTGCAAACATAACAGACATCGACAACTTTCTAGTCCCGCTAAGAGGCATGACGCTGAAAAACTTCTCTTTCAAACAAATAGGAGAAATAAAATAGTTTCCAAGAAGCTTAATCCACGAGTAGACTAGTGAATCATAAAACGAGTGTTTGCTACGTTTCCTTCGATTCTTTATAGATTTCAAAAACTCTCCTCAATTCTTTAACAGGGTCCTGATACTCATCAACCCTCAAGTCAAGTAAGGGACGCGTTCCCACCTGTCCTTTTTGCGCTACAAGTAATGCAGCAGACGTTTTCCCTCGCTTATCACCTCCAGCCTCCTGTCCAGCCTCTAAAGCTCTCATTAATCTCTCAGATAACTCTCCTTCTGAACTTTCAAACACCTGAGCCATCGCATCAATAACGCTGTTTCCAACAAGCATGTTACCCGCGACCACATAATCTTTGCCAATCAAATGTCCCTTCCAGTCGCTGGTTTCCCTGCCAGTGAACGCGGCGCTTCTTCCTTCGCTATCTATGATAATCACCTGTCTTGACTCCCGATCAGAGTCCTCTTTCAGCATAGTTTCCAGCGCTGTTTGCGGAGAGAAACCCATCTTTAACAGTCTTAACCCGTTTATACCGTAAAGAACAATGGTTTCAGCCTGAGTTGCTATAGCACCGACCCTTGCCTCAACATGGGGAACTCGGCTTCCAACCGCAGGAGCAGCAGTTGAGACACAAACACCTAGCGCTAGTGTTTTTGGACATCTAGCCACTATAGAAAATGTACCAAAAATCTCAATCCCTTCCTCAGATCACGTCTTGACTGCCAAAGACTTTCACCTTTGTTTAAAACGTTTTTCTTCTCTTAAAATGGCTGGGATGGCCTTAACTTGTGGTGCGGTGGGCTCAGAGAATCTTAACTGGGTTAATGCATTACGCACTGGTTTTGCTAGTAGGTCGAAAACGTTGGAATGCATCGGCATTTTTTCTTATGTCAAATTGGTGATCGCTCCTCACTCTGTAGCGGTTCTCATAGAGTTCGAGTGCAGACGGATTAAAAATTATTTTGGAGTTATTCAACTGCTATAAAACCTAATGAAAGTTTACACTACTACAAAGAGAGAAAAAGCGTTGGAAATTCGGAAGGCTGTTTGTTTTATTCCTGAGACCTGCTTAGGTAGACCCAAAGCACTAGCATGATAACAGTTAGCAATGCACCGGCAATCCCTGATACCATCCACTCTACCTGAAGTATGGTTGGAAAAGCCTTTAGCAGCCAAGGCCAAGCCGTGTGATAGAAAAGGTTAGCAGCGATTCCAGCAATGAAGCCCAACAACGCAAAGGTCCCAAGCACTTTTATTCTTTCACTCATTTTAATCACTTGGTTTAACATTCTAAATTTCGTGCTTTTTAGCCTAACTTACACAATTTTGTCTATTAATACGAATTCGCCTAGCCTCTATTCTCATATTGGATTTAAAGCTCAAAACGGAAAGGAAACCCAGATATACGCTTAGAGATATACTCATATGTTCTCTACATATTAATAACGTAATAATACGCTTAAAGACCCTTTCATTTGAGAGGAAATCAAAATGCCAGACAAATTTGTTAAACGATGGGGAGAAGGATACAATAAAACACCGATTACCACAAAAATCAAAGAAGCCGTTCGCCCTCAAGGTCCATTGAAACCGCGCTTGGATTTTGCGATCAGACGCATCGACATGCAAGTTCAAAAACTAGACAAAGCATCCGATCGATTCTCAGACCGTGACAAATCAATTTTTAAACGAATCGTTGACGCATACACAAAACATGACACGCCACGTGCCAATGTCTTCGCTAGCGAACTAGCAGAAATACGCAAAATGGAAAAAATGATAATGCACGCAAGGCTCGCCTTAGAGCAGATTGTCCTTAGGTTAAGAACAGTTTCGGAGCTTGGCGACATAGTCACTACGCTTGCTCCAGCAGTAGGCGTGCTACGCAGCATTCAAACAGGGATGGCCAATATCTTTCCGGAAGCAGAAAAAGAATTTGGACAAATTGGAAACATGCTCAGCGGGATAATCGTAGACGCTGGCCAGACTACAGGTCTGAACCTAGACTTTGGAGCGACAAATGAAGATGCACAGAAGATTTTATCTGAAGCAGCCACAGTTGCGGAGACGAAGATCAAAGAAAAGTTCCCTGAGTTGCCTGCGGGTATACCATCAATAGGCGAGAAGGCCCCAACTGAAATCGGATGATCTCATCGATGGATGAACAGCTATGGAAGATGAAGTTATGCCAAAGCCTTCTTCCAACCCCTTTCTATTTGTCGGCAAGACTGTTAGCGACGAATATGGACGCCAAATTGGGCGAATCGCATCATTTATGGTTAGCCCAGATGGACGCATTAACACAGTTTTTGTCGAGCATGGAGACGGAGAATTTCTTCGCTACCCAAACACTCAGTTTAGAGTAAATGGCAGCAACATCATAATCTTGCCCTCTGTTAAATTGAAGGTGAAGACACTCTGTGATGAGATACCGTTAATCTGGCGAAAAGATCAAGCGTTGAAAGAACTCTCAGAAAAGAAACGGGTTTCAACGGAAATGTTTAATGATATTCATAAAAGCTTTGAAGGTGCGTTGAATCAGCTGAAAGCGGATGCGCAAGCTACCATAGATGATATAGACCAGCAGATGGAGAAGTGTGCTCAGCAGGTTAACGATCTTCACTCAGCTTTAGTAAACCTGGAAATTGAACGCGAAATTAGCAGAATTGATGACGAATCGTATCAAACGGCTATGGGTATGATACAGCAAGGTTTGAAACATGTCAATGCTGAAAAGACAGATCTTAACGCAATGAGAAACAAACTATCCAATATAGTTCTTGGAGATACATCTATAACTTCGGTAGAAAAAGAGACGGAAAAAGAAGCTCCAGCTCCTCAGGCTTCAACTCTTCCTGAACCACCAGTTGTAGTTCACGTGAAGCCGAGTTCTTAAAATTCTACGCAGACAGGATGGGTGGGGACGGTGTTCAAGAAGATTTTTCGCACCCCTCCACTTGAAGATCGTATTCGTCAGGCAATGCGAGAACTGAAGATTCAACAGGTCAGACTGCAAAAAGTAAGTTTTAGACTACGTCAAAGAGACAGAATGTTATTCGCAAAATGCACTATGGCGATTAAACATCAAAATCAAGAGCGGGCAATCATTTTTGCTAACGAATCTGCTGAAGTTAGAAAACTGATTACTATCGTTGTGCAAACCGAGCTAGTCACAGAACGAGTCATTCTAAGACTTGAAACCATCAAAGAATTGAACATCGTAATGGTGGACCTAAAGCCTGCGCTTAAAGTTCTTGAAAATGTGACAAAATGTATTGATGGAATAATGCCTGATGTTTCATCTGAACTGGGAAAGGTGAACGATGCTATCAGTGAGACTCTTGCTATAACCAGCATCGGTTCCCCGCATCTGGCCATGCCACTCGAAGTAAAGACTCCTGGTGGTGAGAAAATACTTGAAGAAGTCTCCACGCTTCTTGAGCAAAGGTTAAAGGAGAAGCTTCCTCAACCGCCCGTCTCTGTCACAGTCACGGAGAAAATTGAACCTGTAGAGAGTCCAAAACAAATGGTCGCGCTTACCACTGGCTGTTCAGAAGTTTATAGAGAAAAAGATCCACAAACGTATGTGGAAATGAAACGTGTCTCATTCACAATCCAGAGCTCATCACCGCTGGAGGACACACTGCTAGGTTATATTAAGAGACATGAAGGTCAAATTGGTGTTAATCAATGCGCGCTAGAATTGAATGTCTCATCTGAAGATGTGGAGAAGGCCCTAGAAAATCTGGGCGCGCAGAGAAAGATAAGGGTTGAACCGTGATCAATTATGAGTGCATCTCAAGAACTTGAAAAAGCAGCGAAGAACTATGCAGTTGAAGCCATCCGCCTTGATAAACAGGGTGCCAAAGGAATGGCTATCACTATGTATCAGAAAGCCATTGAAACCCTCCTAAAACTTGCTCAGCTATACCCTGACTACAACTTGAACAAAGTTTACATTCAGCGGGCAATGGCGTATCAAGAAAGAGTGAAGGCTCTGCAAGGTGTTGGTCCTATGGAGCCACGGGGAGAACGAAAACCAGGCGTAGCGGCAACGCCTTCACAAGGAGAGGAAGTAAGCTATGATGAGCTTGTGCTCAAAGAAAAACTCGATGTGAGATGGGGGCAGGTTGTCGGTTTAGAGACGGCAAAGAAGGCAATCAAAGAAGCAATCGTTTATCCAGTTCAGAGGCCAGACTTGTTCCCGTTAGGCTGGCCAAGAGGAATTCTTCTGTTCGGTCCACCTGGATGCGGAAAAACATTAATAGCTGCGGCTGTGGCCACAGAGATCGATGCAACGTTCATCTCAGTGGACGCCGCGTCTATCATGTCGAAGTGGCTGGGGGAAGCGGAACAAAATGTTGCTAGACTTTTTGGCTCGGCGAGAAAGTCAGCTAACGGAGGACGTCCCGCTATAGTTTTCATCGATGAACTTGATTCACTAATTGGAATGCACTCAAACGAGGTTGGTGGCGAAACTAGGGTGCGTAATCAATTCCTTAAAGAGATGGACGGTATAGTAGACAAGGGTAAAAACCTCCATATGTATGTAATCGGAGCCACAAACAAGCCGTGGGCTCTGGACTGGCCGTTCATAAGAAGATTTCAGAAACGAATTTTGGTTCCGTTACCAGACCATTCTGCGCGTTTGGGAATGTTCAAGCTCTACTCCACTCAGCTAAAACTAGCATCAGACATAGACACGCATGGACTAGCTAGATTTTCTGAGGGATTTTCTGGAAGTGACCTACGTGACGTGTGTCAGTCAGCGCACCTCAAGGTTATTGGAGAATTTTTTGAATCTGGTCAAGCAGATGATAAACAGGCTCAGCCAAGATCAATATCTATGGACGACTTTAAGCATATTCTGGAAGATAGAAAGCCAAGCGTTTCGGTGGATATGGTGGCTAAATATAACCGCTGGTTTGAAGCATTTAAGGCACTTTAGCATTATGAGGCCGTTGGATAGGTTTAGAGCAACTCCGTTTTCTCCCCTGATATGCTGGAAAAACTCTCCTTTCTCTTCAGCATACCCTGCTCTAGACCCCAAAAAAGGCCTCTATTAACGCCTGCCCACACCTGAGAAGCCTCTTGACGACTGAGGAAAAAGCCCCGCGTCTCTCCTGATCAACATTCTCTTTAGAGATGAAACCACAGCGAATTATCTTTCTCGCCACCTTCTAGTAATATTGTGTCTATTTTGAACACCATCTATAATAAGATGACAATAGATAAGGAATATCATAAGAAAACAGATGCTTTTTTCACTTATGGACCACCATAGACAAGAGCACCATAATGGAACAGACAAAGAATTAACTTGGTAATGAAGAAGTTGCAGTCTGTTAAAATCAAGTGGCTTGATTACTGATATTCTAAATAGTCTCGAAGTATGCTGTGAATATCCTAGCGATACCCTCACTAACTATCTTAACCGAAGTTTCATGGTTGTAGTAAAGCCCAGATTCACTCCAATTATGCGACCCAACATAAACAATGTTATCATCTATTATTACGAGTTTCATATGATCAGTGTCATCCTCATTATCTAGCTGTACGGTGACATTATTTTCTGATAGATACTGGTATGCCTCCAGATTGTCATTCATATAGCCGAAATAGGTTCTATTCTCAATGATTACAGTTACATTAACCCCTCTATCTTTGGCATTAACAAGTTCTCTAATCAGATCATTAGCCCAATCGTCTAAGTCGCCTGGATCATATATCATAGAATACATGGCAACTAAGATTGTCTCACTAGCATTCTCCATATCATCTTTCACGGATTGATAATATTCCTCATCCAACAAATCATAGACCTCATATTCTACTATCTGCTCTAAATCGGCAATTCTTTCAATAGCCTCTTCGTAATCCATTTGGAGCTCACTATAGCTAGAGTTCAAAGAAGTATAGCTACCATTAAGGAGCTCATATACATCTTCAAGTTGCGTATAGTCTTCTTGAAGCTCATGATGAGTTGAATTTAAAGAGCTATAGTTACCAAGCAACGTACTGTATGTTGCATTAAGATTACCATAATTAGTAGTCAACGTCAAGACCTCTGATTGCAGTAGAGTACAGTTTGCTTTCAGCTCATTGTGTGTTGAGTTCAGATTGTTGTAATCATCTTCAAGCTGTTCGTGTGCTACATTGAGATTGTTAAACTCGGTTGTCAATGTTGAAATTTCTGATTCAAGTCTTGAAATTTCTCCATAAGAGGAAGCATAACCTACCACAACTCCAGCAGTCAAGAATAAAACAACGAAAGGAATCCATTCTCTATTCATCAGAGACACCATTTCTGCACTATAGAAGTTTCTTTCTTAAATCTTTAGTACAAGTTGAATTGAAGTACTAGGAGAAATGTTGTTTCACTTTTGTTGCACTGTGCAACGCTACTCTCTCACCCCAAACAATGTCAAAACTCTTAGAGAGAGAATGTTAAAATCCTGTACATCATTGTGTGCAAAAATACCATACAGGACAAAATTAACCTCAAAATCACTCCTAACCCAGAATTCAACATAGTAGTGATTCACTTAGGTGTTCTATTTGACCAACCTTTAGTAAGAGTGTGTTTTATTCCCAAGAGATCCAAAACTTTTCCAACTACAAAGTCCACAAGATCGTCTATGCCCTTAGGTTCGTGATAGTATGCGGGCATTGCTGGAACAATTGTGACGTTTTCCTCCGCGAGTTCTAGCATGTTGCGTAAATGAATAGCACTCAAAGGGGTTTCACGAGGGACGATAATCAGTTTTCGTTTTTCTTTTAACGTAACATCTGCGGCTCTTAAAATGATGTTGTCGGAGTATCCATGAGCTATTCCTGCCAGCGTTTTCATGCTACAAGGAATGATAACCATTCCATCCGTTTTGAATGATCCGCTCACGATTGGAGCACTCCAATCATCCATATCATAAACGTAGTTAGCTAGTTTTTTGAGGTCACTCTTTGAGGCGTCAAGTTCGTGTTCAATTACTTTCTCCCCGGCCTTGCTAATTACGAGGTGAGTTTCAACGTTTTTGCGCCGTAACACTTCCAACATGCGTTTGCCATAAATGACTCCACTGGCTCCGGTTATGGCCACTATTAATCGCATGTTGTGCACCTGCTATGTTAGTTGTAGTACTTCTTTAAGATAAGCTCGGAACGGACCGAGCTTTCCCCCATAGTTACCAGCCGAGATTTTAACGACTCCTGGAACCTTCACTGCTGCTTTTATCCCTTCAGCCATCGCTTTCTTAACAAAATTGGAATTCAAACCGTTTATGACGATTTCGTAAACGCTATTCACGTTGTCTGGAACCTGCGAGTCAGGCACAATTTTCTTCAGTCCCGGACAGAGCGGGTGATTCGTCGATGCTCTAAGTTTGTATTTCATTGAGCCTGATTTAGATCCAGACCCGCATACACCTCCAGGGAACGGCAATATGACTCCTTCAGCCCCTTGGTTGATAGCCTTTACCCCATCCTCCGCCGCTTCAAGACAGGAATCACGACTTTCCGCTAGAATCAAAAAGTTCCCCCCAGCAACGGCCTTCATAACGCCGAAGCGATCTTCCACTACGAATTCTCCCTCCATGACTGGGATGCGCCAAACATCACGCCCTGCGACAGCATCTTTTTTTTGAAATCCGTCACCGAAAAGGCGAAGGCTTCGTCCCACTTTCAATCTTCTCTTAGCTTTGGGCAGCGCGTCGAAGGCTGCGGTCGTAGGACAGGTCATGACACATTGACTTATCCTTAAGATCATCTGGGTCTTCAATTCCCTCCGTGTCCTGTGGTAAATTTGGATCACCGCTCCAACTCGTCCATCCGGAGTTTTATTGGATGGAACGATATCTTCTATTCCGGCTTCTGCTGGAGACATGATTATGGAAGCAGCGAATCCTGTTGCCATGCCCGCTGCTGTTAACGCCCATTTCTTGTTGTGAGCCGTTATCAGAATTCTTCCAGCCCACATCGGAAACATCTCGGCGAAGGTATCATCAATTTCTACGAATGTGTCCCTATCCTGATAATAACGCATCCCTTTCCAAGGTCCCATGTCGTGCACTTCCCTTTTTTTCTATTTCAAGAGGTTTAGAATATGAAGGTTTCTGACTTTTTAAACTCTTACGTCAAGGTTGAAACTTGCGAGGGACCAGTAGAAGGTTTTTGAAACATTACGACAAAAGCTTTCATGATAGAAGAGCCAACAGAATCTAGAAAAGAAAGAAAATCAACTTAAATCCTCTATTCTGTTATGTCTTTAGGTGCTAGATTATGAATTCAAATCGAACAAACAACGCTCCCAAAGCTAAAGTCAAAAGGATTGGAAAACCGCCCTACGTTATTGATAGATCCAAACTTCACCGCTTCAACAGCAAAAACACAGTTTTTGATAGAGTAATGTGGGATTCATCATGGAAAGGCTACAAGCAAATGTACGATGAAAAGGTGATTGACATCATTGCAAATGGAAAACCGGGTTATTCAAGAGTCGACTTTGCGTTAGCTCACGCCTCTTGGATAGTGCATGACGCTTTCGAAGGTGGTTTTTCCTGGAAGAAAATTAAATTGTATGGAACCCCAGCAGCTACTATTGGAATTGATTGGACAAAAACGAAACATGAAATTGATGACCCATGTAAAATGAGCACTTTTACCAAGCGAGCAGCAAATCTTTTCGGTGCATCGCTGGTTGGAATCTGCAAGCTAAATAGAGACTGGCTATATGCAGATGTTGATATTCCAGAGAAATTCGAAAATGTTATTGTTATGGCGGTTGAAATGGATGCGGATGGGATTGCAACTTCTCCAGCTGCTCCTGCTGCAGCCGCCACTGGAGCAGGGTATTCAAAAATGGCTTTTATACTTGCAGGCATGGGCGAGTTTATCCGAAATCTAGGATATGAAGCAATTCAATGCGGAAATGACACAGCCTTAAGCATTCCACTTGCAATTGACGCTGGACTTGGACAACTAGGTCGCAATGGCCTATTGATAACACCTCAATACGGCCCAAGAGTAAGACTCTGCAAGATTTTCACAGATCTTCCGTTGGGCCCTGACAAACCCATAGAATTCGGCGTAAAAGAATTCTGTGAAGAATGCAAGTTGTGCGCTCAACAATGCAAGGCGGTTGCGATTTCTATGGATAATGAACCAAACTTCCAAGCAACATGCAGATCCAACAATCCAGGAGCGTTGAAATGGTATGTTGATGTCGAACGATGCTACCTTTACTGGTGCCAAAACGGCATGGATTGTTCAACATGCATAAAGGTTTGTCCATACAACATAGCCTCAGCAAGAAAGGCTAAAGTGACTCCTAAAGAATTCTGGAACGTTTTTTAAGAAAAGCCTATAACTTCTTCAAGTTTCTCGTTAGAGTGGTGAGGAATCGGATGCCAGTGAGGAGTAGGTTTGGGGTTTCGCGGGAGGAGGTTGAGGGTTTTGTTGAGGGGAGTGCGGTTGTCAAGAGTTTTTTGATGAAGTATGATGGGCGCCGGAGGAAAGGGTCTGCTTGTACGCGGGATCAGAATGCCGCGACTTTATGTAGGTATTTCAAGTGGTTGAGGTTGGAGAAGGGCTGGGATGTTTCTCCTCGTGAGTTGCTGAATGATCAGTTGCGTAGGCGTAAGAGCGGGGATGTGGAGGAGAGACAGAAGCATATTAGTTTGGTTATGGAATACACAAGGGACAATCAGGACCCGTATTTTCAGCGGTTAAGCGACGGACGCAAATATCACAAGTTTGTGGTTATCAAGAGTTTTTATGAATATTATGAAGTGCAGTTGACGTCAGCGAAGGGAAGGTATGGTCATCGCCAGAAACGGAGGCATCATCCACGGCAGATCTCGGTATTCGATGCAAAGAAGATTCTGGGAAAAATGAAGCAACGAGAACGCACCATTCTGTTGATTATGCTTCAGAGCGGCATGGAAGTCGGTGCGGTCATCTACAAGTTTGGGTATATGTGGTCCGAGGTCAAACAGCAGTTAGATGAAGGAAGGGAACGCATTAAAATTGAGATTACTGGAAGGAAAGGTCACGACAAATGGTACTTCACATATATTTCAAGAGATGCAATCCACGAACTCAAAAAATGGCTACTTAAAAGAGATAGAATTGTAGAGAAAGTTCAAAAAGAAAGAGGATTCGTTAAACCAGAAATCGTTGAAGGTACACCCATCTTCATTACCAACAATGCTACGCCCTATGGAGGAAACAATTTTCAACAAAACTACTTGAACGCCATGAAGAAAAAGAAGGCATGGGAGCAGGTAAGTCATATGTTCCGCAAACTATTCAAGACTGAAGCAAGCGTGCCAGAAAGATGCATTGACAGACATATTGTAGAGTTTTGGATGGGACATGGAAACGGCATTGAAGCTGTTGGAGGAGCATACGACAGAACCCCAGAAATCCGAGAGGATGTAATTGAAAGGGAATACGCAAAACTTGAACCTTACATCAACATCTACACCAGTCCAATAATCAGACAAACCGAAGACCCACTTCTAAAAGATATTGAGAAAATGCTTCAACTCCCTGGTGGAAGAAAATTTTTTGCAAGCATAGTGAAAGACGCAAAAGAAAAGCTGTCAGACATGCTTGAATTACAGATAGAATGAGAAAGGTCAAATTTATGCATGCATGCCGAAAACCGTCGGGAAGTTTTAATCATCTTTGAGGGTTTTTAGGGTTTTTCTTTATTTGCGCGCGCGCATACGCGTCTTTTTGGGTTGTTCTTCATCCTAGAAAATTCAACCGACATGCCTGAGGTAACGTCAACGCTTTTCAGTGTTTTATCTGGTTATTTTTTATTATTTGTGCTTTTTTCTGCATGTATGCGGTTGGCGAAACTTTTCGAGTAAATGCCCCAACTTGGTGGGCTTTCTCGATTTTTCCTTTGAGATGAGGCGAAACAATTATGTCCGAAAAGCCTTTGAATGATGAGGTAGAAAACTATCAAAGCGGAAAACGAAAGATGCCAGTATACAAAACAGGCCTAACCGGACCACTGATAATTGCAATTGCCCTATTGCTTGTTCTTATTACTTCCACCATGCCGTTATTACCTCAAACTCGCATAATTATCACCACAGATCGTGACATCATCAAAAATCTGTTTGTAGAAAACCCCCGTGTGCCACTGATAATATCTCTATTCCCTTCCCCTTCTGTCGGAGTAGGTGCATATACCATCAAAGTTGAAGTGTCCAAAAATGGGGCTCTGGTATTCAATTCAACTCTGCAAGACGTACCAAGTGGGGAGTACACATTTGTTTGGGTTAGCTATGGAAGCCCAGAGACAGGAAGCTATCACATCTCAGTGAAGTTATTACGAGCAAGTATGGAGGTAGATGACTACTCCTTAGATGTGGATTTTTAGGTGAAAGGTGTGTCAAAAGAGAACAGCGATTACGAGAAACACATGCGTATTCTTGATATAGTCTTGCGAACATGCGCAACAATGCTTGCGATCATATTTGCTTACACGCTTAGTGATAGAAGTATATCCTTAATTCTTCAAGTTTGGGTAACCATATTGGTGGTGGTCTTGACTGTGGTAGTTCTTGTTTCTGGCATAGCAATAGTTTCAGGAAGAAGAAGTGAACCACACAGTTTGAAAATTTCAGCGTATTTCTGTCTTTTGATGTTGGTTGGCCTGATAATTGGCATGCTTATCCTTCTTTTGCTTACAATTTGGGGATAACAATAGTCTCTTACTCACCTTGATATCGATTTGTGTTTCTATGCGTGTATACCAGGTTCTGGTAACTGTTAGGAACTCATAATGTGCGAGTGCTTAAGAAAGGGGAATTTCTTCACATTCATTATGCTTCACTCCCCAGCCAATGCTTCGGTTTTTCTAAGGGCAAAAATCTGGGAAATGATTTTCTCCAAAGTGGTGCTTGATTTTCCCTGCTTCCGAGCTTCGTAAATAATTTCTTGGATGACTTTCGGATTCTTAATGGCATGCTTCTTATCCAAACATAAATCTTTGCAGCATGCCTTTAAAGTATCATTACACAATTCCTCACCAATTTCTGTGCGTAAAGTCTCGTGGAGAGTCTGTTTGAAGCAAGCAAACTCTTCTGTTACCTTCTCAGGCCAATCTTCAATCGGTTTATCAAAGAGCCTTAATAACCTATGGTTATCCTCTGCTTTTGCCGCTTTTCCATAATCACTGTCCCATATAACATATACTGGAATTTGCAGCTCTCTGAAAATAGCCGTTGGCCTATCTAAGCTCCTTTTGCCCATGCAAGGTAGGACTGAAATACCCATGCTCTCAAAGTCATGTCCAAGTGCTGTAGCTACTCCGAGTATTGCTGCGCGATCCTCTTGTCCTTCCACCAACACAGCAACATCAGCAAAGAACCCTTCGCTCAACCAAGGAGTCATAAGTGTTTGAAGACGGAGTTCTAAGGTGCTACGCCTGTAGGTACCTTCTGGCTTTCCGTCAGCCTTTTCAATAATTCTTGCTACTTCGTCAAAAGTCGTGTATTTCACTTTGGTCTGCTTTGGCTTATTAGCTTCTACGCGGACTTTACGAAGTGCCCGCACTTTGTCGAATCGTTTTGTGTCTACGAATAGTGGCGAATGTGTGCTGTAAATGACTTGCGTGCAATCCGCTACACCTTTTATTCTCCCTGTCGCAAGTTTCAGAAGAATTTTGGACAGATGACGTTGCCTATTAGGATGTTGATAAAGCTCTGGTTCCTCTATTCCTATAATAAGATTAGGTATTCCCAGCACTAGTTTATCCTTGGAAGTTCCGTCAGTGTCAGTCTCAGTCTGTTTCTCATCTGTTTCTTCTTGTGCAGGCGGCCGTGCGATGGCGAGGTGTTGAAGCATGGTTAGAATCAAAGCACGTTGCAGGCCATGTCCAGTGCGTTCCACCGAAGATGGGTACCCGTCTTCTACGAGCTTGATATTGGCCTTCGGCATCGGAATATCAATAGCATCTTCAGTTAACCAAGTCAAGTTGACTCCTGCATCTGGAACATACGTTTTGAGTGTACTGTTCAGATCGTGCTCCAGAGTCTGCAATTCCACAAGCTTAGTTGGATCTACTATTTTTTCGTATTGATTCTGAGTTGTTTTTTGCAACTCTATTATTTCCTTCCTTCGTGCAAGAACACTTCGCACAACCAAGTCCATAATCTCAGTTAGAGGTGTGCCTCTTCCCTCTGCTGCATCATCAGATGCTTCACGAACAGCTGGGATGGAAATGAATCGTGTAAAACGTTCAAGACGCGCCTCCCCAACTTCCCTGAAACCGAAGAACTGGCCTTCGTCCCGTTGCCGTGAGCATTGGTTGGGGTGTGATTCTTCCCACGCTTGCAGTGCACTCCCAGCGTCATCTTTGTTAGTATACTCAGGCAAATCAGAATATTTGGCCTCCCGCAACTTGTTATACTCTGTTCTTAGATTAGATCCCTTTGCCAATCGAAAAGAACTAAATTCAGGATTCTGAAGACTTATTCCGTGATATTTTTGGCTTCCTCTGCTTGGAGACCATTTCATGACCTTTTCGACCGTTAGTTTTTCACCCTCTATGTATATCCGGAAAAGTTTCTTTTCATCTTCTGTCAAATCGGCGAATGTAACTGTAACTACAATGTCTTGCGAGGTGTCCCGATCATAGAAGTCGTCTTCAGTGTATCTCGCATTTGGTGCATAGAACATATCTAAAGCCCGCAAAAATGATGACTTTCCTGATCCGTTTGGCCCGACAAGTACTGTTAGTTGTTCACAGGGCAGCGTTTCGTCTCGGATGCAACGGAAGTTTTGAACATGGATTGATTCAATTATTATTGTTTATCGCCCTACCGAATTTTTGCCCACTGAAATCGATCTTTAATATGGCGATGAAAGAAGGATCCATGGGAAGATGCAGACATTAGTGCATTGTATACGGACTCTGGGACATCAAAATACTGGTAGACACTACCGTCGTGAAATTCTATTTCCAAGGTCAGGGATTTTAGGTCATAACCAATCGAGCGCAAATTACTTGAACTGACAGGTTTTCGGATCATATCTTAATCTCCTATCCTGCATGTATGTGGGCATGAAACAGTCTGATTATTCATTCTATCCCTTCTTCCTTGTATAATTATGCAGTTGCAGCACTTAAAACTTCAGAAACAATGTCTTAGGCTTCATAGCTTTTTGCACAGCTGAAATGCGTGCATATACGACTTCACAGAACCGACGATAATAAAGTATAAAAGCGTTTTTCAACACATTATTAAAGCAAGTATGGCAAAGTGCTAACATGATTGACGAAAAATTTGGTTTAGGATTACTTGCTGGAGGGGTTCTTGTGGGTATCCCATTAGCCATCGGTGCATCATGGTTTTTGGATAGGAGCTATAACGAAGGACTAAGAGGCGCAAGATTAGCACAGAGAGGTATCTTCTTTAAGGGGCATCAATCCCTATTTGGAAGAACCTTCGATGGTGGTTGGGTTTCTGTTCCGCACTTTGAGAGAGGAAGAGCGATCAGAATAAGATTTCAAAACTTGGAACAGAGGATTTTTCATCTTGAACAAGCTTATGGTGAACTCAAGGTAGGATACACATTTGCACAAAGTAGGATAGAAGAGTTAGCACGTGAATTGAAAGAGATGTGGAGTTCAGTTTCAAAGATTCCAGAACTTAGACAGAGAATAGAACAGATACATGCTAAACTTGTTGTCGCAAAGAAACAGAGTATTTCATAAACCATCGGCACATAACAAAACATAAACTTCAGTTGGTTCTGTGTGGGATGGACATTTAAACCTGTTTTATGGTTGGAAAACCATAAAATCCAAATAGCCCTTTGTATCTATCTTGCTTTGTGTTTAAATGACAAGAAGTAACAGTACGCGCCCCCCTCCAGTTCAGGCAATTATTATTCCTGATGGTTATATTTCTGATTACATAGATGGAAAACTCCGTAAAGACACTCCTGAGGAATACATTCGGCGAAACATAGAAAAACGCTTAGTAATCGAACACAAATACAAAAGGGAACAAATCAAAGTAGAGTTTCCTATACGATTAGGGAGATCAAGAAAGAGAGCTGACCTCGTCATTTTTCCTGAGGGAAAAACAAAAACTCAAGAGAATATTCACATTATTATTGAA
>JAUWDY010000012.1 GCA_030608565.1 Candidatus Bathyarchaeota archaeon | reverse complement strand
CCAAGCCTTTATGAATAGCTCCTACTGATATCGGATGTCCTTATAAAGAGGTGCTCAAGTGCCAGAGGTTAAAGCTTCAATCATGATCGAAAACGTGGTTGCATCCGCATCATTGGATCAAAGAATTGACTTGAACGATGTCGTGAAAAGTTTTTCTGGAGCTGAATATCGTCCAGAACAGTTCCCAGGACTCGTTTTTCGTTTGAAAAAGCCGAAAACAGCCACTCTGATATTTAATTCAGGGAAAATGGTTTGCACAGGAGCCAAGTCGGAAAAAATGGCGAGAAGGGCAGTAATGAAAGTCGTCAAAGAACTGAAGGAAGGCGGAATACTAATCATTGGCAAGCCGAAGATAAAGATACAGAACATCGTCGCTTCAGCAGGCCTAAGAGGAAATATTGAACTTGAAAAGGTAACTTATTCACTGGGGAAAACCATGTACGAGCCTGAACAATTCCCTGGTCTAATCTACCGAATGGCCGAACCGAAAGTCGTGATACTTCTATTCGCAAGCGGAAAACTGGTATGTACAGGAGCTAAGCACGAAGAAGATGTTTATCAAGCAGTCAACATACTCCATCAGAGACTTGAAGATAAACAGCTGATATACTACTAGACGTAGTTGAATTCTCTCCATGCATGCATATCGCGTTTAACATAGATCGTGGACGTTTTGACACAAATTAACGTACAACTCTGACATGCATGCATCTTGCTGGAACGGTTGGGGAAGTCAAGCATTACCTACTGTTTGAAAAGGCGATTGAGAAGTAAACAAGCCAACTCCCAACTCTTCCTCTTTTTTTTGTCTCACGATTTCTAACACAAATAGAGTACTCAAAATAGCCTAGTTTATCATAACTCAATTGTCAAAACTATTGTTTTGACAAAGCAGGGCCACGCGGAGAATATACGTTTAGCTTTAACATTAAAGTTAAACTAATATATTCTAGATAGCATATACAAGGCTTAGAGGCAAGGGGTTCCAAATCTGATAGAACATGAACGCTGAACCTTCAGAAACATGCAGAAACTAGAGATTTGAGAAAGAAGCTTCTGGATGATGCATTCAAGACTAGGAAGTCGTGCTATGAGGAATTCTCAGTGCTCCTACGTTTAATTCTCTCTTTTGTCCTAACAAGAGTAGAGGCTCCAAAGATGCATGCATGCTACAAACAAACATTAATTCGTGGATGTATCTTCAGGAAAAAAGGGGGAAATGCTGGGGTGGTTGTCACCACGTGGCTGGAAAACGTTAGAATAGGGAATATACACTTACTTTCATAATGTTTTATCTAGTGAAAAATGTTGCACTATTTATAGATTTTCAGAATATGATGAATTACCTTGTGGGAGTAACCATGCTCCCTTAATTGTCTGTAGAGCTCAAAGGTTCCCTTATCCAATTCCCTGACCCACCAAGTAACTGATACACATGCGCAGGCGTATTGAATAAACGACTCCGAAGAAGATCGCTATAAGAGACAAAAGTAGAAACGTTATTTCAATAGGTCCTATAGATAGAGGAAGCGTCACATCCATAATTGTTTGGAAAATGGCAGCCGGATTTCCTATAAACGTGCAAACGCTTTTCGTCATACCTCTGTCCTCTAAATAGAACTAAACTATGAAATCTTCTTATAGGGAATACTTCTAGTCAATAAATATTGCGAAAAATGATATATGCGTGTCCGACATGCCCGTTTGCCAAGCAGCCGCACAAAAAATCTATTCAAAATTACTTTCGTCAAAGAGAGGTAAAATCGCAGAGGATACCCCCACTTGATTTGAGTAGGCAACATCCACTTTTAATCTAACAAAATGCTATTCGACTTATCCGCGGTGTGAAACTGGGATCAGAACCACCTCGTCGCCATCACAAATTTCAGTTTCAAGACCATGAAGAACACTGATCTCCCTTCCATTCACAAGAATAAGCGTGTTCGGCCTTGGGTCATCAAGTTCCGGGTCAACTAATGCTTGCTTAAATTTTGGTGAAAGAGATTCAGCAAGTTTTTCAACAAGCTTCCTCATAACCGTTGGTTCACCCAGTTCTATTGAAAGCCGGCTTTTTCCAGAAAGCCCCCGAAAAACCCCTAAAAGCTTCACCTTCACGTTCACTATGCTGTCTCACCTGTCAAAAGCTCCACGATGTCCGATGCAATTTGGATAAGGCCATCTGCTCGTTCAATAGCCTTCTCATGATTTGGCTCTGGAGACTGTACAACCCGCTGAACCGTCCGCTCAATTTCAACAAGGCACCTTAAAACCGGGTCTTCAACAACTTTTTTCTTGCCTATAGTTTGACGGACGATTGTCTCAACAAACGCTGGATCACCTAGACTATAGTATATGGCCACCTGAGCCTTTCTTACGGCTTCCAAAATCAAGCTTGGAGCCATGTACGGCGTCTTTTGAGCCGCAATTAACTCTGCCTTCGCTTCCCTTAGATAGCGTAAGGCCCATCCTTTCCTATATTCATCTACCATCAACGTTCACTCATCTCCCGATGTAAACGCGGGTTAAGCAATCCACAAATTAAAGCTGTTATTCTGTTTCTTCCGTTTCAGAAATCCGGTCAGCTTCCACACTGGCCAATAATCGGGTAATATAACCTGCTATTCTATTTCTTAACCTTGCTGTAGAAATTATGGTAAGAGATTTGACCAGTTCTTGGTTGTTCTTGAAATCTGCAGTGAACTTGTTTGGGTGTTGCCTCACCAGTTCTCTAGCTACTTTTTTCACCTTTTCTGTTCGAACTTTACCCAAGTACGCACTTGCCTCCATCCCTAAACCATGTCTTATCTATCTCGCCATTACTGTTGCATTTCCCGTGCCTTTTATTACTTGCGTCTTGACAGCATTTATGAAATGCGATTCAATTACCTTTAATGCTATTTCAAAGGTGAATCTCGTTTATGCCCTTTTTCACAAATGCAGGTATAACTGAGAATAAGATGGACTAAAAAGGGTTGATTTTTAACATTGAGCACGTGCCGACGCTTACAGTCTCCGAAAAGGTTAAATGGTGACTTAAACAAAAAAAGAAGCTATGGAGACGGTTATATGAAAAACTCCGAGTTATCTGTAGCCCCAATGCATAGGATATGCAAGAAAGCAGGGGCAGAAAGAGTAAGTGAGTCAGCGGCAAAGGAATTAGCAAAGGCGCTTGAAGATATCGGCATCAAAATTGCTTCAGAAGCCAAAGACTACGCCGAGCATGCTAGAAGAAAAACGGTTCAGGCAAAAGACATCGAGATAGCTGTAAAGAAAATTATGGGCAAATAAATCGCATCTTCACCTTCCCTTTATTTCAGAATTTCAAGTCACGACTCACTAATTAGTGAAAAAGGTTTATATCCGAGAGGAAATTGGTGTAGTTAGATTAAATATTTGTTAATGGAGGAGTTTGTATGGCCTACTTAACTACACAAGCGGGACAACCGGTTATAATCTTGAAAGAAGGAACCTCCCGTTCACGTGGTAGAGAAGCTCGAAGAAACAATTTCATGGCTGCTCAAGTTGTCGCTGAAGTTTTAAGGACAACACTGGGTCCCCGCGGTATGGACAAGATGTTGATCGACAGTCTAGGTGATATCACCATAACAAACGACGGAGCGGCAATCCTAGATGAAATCGACGTTGAACACCCAGCTGCAAAAATGATGGTTGAAGTTGCGAAGACACAGGACGATGAAGTAGGTGACGGAACAACAACCGCGGTCATATTTGCTGGAGAACTCTTACGAAAAGCTGAAGAACTACTGAATCAAAACATCCACCCAACAGTCATTGTAAGCGGGTACAGGAAGGCTGTTCGAAAAGCGATAGAGGCACTCAGCAAAGTAGGAATAACCGCTGATCTCAAAGATCGTGAAATCTTGAAGAAGGTTGCACTGACATCTATGGCGAGCAAAGCAGTAGGTGTTGCACGAGATCATTTTGCAGAAATTGCTATTGACGCTGTAACACAAATTACTGATCAGAGAGGCGATAGAAAAGTAGCAGACATCGACAACATTCAGATCATAAAGAAGGCGGGAAAAAGCCTTCACGACACAAAGCTTATCAGCGGTATAATAATCGACAAAGAGGTTGTACACCCAGGGATGCCAAAAAGAATCGAAAACGCAAAAATAGCTTTGCTCGACTGTCCACTGGAAGTTGAGAAGACTGAGTTCAACGCTGAGATTAGGATACGAGACCCTACGCAGATGAAAGCGTTTCTAGATAAAGAAACTCACATGCTCAAGGAAATGGTTGAAAAAATCAAAGCTTCAGGCGCCAGAGTGCTGCTGTGCCAGAAAGGCATCGACGACGTAGCCCAACACTTCCTAGCGAAGAATGGAATTTTAACCACCAGAAGAGTCAAACAGTCCGATATGGAGAAACTGGCTAGAGCCACCGAAGGAAAAGTAATCACGAACTTGGATGACTTGAAGCCTAACGACCTTGGAAAAGCTGGACTAGTAGAAGAACGCAAAGTTGGTGACGACAAGATGATCTTCATTGAGAAATGTAGGCATCCACGATCAGTTGCCATTTTGATCCGCGCCGGCCTTGAAAGAATGGTTGACGAGGCAGAGAGAGCCATGCACGATGCCTTGTCCGTGGTTGCAGACGTGGTTGAACACAACAAAGTTGTTGCTGGCGGAGGGGCGATTGAATCGGAGATAGCGAAAGTGATTCGTCCATACGCAACAAAGATTGGGGGCCGAGAGCAACTTGCCATAGAAGCGTTCGCCGACGCCATTGAGATAGTGCCAAAAACATTAGCTGAAAACGCTGGCCTTGAGGCCATTGACATACTTATGGGATTGAGGTCGGCCCACCAAAAACCAAGGGGACACCTGATGGGAGTCAACGTCTTCACGGGTAAAATCATGGACATGCGCGAATGCGGCGTAATCGAACCCCTGCGAGTGAAAGAGCAAGCAGTAAAATCAGCAACTGCGGTAGCATCGATGATTTTAAGGATTGACGACGTGATCGCATCGACAAAACCTAAGGGAGCGATGCCAGGAGGCCCACCTGGAGGTCCACCCGGAGGCGAAGAATACTAATCTCCTTACATTCCCTTTTTTGCTTCAACAAACCTACTTGGTGTCAATAGTCTTAAGGGCAAATTCATTTTCTCTAGTCATGGCAATCCAGTAGGCCATTTAGAGTTTGATTAGAGTTTCTTTGACAAGTCACAAAAGTCGATTGAAACTTAGAAATGGATTGACTCATGAGATTAGCTTAGGAATCAGTTGAAAAATAATGAGGTACAGGGCATAGTTTATCAGAACTAAACCACTGATTGCCCTAATCTTGGATCGGTGTCTATATGTGCTTCTGGCGAGTTTCGAAACTGAACCCGCAAAGATTCCAATGCCAACAAAGGGGATAATTGCGCCTAGGCAAAACACGAAGAGAGTGAAGGCGAGCGTCTCAGGGAGCAGTAAAGGCATCATAGAAATGAAGATAGGCGCGATGCAAGGATCAAGAAAGTAAAAGACGAAACCAAGAAGAAAAATCCCGGCGTGCGTAATAACATATTTCTTGGCTAACTTTTTGACTAGGGGTTTCGACTGAAAAGGTATTTTTTTGGAAGGGATTTTAAGAACACCTACCAGGTGAAGCCCAAAAACTACAGCAAAAACGCATATGAGCCATGTAGAAGAGTATTGAAGCACTGGTGTAGAGAGAAAAACCAATCCAAAGGCCACTGCAAGAAGCAAGGTTGCGGATATGAAGCCAGCCCCAAAAATCATGACCTTCAAAAAACTTCCTTTGAAGTGTCGTGTGTTACCTATGGTATAACTCAATAGAAAGGACAGCAGTATAATTAGGCATGGAGAAAAAGTCTCAAAAAAGCCAAACGAGAAAGCAAGCACGAGTGTGGCTATGAAACTGACGAAGTAGCTACCTGTAACTTCAATTGCGTCGTAAATGTAGTTGTTCTCTAAGTTGATCTCGTTCATAACCGGTTCTGCTTCAGTTTTTATAACATATTTTCCGTAGGTTTGGTTCGTTGTGTCGCAAACAAAAATCAGTGAAAACTCATGATCCGGCGTTAAATCTGTAATTATCTGTGTTCCAATTAGGGATTCGTTGCAGTAAGTATTGACATTGAAGCTTTCAGTTTCTATTCCAACATTCTTGACGGTAACAGTTATGTTCACTTTTTCCCCAATCTCAACGACAGTGCGAGACAGCGCAACCTTAACTATGGCGATGTCATGAACTGACCCGTGCAAATACGAGTCAATGATTTCTCTAACATAGGTTTCGTTGGCATTATATCCCAAAATCACTTTTTCGCAGTTTATGACAATAGTGTTACAATCCTTTATCCCGATACCATACTGCTCAGCTTTCTCCAGTCCCTCCTCAGAGTAAAATTGTATTCGCTTTACCGAGACTTTTGACCCGTAATCCTTCTCAATATCATCTACTAATTGGCTATTATTCACATAAATCTCGTATAGTTCTTGCAGCCCAGGGCATGTTGGACATTGAGGCTCGTAATAAAGGAACTCAATGACAACCGGATCTATTGAATAGCTCACGTTACTCAGCAAAAATAAGAGAAGAAAGCAGACAAGAGGTCTCATATTTACTCCAAGCATTCTTTTCCGATAAAGAAGATATTTCTTGCACTTATTATACATTGGTTTTCCTAAATGGGTTAAGGAAAATTCCAGATTTCTTCGGGTTTGTGCGGAATGATGGATTCGGAAGATTCTGTTTATCGAGTTGCAAGAGGCAAGAAAAGAACCTGAATTGAGTTAAAGATTTTTGACTCGAAAATGCTTGAGGACACATATCAAACCTTAAAATCTTTTGGTTTCCACCCTCGCATTTATCGTACACGTAACAAGGTAATCCCGGCAAGGCAGGAAGAGATAGATCACTATTTCAGAGAGATTGGTTTCCACAATTCAACGCATATAAAAAGATATTTATCTCTCATAGGAATCCAATCTTCTGTTGCTCCGGTAGTATAGTCAGGTTAAACATGAAATGAACCATGTATGACGGCCTCTCGACGTTTGATTATGGAAGAAAGCCGCCGACCCGGGTTCAAATCCCGGCCGGAGCACCATCATTGCAAAAAAAAGGTTCATAGCTGAAAGCTGCGAACCCACATTCTACGACGCAAAGCAAGAATAAGAGACCAGTATCTTACAGTGTTATATCATGATAACGTCAAGAATTTTTAGCTAACATTTTTAGTTACTGTAAGATCGCTATATCCTTCTTCAAAATATCTTATTTTTCGTCATGTTCTTTTTTCGAAACATGACTTTTAATGAATCTCAACGATTTTTCTATTGTGAACTATATTGTTTGAGGACCTCGCCATTAAGGCCGCTGATTTGCTTCTATTTGTCTTTTTTTCCACATTAATCTTAATTGTTGCTTGGGGTGCTCTCTGGATTCGAACAGTCAAGAAATCAAGTCCTCCACTTTATTACGTCAGCAAAGGAAAAGAGAAAAAAAAAGTAGAAAAAGTTGAGCCATACACCATTTTTCGAGCAGTCGTAAATTGCCTGAAAGAAGAGAAAGATAGAAAGTAGTGGCAAAAGAACAAGCTTACCTTCTCTATTTTCTATATTACGGTTCTTGTGCATTTGAATAGACCGTGAGCGAAAATATCGCTCAATTTTAATGTGCCGGCTTATGCACGTCGTAATATCGTTTCCAAAAACGACGTGAATATAAGCTAAAGTCAAACGCTAACTACTCGAAGTGCACATAAGTCATATATACCGTTGAGCAATATTAATGGTCTTCCCGTGATCGTGATGATAGAAGCAACAAACACATTGGGTTCTAATTACGACAGGTTGATGGAAAAAGGCAAAAAAATAATGGTTCTTGAATCGATTGTAAGCATCATTCTTTGGGATATGGAGACAAAGATGCCTCCGAAAGGAATCAATCTGCGAAGTCAACAGCTGGCGTTTCTAAAACAGATTGAACACAAAACGACTACTGACCCCGAGATCGGAACCCTGCTGGAAAAGATCAAGGGGCACTCAGACTATGACGCTCTTAATGAGTTACAGAAGAGAAATGTGTATCTAATCAAGAAAAAATATGACGAAATGACCAAGCTACCCGAGGAACTTGTAGTTGAAACCGCAAGGCAACGGGTCATCACAGTCGATGCATGGAAGAAGGCGAAGGCTGCCAAGGATTTCTTCATGTTCAAGCCAGAACTTGAAAAACTCGTTGATCTGAAAAAGGAAGCCGCTGAAATACTAATGAAAGTGAAGGGCACCGCAACGCCCTATGATGCTCTTATTGACATTTTTGAGCCACACATGACCGCTGAGATGATTACAAGGATTTTCGACGAGCTGAAAAAAGGCTTAGTTTCGATAATAAAGAAGTGTGAAACCACGCCAAAGCAACCAGACACATCTATCCTCAAACGTAAGGTTCCCGTAGACATCCAACGTGAGATTGCCAACTCGCTTGCCAGATTTATCGAGTACGATGTGGAGTCAAAAGAAGCCGGAGGCAGGATCGATGAAACTGAACATCCATTTACTACCGGCTATTACGACGACGTGAGAATCACAACGCACTACTACGAAAACAACTTTACATCCTCTCTGTTTTCGACATTGCATGAAGGAGGACATGCCACTTACGACCAGAATATAAACCCAGAATGGATGTACCAACTAATTGGGGACGGTTGCTCTTATGGATTCCACGAATCTCAGTCACGGTTCATAGAAAACTTCGTAGGGCGGTCCCGCGAATTCTGGACCCATTACCTCCCGAAGCTGAAGAAACTCACAGGTGACATCTTTTCTGATGTTGATTTAGACACGTTTGTACATGCCATCAACCAAGTTAAGCCTTCTAAGATTCGCATTGAGGCAGACGAGGTTACCTACGGCCTCCACATTATCATTCGGTTCGAGATCGAGCGTGAGTTGATCACCGGGAAAATCACAGTAGCAGATCTTCCCAGAATCTGGAACCAAAAGTACAAGAAGTACCTCGACGTGAACATCGAAAACGACTCTGAAGGTGTGATGCAGGACACACATTGGGCTGAAGGATACTTCGGCTATTTCCCGAGCTACGCGTTGGGCAACATCTACAGTGGACAGATTCTCGCGGCGTTAGAGAAAGACATTCCCGACTGGAACGTTCAAATCGCGAAGGGCAACTTTCACAACGTCAAACAGTGGTTAATCGAGAACGTCCATCAATATGGGAAGCTTTACAGTGCTGCGGATCTAATTAAGAAGATCGCTGGTGAAGAAATAAACGTCAAACACTATCTTGATTATCTCAACGAAAAATATTCGAAGTTATATGGATACCAACGGTGACGATTAGGCCTAAGAAGAACGAGAAAGGCACCCTTAGGGGTTAAGGTGTTTCTTAAAGAAATCAACAATCTTTGTATAACACAACACTTTATTCTTGAACTTGATTACATCGTGTCCTTCATCCTTGAACACTAGGAACTCGACGTCAACGCCTCTAGCTTGAAGGTCTTTGACCACATCTCTGGACTCTTCTTCGATAACCCGTGGATCATTCCTTCCTTGGATGATCAGCATTGGACAACGGATGTTTTTCATGTAAGTCTTGGGCGAACGTTCAACCAGGAAATCACGGTCTTTCTCCGGATGCCCCACAGCCAGATAGAAGTAGGTTTTCCAAGATTCTGGCAAGCGGTTAATGAAGGACGACAGGTCATACGGGCCAAACATGTCGCAAGCAGCCTTCCACAAATGGGGATGCCGAGAAACAAGTGTCAAGGTCATATAACCCCCATAAGAGCGACCAACCACTGCGCACCTCGACGAATCAACGCGTGGATCTTTCTCAAGCATTTTCAATCCTTCAAGATGATCACGCACATCGTTGCCTCCCCAATCATGGTCAACGAGCTTCATATAGCTCAAACCATAACCAGTACTGCCCCTAACATTTGGGACGAACACCGCGAACCCGTTTAGTGTCAGAAACTGAATTAAAGGCATCGAGAACCACGTGAAATCTGGTCGTTCTTGACTTTGAGGCCCCCCATGGACGTATAGAACAAATGGTCGAGGGCCTTCAAACCCTAAATGCTCGGACGGCAAGTAGAGTCGCGCTGAAATCCCAAGCCCGTCGAAACTTGTATAGCTTGCGTCTTCTCCTTCAGAGAGAAACTTTTGATCAATTCCCAAGACACGTTCTCTGGAAAGAGCTGTGGGGCTTTCTTGGACGGGCTCTGCTGGGTAGAGGTATAGTTGAGCTGGACTGTTAGCCTTGGTGAACGACAATATGTATTCGATGCGTGGCTGAACAGCATTCGTATCTACTTCAAACTCTACACTTTGAAGAACACCTTTGGACAAGGGAGGAACACCACAGAGGGTGCGGTCGATGTCGAAACGCATTGAAGAGTCTTTTTGGTGAAATCGTCCTTCATACAGCCATGAACATCCATCAATGTTGTACCCTAATAGGAAACTGTCGCCGTGGATGTTTTTGATACCCACAAGCGCTCCCTTCCCTTGGTGCTGAATTCCAGATACTGGCACCTCAACAACGTTTTCGGGTTTTTCAAGCGGAAGATAGCTCAAACTTCCTTCGTCACGGAAGATGTTTGATCTGAATAGAAGACCTTTCTCATCCTGAGTAAAATTGCATCTACCGATTCCTGACGGCTTAACTTTTCGACCTTTTCTCTTGCTAAGAGGAATCCCATAAAACAGTTCTCGTTTCTTCGAACCAGTTCTCCACAAATATAGTACAACATCCGCCGCAGTGTATGAATCTGCAAGAATAACAATTGAATGGTCCGGGTTGAAACCATTCAAATAGTTCCCATAGATACTTTTACCTAGAGAAGTAACCTGCAGAGTTTGGAGGTCAACCTTGAGACACTCGGTTTCGGGATGTTTTCGATCGTCTCTATAGAAGTAGGCAACGTTTTTGTTGACATCGCAGTCGATGCAGCCCAGTTGTTCGTTCTTGTACGCATCGCCAAATATTGGCTGAGGTATACCGCCTTCCAAAGGGACAAAACAGGGCTGGTAGTTTTCGTTTCCATTCTCGTCTATCATTACGAGAACTTTTTGAAGTTTTGGCAGAACGAAATAGTTGTACCCCAGCATTAGATGGGGATTCTGTAAAGCGAGACCTCCCGGCAAGAGAGGTTGAGGTATGCTGCCTTGCTTGTCCATCGAGTACAGGCTTATTACTCCGCTCATGTCGCTCAGGAAATAGATTCTGCCTTCAACCAGCCGAGGGGAAAGCAATAAACGAGCGGAGAGGAGGGACTGAATTGGAAATTTTCTACTTAGTTTTGCACACATCAATTCTATCTCCGCATGAATTCATGTTCAATAGGTAAAACGATATTTCCATATGCCGTGATATAATTGTTCCGACATGTGCTTCGACACGTTGCGATGTTTAAGAATTACTCTTGAAAAATCCGTAACAATGTATTGTGAACCAAGCGGAATTCTAAATATATTCCAAGTTTCTTTATTATGATTTTGGAGGAAAAACATGAAGCTTGAAGAGTATTGGAAAAAAAGAGATTTTGAAAAAACAAGGGAACCTAAGGGTAACGAAAAAACTGATCGTGGAAACATTTACGTGATTCAGAAACACCAAGCCACGCATCTGCATTATGATTTAAGGTTAGAAATGGACGGAGTTTTAAAGAGTTGGGCTGTTCCCAAAACACCCCCCACGGAAAGTGGCGTAAAAAGACTGGCAGTTCAAGTGGAAGACCACCCCGTTGGCTATGCGGATTTTGAAGGGAAGATCCCAGAGGGACAGTATGGCGCGGGTACCGTGGAAATCTGGGACAAGGGACAATACGTTTTGAAAAGTAGAAAGGAGAACAAGTTGGTTTTCGAAATAAAAGGTCACAAGCTAAAAGGTGTTTACTGTTTGGTGAGGTTCAAAGGAAAGAAAAATTGGCTGTTTTTCAAGAAGAAGTAAGGGTAAGATTTTCAAAATTTTCTGGATTTTCAGTTTCTTGAATGAACCTAATCTAAACCTCACTGCAGGCATCCTTATCTAAAATAGGGATAGCTAGATGTATTTCAAAATCATTCTTACACTGACAAGGAGTAAAACAACACCGAAAATTCTTCTAAGGTTCTTTGCAGAGATTCTCTTAGAAAAGTAGGCTCCCAGTTGAGCTCCAAAAATTACCCCTATAGAAAGAAGTACAACATACTCAAAAAGGACGTTGCCAAATGAAATATGCGTCGCAACCCCAGAAATTGAAGTGAAGATCATAATAAACATCGAAGTTGCAACCGCAACATGCATTGGCATGTTCATGACGAGGCACATTATTGGAACCATAACTGATCCGCCACCAATCCCTAACAGACCTGACGAAAACCCTCCGAAGAAACTCAACGCTAGGCCCAAGCCAATGTTTATGTCGTATTCAAAAATCTTGCCATCTGAGTCCACAATCTTACGATGCCAACTGTCGCTTATTCTGGGAAATCCGAATTTGCAGAAACCGAATTTGGTTGTCATGTTCAAAGCAACAAAAACGAGGAAAAACCCGAAAATTAATCCTAACAGTCTTGATTCTATAACAGTGGTCAAATATGCTCCTACGAATGCTCCAGGAATAGTTGCGATAGCCAAAACAAGGCCGAACTGTAATCGATTTTCTTCTGTCTGGAATAATTTATTGTCGACGACAATGAGGTGAAGATGATTGTTGCAAGACTCGTTCCAAAGGCAACAGGTGGTTCAAGATCGAAAATTAGGCATAAGACGGGCACAATGAAAGCGCCACCGCCAATGCCAATCATTGCAGCGATTATTCCAACAAAAAACGCTATGAGAGGTAGCAGAATAACATCCAAACGAAATCTCTCCATACGTATTGTTAGAGTACCAATCAGAGAATACCCAAAATGTTCTTTTAGTTCATAAGCGTTAGGATTATCCCTTGAAAAGCAATAGCAAAAGAGGAAAGTGAAGAGGATCAAGCGAATTATTTTGGTCACAGGCACGCCAGCGGTAGGGAAAACCACTATCGCGTCTCTTTTGGCCTCCAAGCTAAATGCAACACACATTGATCTAGCTGGACTTGTTAAACGAGAAAAACTGATTAGTGGCGCAGATGAAAAAAGAGAAACGTTGATCGCAGATGTAGATAAGGTTTCGAAGCGTGTGCAAAGAATCATAGAGGCGTCCAAACGGGACATTATAGTCGACGGTCACTACGCGGTTGATGTTATACCAACGAAAGATATCAACCTCGTTTTTGTTCTTAGGCGGAGTCCAGATGAGCTAAAGAAGGAGATGGAAGAACGTGGTTTTAGAGAAAAGAAACTTCAGGAAAATCTTGCCGCCGAAATATTGGATATTTGTCTATGGGAAGCCATGTCTGCCTGCGGTCATAGCAAGGTGTGCGAAATAGATGTTACGGGCAAAGAAATCAAAGAAGTTGTGGGCGAGGCGATTTTGGTTTTAGAAGGAAAAAAGAAATGCACAGTTGGGATAGTAGACTGGTTGGGAAAACTGGATAGAGAAAATCGATTGCACGATTTCTTAAACCCTTTTTAAGTTTATCCAAGCCTACGCATAATTGCACGTCTTGTGAGCAATGTTATGCCTCGACGGTTGGCGTACGCCTTCGCATGTCCACTGAATTTTTCAGATATCATTATCGGATTAGAGAAACCTACGTCTGCTGATGCTTTATCCATGTTTATGACCATGTTGACGCCAACCGTTCGATTCCACTCTTTAATTAAAATTACGTGCTTTTCTTTGCCTTTTCGAATAACAAAGTCAAACCTACGCGAAAGCCCGGAAAAACCTTCCAAAATAGCATCTTTCTCCATCTTATAACCATTTTGTCTAAAAAATTTGATTGCAAGATTGGCGATAGGAGTCTTACCCATTCATTTTACATCCTCTAACAGCTAACAGCAGTTTTATGATTAAACGTAATCATAATACTATCACCTGCAATTTAAAACTTACAGAAAGACTTTTTGCGTATGTTTGCTCTTCGCCTAACAGGAGCACCTACTGAATGTACGTAGTGATCGTTTGCTATAAATGCGGCCAACTTCTGCTGGCCAAAACCGATCAAAAAACGAGGCAATGTTCCTATTGTGAAACTCGACTTATTTTAGATAAAACGAAAAAGGTTGCATCTGCGAAAACCGCTCAGGAAGCCTCCATCCTTATTCGAGCCTTGAAAAGGAAGAAAAACGTAAAAACACTTGAACTGGATTTTACAGGATAAACGATTCTGAATTTTTACGCTAAATTCATAGTTTTCCTCCATTTCCTTTTTATACAAGTTTGGTGCAAACAGTTGTAGAATGGGGTTTTGTTGAATGATAAGTAAGAGTGAAATCTTGGCGTATGTAGTTCTATTCGTGGGCGTAGGTCTATTGGTGTTCACGTTCTTTAACGCTTACCTGTTTCTCGTAGGCGCACTAGAGATTCCATCGCCAAGTGGTCTTGAGGAAGCTTTTGGTGAAGTCTTAGCTCCATTGATTGAAACATGTATTCGAGTCATGTACCTCGGCATAATGGGCTGGATCGGTTCCATACTGACAGTGAGAGGAATCCAGTTTCGCACGCAACTCAAACAGAAAGAAAGCTAGAGGCTAAACAAGACTTCGTCCTAAATGTGGAGTCAAGCTTCTTCAGACATTTCAAGCGATGGTGCAGGAAGAAAAAGTAGATGAGGCAAGCCATAAGGGCGTTGGGCTGGGCGACGAAGATTTTTTGGATTGTGATAGCTGTCTTTATGATTACATGTTTGTATTCAGCCATATACGTAATTCAGGCAAACATGGGTGGTAACCCATTTGGAGAGCCTGCTGTCTCTTTTTCTAATGGAACTGCAACGATGTCTCTGCCTTTCGCTTTCAATAACACTGGTTTCTACGACATATCAGACTTGAACATAACAACCTGCATCGCAGACTACAATAGAACATTGATATCAGCAGCTACAACTTTTGTGCCATTGATACCCCATGGAAACAATGTTGAGGAGACGCATAACATATCCATTAGTCTAGATAACATTGTATCTAGAAATCTAACTTATCTATTCTTTAACAGCGGCAATTTCAGCATAGAAATCTTTGCAGGATTAAAATTTGCACATATCTTCCCTTTCCAGATATCAATAAATACAACGATGCCATGGGGGGCACCTCTCAACAACTTTTCCATAGGAGAAATTTCTTTTGATTATACTAATCGGAAAATAGTTATTCCTTTAAGCTTTAATAACGATTCACCATACTTTGATGTAAGCGGCAACATACATTTTGATATCTACAACTATGAGAACGAGCTTGTAGATTCTGGAACGATAACTTTAGACGTAAAATCGGGTGCAAGCTATGAAGGCCCGCTAGAATTGCCTGTAGATCCTTTGATGCTGGAGGAAAGAGGTCGAATTCACTTCTTTTTTGAGACCTCAATTTTTGGCTTTGAGAAAGAGATAAAGTGGGGTGATTCCAGTGGCTGAAAAAAGGGACGAGAAAACGTTTGTAGAGAGGGTTATGCCAAGAGTTTTTAAGGCAGCTATAATGGGCGCCATCACCTTTTTTCTCTACTATATATTGCCAACGCTTATGTTCTTAATGATTCCCACCGAAAATCTTCCTTCCGAGTTTGGTTCATTCTTCTCCAAGTACGAGAATCTCGTTTACGTTTTTGCAGCAATAATGATCTGTTTCGCCGTTGCAATCCAACTTTCATCTGGAACGATTTTTCAACACGCATTTAGCATCGCAAAAGCGATAATTCTGATATTATACTTCATTTATGCTTTGGAAGGAGGCATTTTAACTCTAAGCATGTCCCAAGAGGGGATTATGGTAAACATTATGGCTAATCTTACAGCATTTCTGGCGATTCTGATATCGGTCAATCTTCTAGCGCTAGCAAAAAGTATGCTTGAAGCGATAAACTTTCTTTCGCAAAAAGTAGAGCAGCCACCAATGGAAATTGGCAAGAAAGAAGAAATAGCTTCCATACCAGAATTAAAATGATAAATGAAGTACATCTACACTTCAGTGCTGACTTTACCTTTCCTTCCCTAATACCAGCAACATTGCCACAGAAGTCCTAAGACTGAACGTAGAGAAGGGTTGCAATGGGTTTGACATATCACCAAAACGCGTCTACGATTATGCATGATGGCAGAGTTGCCAACCCAATGATCGTGTGAAAAGCTCCCAAGGCAATTCCCCGCAGTTCTTTTGGTGCAAAATCTAAGATGAAAACCATCTGTCTTCCTTCAACCATTGCATGCATGGTTAAACCTATCTCTGGTTACATTTCTGAATAAGATCGCTATACGACAGTTTTTCAAGGTTTTCAGGTTTTATTCCGAGCTTTTTCATCAACTCTTCTAAAGTCTGCTGATTTTTTCTGATTGCTTGTAGATCATCGGGCGTCCCTCTTTCAAATTCAACGAAAACTCCAAGTTTCTCAACGGTATCTAGATGTATCTCTGTTTCTTGGTATCGATAGATCTCCCTCAATTTTTCTACAGTCACCACAGTTTTCAAAACTTTTTCAAGCAAGCTTTTAAAAACTGCTGGTTTCTGAACTTCGAGAATGAAAACGTTGCTTCTTTTTGGCTTGGCAACATTTTCTCTTTCATAATAAATTAGTTCTGCCGCGTTTTTGCCTTTCACTTCTCGAAGCTTTAATCTTCCCTTCGGGACCTCAAAGTAAACGTCAATCTGCCGAAACGTTCCAATATGATGAGCCCTTAAACCTATTACTTTTCTTCTAATAGAATCAAGAGCGTTAATTCTTGCCTTTAGCTCAACCATCTTACGTTCAACTTTGCACAGCATTTGAGCAGTCAACTTTTCCTCAACCCTCTTGAACAGAGTTTCAATTGTTTATCTTATTTACCTTATCGTATGCTGATAGAATTAAAAGATAAGTTGCCAGTCATCAAAGACTTGGAAAAGTTATTTAAACTCCTTTCAATGAAAAGTGGCTACAAGAGGAAAATACATGAGGTCAGATTACGCTTTATACTGTATCGCACTGGTATGCCTCATCTTATCAGCTTTTTTCTTTATTCAAAGCGATCTGGTCCCTCCAGAAATGAGGGTAATCATACCATCAGTCTTAGTGATTTTGGGCTTAACCTTCGTTGGGCTAGGCTATATGATGAGACCGGGTAAAGCCGTGCCAACTCCATTAACATCCCAACCTATACCTGCAACTTCACTAATCCCTACGCCAATCGTTGAATCACCCCCTCAAACTTACAATGGTAAAAGGAATCGGACCTAAAAGGGCAGAACAGTTGAAGAGATTGAAGATCGGCACGGTTGAAGATTTGGCTAAGACCTCAGCCAAAGTGTTATCAGCAAAGACCGGGGTCTCACAAAAAGTAGCTCGTAGATGGATCAAAGAAGCGGATAAACGCATCAAAGCAACATCTTAACATACACGCTTCTAACTCTGATTGTACACGACTTTTCCAAGCTGTTCTGGAATCCTATATAACAACATTCCTTCGACTGTAACCGGTTTTGTCCTTAACGCCACGTTGTACGCTTCAGCGAGCTTAGATTCTTGTTCAGCATAGATTTCAAGCAGTACATCACTTTTTTTCACTTTATACCCTCTCTTCCAACGTAAGGCAACACCAGCTCCCTTTTCGATTGGAGCCCCCGAAGCACGGGTGATAGCGGTTATTGCCGCGTTATCTACGTTCGTTACGAAACCATCGCAGGGAGCTCTCAAAGCGATGCTGTGCTCTCCGATTGGAATTTTCTCAGGTTCAATTTTGGGGTCTCCCCCTTGCATTTCAATGATTTCTTTCATTTTCTCTAGCGCCTTCCCTGAAGAAAGAATTTCTCTGGCCATCTTTTTTCCTTCATTCGGTGACGCAACGCCTCCCATTTCAATGAGCATACCCGCCAACGCGGTTGATTTTTCAATTAAGCTTGCTGGTCCTTTTCCTTGTAATGCTAAGAGAGCCTCACGAGCCTCCAATGCTGGTCCCACCGTATGTCCTACCGGTTGCCCACCATACGTTATTCCACATTGAACCTGCACATTGAAGCGGTTACCCAGTTCCACAAAACTTTGAGCGAGCTTTCGAGCGTCCTCTATCTTTTCAACCTTTGCCCCTTGCCCCACCGGAATGTCGATTACCACGCAGTCAGCTCCAACTGCAAGTTTCTTAGCCATGATGCTGGCGAGCATCTGTCCTGTGGGGTCAATGCTGAGGGGATACTCAACTCGAATTAGGATGTCGTCTGCTGGAGCGATACCCAATTTGCCGCCCCAAGCAATGGCACCCCCTGTCTTCAACGCTATTTCTTTCAGTTCACTCGCACTAAACTCCACATCGGCAAGCACTTCCATGGTATCAACAGTGCCCGAAGAACTAGTGACCGCGCGGCTACTAGTCTTTGGGATCAGCAAGCCTGCAGCTGCCACTATTGGAACTATCAGAAGGGTTACTTTGTTGCCAGGCACTCCGCCCACGCTGTGTTTGTCGTAGCATGGGCGACCGAAGTCAATGGTGGTTCCGGTGTCCACCATGGCTTTTGTTAGGTATTCGATTTCGTCCATGTTTAAGCCGTGAAACTCTTCTGCCATGAGAAACTCGGTGATTTCTATTTCACTTAGTTTATGGTTGGCGATGTCGTTGATTATGTTATGGATTTCATCTTTTGCGAGGGTCTGGCCTCTCATCTTTTTGTGAATGTATTTGATGGATTCAGGTGTCTTTGCGGATGTCACAGAGACGAGGCTACCGTCCTTGACCTTGAGTTCCTTTTGCAGTTCTTTAGTGATGCCGATCTCGCCTAGTTGAAGGTATGTAGTTGTAGTCTCCGTGAACGCCGTGGCAGTTTGCTTTCTGTAATTGATTTTCACTCGGTTGTGAGAGAGTATGCCGCTTCTTTTCGCGTCTTCTTCATGCAACAGAACTAAGCGTTTACCCACTGGAATACTGATTAGTCTTGCTTTGAGTTTAATCAGCGTTTAAATCTCCTGAAACGTCAAAACGGGTTCATATCTCGATGTTTCGTTCTTAAAAGAGTTATGGAAAAAAGTTTTCAGAAACTTCGTATGTTTCAATGTACTAAGAGAATTAGAAAGACTAAACCAAGCACTATGAAGCTTAAAAACAACTTGAACATTAATAGCCAAAGTGCAACCGTAGGGCGTTCATGCTTGAAGTTAGGCGAAAACGTTGCCAAAATCATTCTAAACCCAGTAACTAGGCAGATTACGAATATAACGGTCTACCAAAAAAATCTTCGATTCAAATGTAAACGATGCGCCACCTTTTGCTGCAAGTTAGGCGGACCAAACCTTACCAAAGGAGACATTGAGCGAATTAAACAAGCGGGCTACAAGACAGAAAGTTTTCTTGGGCCTGTGCAAAGTGGGAAATATGAAAGCATAATTACTCCGTACGGCTGTCTGAGAAACAAGAAAGATGGCTCATGCATTTTTCTCAAGTTCAACCATGAAAAGCGCTCTTATGAATGTGCAATCTATGACGTAAGACCGATTTTGTGCAGACTTTACCCTTTTGAAGTTGAGACGCCTTCGCCCAACTTTATTATCATAAAAATTATTTCTTGCTGCCGAGGTTTAAACAACGCAGATGGAGAGCTTGTCGATAAGCGTTTCATCATAAACCATATAGTTGAAGCGATATTCGGCCTGAACAGCGAAAAAACTAAAAAAAGGGTTCATAGAACAAACAGTTCCTTATGAGAAAAAGCACAAAAATAAGCTTCACTGCAGTTTTTGCTAGGTCAGAAGTATAGACTTTACAATGTTTTCGGTGATACATAGCTTTCATTTATTTATTAAAGAAACTGTTAATTCGTAAGGAAGGTAACTATGTTTAACTCAGAGGTTCGTAGTCTTTTAGCAATGGGAATTGACCTAGTTTCCCTAGCTAGCTCGGCGAAAAGAGCAGGCTACCAGGTTTATGCAGCAGATTATTTTGGCGACCTCGATTTACAACGTATATGCATCAAATATAAATCCGTAATACAACAAAAACCTGCAAAAAGTTGCGGACATTTCGAATTAAACTTCAAGCCTGAAGCTTTCCTCCGATTGACAAAGTCTTTACTGCAAGAAAACGAGATGGACGCCATTTTGCTTTCCTCAGGATTAGATGATTACTTTGACATTCTCTGCGAATTAAACGATTTAGTTCCAATTTTGGGAAACTCACCTCAAACTATTAAAAACATCCGTGAAAAACCGAAATTTTTTGAAGAACTTAAACGTTTAGGAATTCCGCATCCTGAAACAGCAAAGGTCACAGATGTTAAAGAGGCAAAAAAGATAGCTGCAGAAATTGAATATCCGGTAGTGATAAAACCTTCAAGAGGTTTCGGAGGAATGGGCATTAGAATTGCCAAGAGCCCGCAAGAACTGAAACGAGAATTTCAAGAAGTTTTAGTGTTTGACGATAACATTTTGATTCAAAAACATGTTATTGGAGCCCATGCCAGCATATCTTTTCTTGCTTCTCATAACGTTGTTAAGATTTTGACGATAAACGAACAGTTGATAGGAGTGCCTTATACATTTCAAAGTGAGCCATTTGGATACTGTGGGAATGTTGTCCCGTTTCATTCTGCCAACTTAATTTCAGAAAAGTGTGAACATATTACTAAGAAAATTGCTTTACATTTCGGTCTTATAGGCTCTAACGGCATTGATTTAGTAATTTCTAAGGAAAATGTACCGTATGTAATAGAGATAAACCCTCGATTCCAAGGAACTCTAGAGTGTGTTGAACGAGTACTTAAAATAAACTTGGTGAAAGCACATATCAGCGCATGTATACATGGGTCCCTCCCAACGGTGCAAAAGAAAGATTTTATCTTTAGCACTCGATTGATTTTGTTTGCTCCTAAACGAGTGATAGTGCCTGATTTAACAATTTTTAAAGAAGTAAGAGACATTCCATTTCCAAAAACCATGATTGAGAAGGGGGAGCCTCTATGTTCCATCATGACTGAAAAGAGTAGTCGAGATGATTCGTTACAAAAGACTAAAAAAATATCTAAGGTAATCTATAGAACGCTTTCTCCTGTTTCTAATCTTTAACAAGCGTCAAACCCATTTTTTTGACAGCCATGATTATTGGTGGACCCATGATAGTAGTTATTAGCGTGGACAATGCTGCTTTTATTGGCGTTTCAATGGCGCCCATACCCCAAATATATTGCAGGTCCAACACGTTGAAACCATAAATTGATTGGTAAGTTTGGCAAGGTACGAAAATGAATATGCGAAACAAAACGTCAGCTTCTAGTCCAATAAAGGCGCATAACGCAAGGATGTAGAGAAGATTGGTACTAGCTCTAGTGTTCCATATATTTTTCCATTTCTGCATCGCAACAATAACTGTAAGAAGACAGCCAAAGGCAAAAAAGACATCCCACATACCCCACAACGGAAGCTGCCATGCAACTGGTGTAACAAAAAAGGCTCCAAGCAAAACTAAATAGTAAACTAAAACTTCTCTCCATCTACCGCTGAAGAGAAGAGCTGAAATCATCGCCCCAATCGGCGCACCAAAAGTAAAAAGAAATTCCTCTGACCCTCGGAAAACCATAGAATGACCGACCATTACTCCAATGAAACTAGAGAGAAAGCCAGCGTATGGACCCAATAATATTCCGCTGATAGGCGTAGCTATAAAAATCCAACTGTACCAAACTCCCGAAAATGGCAAAGGCAAGCTCATCAATGAGTCACAAATCACGTTAAAGGCTGCGAAAACTGAGATTAATGAAACAAAAGATGATTTCTTAAACTTTTCCATAAATAAATGCATGGTACTTCCCTTTATACTTGCAATCACTGATCTCAGAATACTTCTCAAGCAGTGAATAAAACTTTTTAGAACAGAATTTCGATGAGGAAAAATTTCATGGATTCCCTTACTCGCGTGTTTTTGCTCGTTCCAGTTGGACTGTACAACTTTTTCGGCTGGTCCCCTGAAAGTGTATACGGAGTTTTTGTAGAAGGAGCCGTCGTCTCTTACATGGAAGATACTCTAGTCGTTGCTATAGCTCTCCTAGTTGGAGTACCATTGCTAATGGCTTTACGAAAGCTTCCAGCATTCCGATCTCTGCCTTAATGGGCTACCTACGATTAATGAAAAAGAACAACGCTCTGTTCTAAAGCAGCTTCTTCACCAGTAAAACTCCATGGATCCCTTTGAAATAATAATCTTTCAACTGTTTAACCTCCGTGTATCCATATTTGCGGTAAAGTTCCCGTGCTGCCACGTTGTCTGTACGGGCCTCAAGATAACAGTTTTCAACACCTTTTTTGATGAACACTTGTTCAAGTTCGTTAAGAAGTTTCAGCCCTATCCCTTTTCTTCTATGTTTAACTGCAACATCCAACGTGTATACACGACCAATTCTTGTTTCATTAAAATTCTGAATCAAGCCGATGATGAAGCCTGCAATCTCGTTGTTCTTCCACGCGGCTAACCTGATGTTATATGGGTTTTCTAGAAGAAAGGCTAGGTGCTGTTTTGTGAATGCCTCTAAAGTGAAGCATTCTCTTTCAATTTTAAAAAGCGTTTCCAAATCCTTGGTTGTTGCTCGCCGTACGGTAATAGGCAAATGGTCTCCGACCCAACTTCTATCTGGTTAGGAAAGGAATTTGAGACTTTTGGATACCTATCGGGGCATTTTAACAAAAATTAAGGGTAACGGATTAATGCATGCAAGTCGGCAAACCGTGAAAACAGCTGAGTCCATGTATACACAACTAATCAATAACTTAATATATCGCCTCTTATTGTGATGCTTCAGTAGAACGTTTGGTCTAGCACAGTTTCTTAGTGTGGCCATCTTTAAGTCGGAGCATTTCATCCGATTTTCAAGAAGAATTAACGTTTTAAAGAACAAAGGAGGTACATGTATGAGAATTCATTTCCTTGGAGGAGTCCGAGAAGTAGGTGGCTCCTGCATCGCAGTCGAAACTGACTATGGGAAGGTTGCATTAGACTACGGCATCAAGGTCGGAGAAAAAGTTTCCGATCAGTTTCCGAAGGATTTTGATGCAGTAATCATCAGTCATGCTCATTTAGATCACTCCGGAAATCTCTTAAGCCTCTCTCGAGGGAATCCAGTGATAATTGGATCTAGGATAACCCGTGATGTCACTACCGATCTCCTACGCGACATGATAAAAATTCAGAACATGAATGGAAACCACTTCCCCTATAACAACCAGGATGCAGACAATATCAAAAAATCTTGGTGGATCCGAGATTCTGTTGCCCTGCTTGGAATGTCAATCCAATTGTATCCAGCAGGGCATGTTGCCGGGGCGAAAATGACCAGCATCCATGTTGAGGGCAAAGAAATTTTGTATACGGGGGATTTTTGTCTTCACGACACTGAAATTTTGGAAGGAAGCAAACCAGAGAAGCTCCCACAAAAACCTGATGCACTGATTATCGAATCAACTTATGGCGGAAAAGTTCGACTGCCGAGAAACAAATTAGTCGACCAGCTTTTCAAACAAATTCTCCGCACAATTGAGAGAAAAGGAAACGTTTTGATCCCTGCATTCGCCTTCCACCGAAGTCAAGAGATGGCTAAAAGAATCGATCAGGCTATGGAGGACGGGATCCTACCGAACTACAATGTCTACACAATATCCCCGCTAGCACACAAAATCACAGGATACTTCAACAATTACAAACAGTTCTTTACTCGAGAGATCCAACAACAAAAGCAACCTTTCAACTACCGACATGTGAAGCACCTTCACCGAACTGGTCAGATCCGGGAGCCCGCTATAGTCATCTGCACCTCAGGTTTCGGTCACGCAGGTGCAAGTCTCCGCTTGTTAACTGAATGGGCAGCAGACGAAGACAACTCCGTTGTCATAAATTCAGGTTATCTTCCCCCAGAAAGCCCACTAAGAATTGCCAAAGAAAAAAGGGAACTCATCAAAAACGGGAACAAGATTCCTGTCCAAGCAGAAGTTAAACAAATTGAACTTTCGGGCCATGCTGATCAAGGAGAACTCATTCAACTAGTAGAAGCGTTGGAGCCTAAGAGAACCTTTCTTGTTCACGGAGAATTAGAGCAAGCGGAACTTCTTTCCGAAAAAATTTCGGGAATAACTGAAGTGTACGTTCCGGAGAGACATGAAACTATCTCAATGTAACATTAAGCACGAATGCAAGTCATTCAGTCAGCTCTCTTAGTCCAATTTCGGCGCACTTCAGCTCACCTTTTTTCAAATATTTAATGCATACATGATTATATTCAACTCCCTCAAAAAAATATGATGATATCAATCATGAGATGGTGTTTTTAGTTATGTTGCCCCCTACAGAGACAGAAAACCTAAAAACCGTAACACTACCATTGATAGCTCAATTAGCGAGGGAAAAACATGAGTAGTAGCAATGAAACCACTGAAAAGAAAGACCCCATAAAGATTCATAGGGAAGGAACCGCCTTAGCCGACACTGGAAAACACAAGGAGGCAATAGACAAGTTCCTCGAAGCCTCCGAGCTGTACGAAAAGGCTCGCAATCTGTTCGACGCATCCTACACGTTATTCAAGGCAGCTGAATGCAGTTTTATGACAAAAGATTTCAACACGGCGGTTGAACGTTTCCTCAAAGCAGCCGACATCTCGCTCGAAATAGGCTACGACCGCTTCGGACTAAGCGCACTAGAATACGCGTTAGACTGCTATAAGGCATTAAAAGATAAGAAAAAGGCGGCGAAACTAAAAAAGAAGATAAAGGGAGTAAAGGATAAACTCTCAACCATGTGAATCGTCCGAAAATGTTAGTCAATAATTTTTCTTGTTGTTTGGCAACCTTTACGTAGATTGGTAACATATTAGGCTACCTTTATATATACCAAATGCCATTTCTAACATAAAAGTAGATGGCAAAAGATGGAAAAATTCGATATCGTGGATAAATGGATAGTGAACGTGCAATATAGCCATTCAAAAAGCAAGGCAACTGAAAGCTCTTATCGTTCAATACTGAAAACTTTTACCAGCTTTATGGCGAAAACGCCACAGCAAATTCAAGATGATTATAACAATACCACCGACCGCGAGTTTAAAAGAAAATACGCGCAAACTCTGCAAAACTTCATAGTATATCTAAGCAAACAAGGATGTGCCCCAGGCACTATTCGAAGCTATGTAGGTGTAGTAAAAAGCTTCTTCAAATACACAGACTTGCCGTTAGGTTATGTTCCAGTAGGAAGATCAAGAAGTGTATACCACAATCGTGATATTACCCGCGAAGAAATCGTGCAAATTCTAGCATACGCTAATCTCAGAGACAAAGCATATTTTTGCATGATGGCTCAAAGTGGACTAAGACCAGTCACACTTAACAAACTCCGCTATGAACACATTCAAAAAGATTTTGAAGCGGGTGTTATTCCATTGAAAATTGATGTGCCCCCGGAAATAGCTAAAGGCCAATACCGAAGTTACTTCACTTTTGTAGGACCTGAAACCGTAAGATTCCTAAGACTCTATTTGAAAACGAGACCACATATACGATCTGATGATTATCTTTTTGCCTGTTTGCGTGAACGTAAAAATAAGCAACTTACCCCCAAAAGTCCTAGTAGAACTTTTAGCAAGATTACTCGTAAACTTGAGAAATGTGATGCACTGACAATTAAGAAACGAGTTTACAGAAAACCTGCTGAGATTAGACTCTATAACCTACGTAAATTCTTCAGAAAATATGCGACTCCTGCAGGATTTGAATATGTGCAATTTTGGATGGGGCATATAGTTAGAGAAGGCGTCGACGAGCACTATCGTCCTAAAGACCCAGAGTTCCATCGCAAACTGTATGCTGAGAAGGCTATGCCCTTTCTTAGGCTTGAGACATCCACACCCTCAGAAACCGAGAAGATTATCAAGAAACAACAAGAAGAAATTGAAAGACTCAAGAAAGAACGAATCACCTTAGCCAAAGAAATAGCAGACATAAGGCAAAAGGTGGAGCTACTCTTCAAAGAGAGAGCCAGAGAATAGGGCTCTCAACTGCATATGTGTGCGCATGATGAGTCGGCGAGGCAGTCGTCATTTTTTTGGAAAATAGCCTCTTTGCATTTTCGCTTGAAGGACCGATGCGAAGCTTTGGCTCTGTAGGAGTTTTGGATGACTTGCAGCTAGACTCAAAAGTTTCCGAGTTGGAAATCTACATTTAAACAATTCAAGAGCTTCTTTTGCTGGTAATGAATCCAAGATCGAAATTTCTCGGTCCCATTGCTCATCGGATAGCCGGAGCCATTTACTCTGCACACTCAGTCCAACTTGGAAGTCATTCCAGACTTCCCTTTTCCAATTCTTTTCATATTCTTCAAGCTGTGTTTTCAGTGCATCTTCTCTGTTGATTGCATGCCTTGCAGTTTCTCCTGCTAGCTTTCCGAATTTTATGGCAAATCTGATGCCTTCAAAGAACAGAGGGTTTATGTGACCGGCCGAATCACCAACAAGCAAAACACGATCTCCCACTGTGGTATCCCTCGGTCCTTGGGTTGGAACTATTCCATGATGGACTTCTATTGGGCAAATTCTTCCCAATTTCTTCAACGGACCTGGCTTTTTCTCCATAAGCTGTGTAAGCTGTTTCAAAGGGCTCATATCAGATTCAGGCCTTCCAATCCCTACACCAATCCTTAACCGATTTTCTCCCACAGGAAAAATCCAAGCGTATCCCGCAGGAGAATAGGTCGGACCGACCATTAATGCCCAGGTGTCAATATCAGTTTTTTCCACGTAAGCCTCATATTCTACACCTACTCCAATTCGCTCCCATCTACCTACCAGACCCAAACTTCTGCCTACGACACTGGAGTGACCGCTCGCATCAATCACAAGTTTTCCGCAAAAGAGCAAACGACCCCGAGGAGAGTGTGCGGAAATTCTTACCGCGCCTTTGTCTTTCTTAAGAGATGCTTGATTGACTTTAGTTTGGAGGAATATTTCTGCTCCGAGTGCAGCAGCTTTTTGCGCCAAGTATTGATATAGTTTCCTAACATTTAATACACATGCCTCAGCTTTACGGGTCTCAAGAAGGTATTCTCTACTGGGCGAATAAATGCCATACCTCCTAATTGGATTGTACAGGTTGCGTGGCAGTCCCAGCTTCTTTACTTCGGATAACCATGTAGCACCACTTGTCCGTATTTTATCTGCTATGCCTGAATCCTTTTCTATTACAGCAACTCTTAAGCCTCCTTTGGCTGATGCAGCCGCAGCAGAGAGACCCGCTGGGCCACCGCCAATCACCAAAACATCAAAATCGTTGGTTGCAGGCATTATGAATAACCCCTCAAAAGCACATATACACTTTCAAATATTTATGTCACTAACAGTCTTTCGGAAGTGTTTGAACATTGCATGCGTGCAATTGAGGGGGTGGCCTTTCTCATTAGCTACTCTCAACCAGCTAATTGTATCATCGTTCATTCCAGTCATAACCTTGATAGCCAAAATTCTCAAGTTGGTGCCCTAATAACCTATATACCGCGGCAGAGGACCAAAACATGATTGGTTGCATGGTCCACTAAACCTATTCGCACGCAAGGAGAGAGCCTCTAGAAGTCAGCTTTTCTTAATTTTCTTTCTACCTGCCCGAGACGTTTCGAAATTTCTCTCAAAACCTTTTTTGGAATCATTACAACCTCTTGTTTTTTGCTCATCCTTAACTTTCACCGCTCATAACAACGTTATGAATGCGTATGTTTCTCACTCCAACCCTCAGGACTAACCCAATATTCGCCAACAGACTCAGGCAGTTTATCAAGACCAATACACAATAACCCAAAATGCATGCATAAAAAGGTAAACAGTTGCAATATATTTACGTAGTGAAAGTGAGTAAGTAAAAGTTATGGGAACAGACTTTCAGGCTTTAGCTGAGCTTTGCGAGAAACTGGAGGCTACCTCCAAACGCACGCTGATGGTTAATTTAGTAGCAGATTTTCTAAAACACTTAGCCCTAGATGAGGTGGAACCTGCAACATCCATGTTTCTCGGTCGAGCATTCCCCAAGTGGGATTCAAGGACGCTTGAGGTTAGTTGGGCGACGCTTAGTGACATAATCAAACGGTTAACAAACGTGAACTGGAAAGACTTCGCAGATGCCTTCAGCAGAACAGGTGACATAGGAGCAGCAACAAAAACCGTTTTTGAAGCAAGCAAAATTCAGAGACAAACTATGCTTATTGAAAAGCCGTTAACAATTCTTGAGGTGAGACGAAACCTAGAAGCCATAGCTGAAACGACAGGCTACGGTTCAAGAGAACGGAAAGAACGCCTGCTGGAAACTTTGCTGGGGCAAACCACACCTCTAGAAGCCAAATACATAATCAAGATTATGATCGGTGAAATGAGAACAGGTTTTCATGAAGGTCTAATGGAACTCGCCGTTTCCAAAGCCTTCAACATTCCCCACGACGTTGTTCGGAAGGCAAGCATGTTGACCGGTGACATTGCAGAAGTTGCCGTTATAGCTAAGGCTAAAGGCAAAGAAGGTATCTTAAAACTAGAGTTTCAGATTTTCAGGCCTATCAAGCCTATGCTAGCCCAAATGGCTGAAAACGTGAATGAAGCCCTAAAAGAACACGGCGAAAAGACAGCTTTTGAATATAAGTTGGATGGTGCCCGCATCCAAATTCACAAATCAAATAACGAAGTTAGAATCTACAGTCGCAGGTTAACCGATGTGACCGACAGTTTACCTGAAGTGGTGCAATTAGTTCAGGAGGAAGTGAAAGCCCAAAAAGCCATTTTGGAAGGCGAAGTCATAGTGATAGGAGAAGACGGTAATCCACTGCCATTTCAACACCTCATGAGAAGGTTTCGAAGAGTTCACAACGTAGAGAAAATGGTTAAGCAAATTCCCGTGAAACTCTATCTCTTCGATCTCATATACCTCAATGGCCAAAGCTTGGCCGACGATTCTTACATCGAGCGGAGGAAAAAGCTGGAAAAAATTGCGGGGGACATATTGTTGACAAAGCAGTTGATCATTAGGAAGCGTCTGGAGGCGGAAGGGTTTCTGAGAGAAGCCTTAAATGAAGGTCACGAGGGGTTGATGGCTAAGAGGTTGGACAGCGCATACACGCCTGGAGTCAGAGGCAAGCATTGGTTCAAAATCAAAGAGTCACTAGAGCCATTAGATTTGGTTATTGTTGCCGCGGAATATGGGTATGGAAGAAGACATGGCTGGCTTTCAGACTATTACTTGGCGGCGCGAGACGCTGAGAGTGGAGAATTTTTGATGGTGGGTAAGACGTTCAAGGGGCTTACCGATAAAGAAATCATTCGGATGACTGAGCATTTGAAAGAGTTAGCGGTTAGGGAAACCCGTGGAAAAGTGGTAGTTACTCCCCAAATCGTGGTTGAAGTAGCGTACAATGAGATTCAGAAGAGTCCTAAGTATAGGTGTGGAATGGCGTTGCGGTTTGCCAGAGTAACTAGGATTCGAGACGATAAAGGCCCAGAAGAAGCGGACACCATTAAAAGAGTTAGGAAAATCTACGAGAAACAATTCGAGAGAAAAGCTAAACCCCAAAAGTTGTAGTATTTTCCTCGAAGTTTTGAGTCATTGTTTTTGCTTCCTGTAGTGTAGAGGTGTTTACCGTCTATGTCGCTGACGTATTCAAAGCCAACCTCAATGAGTTCTTTAGCTTCTTCAGCTGTTTCAACAACTGCTATGGGAACGTGGGTTCAGTCCATCTTTTCAAGTTTTCTTCACATTCTTTCTTTACGGCTTGGTCCTTACTTCTGTCTCTCAACGTTTCCAAGAATTCGATGCGCTTCTTAACTGCCCGCACCTCTGCTGTTTCATAGTAAAGTCTTCCTTCAACGAAATCTTTCATCTGTTGCACCTTTTGTATAATGAAACCAGCAGCTTCGATAGGGTCGGCAACCGCGTATTTGTTCGCCCATATAGCTACTTCTGCTTCGCGAAGCTGGCTTAAACCATCGATTTCCTGGATCTGTCTGATGTATGTTCGTAGGAAATCGTAGTATTCGGCTGTCTTTATCAACTCTAAAGCCTCTTCCATCTTATTCCTGAAATCTGGGCTTCCGTTCACTTCCAGATTGTGCTTATGGCCTTTTCGTATGAGTTCCAGAGCCTTCTTCACCTCTTCAGCAGTGTAGACTCTTTCTGGAAATCTCATCGCATTTCATCCTCACACGTGCGCAGTTTATTCCAAGTAATCAATAACTCTACCTTCTTGGGTGAGCTTGTAGACCAGCTTTCCCTGTTTGACGTCCTTCTCTATGCAGAAACCATGATCTAACACACTCAGATGCCATTTCAGAGTGTCATTGTCTAACCTCGTGCTCGATTGGAGATCTTCAATGGTTGTGCAACCTTTCTTCAGAGCCTTAAGATTTTCTCTCCTCAAAGGGCTGTTGATGGCTCTTAAGTAGCGAGTATGATACCGTCTTGTTTCCTCAATCGACCTGCCGACTGTTTTTGAGCCTTTCTCTGGCAAGGTGCATCACGATTATTGTACACTCATAGTATTATCTTTCATATGAATGTTCAGAATCTTTTTCGTTCAAAAAAAGGAGGAGTTTGCGGTTGATATCTCAATGTTTGAGTAAAAAGCGAAATCCCCCGATTCCTAGCGGTATTCTCCTGCTTTTCACTTTCTCTTACGAAACATCGGTTTACTATAGATGTCAGCGACATACTCAAATTCAACCCAAAGCATGGTTCAGGTGTCGATTCAGGGAATCCAGATGATATGCCTGCGCGCGCTAAGACTTAAAAACTAGGCTTAGATGTGTCTTGTAGAAGGGATGGTTTATGAAGAAAGAGGAGATCAAAAGAGAGGAAGATGTAATCAACTTATTAAGGGATAAGACGGAATTCGAAAGAGCGGTCCTAGTTGCTACATTCAAAATTCCGAAGGGAAAGATTAGCACATACAAAGGAATAGCCGAAAAAATTGGTAAACCACATGCTTACCGGGCTGTCGGTAATGCCCTACATAAGAATCCACTTGCACCCATAGTTCCATGCCACCGTGTTGTCAAATCTGATGGCGGATTCGGAGGAGAGAAAAAAGGAGCCAAATCAAGAAGGACCCTGTTAGAGAAAGAGGGAATACCCATCGAAAACGACAGGGTAGAAATAAGTGAAGAGATTTTGATCTGACCACTGTGTTATAGGGGCACACGCATTCTAACTGCATGCATGGATTAAATTTGTAGGATTTGACATTCTACATAACATTGCTAGTCTTCCAAAAGCTACAAAAATTTTGCATGCATAGCCTTCCAGCTCCTATAGGAAGGTTTATGTGAAATGTGTCGTCATGTGTTTTATATAGGGTTAAGGAGGAGAAAAGTTGAATAAATTGCTATCCTACGCAGCTCTGATAATAGTTGGCATCGCCATTGGCGGTTCCACCATCTACGGTCTGATACAGTTTGCCCCTTCAAATGATGCGAAGAACGTGGCTTATTACCAGTTCGGGGCTGGGGTGAAGACATACGAAGCCTTTCTTAAGATAGAGAGTATTCCAGGATCATCAATAGATATTACGTATGACAAGCAGATCGAAATAGAAGAATTCAGCTGGTCGGAGACCCAAAGTGGCAGCACGTATGCAGGTGCAGGTGCCGGCCAAGTTGAGATGGAAGACTTCCAGTTCATCTTTGAGATGGATCCCAAGGCCTCTCCGAAGTTCTTCTTAGCTTGTGCAGAAGGGCGACATCTGGGAACGGTAGTGCTTTCAGTTCGCTCAATTGGAGAACTATCTGAAGAGTTCTTGAGGGTGACTTTCAGCGATGTACTAATCAGCTCTTTCCAAACATTGGGAAATACCTACCAAGGTCAACATCCAATGGATGCGATAACAATCGAGTACTCTCGAATCCAATTTGACTACGAAGAGATGTACGGCGCTTGGTGGGATCTCATCAGTAAAACCGGCGGGTAACCTAGCTTGACATGCCATATACGTGGATTATCTTGTCCCTCTTTTTTCTAATACGCAAACGCTATTTTCCTTTAGTCAACAAAGCTTTGAACGCAACAAGCATAATGACCTCAAAAGAAAGGTAGCACGCACTACTTTCTTTTAGCCAGTAAGGCTATGAACAATACAAAAATGAAGATTAGAATAAGGGCCTCAAGAGCGAAAGGTGGGATTTTGAATTCCTGCCCTACTGTGTATTCGAACCGCTCCGACTTTCTTATGAGACCCTCGCTGTCAGTAGCGGAAACGTAGAAGACTAATCTAGTTCCATCTGGCTGTTTCGGTATGATGGCTTCATATGTTGATCCTTCAGCTTCCATCAATAGTTCATTGTATGGTCCATCTTGGATAGAATAGTTTAGCGAAACTGTGCTGACAGACGCTCTTGAGCTGACAACACGGGCTGTCACCACTACATCGTCTTCTGCCTGCGGGAGTTGTGGCAAGTATTGAACGTTGAACTCGATGAAACCTAATGGATAGGCTGTCCAGTCACCACCTGCGAATTCAGGAGGAGTCCAGCCTATGGGATTCTGTGAACAAGTAGCTTCAACCCAGATCCAGCCTGCTGTTCTCCCGTCATCTGGTAGGTCCCAATAACAGTTGGCATTTGAGTATTCAGGAAGCCAGATTAGCAAAGCAACATGTTGAGGCGCCAAAACCATAGCTGCATCGATGCCTGCTGCCATGTACATTGTGGCGCATAAAAAGGCTAGATCTTCACAGTCCCCAACAGCAATAGTGTTTGTGGTTTCGTTTAGCATGTGTGCCATTTCGTCAGCGTTCCAAGCCCACTCCTCTTGAGCTACCCCATTCATATATACGTTGTCGGAATCATAACCATAACTTGTCCATCTTTGAACATACCTCAGAATCGCTGTAGCCCTTCGCACCGTATTACCGTAGTTGCTCTTAAACCATTCTCCTAGACCATATGCTAGTTCCCTGTCGGGTCCAAGTGTTTCATAGGCGATATTGGGCATGTATCCATCCTGTTCCCCGTAATAATTTCTGTTGAATCCCCAAGTGTCATACCATGCTCCATTTCTGAATGTGAAAGTCGGGGGATAATTTTCGCCACTTGGAAAGCTGTAGGTTTCTTTTGCTAAACACACAGCTAGGAGAATGATCAACATCATTAGGGTCGGTAGACGGGTCATGCATTTCCTCTCTAGCCTAGGGGTATCATCAGGCTAGCGTAGACAATCAAGCCCAAAAATACTTCATAACCAAATAGGAAGATTCCAACAGCTACGGGAGATTTATTTACATCATCCAAGTCTATCCCAAAAGGCGTCAACTTCGCAAAGACGACATAGAAAAACCACCCGAAGAAAAGACTCACACAAAAACTTAACACTACAACTAAGAGGCGTTGCACGTTGAAGTAAGAGCCAAATACGACGGATTGTCCTAGGAAGAAGGGATTAACCATCGACCCATATACTACAAGCCCTGCGAAAATGAAAAAACCACTTATAAAAAGACTTGTTGCCAGCGGATCTCCCTTGATGGTTTTGAACTCACTAATTTCGGTTGTTATATGAGTCAAACTCCTTATTCCAACATAACCAATAAACAAACATATTGCGCTTGAAACGAATGCACGGACAAACCAGAGTAGCACAGAAGTCAAGAACTCTGAGCCTATAACCATTGATACCCCCTTTAAATTTAGAAGTATTTGATTCGCAGAGAATAAAAGCTTAACCGATAAAACCAATGACTTGTGCGCTTGTGTGCATAGTCACAACAGGGAAAGAATAGTTTCCGTGTTAGTTTTTTGATTCAACACTCCTGAGGGAGTCATAGTTTTTCGTAAACGCAATTGACCGCTAGAAATAGTCTTTATGGTATGGGGTGCGTCTGTGGCGGGCGGGGTGGGATTTGAACCCCACACCAAGTGGAGATATCTCCCGCAAAACCCCATTTTCATGTTTCTGGATTGGGGTGCATGCATGGATTAGTTTTAGAGGATAGCACCTTCCACCACCCGGCAATGAGGAATATCCACGCAAAAGCTAGTATGCACCCCGATACCATTAGGATAGGGCCGTTTCGCCATTCGAAAAGTGGTTTCGGTAGACCATATAATTCAAGCTCTTCGTAGACTTGGAGCATTCTGTTATAAGCTAGAATATGCTGGTAAAGCGCTACCGCCCAGATTATTGTAATGGCTAAAAGGATTATCGTCGCAATCATTAGCAGTTTTTTCCTCCTCTTCATGATTTCACTCCTCATATGCATGTATGCTGAGCCTAATCCTAGAGCTGTAAATGGAACTCCGATAATCAGTAGACTAGATGAATATTGACGAAATGGATTTTTTATGTGTCCTCTCCCCATCGTGGATGGTTCCCATTCAGAATAGGAAAATGTGATACAAGCACAATAGAGGGATATTATGCCAACTGAAATGGTCACAATTGATATGGCTCTCCAATCTCTTTTACTCATTTTACGGAGCTCTACCCATGTCCTTGAATCCATTTAATCAACCCTGCATGTATGGGGCGTCCGTAATGGGCATGCACAATTCAAAAATGCCTCTGACAGCCAAAGAGGACTCCAACGAGAAACCATTTAAAGCTATTTATCAGACGATCAAATAGAAATGACACGTTTGCTCTGAAGCTACGTCTTATTCCGTGCGTGCATTGGTTCTAGAAGTTGCTCCATTAACTCACCATTATCTCAACTAAGTAAACCTCTAAAGAACCATTATTTGTTAACAGTTTTGAACATTGTGTTAATTGTAATTTGAAGGATCTGCAGAAAAAAGGAGATTAGAGGTTAATTAGAGGTTTTTTAATGTTGCAACCTCTAAATTTAACATTGTTTCAGTTGCATGCATGAAATGATCGGTGTCTAGAACAACGTGCTGTGCTTGAGTTGGAAGCGTTCAGGCTCTTCGTTAGTCTTTTAACCGAAAACTATTAACGTAATTCTTTTGTATGGTTGCACTATCAAGGAGGCTTACATACACTGAAATTGCCCACTTCCACTATCGTTGTCATTGTTATAGCCGGAATTTTTACTGTCAGCATGGCAAGTGCAAGCTATTACGTCTATGTAGTACCGCATCCCACACAACTCCGTATTCTTCACAATCAACCAGACCCGGTGATAAACGAAATAATAGCCGACTTCAAAGAATGGTACGGGCGCCCCATAGAAGTTACGCAGACACGAACTGACCCGCAAACCGCGTACGAAAAGGCAACAACCGCTCCATGGAAGCCTAACGCAGAAATCTGGTGGGGCGGGCCACTAGCCCTCTTCGAAAGGGCAGGCAGCGCTTTACTTGCCTATAACGCAACTCCATTTGTCAATGGTGAAATAAACGAAACCTGTTACTCCTGTCCCTTAGTTGATTTAAGCCAAAGCACTCCCCGTTGGTACGCAGCAAGTCTGTACGGCTTAGGAGTAATGTACAACGAGGATCACCTCATCAGCGAAGGTTTGTCTAAACCTCAGAGTTGGGCAGATTTAACGCTTGACAAATACGAAGGAAGTATAACCATGACCGATCCCGTTATGTCTGAACTCATGTCACCCTTTGTCATGCTGATTCTTGAGAGCGAAAACTGGACTGATGGATGGGAATATCTGGTTAAACTATCTGCTTTCATCAGACACTACGGTATAAACGAAATACACAGCACATGGCAAACCACATCAAATTTCCTACCCTTAGCAGTAGTTCCAGATTTCTACGCGTATGATATAATGACAGCCTCCGCTCCCTATGTGGACTTCACCTACCTCAACGAGACAGTCCTGCAACCAGACCCAATTGCCATATTCGCCAAGGGCACATATCTAAGTGAAGCGAAAGCATTCGTAGACTACGTTCTAACTGAACGAGCACAGAACATAATCGGAAAATATCATTTGCCCATGCGTCAAGATGCAAACGAGTTTCCATCAGAGTACGGCCCATTTGACCTGAACTTCCCCCATGTCGAGGGTTATAACCAAACTTTGCAGGAAGTCATTGGTGATTATTATCAAACATGGATTACAGAACGACATGACCTAATCAGGACAGCGTGGAACGAAATCAAAAAAATAGACAAGGCAAGCCACGATTATACATTAGCATGGAACAACTTCACATACGCGGGACATTACGTAGACCGAAGCGAAATCGAAGCAATATACAACAAAACCAACAACTGGACCAACACTCAAAACATGACAAGGTACATGAACGAATGGCGCGGCAACAGCACAATCGCATACCAAAATGCAGCCAATCATACCGCGGTTGAGGAAAATGGTCCAAGCGTAACTAGGGTTTTGCTCAGCACGAATATGGGCGATATTACTATTGAGTTGTATGATGATATGCCTATTACAGCAGGAAATTTCAAGAACCTGACCCAACAAGGGGTCTATGATGACACTATTTTTCACAGAGTAATCAGTGGCTTTATGATTCAGGGGGGAGATCCTACTGGAACAGGATATGGAGATCCATCAATACCCACTATACCAGATGAATTTACAGATCATAATAGAAACGAAAGGGGCACAATAGCTATGGCGAATTCTGGTCCAAACACTGGAAGCAGTCAGTTCTTCATTAATCTTAAGTACAATGACCACTTGGACTTATTACATCCAGTTTTTGGGAAAGTGATACAAGGAATGGATGTGGTTGACAATATTGCAGGAGTAGAGACCGACGAAAATGATAGGCCTCTAGAAGAAGTCAGAATAATCAAAGCGGAACTTGTCAATTAGAGCGGTGCATGTAGGTGCTATTCTGAAGCTACGTTTGTGTCATTGTGTGCATCCGAAAATTATCGAAGTTTATATAAGGTGAAGAAGAACCAAAGTTTCTAGATTTTTCTAACTATCAATAGCATGTTATCAATCGACGCTTTGCAATGAACTCCTAAAAAGCAGGCTACTAATCTACTTTTGGAGTGTTTACATAAGTCGAATTCAACCGAATTTTTCACTCTTTAAATAGAGGACGCAAAAATCTCATTCAACGCAATGAAAAAATGCTCTTTTGCAATTAACCAAGCGCACTACACCTTTTAAGACCATGACAACTGAACCGAAGTACAAACGTATCCATGTTCCTATGGCAAATAGACTCCACAAATGCAATTGGCTACTCGTCTGGCCCTAGACAAGCCGGTAACATTGCGGTTGCCAATACTCATGCCTGAATCTATTCTTTCAGGTGGTATTGCGCTTTTATCAGCAGACTCTTAGCCAGCTGTCTATTCACCAATTACCTGCACAACCACTGTTCTTCTTCTTGGATAAACGTCAGTTTCAATGAAAAGCAGAGACTGCCATGTACCCAAAACAACTCGTCCGTCAACTATAGGCAACGTCCTGTCTGGAGGGAAAAGCATCGATCGTAGATGCGAATGAGCGTTGGATGGATGTTGATAAGGACCGCGTTTAGGAATCAGTTTTTCGAGAAAGTTTCTGATGTCGTTGAGTAGACTTGGTTCATGTTCTGTTAGGACTATTATGCCTGTGGCGTGAGGGGCAAACACGTGGGCTAGACCGTTCTTGATGCCTGCGCTTTTCACGACTTCTTGGACTCTGTCAGTAAGATCAATAAAGTCGATTTCGCCCTTGGTGGAGAACGTAAGGCTTTCGTTAACGATTCTCATTTTGTTTTCCTCTTAGTGAAAGACTTGCAATTCTAGGAATAAAAAATCTTGTGGGTAATGATTAATGATTGCTAGAATTCCGAGGAGAACGGATCGTGCATGCATGCAAACAGCAGAGTCCATCAGCTGAGGAAAAATTCTAAACATGCCGAGCGTGAAAGAAAAATAACCGCCAAGTCTATTACAAAATGGCTGAGGAAAGAAAAGTAACTAGATCTGTTGATGCTTTTGTATCCTTTTGTTGGTGATGTTGCTTTATTTTTAGCTCAGGTGTGATGGCACAGGTGTACTAGAAGAAGCTTATTTTCAGGTTTTTTGATTAGTGAGAACGTTTCTATGTTGTTTACGGTAGGCAAAACAGGGTGTTTTGTTCTGTTTGTGAAGCATTGTTTGTAAGCTTTGGTGATATTGGTGAATCACATAATACATCGGTTTATAATGTTCACCAATGTTAACCAGATCTTTTTTTGAAAGCAAGGATCATGTATCCGGATACAAAAGCATCAACGAGTTTCTCCACTTTTGCGTCCAAAACTATCCTGATTGCATTTCAAGTCTCTCCCTTTGTTTATGAATGTGCCTTCTGCTGTATCCAGTGTAAGGATCCACCGTCTTCGCTGCTTTCTAACCGAACCAGGCCTTCATCTCCCGTATCGTCGTTGTTGAGTCTTCTAGGAACCTTGTCGCTCGGTTTAGTCGGAAGAAATGAGGATAGTAACAATCTCACATGGCGCGTTTCACGATGTTGATGACTGTGCGAGGCGAAAAATTCCAGACCCTGACGGTCTTTCTACAACATAGAAATTCTACTATTATATTGGGGAAAACTTATATTAATGTTGAAATGAAATAAAATGTATGTTCTATTTCAAAGAAATTTTTCTGGTAGAAGGCTTTAAACATGGCTAAGAGAAAAGGCAACCCTCACAAACATCATTACAAATATGGCAAACAAACAACACCGATAGATTTTCAAACGTTCAGTTCTATAATGGAGAACGGGAAGTTTGTCAAGCCTTTAAGAGACAAATCCTTTCTGGCCTTCTTATACTGGTTCGGTGTCCGTAGGGCTGAAACCTTAGAGAGAGTGAAGGAAGACTTCACTATTAAAGACGGTTTGTTAATTGTTGATGCCACCCCTAAGAAAGGTGGAGAAAGGGAACCTTTAGAGGTCCTGGTTGATTATCCTTATGTTGACCTGGTTAGAAAAAAGGTGAATAAAACAAGGCGAACGTTAGTTAACCCTACGCGTAGAGTGTGGAACATTTCAGGACCTACCGCATGGCGCATAGTCAAACGAGTGATGCCTAAACATTACCCTCACTTTTTCCGGTTGAACCGAGCAACCAGATTCCTGGAAGACCCTGAGACAACCATTCCTGAGATGATGGCTTGGTTCGGTTGGAAGGCTTCTAAAACAGTGGATCCTTACATTGGTTATAGTCGTAGGCACATACGTAAACAAAGGGAAAGGTTGGCCAGGGAACTAATGTAGGATGCTGAAAAATAAAAGACTTCCCAGCTTTCAATAACTTATCTTGTGTGGAAGTGAAGCAAATAAATAGGACATTGCTGAAGAAAGTTCTGTATAGATTTGTGAAGTGAAAAGTATGTCTGAAGTTATTCAAGGCGTTATCGTAGGTTATAGGACTGGCCCAAGGACTCAGCGCCCTAAGGAATGTATCCTCCAGTTTTCTGTTATCAAGTCGTTCGGTGAAGCAGCAAGACTTGTAGGCCGAAAGGTGGCGTGGCCTGTTGGAGAACGTAAGCTTCGAGGAAAAATCGTGGCTTTGCATGGAAAAAAAGGTTTAGTGAGAGCACGTTTCAAGAAGGGCGTGCCAGGTCAAGCTCTCGGAACTGCTATTGAAGTCATTGGATGACCATTTGTGAATATCAATACTACGCCTTTATAAACTCGTTCGATATCTATACATTTTTGCATAACAGAACCAAAATTCTTCTGTTCAAAGAAACAGTAATATTTATATTTCGACGTTTTTCTGGATCAGTTCATTTGCTATTGCGAAATTTTTTAAAGAAATTATTCTAAAATACGTTTAAGCAAACTATTTTTAAAGCCATTTTTGTCAATAAAAAACCAAGTTTTATCTAACACTTTTTCTGGGTATATAAAAGGTTCATTTTTCTTTAAAGATGAGCGAAAAAGTGTGTCATCGAATCTATGTGTGCTGGCAGTTCGTTTAGGAAGTCTTGAAGTTGCAAAATTGGAACCACTGGCGTGTTTCTGTAGAATTTGAGAAGAGCAGGAAAAAGTGATAAGACCATTGGAATCAGTGTTGCTTCTTTCCAGTCAGCTAATCCTATTTTCTCGCGTAGCGTGGGAACTGCGTTTGCTAAGGCTTGAGTTCTCTTCACCTGGGCGTCAATTGTTTTCGTTATGGCCGATCTTGTCCAGCCTTGATGCCAGTGTTTGCAGTCCGCGCTGACGATGATGGGTTCTCTACAGCCAAGAACGTCGACTTCCCATCTTCTTCCAGCCCCTTTAAAACGGAGACCTTTTATGACGTTGAAATAGTTGAATTCGAATGTTGTAGCCGCGATTTTTTCAAACTCGTTCCATTCAAGAAAGTTGCACACGCTTTCAAAGTCTGCGCCCAACCTTACGGCGTGAATAGCGATCTTTACGCGTTGGTTCAACGAAGCTTCAATTACCTTGCCTCTCAACTGGACAAATCCTGCCTTGGAAAAGTCTTTCAGCATATCATCAGCAATTTGAACGGGGATTTGAGCGTCTCTGCTGATTAGGGTCTTTTCAATTGGGCCTCTTTTTGTTAGCTTCAAAATAGAGCGGAGAAGATTTCTCTCGACGGTCATTTTGCTTAAACCATATTCCTAGTTGTCTTAAGGTTTATAGATAATTCATGATATACGTTTACCTTTCTCTTGAGTTTCTTTGTTGGATGTTGTTTTGTTGGGCGCTGGAAGTTTTGGGGTTAACCGTTTTGCCACGTTATTTGTGTATCTCTCTCTTTTTAGAACCCCCTATAGCCCCCCCTATAATTTTTTTGAACC
>JAUWDY010000011.1 GCA_030608565.1 Candidatus Bathyarchaeota archaeon | reverse complement strand
CCAAGCCTTTATGAATAGCTCCTACTGATATCGGATGTCCTTATAAAGAGGTGCTCAAGTGCCAGAGGTTAAAGCTTCAATCATGATCGAAAACGTGGTTGCATCCGCATCATTGGATCAAAGAATTGACTTGAACGATGTGGTGAAAAGTCATCCTGGAGTTGAATATCGCCCACAAACGTTCCCAGGACTCGTTTTTCGTTTGAAAAAGCCGAAAACAGCCACTCTAATTTTCGGTTCGGGAAAGATGGTGTGCACAGGAGCCAAGTCGGAAAAAAAGGCGAGAAGGGCAGTAATGAAAGTTGTCAAAGAACTGAAGGAGAGTGGAATAATAATCATCGGCAAGCCGAAGCTGAAGATACAGAACATCGTCGCTTCAGGTGGCCTAAGAGGAACCATTGACCTTGAAAAAGCAACCTATTCACTGGGGAAAACCATGTACGAGCCTGAACAATTCCCTGGTCTCATCTACCGAATGGCTGAGCCTAAAGTCGTGATTCTTCTGTTCGCAAGCGGAAAATTGGTATGCACAGGCGCCAAGCATGAAGAAGACGTTTATCAAGCAGTTAACATACTTCATCAGAGACTTGAAGATAAAGAGCTGATATACTACTAGACGTAGTTGAATTCTCTCCATGCATGCATGGCTAGGTCAACAAACTTAACAGTATCGCATCAACAAAAAAACAAAAATGACGTTCCTTCAAAAAACGCTCCTCATAAGAACTGTCCTCTTGAAAAGACGAACTAATAACAAACCGAAATCTTTCTAACCTCAACAAAACAACGCACATCCAAAACTCCAACTTACGCCAGAGGAGACCCCTCAGGCTCTGATAAGAAACTCACAGCTACAACGACGCAATCCGTCGAAGATATAAATTTATCTTGCGAGAAAAAATTTATTATCTTCTCCTCTGGAAAAAAAGGATAGCTCCTCTTACACCGAGGAGCTACCCCCGATGGCGACGAAAGAAACTCACAAGCACAACGCAAAACCGACGACAACGGACTATAACAAGCAAACCAAAACGGACGACGCTTAAATAAAACGCACTCTAAAGAAAAATAAAACTAGCCTTATCTTCAACCCCGAAAAAAGCCTAAAACCCAAAGAAGAACCCGCATACAAACAGGAAACTTGTAATAAACCTAAAAACAAACCGTAGAACACAAATCCATAAATGTTTATAAACAACTCGGGTATCTTACTATATCATAGGCATGCGAAAGAAAAATGCAAAAACAAGAAAAAAGGCAGAGAATAAATGTCATAGACCCAAGAAGCCCATACATATACATAATAATAACACAAGACGCTGAGAAATTACTAAGGATAAAGTCAGAAACAAAAATTTTAGATACCAAAGCACTCGTTAGCACCACATAGTAGAAAAACACTTGTAATAAACCAAAAAACAACTCTGAACGTAGTACATAACGCTTAATATTATCGCAAACCTTACGATACATAGGGAAACAAAAATGACACCACCTATTTCTAAAAATAAACAACAAATAAAAACAAAAATTACTAAGGCTAATGACGGGTTACGTCCAGCACACCAGCCACCCACAACGCAATGCCGACTAATATTTTCAAAGTACTCTGGGAACTCAAGAAGAATGGAAACGCAGACACAACAATCAAGAACATAAGCAAAGCCCTATTCGTACTAGCAGACAAATGCAACCTAGACAAACCCGAAAGCGTAAAAGAGTTTATAGCAACATTAGACCGCAAGAATGGATATAAAAGACAGCTATGCTATTCCTACAACAAATACGTTAAGGTACACGGTTTAACGTGGAACAAACCAAACTATCACGTATCGTCAAAAATGCCGAAAATCCCACAAGAAACACAAATCGACTGTATCATAGCAAATGCATCTAAGAAACTTGCGACAGCCATATCGATTTCAAGAGACACAGGACTAAGACCAATCGAACTTATGAATATAAGACTAAGAGATGTAGACCTAAGCAAAGGAGCTATCTATCCAGAGACAGCAAAGCACGGTAGCCCAAGAGTATTAAAACTCAAGAAAAGCACGTTGAATATGCTGAACAAGTATCTAGCACATATATACGTTGAACTTAACGACAATCTATTCGGTACATGGACAAGCGAAACTTACGGCAAACTGTTTAGGCACACGAGAAACAAGACAGCCGAGAAACTAGCCGACATGTCAATCAAAGGAATAAGACTTTACGACTTACGCCACTTCTTTGCAACAATGACCTATTACAGAACCAAAGATATTCTATTCGTAAAACAGCAAATGGGTCACAAGAAGATCGAGACAACTCTAGTCTATACGCAACTGCTACAATTCGAGCAAGACGATAACTATACGTGCAAAGTAGCCAACACCGTTAAAGACGCAACCGATCTAATCGAGAACGGATTCGAGTACGTCACAGAAATGGACGGACTCAAGCTATTTCGCAAACGCAAATAACCCCCTCTTTTTTTCTATCAAAATGCTTCATTCGCTCAATCGCTTCGCTCTTTCGCTTACGACTTTTCATAGCTACCGATATGCATGCTTGGAGTAGGTCTAGAAATAAGTCACTTTCTAGGATTTAACACAAATCTTAATATGATGTTGAAAATAACTCTTCTTACGAAATGTATGACACTTAGGACACCTTGGCATCTCTATCTCTCATAATCTTCTATAGCATTCAGAATATATATATCATTACATTTAAATCATTCACAGCGCAACGCGCGCACGATTATTCGTATTCTATGCATACAAATCGGCTTGAAGGTAGCTACAACTCATTCTGCGTGTTTAATTTCCAAGTAAACCTCGTAGAGAAAGTTTAGATTTGGATGGATGCGATAACCAAAGGTTCCGTTCCTGAACAAAAGTCTGTATTTCTCGGCAAATTTTTTAACAAACTTTTCCAATTCGCTGTGGGATTGAATCCTTAACCTCTCAACCTCCTCACTTACCATAGTGCAAAACCCCATCAGAAGAAGAAAATCAATGAATAAATATTTTTCGAGAAACAGATCATCCCATGAAAGTTAACATCTACTCTTATCCCACGAAGAGTCACCAGAGCTCTATTTCTTGTTCTTCTTGTGCCTTTGCATGCATGCTCGCATGTCTTAATATGTGACCAAGTGTATTACATTAGCAGGTAGAATTCTCTTCGAGAGCATTGGCAAAGGCTTTTGTTGCATTTTGTCGCTTTTCTTGACCATTCTGCTGAAAAACACGAGGTGAAAACATGAAATTAGCAGATAGGCACGTATATGTAAGGGGGGATTTATAATTTGTCTCTTTCTGGGATTCAGTTCAAAATGAATTACAGAATTATTTCTAAATTTGAGAAAGCAGGGGCTACTTCAAAAGAGAAAGCTGTGACAGTGGAAGAAGCTGATTTAGACTTGCAGGAACAACAATGGTTAGACTATTTTACTGGGACGTTCCTTGGTGGAATAAGGAAGACAGAAGACAAACGGTATTACACCTAGAAACGCGCAAGTGCGTGCATTTCCATCCGTTTGCGCTATTTGAGACCTATTACGCATGCAAAAATTGGCCCCGCAATGTCGGATTTTTGTGACTGCTATAAGCCATCAAGAGAGATGAGAGATGGCGGAAGAGTTATACTGAAAAAGAACCAATTAAGATGATAAGATGTGAGATGACAGAAATAGAATCTTTGTTAGAGCGTTATTGGAGGCTTAGAGGATAGGCGGACGAATTATATCAGAGACGAATGAGAGAAATCAAGCAAAGAATTAGCGTGGAAATGAGAAAGTCTATACAAAGTGAACTTGATGTTTTGGAAGACGCTATAGAGGGAGGAGACCTTGCTGAGGTTTTGCGTCACAAGTTAATGTTAGAAGTCTTACTGGGATAATACATGTTTTCATGCATGCATTAAAAAGATAATGGAGAAGAAATAATGAAATGGAAAAAGATATTCAGAGATGGATTTACCCGAAAAGAAAGAAAGAAATACTCTAAAACCAAAAGAAGAAAACTCTTGAGGGAACGAAAGGAGAAAAAAGGAAAGAGATAAAATGAAAGCAAAAAGGCAGAAAATAGCCCAGACAATGCATGCATGCCTTACATCAATAAGAGGTTTTTCCCATTCTTGCTTATTCGCCATTTGCAGGGATGATAGTTCTTCTGATGCCACTCTTCTAAAGCCTTCAACTTTTTCATAGGAACACTTGAGATTTGAACCCCGCTCTTCCCTTTTGAAACCAGTTTTAGCACGACAGGACTATGCTCTTCTTTTTCCTTCATAAAAAACACCACCTATTTTTGTTTCGTATATATGGATATCATCTATTCTAATGTTTGCTATACCTATTACTTGGGCTAAAGGGCTTGATACCAGTCGAAGTAGAAGCCAAGCTGGTCGCTTGGCTATTCATATTGCCACACCCACCCGACGCCATAGAACAGGGGGAAACCCCCCGAAGCGCAGTTTCCCCTTGTACCCCTTCCCCCACCCACAATGACAGGCATGCATGCAAATGGATCTCTATTTTACCCTTAGGCTTCTTCTTCTTTCTGATGGAGCATGTTTGAACAGTTTCATATGTGGAACGAGTGCAGCTACCAGTTTGTTTTCAGCCTTCTTGAGGTGCTCTTGAAATGTTGTTCGGGACACCTTCTCTTTAGCAGCAATTGCTTGAACGTCAGCGTCTCTTGGCAGGTTATAATAGCCGTGTCGGTGTGCAGTAAGAAGTGCTTCCATCTGTCTCTCAGTTATGCCGGAGAACAGAGCGTCGGTTGTAAGAGTGAGGGAACTCGCAATGAACCCATCAAAAGGAGCCTTGCGCAGGATTCTATAAGTCCATCCCCAGTTGTCAAAGCGTCGAAGAAGCTCTTCCAGATCTTTATGTCTAAAAACCATAAGACGATGGTATGTCCAACCGTTTTCTATTACGTTTGGGAAAATGTTTAGGATGTCTAATTCCCCAATGTGCCTAACTATTGTATCTTGTTTCATGCAATGGCACTCGGATACGTTAAGGTAAAGCCTGCGATTATCAGATACTTCCTCAATTACACCCATCCATGGGTGTGTACGAAATTCGTCCATAACCAAGGGGTAATTCTCTGGGTTTCTAACTATAACCTCAACAACATCATTCTCTCTGTTGCACCAGATGAATATACTCATAGAAGGAAATCTTCGAGTTATATCTGCGTAAAACGACTTAGGTATAGCAACTTTCAGAGCAACTTCAAACAGCGTCATTTCAGGAGCACCAGATATAAACTTGCAGTCAATAGGTATATTAGTTTACCCGTCATATGACAGTAGTATAAAGCACGTCATGTGACGGCAGAAAGGCTAAGTTTCTCCTCGTCCTTAGATTTATCGTGTGGTGGTTTAGAATGCGTAAGATGAAGCCTTTAAAAAAAGGATCTTTCCTCAAGGGCTTACTTCGTGCGTTGGGCATAGACAGCGATTCTGCGACACCTTTGCCTTCCCAAGTAGAGCCTCAGCCTAGTGTTTCAATGAGTTACACAAGTCATACTCTAAGACAGACTGCTTGGCAGAGGGCGGAACAAGCCAAGGCCAAGGCGATCCTCGAACTCCAAAGAAAAAGAATCATCTAAAAAGGGTTGATGGAGTAACCATGCATGCATGGCTTATGCTAAAGTGCTACAGGAGGAGAAAGAATGAAAGTGAGATACAGAGTCCATAGATTCGACATTGACATGACGAAAGACCAGAGTAAGTTAGAACAATTCTTGAATAATTTAGAAGGTGAAGTTGTGGCAATCATCCCAAGCGTTAATCCCAAGTTTACCCCTGGGGGAATGGGTGCCAAGGTGAACTTCCTTTTAATTGTGGAAAAGAGCGAGTAAGACTAAAAGCCGACTCTCAACTTTCCCTTTTTTTGTCAGTCAATCTTCCTAAACTATGCTCACATCGCTTCGCTCTGTTCGCATTCAAACAGCACAACTCATTCATGAGTAAATTTTCCAGAAATCCAATCTTCAAGATGCGCGCGCTTCAATACCTGTGTAGATTTTACGTTTGTTTAAGCAAGGAGGCTAGATAGTCTATTGATATGTTTGCTCCGCTGATGATCACTGCGACTTTCTCTTTAGGTTTTGGATGGTATTTGAATAGGAGAGCTGCTAGAGAGGCTGCTCCTGAAGGTTCAGCCAGTATGTGAGCGTTATGTAGAAGTGCCAACACGGCTTCACCGATTTCCTCTTCGCTTACCAACAGGAAGGTATCCACGTATCTCTTGATTATTCCAAAGGTTAGGTCAAGTGGTTTCCTAGCAGCTAAACCGTCTGCAACCGTGTTAACAGAATCTACTTCTACGATTTTTCCAGTCCTCCAAGATCGGTAGACAGCTGGAGCTCCCTCGGATTGAACCCCCACTATCCTTAATTTTGGGTTCAACGTTTTCGCAGCGATAGATATTCCGGATATGAGACCGCCACCGCCTACAGGAACGATTATAGCGTTTAAATCTGGGACATCTTCGAGCAATTCTAAACCAACGGTTCCCTGTCCCGCGACTACGAAAGGGTCTTCAAAGGGATGCACAAAGGTTGTTCCAGCTTCCTTTTGTATCTCAAGAGCCTTAGAGTACGCTTCATCGTAGTCCTTTCCATATTTTACGATATCAACCCCATAACTTTCTAGAGCTTCAACTTTTTCCTTCACAGCGTTTTCGGGCACAACAACCACGGCTTTAGCTCCATAAATCTTAGCTGCGTAGGCCACGGCTAATCCATGGTTTCCGGAGGAGGCAGTAACCAAGCCTCTCTTTAGTTCTGCTGGGGAGAGACTACATATCTTGTTGACGGCACCTCTTATCTTGAAAACTCCCACCGGCTGAAAACATTCAAGCTTTAAGTAAACTTCTGCGCCTGTCCTCTGACTGAAAACATTAGACAGGTAGGTTGGAGTTTTGGTAACGAGGTTTCTTATTTTTCTACGAGCTTCAAGTATGCTTCGAAAACTTACAACTTCTTCCTTCATATGTTATGCCTTCAGTTGGCTAGAGGATGCAGGGTAAAACAGCCTTCTCAAACGCTACACTTATAGATTATTCTATGCACGCGCAAAATCCTTGGTTTCACCAGATTCTAATTCGAACACCCAAAGCGAAGAGCGGAGGTGAAGGGTGCTAGGTTTGCTCCTGCATGCAACCTTCTAGTTATTATCTACTGCGCGCACATCAACCATCAATGATGTGTGTGGGGTTGAATTTTTATTTATTGTCTGATTCGACTCTGACGGTGAAATGTCCCTCTTTTTCTGCTAGAAGTGGAAGGATATGAGAAAGTGTTTGTTCTGCACTACAAGAGCGTACTGTACCCTTTGAAGTAGTTAGAGTCCATCCATCCTTTTCTTTTCGAAACTTCTGTATCCATCTATGTTTTGACATGATGTAAATTGTGCATTCAGAATTCTTCATGGCTGACTCTTCGACAGACAAATTTAATGTGTGTGGGATTAAAACTTAACCCCCAAACATGCATGCATCGATAGTTCTAAACCATTGCTCATGTCGCTCCGCTCCCATTCGCAATAAACACAAAAAGATGTTCCTTCAAAAAACGCTCCTCACAAGAACTGTCCTCTTGAAAAGACGAAAAGCAACAAAAATGAAAGTTTCTAAAGAAAACCATTGAAATCCAGCATCCATAAGGAGATGATTAAATCTCCCTAGAACCCTTTAACCATTAAATGACAGAAGCTATTTTTTCCAACAATAGAAAAAAACTCAATGACAGACGTGCATGCATGCGCAGAGGCTAGCCCCTTTCACCATCAATCTCAACCAAAATGATACCCTTCCAGAATCATGGTGGTCGAAGCGCCAACTCCTTCCCCTGTTCCCCTAAACATAACATAACCATTTCCAAAGAACGTGAGCTTCGTCACTATTTCACTTGGGATCCAATAGTTTTCATATGTTGCTATCATTCTTCCCTTTTCAAGCAGGGTGCCATCAGCTGATATAATCCTTAGCACTGATGTAGAACGAGCGTCCCCGCTCTTACGGTTGCCTGTCACTATAGAGTCAAGAGTCAGATTTCCTCCTATTACTTCGTGACCGTCGGTATATGCACCTAAGTCGCTATCCATAATGTTACAAGTATAGGCTATCGTGTAGAACAGCATATCACCCATTGACTTGTCATCTATAACTACGGAACCCATGTCAATTTCGCATACAATGTAAAAGGGAATTTGTGGACGAGCAGCTTCTGTTGTTATTATCACTCCTGAGAATGTAAATATAGAAATTAAGGCAACTATGAATATCGAGTTTAAGGTCTTCTTCCTCATTCCTTTCTCACCTTATATGAATTGCAAATAACTATTAGGCGATTCCAACTTTAAAGGATTCTGCAACTATTCTCTAGAACACTAGAAGAAAAAGCATAATCCATTCACAACATCTCAACTTGTACTAAAGATTTGAGAAAGAAACCTCTAGAACTTGGCAAAAGCTATTAGATGACTCACGGAAAACCCCAGAACGGGGAAGACATGCATGCATCAGGAATTTCTTAACGAATAAATGACATCAATGCAAAAAAGGCGAATGCATGCAATAAATCGAACTAAAACAAGCAAACCCAAAACAACCGAAATGAGCGACACCTAAAAACAAACAACGCCAAAAAACAAGAAAGGCTAAAAACAAAAATGCATGCATGGTTGGATTGAGAAATGGAAGGACATGGTGGATTCGAGAGGGAGGTTTTTGGAATAATGATTGAGACAAATAGATTAATTTTAAGATTGATGAATGAAAATGACATTGATGATATGCTAAAGATTTTCACTGATGAGAATGTAATGAAATCTTTTAATTTACAATCATTTAGTCGAGAACAAATGAAAAAATGGGTAGATCGAAATTTAGACCACCAAAATAAATATGGATATGGATTGTTTTCAGTGATTCTAAAATCCAATCAAGAACTAATTGGTGATTGTGGTTTAGAACATACTGAATTTGAAGGGAAACCTTGTGTTGAGATTGGATATGATTTTTTGAGTAAATATTGGAATCAAGGTTATGCCACAGAAGCCGCAAAAGCCGTAAAAGATTATGCTATAGAAGAATTAAGCATTGATTCAAAATCTATATGCAGTTTTATACGCAAGAACAATAAAGCATCACAACGTGTATCTGAAAAAATCGGCATGCAAAAAATAAAAGAATATAAAGCGTACAATATTTCCCGTTATCTGTACGCATTCTCAAAGGAATATTTTATTTGAAATTGCGCGAGCATGCATGCTGTCCAAGGACAACCCTTATTTGTCCTAGGACAAATACATTATAATAACGGAGTTAAACAGAAAATGACCAAGCAATTTAAACACGGCGAAGAACTCCGTAAATTTTGGCGAGAAGAAAAACGCAGACAGAGAGCAAAAAAGAAAGGGGCAGAAACAAAATGACACCACCTATTTCTAACAATAAACACAAAAAACAAACTAAATTACTAAGGATAATGACGGGTTACGCCCAGCACACCAGCCCATCTCACATCGAAAGGTTTTAAACCTCGTTAGGGTCTACTGACAGAAGCTTCAATATTTCATTGTGCCATAAAGCTAGGAGAGCATATTGAATGAACAACGCGCAAAGCCTTAAGCCTACGATAATCGAGTTTAAGAGAGAAGACGCTTCCAAACTCGCCGATCTCTTCAATTCGTTCGATAAAGAGGGACTGTGGCCTGGAGGATTCACAGGCGGCGTCCCATACACAGCTGAGAGGGTGCTTGATTCCTTTCCCGTCTCTGTCAAACACATTTCTGTTTTAATCTCGACTCATGAGGGTAAATTTACTGGGATCTGCACTCTTCATCCCCACTATGAAGACCCCGAAGCTGCCTACATAGGGGTTTTCGGTGCTCACCCGGGCTATCTTGGAAAGGGGCATGGAAAGGCTCTAATCCTTAGGGCGCTGCGAATAGCAACTCAAAACAACCTTAGACGGGTTGACCTCGACACTTGGGCGGGAAACCTTAGGGCTGTGCCGTTGTACAAGAAATCTGGAATGTTCTGGATACCCGAAACCAGTGTTCGAATGCAGGATTACATTCCAGGAATCAGAAACTTCCCTCTGGCAAAGCAGTTTCTAAGCAAGTACGATTGGTATTCAACCCAGAAACGCAAGCTGGAACTTGTTCCCGACGAGATCAAACTCGAAGAGATGGATGTATTCCCGTACGAATTTTCCAAAGACGGAGACAACCTGAAGGTATGGATCGACAGATACGGCAGATCTATCATGGGAATTGAACGCACCATGAACAATGAACACTTATCTGTCGTCGCAAGGCTGAAAGATCACAAAGTGATCGCGGGCATCGAAGAAAACCTCGTGATAAGCATCGAGAATAACACGGGGAACAACATTCAAGGCTCAGTATTCTTATCCGGCTTCGAAGGCCTAAATTTCACAAAACAACCTCAACAATCTTTCACCGTCAACAGGGGAGAATCTCTTAAACTCAGAAGCCGATTTGTGGTTAGCCCAGAAGTCGAAGTTCCAGACATTGAACGAAAACAGAAGACCATTAAAGCAAACCTCATCATCAACGGTGAACTGGTCCCTCTTGAAGTAGGAATGCGCATTCTTGCTCCCCTTGAGTTCAGAACCCAGCCCGAATCTATAGCCACCTGTGCGGGAACCAAAGGAACAATCCAGTTTAACATATACAACAATTCAAAAGACACCTTTATCGGAAAAATCTGTCTAATCGACGAACAAGAAAGACTTTCTCTAAAAGAACACGCAGTTCCAATGGAAATACCATCAAAAAGTCACGCAGGCTTCAAAGTCGACGTGGAGATACCGAGAAATCAGACAACGTCTGTAATCCCTCTGAAACTCTTCGCAAAAGGAATGATCAAAGACTCAGACATCGAGACCAAAATCAAAACCATTTACGTCAAATGTTTGACGCCAGGTGGCACGGTCTCCTACATTGGAGAGACAAAACGGGGAAAAGCGATAATTATTGAAAACCAAGATGTGATGGCGTCAGTGCGCCTCCGAGGAGCACTGCTCGAAATAATCTATAAAAACACTCAATCAGGTCCTCAAAAGATATGGACTCGTGGTGGATTCGGAGTTGGTCCTCCCTTCGGTTTCATAAGACCGGTTGATCATGACTATGAGTTAGTCGAAAGGCCTGAAGGTCTTCAACTAGTTCTTTCCCGGATGCACCAAGACAAACCCGGCGTCAAAATGATACGGACGTTGACTTTCTACTTTGGAACGTCGTTGATAAAAGACCAGATTAAAGTCATCAACACTAACCCTGAAGTAGCATACGAACTGAACGCCAGAATCTTTGGAAGGGCCTTCATAGGAAGTGAGTACTCAAAATTGGTCGTTCCACTAGACGTTGGAATCCTCGAACATGAAACAATAGGGTTCCCCGTTTCAGAATCAGATTTGCCAACCGACCCAAAAAGATATGCCGAGTCGTGGGTATGTTTTGAAGATTCGGTTCAAAACTACTGTTTTGGGCAGATATGGTCAAAAGACAAACTCTTTAAAATCAGAGCCCGAGAAGGTTCATACTTTTTGCCAGAATATAAGCTGGGAGAAACAAAGCCAGGAGAATCAGTCTCCACTTCAGCTTTCTACTATGTGATCGAAAAGGGAAACTGTCAGACCATTAGAAGAAGATATGAATCGCTTGTAGGTAAGAGGTTTTCTCCGAAAGAGGCGCCCTCAATCAGAGTAAAACCACTCTTTGGCGTGAAAGTAGCTGACACTGTATTGTTCGACAGCCGCAAAGTGAAAACTCAACTCTCCGTGGTCAATACAAGAAACAAACCAGCCACAGGCAAGCTGACCATAATCCCCCCTGAAGGATGGAAAATCCAGCCCAAAGAAATAGAGATCCAAAAAATTACAGCAAACAAAACTTTCACTACAGATATAACCATTACCCCTCCATCCGATGCTGAGTTGGGGATGTTCAGTGGAACACTAAGCTTCTCAGCCCCAAACCAGGAAATCCGTTTTCCGTTACACTTTTGTCTTCTCTCCAAACGAACTCAAGCATCAACAGAGGTTACTACCAAGGAAGAACAGAACAAAAACATCTTCAAGGTTTCGAATGGTCTACTTCAATTCAAGGCCAGCGCTGATTTTGCAGGGTGCTTATACTTCCTCGGAAAAGACTCCATATTGAACCAGCTGGGAACAAGCTTCCCAAACATACAGACAAAAGTGTTCTTGGAGAACTATTCAGGCGGAATAAGGGCATTCTATATGGACGATGAATTTAACTTCCAAAAGTCAAAAACACATGAAGAGACTTTCAGGGCAGAGCCTATTGAAGAGGGACTCTGGAAGGGCGTCCAATTCACTTACAAAACGGAGATGCAGGAGGAACTGAAAGGAATACTGGGATCAGTTGCTTTTCTAACTCTACCCTTCAGTAATGTCATCAAAGTCAAGCGTAGATTCGAAAACCCCACATCAGCAAGCTTCAAATTCAACAATTGCCTCTGGATTTCGCCAAACGTTGGCGGAGTCTTCCAAGAGAACGATGTGATCTTTCCGAGAGGAGACAAGATTTTCCATTTCAAGCGGGCTGAAGGCTTTGCAGTTTCCAGCGTTGAGCCAGAAAAAGGGTGGGCTGTTGTGGTCAATAGGAATAAGAAGCAATCATTAGGGGTGATAGCTGGGAACACTGATAGATCGACGATACTTTCGTTGGACATAGGAAAGACGATGCTGGAATTATTCGTCATCTCCAGAGTTCTGTTGTTACCCAAGGAAACCTGTGAATTTGAAGATTTCATAGTTCTCAGTGACGAGAAATATGGATCCATAGACAAAATGGCGACCCTACTGCGTAACCAACGGATCCATACTTAGTTTGTTATTAAGATGCCTACATGCAACAGAGCTTTTCAGTTACTTTCTAACAGCACACAAGCTTAAAATGTGCGAAAGACGATGAGAACTGCATGACAGATCCATACTTGAAAAAGCTTGCAGACACCCTTGTGAACTATTCTTTAGGCGAAGTTGACTTTACTAAGGCGTGGAAAAATGGTCAAAAAAGATTACTCATAGCCTATGAACCTCCAGCTGATGAATTAGCAAAGCTCGTTACTGAGATAGTCTTAGAGAAGGGGGGAAACGTTTTTGTCGATATGATTCCTTCTTGGCACGGTTACACGTTTTATTCAAAAGCTTCTGACGCCGTGCTGAATTCAAAGCCTCTGGCCGCGTTAAAGAGAGTGGATCACATTGCAGCCCGGCTTTTCATAAGGAGTGAGTCAAATACCCGATCGATGGCAACCGTTGACCCATCAAGGATTTCGATGAGATCTGCCGCTGTGAAACCTTACAAAGATGTACTTTCCGAGGTTGACAGTGAAGGGAACTTCGTGATCTCGTGGTGCCTTACTTTGTTTCCAACAGAAGCATACGCACAGGATATGGGCATGCCTTATGACGAATACAGAGACTACGTTTGGAAAACTATGTTTCTGGATCATGATGAACCGGCAAAGGCTTGGCAATCTGTCTCAGAGAAGCAGGATGAACTGAAAAGAAAAGTGTTGGATGAATGCAAAACTTTCAGACTGGTTGACAAAGAAGATCAGACAGACCTCTTCATATCTGTTAAAGGCCACAGATGGATAAAAAGTGATGGAAAACGAAACTTTCCTTCAGACGAGATTTTCAATGCCCCTCGAAAAGACTCCGTAGAAGGGGTCGTGACCTTCCCTAAACTGCCTCAGTATTACAGAAGTGGCCCAGAAGTCAGTGGAATCAAGTTAAGATTCGAAAAAGGTAAAGTTGTAGAGTGGGAAGCAAGAGTGGGCCAAGATTATCTGGACAACTTTTTCACGAAGAATGTGGGGGCCAAGCATCTAGGAGAGATTGCGTTTGGTCTTCACCCCAGAATACAACGTATTTCCAAACAAATTCTCTTCGACGAGAAGATCGGCGGAACGGTTCACATGGCCTTCGGCTCCGCCTATAAGCTTCATGTTCTAGGTGACGGGGACAAATCGCAGCTGAATGATTCTCCTGTTCACTGGGACATGATCAGAGACATGCGAAAATCCTCATCTTACGTGTTGATTGACGACGAACACAAACTGATATGGAATAGCAATACTGCTCTTTGGACGATTCAGGAACTCTCTTGACAACCCGATTAGCTGAACGCTATCTTTGAACAGAAGGCGGTTACAACAGCACACTAACTCCATGGGAGGGTGCTCCTCCATTAACAGATATATGCATGTGCACATACAAGAACAAATATCGACCATAAACCGAGAAAAGTCAGATTCACAGAGCCTTACGTGTGCCCCTAGAGATTGACACCATCTTTTTGATGTGCACACAAGTTTTTATATTAGTTCGCTATGGTGTTTAAGAACCAATTCAAACAGAAAGGAGTATGCAAGAAGTGTACGCGGTCGAGACCCAGAACCTGATAAAAAGATACGGTAAGACCCATGCACTTAAGGGTCTCGACTTCACGGTAAACCCGAAAGAAATTATGGTCCTGTTAGGACCAAATGGCTCGGGAAAAACCACTCTTCTCCTTATCCTTGCAACTATCTTAAAACCCACATCAGGGACAGCCAAAGTAATGGGTCTTGATGTGGCAAAACAGCCAACTAAAATCCGCCAAATCTTAGGCATATCATTTCAAGAAGCAAGAGGATTCTGGAGACACAAACCAGCAGAAATACTGCACTTCCATGCGGCTATCTGCGGTGTACCTAAAAGTGAACGAGGCGCCAAAATAGAAGAAATCATGAAAGGCTTGGAGCTATGGGAAGCACGCAACAAACTATTCATGCATCTTTCAGGAGGGCAGACTAAAAGACTGGAAGTGTCCAAACTTCTGATACAACGCCCACGGTTTGCCATTTTCGATGAACCAAGTAGCCAAGTAGACCTAAGAGGGAAACGCAAAATCTGGGGGGAAATACACAAACTGAGAGATGAAGGTTCCACGATTCTAGTCGCAACAAATGAGGTACGCGAGGCAGAGTATCTTGCAGACAAGGTGACTGTTTTGGACCAAGGAAAGAGTGTTGTCTGTGACACGGTCAGAAACTTAAAAGACAAAATCGCGGGAGGCGACGTAGTTGAACTACTATTGGAACCAGGACCCAACAACACAGAAGAATTACGAGAAGAATTAAGCATGATTGAAGGCACTGTCAATCTAGTGGTAGCAGGTGAAAATCAATATCGAGCCCATGTCTCGATGGCTGAAGCGTGGGTGCCTAAAATGACAAGTCTGTGTTACGAAAGGAAAGCCCGTCTCCTATCAGTGAGGGTAACAGAACCATCCTTAGACGATGTTTTCCTGCACTTCACAGGCAAAGTACTGGAGACCACAACAAATGCATGACATCATTCGACTAGTCTGGTTCGATCTGAAACACGAACTAAGACCACCAGTATGGATAATTATGGAATGGATAACTTTCACGATCCAACTCGGCATCTACGGCGCGCTTATATCACAGCTCGTAACCGGAATAAGTAACTATCAACAATTCTATGCGATAGGCTTCATAGTCATGATGACCTTCGGCATAGGCTCCCATACGGGACGCCACTTCGTTGAACATGCCCACGAAGGACGACTGCCTTATCTACTCAGCCTTCCAATCTCCCGCTCAAAACTGTTCTTGTCAATGGCTCTACAAGGTGGAATTGAACTAGCTCTAATGATATCAGTTCCATTAGCCATTACCTTGGCACTCATAGGTAATTTCACATTCCTTTCAGTGGTAGGCGCAATAATTACACTATTCGTTTTAGGTTTCGGTGTTGCAGGTCTAATGCTGGGTTTATCCTTCATAGCTTTCAAATCAGCTGACATATACACAGCCATCACCGTCGGCCTAAGCAGCATAATAATTCGGTTCAGCACAGTGCTTTATCCACTTATGTTTCTGCCACCAAGTTATGCGCCAGTAGCCCTTCTTAGTCCCTTAACTTACGGTGCAGACTTGGTGCGCCTTTTACTAGGATTTGACCCAAGCATACTCTTGGATCCGATTTACGCGGTTGCAGTTCTCACTGCTTTGGCGGTCAGTACGCTCGGTTTAGGTATGCTACTCTTACAACGTTTGGTGGAAGGTGTGAAAAGCGCATGACAGAGCTGCTGCGAATATTGCAGTTGGCTGGCAACGATTTCTCCTACTTCTTCAGAACAAAGTGGCTTATGGCGGTTCTCCTGAGCTTAAATCTCTCAGACATGCTTGTTGTCGCCTTAGTCTATCATAGATTAATGGATTTTAACTACTTCCAATTCTTCGTTCCCGCGGTTGTCGTTATGGGCCTCTTCGTAGCCGCCTTAGACACAGGAAGACGAATATGGTTAGCCATCCGCGAAGGGGTAATCCAATACTACCTATCCTTACCTATCAGCACCAAGGGAGTCGTTATTGCCTACCTGCTTGCTGGAGGGCTTGCCGCTCTAGTGTACTCAAGCTCCCTCTTGCTGATCGCGCTTCTCGTTCTTCCAGCACACGCCATATGGAACACTCTCGTTCTCCTCCCCTTTTTCTTCGTCCTCGCCATGGGACTAGCAGGCATAGCAGCTGCACTTGCAGCGTTAGCGTCAACCCACGCAGAATTCTACTTCGCCTACCAACAAATTGTACAAGTCGTATTGCTAACCTTGAGCACAGTGTTCTATCCGATCGCGGTAGTTAGACAATACCTCCCGCCTTTCCTAGTTAGCGTCGTGTCACATAATCCTCTCAGTCTTGCTGCTGAAGCCATGCGCCAATACACATTTGTAGGAGACCCAATCCAACCATGGTTTCTGGTAAACATCCTGCTGACAAGTATTCCTTTCACAATCGTAGGAGGTTTAACCTATTTCTGGGCTCTCCGTACCATCCAAGTGAAGGGAAAGCTATAATTATTATCCATACGCATGTCGTTGAGACATGATCTGTTTCTGCAACTTCACTATTTCGCCGCTATCCTTTGCTTCAGCATAACTCTCCAAAAGCTCCTGATTCAACGTTATAAAGCCTAGTCCCCATTTAAAAATGGAAAGCAACCGCTCAGCCTTCCGTTTATAACCAACGATGTACAAGGCTGCGGACAAAGCCTCCACCGTGCTCAGCTTAGTGGGCACACCATAGTTCACTGGATTCGCCGCAACCAAGTATGGCAGACAACGTGAAGCCCTACGCGTAAAAAGTTTAAGCACGTCATTTGCATACACCCAACTGCAGTCTATACCAGCCAAACCCTTCCTTTCCATTCTCTCACAATCAGCTGGAGAAAAAGCCCTCTCAGAAAAGGGGTTTAAGATAACAGCCCCCCGGGGCAGTCGGCCCACCTGACGCACAACCCTAACCAGATTGTGACGCTTCAACTTCAAAGTCGAACATTTCTTTGGGTCACACTGCCCCGCATGATAGACGCATATCTTAACGTCCTTTTGGGACACTTTTTCGCACCTTTATGTGGGACATGGGATTCTTCATAACCCGTGGAATCCAGTCCACAATATCTGTGGGAACCATGTGATCACCCTTTTCACTCTGCACAAAGTCTCCGGCAGCTCCATTGATGAACGCTCCCGCCACCGCAGCCTCAAACGGGTCAACCTGCTGTGCTAAAAATGTTCCAACGATTCCGGACAGAACATCACCGGTTCCGCCCACCGTCATTCCCGGGTTTCCCGTGAAGTTTAGCTTAACTCGTTTTCCGTCTGAAATCACGTCCACAGGTCCTTTTAACAAGACCACAGCGCCTAGCTTCCGTGCGGTTTTCCGCACCTCCTCAACTCGTTTCTCCAAGTCCCTTGACGGTTGTTTACCAGTCAACAACTGATATTCTCCCGCGTGAGGCGTCAAAACAAGAGGCAAGCCTACCTTTCGCTTAGACTCGGCAAAAGCCTTAAGCCCATCAGCATCTAGCAACAGCGGAGCTTTCTCTTCCTCCATCATATCCAAAATCTTCATCACAGCATCTCTGGTTTCATTGTGAAGCCCCAAACCTGGCCCCATGACAACTGCAGTCGACATCTCCATATACCGTTTGATGACCGACGCATTGCGAGGGTTAAGATGTTCACCTTCCAACTTCACCGTAATCAAGTCAGGAGACATCGACGAAATCGTGTGGGCTATTTTTTGCGGAGCTGCGATGTAAGTCAAGTCCACTCCTGTGCGAAGGGCTGCCAGAGCCACGAGGGCGGGCGCACCTGAAAATACCTCGCTTCCACCCACCACTAAGAGCCTGCCAAAATCACCTTTATGAGCCTCGGCGAGACGGGGCTTAGTTAGTATCGAAACGTCGCCAGGACCCGCGAACCGTTCAAACTCGTGGGGTAAACCTATGCCTCTGACAAGCAGCTCTCCTACATGTTTTTTCGCCTTTGCCTTCGCCAAACCCGGTTTCACTCTATGAAACGTAACCGTTAAGTCAGCTCTAACTGCTTCGTCGAAGACGCTGCCAGAATCCGAGTCTAGTCCAGTGGGCACATCTACGGAAAGACGAAATGCCTTCATTTTGTTGATTTTTCTTACTAACTGCAAGAGAGGTGGGCGCAAAGCTCCCTTCAAACCTATCCCAAGCAAAGCGTCCACGACAACGTCAGCCTTCACGCTTGGGACAAGTGAAGAGTCATAAACTTCATGTAAGGCAACGACATCCTTCAGTGCCTGCAGTGTAAGCCAGTTCTTCCATGTCTCCTCATTCATAGTATCCTCAGATTTTCCGGCGAGAACTACGTCCACTCTAAAACCTAAACATACGAGGTGGCGCGCCGCAACAAAGCCGTCTCCTCCGTTTCCGCCTGAACCGCAGAAAATGGTGACTCTTGTCTTGTCGGGTTTGAACCGAGAGGCTACTTCAGCAGCGATGCTTTGTCCAGCGTTTTCCATCAGTTGTAGCCTTGAAACTCCAAAATACTCGGAGCTCAGTTCCAAGGCGCGCATCTCCCTGCTCGTTATCATCCTATCATTTATCATATCCCTTGCCACAACTCTCTCTATAGTTTGCTAAAGGAAATAACCATTTTGTAAGCAAAAATATTTTAGGGCATAAACTAATCATAAAGCCATGGAGGATTAAATATGCCAACTGCTTTCGTGTTGATAAACACTGAGATAGGCTCGGAAACCGAGGTTCTTAATTCACTCAGAAAAGTCAAAGGCGTAGTAGAAGCCAACGCGGTCTACGGCGTCTACGACGTCGTAGCAAAGATTACAGCTGACACGATGGATAAACTCAAAGAGACTGTGACATGGCATGTGCGCCGACTAGACAAAGTTCGATCTACCTTGACGATGATTGTGATTGAAGAAAAATCTTAGTTCCACCACCATCTTCCTTTTTTCCTTTATGCTTAATCGACCGAAGAAACGGTTTTTTCATAGCTTAAAGTTCTTATTACCCCTTGTTCTTTCAGGGTAAATGCTGAGTTGAAATCAATGATTACGATGCACATAGGGTTCGACGACACTGATTCGCCGAAAATGGGGTGCACCACCTATGTAGCTGCGCTTCTCGTCGTGAAACTGCATCAGATAGGTGCCTCCTTCACCGACTACCCCAACCTCATCCGACTCAACCCAAACGTTCCATGGAAAACACGAGGAAACGGCGCCCTCTGCCTACGAATCCGATGCAACAAAGAACTCGTAGAAGAAATCATAGAAACCACAATTGACACAGTTGAAAAAAACGCGGATCTAAGCTATACTGGCACGGATCCAGGCATCGTTTTCTTTTTTAACAACATACCAAGCGAGCTTAGAACTTTTGCCAAAAGGACGATACAGGGTATTGTGAAAATGACGGAAGCCTTGAAACTCGTCAAAATGTTTGGAGCAGAAGCCGTGGGTTTCAAGAACGGACGCGGCATCATCGGAGGACTAGCCGCAATCGGAGAAACGCTGGAAAAAGATCACACGTACGAAGCCATAACGTATCGAACCTTGAAAAATCGCGGGACACCCCGAAGAATACAAGCCGCGTCCATCAGGGAAATGAACGAGAAAACATCACCTCTCACTTTCAACAACGTAGACCCAGAAACCGATCGAATCCTCATAACACCAAGAGGCCCAGACCCGATTCTCTACGGTATCCGAGGGGAGAATTCGAAAGCCGTTAAACAAGCCCATGAGATAGTTCACTCACAGGAACCAATTGAGAGGTGGGTGATTTTTCGCACGAACCATGGAACCGACGCTCACCTACGGCGAATTAATTCAATCAGCGAAATACAGCCGTTTAATCCAGTAGTTGTTCAAGGAGACTTGGCTAAGGAGCCTGAAGTTATCCCTGGGGGACATGTCATTTTTACAATAAAAGATGAAAACGGAAAGGCTGATTGCGCGGCATATGAACCGACGGGGACTCTTCGAAAGGTTGCTAAAAAACTAATTGCTGGAGACCTCATCGAAGCCTATGGCGGTGTTCGCCAAGCCTCATCAAAGCATCCAGTCACAATAAACCTTGAAAAGATACGAATTCTAAAGCTTGCGCCCAAAATCTCTTTCTTTAACCCAAAGTGTCCTCACTGTAGCAAGCGGATGAAGTCTATGGGTAAAGAAAAAGGGTTTAGATGCGATAAATGTGGCTTTCGCTCCTCTAAACTGAAGAAGGTGGCTGTCAAAAATAAGCGGGTTCTAAAAAAAGGACTTTACATCACTTCCCAACGGTCTCAGAGACATCTAACAAAACCCATACTTCGATATGGAAGAGAAAAAGCTAGTGCACCGAAGAAAATGATTGTGAACTGGCATTTTCCCTGAACATTAAGCGAAACCTACTAGCTTTTCGTCGCCATGAACATTTCACAAAGGATGTCGTACAATTCTTTCCCGCCCTCAACTCCGGTGAACAAGTCCTTCTCCGCTCTTAACACTCTACCCACCGCCTCATAGGTCCTTCTCCACTCTATCTCCTTCCACATGAGCTTGTAGTTTTTCAGTTCTATCCATGCCCGAAACACTAGGATGACGAACATGGCCAGCGTAATCAGTAGGTTCAGCACGTAGATGTTCAACAAATCGTCCAATTATACCACCTCAAGTCATTGTTCACTATTGAGGCTGAAATGGAAATTTAAACTATTTCATATCTGACAGACCGGAAACAAAAATGGTTAATTCCAAGGTGCAGGGTGGGGTTTTCGATAAATCCACTGGCAAAAAGCAAATGGAGAATACGTGATATAAGTGAAACATTAAAGAAACATGACTGTAAAGAACTATAACGCAAAAAAGGCGTCTGTACGAATGGGCACTTTTACACGTATCTGTCGGTATATCTCAAAGAATTGGTCGCTTTTCCTAGTCAGTGTAGTTTGCATGCTTATCAGCACAATTGTGAGTGTGCAGATTCCTCTTGTAACCCGAGCAGCGATTGACAACGTTATTGTTCCTCTTGCCGAGGGTAAATTAGATGTTGAATTAGGCAAAAGTGTACTTTTTATTTTAATGTTGGAAATAATAGGTCTCACAGTAGTAGTTGGCTTGTTTTCCTTCGTCCAGCGTTATGCAAACGCTTACTTCTCTCAGAAAGTGATTTATAACATCAGGAACGATGTGTTTGCTTCTCTGCAAAACCAGAGCTTTGCGTTTTACGATAAAACTCACACAGGCCAGCTCTTGTCAAAAGTGACAACTGACATGGATAGAATACGTAGGTTTTTAGGTTTCCACCTAACTTTTCTCATGAAGTCCGTAATTCTTCTCGCTGTAACGTTGTATACAATGTTTTCCATCAACAATACGCTCACCATCTTCCTTTTGCCCATAATGCCTTGTATATTTGCCACTTTCTATTTGTTTGGGAAAAAGATACGGCCACTCTTTACACAGATGCGTGAGCAATACGGTAGCTTAACCTCTGTCTTACACGAAGCCATTGCAGGAATCAGAGTTGTAAGAGCGTTTGCGCAAGAAGACTTTCAAAGAAACAAGTTTGTGTCTAAGAATGACAGGTACTTTCAAACAGCGTTAGCCTCAGCCAGGATTAGGGCGTTCTACATACCTCTCGTAGGTTTTCTCATCGGATTAGGCATAGTCATAATCTTTTGGCGTGGAGGATTCGAAGTGATCATGGGGACATTGACTATTGGGGCCTTAGTTGCGTTTAACGCATATCTAGCGATGCTGGTTATGCCTATGCGTTTCTTTGGTATGTTCATTTCAGGTTATCACCTAACCATGGCCGCTGGCAACAGAATCTTCAAAGTTGTGGATGCTGAAATGGAGATAAAAGAAAAACCAGACGCTTTGGCACTTCCCGAATTGAAAGGACATGTGAGGTTTGACAACGTATCTTTCAGTTATGAGAAGGGTAGACCTATTTTGGAGAACATAACCTTTGAAGCAAAACCTGGAGAAACCGTAGCCCTTCTGGGAGCAACAGGTTCTGGAAAAAGCACTATTATCCGCCTTATCCCTCGTTTTTATGACGTGTCCTCAGGAAAAATCACGGTCGACGGATACCATGTTAGAGATGTCAAGCTCAAGTCTCTCCGAGAACAAATAGGTATAGTTGCGCAGGAAACATTTCTTTTTTCCATGACAATACGGGAGAACATAGCCTATGGTAGACCAGGAGCTAAAATGGACGAAATAGTTGCGGCAGCAAAAGCTGCAAGAGCTCACGAGTTCATTTCAACCTTGGTCCACGGCTATGACTCAAAGGTTGGAGAGAGAGGAGTAACCCTTTCAGGTGGTCAACGACAAAGAGTAGCTATAGCAAGGGCTCTGCTGACGAATCCAAGGATACTCATCTTAGACGATTCAACTTCAAGCGTTGATGTGGAAACGGAGTATGAGATTCAGCAGGCTTTACAGACCTTGCTCAAAAACAGAACCGCCTTTGTAATCACTCAGCGAGTTTCAACCATCAGAAACGCCGATAAAATCATTGTTCTTGAAAAAGGAAAGATTGTGGAAGAGGGTGCCCACGAGGCTCTTATGGTGAAGAAGGGCGCCTATTATCAGATTTATCAGACTCTGTATGAAACGCAGAAGCCAATTGTTGAAGCCATGTCTGAGCATGCATCCTCGAAACAGGAGGAGATTAAGCAATAACGGCATACCATGCGGGGCGTGGACCTAGGCACAGGCATAGACTTGGCTTGGATTACGAAGAAAAAAGATACACAAGAAAGATTTCAGATAGAGTGTTAATGGCGAGGCTCCTCAGCTACCTACTGAAGTATAAGCGGAGATTCATAGTTACAGTAGTCGCCGTGGTTGCTGTATCTCTAACGGGGCTTTTGCCTCCTTATCTCCTTGGAGTTGCCGTTGACAGCTACATGGCAAACGGCGACCTTACCGGACTAACATTCATATCTGTAATTCTAGTTGGCATCTATCTCGTCAATTGGGTCTCTAACTATCAGCGGACATATCAGATGTCTTGGATGGGACAAAACATGGTGAACGAAATGAGAACTCAATTGTTTTCGCATCTTCAGGAGCTTTCATTCAGTTTCTACGATCGATCTGAAGCTGGTGAACTAATCTCAAGGGTTACCAATGACACAGACACTTTGAGCGAGGTATTTGTTCAAGGGGTTGTTACTTTGATCAGTGACGTTTTTACCCTTATAGGTATCGTAGCGATAATGCTTTGGCTAAGCGTACCTCTGAGCTTAGCCGCATTTTCGGTTATACCTCTTCTCTTATTACTGCTGTTTGTCTTCCAATCTAGACTTAGAAGGGCTTACAGAGCAACGCGGAAGAAAATAGCGGTTGTCACAAGTAGGTTTGAAGAGAGCATTTCAGGTATGAGAGAAATCCAGTCTTTTGCAAGAGAGCAAGATGCTATGAAAGATTTTAGGCAAGCAAATGTGGAAAACCTTCAAGCCAACGTTCAAGCTGGTAAGCTCTTTGCTCTTCTAATGCCAGCGGTGCAAATAGTTGTAGCTATTGGAACGTGTGCTGTCTTGTGGTTCAGTGGAATGTTAGTCATAGGCGGAGGAATAACGGTGGGAATAATCATAGCCTTTCTCCTTTACATAACCAAGTTTTTTGGACCAATAGTAAATTTGACAATATTCTACAACACCGTTCAGTCAGCGATGGCTGCCGCAGAAAGAATATTCATCACTCTTGATACAAAACCCGAAATCGTAGACGCTCCAGAGGCAATTGAGTTTTCACATGTAAAAGGAGAAATCGTTTTTAGCCATGTAACCTTCGGGTACAATCCAGCTCGCCCCGTACTAGAAGATATAGACATCCACGTTGAACCGGGAAAAACACTAGCCCTTGTAGGTCCAACAGGAGCTGGAAAGAGCACGATTGTGAAGCTTCTCAGCCGATTCTATGAACCTCAGAAAGGAACCATAACAGTTGATGACCACAACATTCGAGAAGTAACCCTGAATTCTCTTCACAAACAGATGGGAGTCGTTCTACAGGAGCCTTTCCTCTTTTCCGGAACAATCGTGGAAAACATAAAATATGGGAAATTCGACGCATCCGATGACGAGGTTGAACAGGTTGCAAAGACTGTTGGAATCCACGAATTCATAAACAGCCTTTCGCAAGGATACGAGACCGATGTCGGTGAAAGGGGCGTCAGACTCTCCGTTGGGCAAAGGCAGCTGGTATCTTTTGCAAGAGCTCTTCTAGGCAACCCTCCAATCCTAATTCTAGATGAGGCAACATCAAGCATTGATCCATACACCGAACTAAAAATAAAGAAGGCTCTCACAGTTCTCCTCAAAAATAGAACATCACTCGTTATTGCCCACAGACTTTCCACCGTTAGGAACGCAGACAACATCGTAGTTATCAACGAAGGAAAAATCGTAGAGGAAGGAAATCATACAGAACTCATGAAAAAGAAAGGAATGTACCATCGCCTCTACAAGAAACAGTTCAAAGACACATAGCCGAAACGACTTACTGAAAGCCCTTAAGTTTCAACCAAAATCAAAAGTGCTTGTTCACTCGTAAACGTTTGTTCAAATTATTGGGTGCACATAACATCGTAGGCCCCTTGTTTTCCTAGAGCAAGCTTAACCAAGCAGAATTTGAGTGCGGGGGGTGGGATTTGAACCCACGAAGGCCTTCGCCACGAGGTCCTAAGCCTCGCTCCTTAGACCAGGCTTGGAAACCCCCGCCACACCTATCTTAAGGTATGAACCAAAAATAAAACATTTCCAAACTCCCCCCTCTGTAGAGCGCCTCGCACATGCGCACATAAACAAAACTCTTTAAACACCCGAGAAACCCTAAAATATTCACCAGAGCCTCGGTGGCCTAGTTGGTAGGGCATCGCCTTGGTAAAGTTCCGAAAAGGCGGAGGTCGCGGGCTCAAATCCCGCCCGAGGCTCCACCCTCACACACTTTATATACGTAACGTGACAAAATCATGATATGTTGTAGAGGGAACCACTGTGCCCTTTGACCTCTGGCTTTGGCCCTACATAATCCTCGCGGTAGCAGCAGTTTCAGTGGCTTTAATCACATTTTACGCAATGAGAAGTGGAGAAAAGAAGAAGAAAGAACCGCTGGAAACGCCTGAAGTCGCTGAAAGGTGGCCACAGAGAATAGAGCACACTGTAACTGCGGATGAAACTCAAAAGGCGCAGAAAGAACTCAAAATGCTAAATCTAGAAAGGGAGATTCTCAGCTACGCCATACGTCGTCTTTATGAGGCTCAAGTAGAGGGAAAAATAAGCGAAGAAGAGCGAGACCTCCTAGCGCAAGGATACAAAGATAGAATGATGAAAATCAAAGACTTGATGTCCCGAGACGAATCAGTCGTTGCCTTACACGAACTAGAAGCGATGCAAGGAGACCTCATCAAACTGTTTAATGACCGCTTCGACGAACTGAACAAAAAGATTGAAGATGTAAGGTCACACCTCGGAGTAGAACTGGTAGAAGAAGCCCCAATTCCCGCTCCAGCTCCAACTCTCACACTGCCAGAAAAAAAGACGAAAAGAGAACGTAAACGACCTTCACGTCCAAGCAAAACTGAGGCTGAGAAAAGGATTGAAGAGATTACAGCCGAGGTGGAGAAGGTTTTAGAAAGGCTGGGACAGATCGAGGTTGAGGCGTGAAAACGTGGGCTGGAGAGAAGAGGCTAAGAAAAAAGCATCCGCAGAAGCGGTGAAACATGTCAAAGACGGCTTCACAATTGGATTAGGCAGTGGTAGCACGGTTGCCTACGCCATTCAAGAGATAGGGAAAAGAATTCAACAAAGAAAACTGCGGATTTTAGGGGTCCCAACGTCTCATCAAGCCATGATGCTGACGGTACACTGTGGCATTCCAATGACAACATTAAATGAGCACTCACAGTTGGATCTGACGATAGATGGTGCAGATCAAATTGACAGACAACTAAACCTAATCAAGGGAATGGGCGGAGCGTTAACAAGAGAAAAAATCGTTGCCTCAGCCACAAAGCAATTTGTAATAGTGGCAGATGAAACAAAACTGACAGAAAAACTAGGAGCGAATTGCGCGGTACCTGTTGAGGTGTTACCGTTTGCTCTGCCGACAGTTATGTTGAAAATGCAAGAGAAGGGCGGGAAACCCGTTTTACGAGAAGCGAAAGGCAAGGTTGGACCAGTTGTAACGGACAACGGCAACTTCATCGTCGACGTCGACTTCGGACATATCAACACACCAAAAAAACTGGATTCACAGCTGAAATCGATTCCCGGCGTAATTGAAACAGGATTATTTATTGAGATGGCTGATATTGTTTACGTGGGGACTCGCGTCGGAACAGTTCAGAAGCTGGAAAGCAAGTAGCCGCTATGCATAAACAGTTAAATCTTTGCTACGCCAATTGCATTTTGATGAAGACATGGATAGCCGGGGTAGCCTAGCCTGGTTTGGGCGCCAGACTCATAATCTGGAGAGCACATCTCTTATTAAGGGGCCCAGAAGTCGCGGGCTCGAATCCCGCCCCCGGCACTAACCAGATTTCAATTTTTCGCTCGTGTAGGCATGCTGTCAATACGAATTTGGAACATGCCATTCGCACACATGCAAAACCAGAAGTGGAGCCTCCGCCGGGATTCGAACCCGGGGTCTTCAGCTTACAAGGCTGACGCCCTAACCGACTAGGCAACGGAGGCCACAATAGACATTTAAACCCTTTAAGATTGTTTAAATTAAACCGTTCGGAAGATAAATATTAAGAAATCGCCGTTCATAAAATACTATAGTTTGAGTTTCACTGACACCGCTTAGTGAGGGGCTGTCGGCTAGCTTGGTCTAGGCTCTGAGACTTGGGCTCTCGGGACCCCGGTTCAAATCCGGGCAGCCCCACCAATTTCTGCATGCATCCATTCACCAGAAGATGCCTTGTACGTCATAAGAAAGGAAGCAGCAGACCTAATCAACATCAAACTCGTGAAAAGCGGAGGGATATTGAAAGCGAGAAAAATAGCCGCCGTCGCCGAAGCAACTAACGTGCCCTGCATGCATGTGCAGCCAGATTAGGCATAGTTAAACTTGATAAAGAAATTCTAGGAAAGCCGATAATGACTTACAAGTAACACAGATTTTGCAGGTGAGTGTAAAACGAAATAAAAAATTGGTGGGGTCGGCCGGATTTGAACCGACGACCTTTACCCGGAACAGTTCATCTCTGCTCCTACGGGTTTCTTCACCGCTCCAGAAGTTCTTCATTCCACCATAGTGGTCCGCAAACCCGTGAACTTCCTGTTCTGGAGCCCGTCGTCATTCCTTTCTAGCGGCTTATCGTTCAGACAAACCGTAGCTAGACTACGACCCCACAAACCAGACTTTACAAGCTTGAAATATATAGATTTCTCACTTAGCGTAGCAGTAACTATCAGTTTTTTGGACACCGTGAAATAGAAGGGGGTTTTTTTCAGATATGCACGCGCACAATAATCCCCGTTCGTCCACTATAGAATTCCAATAGAGTTTGAAAGGATTCTTCATCAAAATCAATTTTACAGTTCAGTGTAGCGAAAACTTAATGAACTCATATTCAGCAAAGGTAGTGGGGTATGCCGGCCATAGGGCACGGGACCCACCTGATCCCATTCCGAACTCAGAAGTTAAACCGCGTTCCGTTTCCGGTGTTAGTGTGGTCTTCGGCCATGCGAAGCCGGGAAAGCTGGCAGCCCCACATTTCAGTTTCACAAAATTCACGAGAGAAAATACTCAAAATTTATTACCGACTATGTATTGTCTACTTTGAGGAGAAAAACGAATAACATGATTCCAGAAGTTTCACAGCTGTTTCCGCAGGACAACATTCTAGGCTGGATTATTCAGATAGTTTGGCTAGCATTCTTTGTTGTTTTCATGTTTTATGGACAGCGCATTCAAATGTATGTCATGCTGAGAGAAGTTCAAAGCTCCTTGTTCCGCCTCAAATTGATAAGAGACAAAGGACGGAAGACAGCCATAGCCACTATAAAAGAATTGGGAAAGCCGAAGGAAGACCCAACCCCAAAAGTTGACCAATTTTTAGAGTACATAGCTATAGCACCTCAAAATATGGATCCCTCGGGCATAGTCTGGAAGCTAGAACACATACTGGATGTTCGAGACACACGGTTTAAAGATGAAGTGAAGCTTATGGCACCCGAAGCAGATAAAACTCAAGTAAATAATCTGGAGAACACATTGGAGGCCGCTCTCGCTTTAAACATAATCTACAAGGTCATAAGACATTTCTACCTGCTCGGCAAAAAAACATTAAGCCTCTACATCATCATGCAGATTCAAATGATTTTACCCCTCATAATGAAAGAAGCAGAAGCTTTCGCCAGCGCCCTAAAAGCCTTCAGTAGTGGTCAACCCATAGGCGACGGAGCTGGTGCACTTGTCGCTGCCAAGCTGATGCAGGGACATAAGAAAAGAAAAATCGCCAAAGACGTTGTCGTGGCCACCGTGCCCCTAGAGGGCCGAACGGCATACGTTTTAAAGGCAGAGGGCCCGGGCGGAAACGTTGGCAAGCCTGGGGAGGCTATGAAGAATATTATTGAAGAAAATGGAGGAAAAATCGTCACATTAATTGTGATAGACGCTGCTCAAAAGCTTGAGGGAGAGAAAACTGGAGAAGTAGCTGAAGGTGTGGGCGTGGCAATTGGAGGACCCGGAGTCGAACAGTATAAGGTGGAGGAAACGGTGCTTAAATACAAGATTCCAGTAAACGCGGTTATCATTAAAGAAGATATTGGAGACGCCGTTTCTCCGATGCGAAAAGAAATATTCGGCGCCGCGGACACAGCCATTGAACGAATCAAACGGTTGATCCTGGAAAGAACGAAAAAGGGTGACTCACTTATAATAGCAGGCATAGGGAACACCATAGGAATTGGACAGTAGGTGGAAAAAATGAGTGAAACGGCGCCCTCGATGAAAAAGTTTTCTTTCTTTTTCCTTGCAATAGTTTTTATTACCCTTGCCTTGTCAATCGCCGCGTTTTTTCAAGCATATGACGCGTATATGCTTGGAGAAATTGAGAATGTATACTTTTTCGTGTTAATAGGAGTTTCAGGACTTGCACTATCGACATATATGGTGTTTCAAACAAGAAGAAGAGCGTTGAAGCTGGCCTTTAGACCCCCACGAATAGCCACTACAATTCTATGCCAAAAATGTGGGTTCAAGAATATCAGAGACTTCGAACGGGGAGACTTCATTTTCAAAGAAACTGAAGAATGCCCGAAATGTAAGGAGAAAACGAAGATTACTTCCATCTTTCGCGAGGTTAAAGAAAAGAAGAAAAGATGGGGCTAGGTTAACACAAGACATCCGTCTTCTACGATCAAAACCGTGTGTTCTGCTTGAGCCACTGGTTTTCCGCTTGCTTCTATAAACACAGGATAAGACATCAAACTCTTTGACGAGAGGAGCTCCGAGAACGCAGCATTAAAATGGTCATATGGCAAACATCCACGAAGCCACCGCTCTGCGAATGGAAGAATAGAAAAGTTTTCCTCAATGTAACCGAGAAGCTGCTTGGCGTAAGGATTCTTCAAGGATTTATGCTTCAAAAACCGAAAAATGTAAGCCTCAAAACCGCTCTTAATTTTGCCAGCAGCATCGGCAAGTGTTACAAATGGTTCAACACCATAAACCTCCCCCAAACCTATTCTAGAAGTGGAAATGTGAAAAACGTTAGGCAAAGATTTCCCTGCATGTAGCGAGTATCGCTGAATCAGGTGTCCGGTAAGGTTCGATACAGGTTTAAACCCACGGGACTTGATTGTTTTTTCAACCACAGACCCGAACCGTGATGTAAACAGTCCTGGGCGAAGCGTTTCAACGGCTTTTTTAAGAGCTGCTTCCGATGTGCTTACAAGATTCTCGTATTCAGGATTGAGACACACTGTTACAGCGGTATCCGCGATGTATCCATCTACGTGAACGCCGAGGTCTACCTTGACGAGACTATTTTCGGGAATTGTTCCCTTGTCTTCTGGAGCAGAGGTGTAATGAGCTGCGATTTCGTTAATAGACACGTTGCAGGGAAACGCGGGCTTCCCCCCCTTTTTCTTAATCAAAGACTCTGCTTTTTCGCATACATCAATGATCGGCATGCCCTCATGAACGGTTCTCTTCATCATTTCTCGAACGTCGTGGGCGATTTTTCCAGCCTGCTGATATTTTTCTAGCGCGCCTTCAGAAAGCTCTGTCATCATTTTCGCCTTTTTTGATCTGTTTGTATGCGAGGCGTGATTATCTCTGGAACAAGCGTTGTGAAGTCGTCTCCTCCCATGTGGTAGACTGGTTTCACCTTGCGAAGGTTGTATTTTCCGTTAAAGATTCCCTCGTCAGCGTAGGCTGCTAAGATTTCGCCGACAAAGAGTGTGTGATCACCGGTGGTAATTTGTTGATGTAATTTGCATTCTAGGTGCGCCACGCACTCCTTAATAATAGGTGGCTGAACCGTCTTAGCTGGTAACGGGGTTAACCGTGTTTCCTTGAACTTATCATATATTCTTCCTGTTCTTCTACCGCAAAACAGAGTTTCTTTGAGAATGTCCATCGTCGGAACATTAACTACAAATTCTTTGGTTTCTTCAATCAACTTATGAGAATATCTTTTTGGAGCAATGCTTATGACAAGTAACGGAGGGTGAATGGATGCAGGCATACACCAAGCCAGAGTTATTACATTAGCCTTACCTGCTCTGTCTACGCAACTCGCCAATACAACATGCTTCGGATGCAACAACCTATACGCTGAAGATAAAGCAACATCATCTTTCCCGATTTCCAACCTAATCATCTCATCTGAAATTTAACTTGAATTGTTGTGCGAATTATTTGTGTTTACTGTTTCTTAAGTATACATGTTTCGGGAAACCTTAAGTATTCCATAGCATTAACTTAACAAGGTGACCGCCTTGGAATGGCATTAACCCGAGTGCAACCTACCATTTTTGTTTTTGTCAGTAAATCTTATGAAGAACCCCTTCAATTCTGTCGAATTAAAGCAAGTTGCGAGGGCTTTAAGAGTTGTCAGCGATGAATAGTACAAAAACGGTGCTTGATCCTTTTGGAACAACGATAATCGAAGACTATGAGCGTCTCTATAAAGAGTTCGGGATTCAACCGTTAAAGCCTCTATTGGATCGAATACCCAATCCAAGCATGTACATGAGACGTAATGTGGTTTTTGGACACAGAGATTTCGAACGATTGCTAGACGCTATGAAAAGCAATGAACCATTCGCCGTGATGAGCGGCATTAAACCAACTGGAGAGTTCCATCTGGGAACTCTTATGACCGCACGTGAGGTTATATATTTCCAACAACAAGGAGCAACAGCTTTCTACTGCATCGCAGATGTAGAGGCATATGAAGATAATAAAATTCCGTTTGAAAAGAGCGAGAAATTTGCGGTAGGCAACATTGCAGACCTACTCGCTTTAGGGTTTGATCCAAAGCAGGGCTGCATCTATCGCCAGTATAAAGAACAGCGTGTGAAGGATCTGGCCATAGTTTTTGCCAGAGGGGCAACCTTGGCCACAATGAAAGCCATTTATGGTGAACGTCACATTGGACTTTACCTGTCAGCTCTAATACAGGCTGGAGACATCTTGATGCCACAACTTCAAGATTTTGATGGTCCGAAACCAACAGTTGTGCCAGTTGGAATAGATCAGGACCCTCATATACGGTTCACGCGGGATCTTGCAAATAAGTTCCGCCGTAAGTACAATTTTATTCCTCCTTCTTCAACCCTTCACAAAATCATGAAAGGGTTAGATGGATCACCAAAAATGAGCAAACGAGACCCTATGGGCTACTTCACGTTACACGAAAAACCGGAAACCATTGCGAAAAAAATTTCGAACGCTTTCACGGGTGGAAGACCAACTGTTAAGGAGCAGCAGAAGCTCGGTGGGATTCCCGAGATTTGCCCAATATATGAGCTGTGCATGTACCAGTTTGTAGAAGATGACGATGAAATCGTTGAAGCGTATCATGACTGTAAAAGCGGTAAACTCCTATGTGGGGAACATAAGGAGCGAACAATCGAAATCGTCTTGCGCTTCGTGAAAGAGCATAAACGAAGACACAGTAAATTTGTTGATAAGGCACGCGAGATATTGAAAGTCGCCTAGACCCCCACAGTTTTCAACATTGCCGAATACATAAGATATAAATAATCTTTTTATCATGCAGTAATGTTGGTGGAAGGGATGCCCTGCCAATTTCCGTAATTCGGTCTCTAAGCTCGCTTTTAAATAGTGAAAGGCATCTCGGCATTGTTGAAAGCCATAGAGGGTTTTTTATTGTGTTAAATCACTCTATTCATCAATATAGCAGAGTAGAAAATAACAAGTTCTGGATGGTTACTGCACGATGAGTGAACTTAGAGAAAATGAACAAAAAACTATGTTGACATTGGAGAAACTTGGAGGAAGAAGCCCTGTTGCTCAGATCGTCAAAACCAGCGGCTTAGCGCACGCAGCCGTAATGCGCGCGGCACTTTCTCTCTCTACAAAGAAGCTGTTACAAATCCATGAACAGAAGCAGACGACTATCGCGCTAAGCGAGGAAGGAAAACAGCACGCAGAGAAGGGGCTTCCGGAAAGACGTTCGATCCGTGCATTAATCAAGCTTGGAGGTGAAGCAACCGTTGAGGAAACAGTCAACGAAGCAGCGCTAGAGGAGGATTTCACAACCATAGCGTCAGGGTGGTTGCACCGTAAGAACTGGGTGACCATGAAAGGAAACATGTTGAAAACATCCGGGGAACCTCCGATGGAAGTTGACGAAAAGCTTCTAAGCCTTTTGCAGGAAAAAGGTTCGTTGATCATTGAAAGCATAAGCAAAGAAATGAAAAGTGCAGCCTACGTTTTGAAGAAACGAAAACTCATAGAAATGGACGAAAAAACCTTGAGAGAACTGGAGTTGACTGACACTGGGTGGAAACTGGTTAAACGTGGAATAAAAGCGGTTGAGGAAGTCAGCCAACTAACTCCTGAGCTCATCCTATCCAAAAAGTGGCAGAAGGTGAAACTCAGAAAGTTTGACGTAACCGCGCCAGGCCCAGTAGTGTATCCTGGAAAGATTCATCCGATGCAAGAAATAATCCAGATGGTCCGAGAGGCTTTTCTTGAGATGGGCTTCACTGAGATTAGAGGTTCTATTGTTCAAACAGCCTTTTGGAACTTCGACGCCTTGTTCCAGCCTCAAGATCATCCAGCCAGAGAGATGATGGACACCTTCTATTTGGCACAACCAAAAGAAGGCAGATTGCCGAGAAAAAACTTTGTAGACGCGGTCGCTAAAACGCATGAGAACGGATGGATAACTGGATCAAGAGGTTGGCAATACAAGTGGGGTCCTCAAGAAGCTAAGAAGCTCATAATGCGGACACACACAACTGCAGTTACGATCCACTACCTCGCCGAACATAGAGAACCGCCGGTAAAGGTGTTTTCAGTAGACCGCATATACCGCAACGAGAGACTGGACTATAAACATCTCGCAGAACTCTATCAAATTGAGGGCATAATCATGGATAAGAACGTAACCTTACGAGACTTGATAGGAACATTGAAAGAGTTTTATCTTAAACTCGGATTGAAGAGAGTCGAATTTTGGCCCAGCTACTTCCCCTATACGGAACCATCGGCGCAAGCCACAGCTTACGTTCCAGAACTTAAAACATGGATTGAACTTTGTGGAATGGGCATATTTCGCCCAGAAGTTGTCGCACCCTTCGGCATCAAACACCCTGTGTTAGCTTGGGGAGGCGGATTAGAACGCCTAGTTATGCTGAAACTTGGAGTGGACGACATTCGATTCTTATATAAAAATGACCTCGGCTGGATAAGGAGGAGCCCGGTATGCCGGTAATCGTCCTGAACAAAAACCGCTTCTGCTCGTTCATTGGCCGATCAATTACTGTAGAGGAAATGGCTAAATGGCTTCCTTGGCTTGGCACCAGCTTAGAAGAAACTGGACCAGACTATGTAAAAATCGAATTTAACCCCAATCGCATAGACTTCTCCAGCTATGCTGGTGTGGCAAGGGCGTTTTGCGGACTTCTGGAATGGAAAACCGGATTACCCAAATATAAGGTGCAAAAAGGAAAAATCGTCGTAAACGTGGACTCAACAGTATCCAACGTTAGACCTCATATACTAGGTGCAGTTATACGTAACATAAGGCTTGACGTGGATTCGATAGCGGAACTTATGGAAATGCAGGAAGACCTCCACTGGGGCATAGGCAGAGACCGAAAAAAAGCCTCAATTGGTGTGCACAACTTAGACAGGGTTCAAACCCCTTTCACATACACAACTGGCGACCCAAACACAGCCAAATTTGTTCCACTGGACAAAACAACAGAAATGAGTCTGAAGGAAATACTGGAAGAGCATGAAAAGGGCAAAGCGTATCGATACTTGGTGGATTGGGCTCCTAGATATCCATTACTTATCGATAGGAAAGGAAGAGTTCTCTCCATGCCGCCCATTATCAACGGTGAATTGACACGAGTTGACAGCCTAACGCAAAATCTATTTATCGATGTAACTGGTCCCGACATCAACGCGTTAGCTAGAAGCATGAACGTTCTAGTCACCGCTCTAGCAGATATGGGTGGCTCCGTTGAAAGTGTTCGAGTCAAGTATCCAGATCACACCGTGGTTTCTCCTGATCTAACAGCTCAACAAATGAAGTTAAGAATCAGCTACGCTAACAAGTTGCTAGGACTCAAACTTTCAGAGTCGCAGGCTGTACGGAGCCTTCGGAAGTGTAGGTTAGATGCGAAGAAAGTGGGTAAGGGGGTCTTAGAGGTTTCAATTCCCGCCTATCGAACCGACATATTGCACGAGGTTGACTTAGTTGAAGAGGTGGCTATCGGCTACGGTTATTTCAGATTGAAACCAACCAAGCCAACAACCGTGACGACAGGCAAGCAGCATAAGGCAGAAGAAATGGCAAACCATGTTCGGCAAATCATGATTGGACTAGGCTTCACAGAAGTGATGAACTTCATTCTCACAAACGAAGTAGTTCATTATAAAAAAATGAGAAAGAACATCAGCAAGATGGTTAGACTTGCAAACCCCGTCTCCACAGAATATTCTATAGCCCGAGAGGATTTGTTACCCAGTTTGATGAAGAACCTAGCGGATAACAGACATGAAAGCTATCCTCAACGAATCTTTGAAGTTTCCGACGTGATAAAGATTAAAGAAAAAGCTGAAACCCGCAGCGAAAGAAGACTTCACGTGGCAGCTGTCTCCTCACACCCAACCGCAAACTTCACCGAAATAAAATCCTACACGGAAGCGTTACTCACCAACCTAGGCTTAACAGGATGGAAGATCAAGGAAGCAACACCTCCAAGCTTCTTAGAGGGCCGAGTAGCAGCAATCCATGTTAGACAGAAGAAAATAGGCATTTTAGGAGAAATCCATCCAGAAGTTCTCAACAACTTTGAACTAGAGAACCCGACAAGCGCGTTCGAAATTGACCTCGAAGGAAACTTATAGTGCAACATTATTGGCACATCTACTTTCTGCTTTCAAGAAGCTTTATTTCCATCGTTTCCATTCTTATTGTTGGCAATGATATGAGCCTAAAGAAATCCCACCGATACCCCCCTAAGGCTCATGCAGACGGACCCAACAGAGGCAGATGCTTCATCTACCCGTGACATAGGGTTTACCCAGGCATGGGACACGGTGGGCGTGGGCGCTCCCTAAACCCGCGTCAGAGAGAGCCCAACTGAGAGGAGCGAAAAGGCTCTGCTGTGAGGTTGAGTGTTAGGTTACGTGGGAAACAGCGCCCGCGACAAGAACTTTTAAGTTAACCGACATCGGTGCATTAACAGTAAAGATGAAAACAGGCGGTAAAACTTGGACGTCGAAGAAAGGGTAAGCCTTGTTACAAGAAACACAGACGAGGTTGTAACCCCTAAAGAGCTACGTGTATTATTAGACACTAAGACTAAGCCAAAAGCTTACTGGGGCTTCGAACTAAGCGGTCTGATGCACATCGGTTTCGGCCTAGTCTGCGGCTCAAAAATTAAAGACATGATAAAAGCCGGCTTCAAATTCGTCATTTTTCTCGCTGATTGGCACTCATGGATAAACAACAAGTTAGGCGGCAACATGGAAAACATCCGCATCTGCGGCGAATATTTCAAGCAAGGCTTCACCGCGCTTGGAATCAAGTCAGATAGTGTACAGTATCTCTGGGCTTCCGACATAGCTAAAGACATAGAATATTGGGAAAAAGTTGTCAGAATAGCCAAAAGCGTCTCGCTTCAAAGAACATGGCGAGCGTTACCCATCATGGGTCGAGAAATGAGCTTAACAGACGTTGAAACCGCTTGGATGTACTACCCCTGCATGCAGGCCGCAGACATCTTCCACCTAGACCTCGACGTAGCATGCGCAGGAATGGATCAAAGAAAAGCCCACATGCTAGCAAGAGAAGCCGCAGACAAACTTCACAGAAAAAAACCCGCGTGCGTCCATACCCATCTACTCATGGGACTCCAAGAACCAGAAAAAGCCAAAGGAAAATTCGATGAAAACACAAACATAAACCTGCAAATAAGCTCAAAAATGTCCAAAAGCATACCCGGAAGCTGCATATTCATTCACGACACACCAAACGAGATTAAAACAAAAATAAGGGCCGCCTACTGCCCGCCTAAACAAGCCCAAGGAAACCCAGTACTTGAATTAACTGAATATGCAGTGTTCACGGAAAGGAAAACTATGGAAATCCCGCGACCACCTAAATATGGAGGCCCGGAAATCTTTGAAAGCATTAGGGAGATAGAGAAAGCATACGTTGAAGGTAAGCTTCATCCACTCGACCTAAAAAACGGCGTCGCAGAAGCTCTCATAGAAATCCTAAAGCCAGCTAGAGACCACTTCCAAAAACACCCACAAATGTTGGAAAAAATGAGGAAAATAGGCGTCACAAGGTAAAAATGTTGTCAACCAGCCTAAAGAAACGAGTAGAAAAAGTTTTGAGGCTTCTGGACAGACTCGCAAAAGAATCAGCCAAAGGCACTCCAATAATCGTAGAAGGACGAAAAGACGTCAACACCCTACGCGATTTAGCGATAAAAGGCGACATCATCTCAGCAAAAACTTCTGGAAGGTCCCTCCTCGATGTCCTTGTTGAAGTAGAAAAGCGAAGTAAACATGAGGTCATCCTTTTGATGGATTTTGATCGACGCGGCAAAGAATGGACCAAACACTTGGTACAACATTTTGAAAAAATGAGAATTAAACCCAACCTGTTTTTCTGGAAAGGACTTCTAAGCCTTGTGGGACGAGACGTTAGAGACATCGAAGGCTTGGCAACATACCTAGAAAACTTGAAGAAAAAATGTGGAAATAGAATCTGAAGACTCTGCAATTCCAATGGTCGTACTAAATGTGGATGGCAGATTCGGAAAGTATAAGAAGTGCAAGCTAATTAAAGACTAAGCACATCTTATTGATGAGGTTAACTCTGTTGATTGAGGTGAAAGTTGATGGGAACATCACAGTCGATTACTGTAAAGTATATGATCCGCGCGAAATTCGAAGTAGATGGCGTTGTTGAAAAATCGGATGCAATCGGAGCTGTTTTTGGTCAAACAGAAGGATTGTTTGGACCTGAACTGGACCTCCGAGAACTCCAAAAATCAGGAAGAATCGGAAGAATAGAAATCCAGCTAAAATCGGGAAAAGACAAAACCACAGGCGCTTTACTCATCCCCACTAGCTTAGACCGAGTCTCCACAGTCATTCTTGCAGCAAGCCTTGAGAGCATAGATAGAGTAGGACCATGCGCAGCAAAGGTCGCCATCGAAAAAATCGAGGACATACGCAACGCAAGGCGGACGGCAATCATCAAGAGAGCAAAAGAAATCCTCCACAAATGGACCATCGAAGCCATTCCAGGCACCGAGGAAATCTTTAGAGAAGTCTCAGAAACTTTAAGACTAGCCAGAGTTGAAGCATATGGACCGGAAAAACTAACAGCTGGACCAGACATTGAAAGCGCAAAAGAAATAATAATCGTCGAGGGCAGAGCCGACATAATAAACCTGTTAAGATGTGGCATACAAAACGTCATAGCCGTTGAAGGCGCCAAAATACCGCAAAGCATCATAAAACTGTCCAAAGAAAAGGAAGCTACAGCATTCCTAGACGGAGACAGAGGCGGAGACCTCATACTCAAAGAGTTACTACAAGTGACCAACGTCAAATATGTGGCTAGAGCTCCTTCAGGCAAGGAAGTGGAGGAGTTAACTCCCAAACAGATTGCGACAGCCCTCCAGCACAGAGTACCTATTAGAAAACCCAAAGCTAAGAGACCGCGAGAACGCCAAAGGATACTCGTTCCAAAACGAATTGTTGAAGTTACCAAAGAACTTGATGGAACATTAGAAGCAGTTTTGTTTGATGTAAAAATGAAAAAAATGGAGCGACTGCCAGTGAGTAAACTTGCGGAAAAACTTCAACAGACCAAGGATGTGGACACCGTAGTCTTTGATGGTGTGATTACACAAAGACTTGTAGACGTGGCGAATGAAAAAAGCATCAAGTATCTTGTTGCGGCTCGTGTTTCAGATGCAGTAAAACAGCCGTTAGGCATCCATCTGCTAACTTTCACGGACGTGAGAGGTTAGTCTTTCCCTCCTAAAAGGGTAAAGCACCATTATATTCTCAACGCTTTTTAATGATGGCTTTTCTATTGCATAGTGTACTATAGCTCGAAAGGGAGGCGTCGTTTTGAAAACTCTGAAGATGAACATCAAAAAGGGCGTTGTGAAGGTTTCGCCAGACAGCTTAGACGATCTCTGGCACTTGTATAACATAATCCTTAAGGGTGACGAAGTGCATGCGCGAACTACCCGTGAAATAAGAGTTGAAGCGCATTATGCACGTCCAAAAAGAGGGAAGCGAGTACCGGTTTTTTTGGGGGTAAAAGTTGAAAAAGTGCTTTGGGACAAAAGCTTGAATCGACTAAGGATACATGGAATCGTCTGTAAGGCACCTGAGAAGATAAACGTGAAGGGCGAGCATCACACCCTAAACGTAGCTATGAACAGACCCATAACCATTGTGAAATCCGAGTGGTCTAAGCATCAAATTGACCGACTACGCAGGGCAAGCCGAGCTAAGGGGGCACCTCTCATTGTGATGTCTATAGACGACGAAGAATTTTGTGTAGCTGTTTTGAGACAGTACGGCGTCGACGTTAAGGTGGAGGAAAAGACGAGGCTTCCGGGGAAGTTGGAGGCTGAAAAAAGGACAAGTGCAGTGCGTAGATTTTTTAAATCCGCTCTGAAATCATTGGAGGAAGTGTGGATTTCCCTTCGTAGCCCAATTGTCATAATTGGTCCCGGATTTATGAAAAACAATTTTGCCAAGTATATCAATGGCGAGGCTTCAGATGTTGCAGATGCTGTCATCGACGTAAAGGGCGTAAACAGCGGAGGCTTGGCTGGAATACAAGAAGCGTTGCGTTCAGGAGTCTTCACGAAGGCGTTAAAGCATGTGCGGGTGGCTGAAGAAACCAAGGTCATAGAGGAAGTGCTTGAGCGACTTGGAAAAGGGAGATCAGACGTAACGTATGGATTCGCCGAGGTAGAGAAAGCAAGCTTGTTTGGCGCTGTTGAAAAGCTTCTATTAGCAGATACAGCGTTAAGGGAAGCACCAGACGAAAAGAGAACAGCTCTAGAAAAGCTCATGAGAGAAGTTGAACAAAGGGGCGGACAAATCACCGTCATTAGCACAGAACATGAGGCAGGAGCGAAACTGCTCGGATTAGGCGGTATCGCTGCTCTTCTTCGTTTTCAAATGGGTTAAACGCGTATTATCGCATCCTTGTTTAGATACAAAATTCTCTCTGGATACTCCATTTCTAGATGCCGACTATTTTCCATAAAGCTTGAGACGTCTACGGACTGCAGGATTCTGATCGACAAGCTTCTTCAGAACCATCTCGAAAGTTTCATTCGGCAACACTTCTCTCTCTATGAAGACTCCTGTTCTACCAATCTTATCGCGACGTAAAAGGGCGCGAACGCGATCGCGGACTGTGCGGACAGAAATGCCTAAAAGACCAGCAACCGCTTCTTCTCGTCCCACAATGGTGTTTTCAACGTGACCCTCCGGCGTGGGTTCAATTAACATAAGTCTTTTGTCTACACCTAAGGTGCGCATTTCTTTTTTAAGCATTGAAAGAGATGCTTCGCCACCAAATTTGTAGAAGTCTTTCTCTACAGGGCGAAGTTTTACGAGTGGAAATGATATACACCTTTGTTTATCGATCTCGATGTAACCTTTGATGGCATGTAGTGGCGTAGCTTGCACAACAATTCGACGATTAACAGAGATACCAGTATTTTGAAGAGCGTTTTCTATGATGAAAGAGGAGGGCGGGTCTGGCAGAAACACGTCGATGTCGCTCTTGTCTGAAACGTCGCCTCGTGCAATGCTTCCGTGTGCAATAGAGTGCAGATGGGATTGGTTAAGAATATTCATTATCTTAACTGCTTTAGACTGTAGTTCCTTCAACCGGCTCCAGTGTTTCTTATCGTAAACAACCTCTACGCGTTCGGCACGCCTTACCGGTTTCTTAGTCATCATCGTCCACCGACTGGAGAGAGCATTCGACTAATTTAAGTAAGAACATGTATTTCTACTAATGCTAGGAATTTCCCTTGACCATTCTTTCCGACAAGGAAATACTTGAACACATTAGAAACGGTGAGATGAATATTGTACCGTTTGAACCTTCTTGCCTTAACCCCGCCGGTTATGATTTGAGATCTGCTAATGAACTGACAATAAAACCGAAAAAGTATAAACTGACAGCCACTTTGGAAAGGATTGAGTTAGGCCTAAAATTAACAGCTTTTCTTCATGTACGTTCTTCACTTGCACGAGAAGGTGTTATTGGAAGTTTCGCGGCTGTTGACCCAGGATTTCGTGGGCAACTTACACTCAATCTTCATAACAATGGACAGAATGCTGTTATAATACGTAAAGGGGAACCAATAGTTCAAATAGTGTTCCACAAGCTCGGAAATACGGCAACCAAAGGCTACAGTGGAGCATATCAAAATAGTAAGGGAATCGTAAAAAGCAAGAGAAGCCAGCTATAGACGCCCGCAAAACAATCTTTTGACGGCGAGTCACCGAGGCTCGACGCCCAGTTTTCACCAAGCCCCTCAACCTCTTTACTCCTACCCGCGACCCCTCGAGCGCTGCACGTCCAAGCTTAGGTTGCTCCCTCCCGGGCCTGGCCAGGTTCACCTGGTGAACGTATTTGACAGCCTCCCTACGAAGGCTACCCCACGACCGCCAGCCCCAAGGGACGGATACTCATGGCCAGAAGGCTGAGATTCCTGATGATCTTTGACACCTTACCTCAGCAGTCAGCCCGTCGTATAGAGGGTTTACGGTTCAGGGGACCCCTAGCCCCCCGCCTAGACCCGCCGCCAAGAGAATTCATAACTTTCAATAGTATAAAGGTTTATCACTGCTCAAGTACGGTAATGTCTTTTAAGAAAGTTATTCAAAGCAATAGATCACATTATCAGAAGAGGAGACATTAGTGGTCACCACCAAAGCTAGCGAAGCAAAGCGTAACCGATTAGTCGTTTTCGATGTTGAAGGCGTGTTATTTCCAAAGGGGCGTTTCCTATTCTTTGATGCGGCGAAGAAGCTGAGTTTCTGGGGATTTTTGAAGATACTTGTAATAGGTTTTCTCTACGAAACTCGCTTGTTGTCGCTTGAAGCTGCACTTAAAAAAATCTTTGTGGTTTATCAAGGATTCCTGATGGGCGACCTCGTTCGACTTTTCAAAGAGGTCCCTTTGATGCCGGGTGCAAAATATGTTTTCAAAATGCTGAATAAAGCTGGGTATAAAACAGCGCTCATAAGTTCAGGGCTTCCTACGGTTTTGGTTGAAGACCTAGCGATTAGGCTAAACGCAGACTACGCGTTCGGCTTTGAGTTAAAAGCAGTTAACGGCCGTTTGACAGGTGAGATCAAGGGCGACGTATTAAAGCCGAATGGCAAAGCGTACGTTTTAGAAAAGATTCTTGATAAAGAGGGGTTATCATCACAAGACTGCGTTGTGGTTGCAGACGACAGGAACAATTTGCCGATGTTTCCACTAAGCAGTGTAAGAATTGGCTACAATCCCGACTTCGTTTTGACCGTTAAATCAGACTACGTCGTCAGAGATGACTTATCTAACATCATTCCAATTATAAACGAAAAAGCATCGCAAGTTTCTCGTCCGACATTCTCAAGAAATGAGGTTATTCGTGAAGCAATTCATATGAGTGGATTTTTAGTGCCATTTGTTTGCATATACCTTTTAGGAACACATTTAGTTTCTTTCTTAATTTTTCTCGCAACTTTGGTTTTCGCGGCGTCTGAACTTCTCAGACTAAACGGGATCAGTTTTCCCATATTTTCCACGATCACTTGGACAGCCGCAAAAAAATCCGAGTTTTACGAATTTGCAACTGCCCCAATCCTGTTTGCTATGGGCATAGTGTTTTCACTTACTTTCTTCCCTGAACCCGCAAGCTATGCGTCTGTTGCAATACTAACTTTAGGCGACAGCTTTGCCTCCATTTTTGGCAAAAAATTTGGAAGAACCTTGTTTCCTTTTAACAAAGGACAGCATGTGGAAGGCACAGTTTTCGGCTTCCTGTTTGCCTTTATTGGCGCTTTATTCTTCGTAAGCCCGGTTAAAGCATTCATAGGCGCAGCAACGGGAATGTTGGTGGGGTGTCTGCCCTTGCCGGTTGATGACAACCTAACAATACCTATCGTTGCTGGGCTAGTGTTAACGATGATTCTATAAACAGGCAAGGGGGGCAAAAGACTGGAGCTACATAATATTTCGACTTTCAAATTGGAAACTCTGGAACTGCGGGTAATGTCTATGCTTGTTTTCTTGTTTTAAGCCATCTAAATGCAACTGCTACTGGAACAGTGATGATCAGAGACCAAAATGCAGTGTCTAATGCAAATGTTTCCCAAGAGAAAGAATAAGTTGTAAGGGCTGTCTGGATAGACTATATGATTCTCTATACCAGCTCAAAGGGAAACCGTAACCGGTTATGGATTGTCCTGGTAGAGACAAATCTTGTTTGTAAAATCCTGAAATTAACGTAGCAATTGAACCAGATGAGAGAATTACAAGGACAATCAAAACATGTTTTCTTTTCATATCGCGTCCTTCATTGTGTCCGATGCTTCGGTTTTATGAGTTTCTGAGTTTGTACTTTATGATAAGGTTGAGATTTTATAAAGTTAGAAAGTTGATTTATATGCTGAGGTAGTTTGTTATGACTTGCTATTTTAGGCATATTCAACATATTTTCAAGAAAGCTGGAATAGAAGTCACAAAGGAAAACAGGCGAGAAATAGACAGCGGCATTCACGACCTTGTAGGTGTAGAGTATAAGAATTGTCCAGCTACTTGGAAAGAAGTAAAGAAGAGAATAGCAGAAGATGAAGAAAGCTTCGTTTCTGAGCTGAAAGAAACACTGACTAAGCATATGTAGGCTAATTTAGAGTATGCCATCCCTATATAGAGCGACTGAAGGGAACAGAGAAGCAGAAGCGAGAATACAGAAAGTGTAAAAGCTAATAAATTCCTTGGTAGAAGATTAATACAAGGGGAGAACCATGCCCAAAATTCTTATTGTCTATTATAGCCATACTGGAAACACTGAGAAGATGGCTAAAGCCATAGCAGAAGGAGCTAGAAAGGTTCAAGAAGTCGAAGTAGAATTGAAACGTTACGAGACACCTTGGAGCTTAGTTAATTTCGATGCGGTATTGATTGGAGCCCCAACCTATCACCATAACATGACTAGTAACACAAAGAATTTTCTCGAGCAAGTCGCTTTTCACAAAGTCAACTTAAAGGACAAGATTGGAGCAGCGTTTGGATCTTATGGCTGGAGCGGCGAAGCACCAAGATTGGTTCTTGAAGTAATGGAAAACAAATTTGAAATGGCAGTCCTAAAACCCCCATTACTTATCAAGTATACGCCTGACGAAAAGGGTTTGGAAGAATGCCGTAAGTTAGGAAAAAATGTTGCTGAACAAATCCTAAAATCATCCCAAGTTATTCCGTGATCTTATGCACGCGCAAAACATTGTTAGCGTGCATGCAGATTGCTTAAATATTCTTTCTTGCTGATGAGATTCTATGAAAGCTAACAAAATAGAGTTCAACAAGCTTGAGAAGGAGATCTCGGAAACGCGTAAATCTCATTTAGATTACTTGGCTCCTGACATTGGAAAAGTCTATGTTGTTGCTATCACCAGAGACGGATGCTCAGCGTGTGAAAAACAGAAGCCAAAACTGAACGAGTTAGCGAAAACTATAGAAGAGAAGCACGGAGATAAAGTGGTCTTTACTAGAATACATGTCAGGCAACCTTCGGGATCGCAAGAAGAATCTCTTCGAAGCAAAGATGTGTTTGGCCATTATTTCTACCCTACCAATCTAATTCTGCTGAGGACTGCAGACCGAGGAGCGATAGAGTCCTACAAAAATGTCTCGCCAGAGATGGATGAGCTTGAGAAAAATATTGAAGTTGCTGTCAAAATAGCAGCAATGATTGAGAAAGAGATGACTTGATCCTCAAAGAATCACTGACGAAATTTTCAATCTACAATTGCGCGCTCTCTTGCATTTGCGTGCCTTTGGCATGCATGCTTCGCACAAATTATTCATGATGCATACCCGATGCAGAAATGCTTGCGTGCCGCTACTTCGAATGTTTCTCTTTGCGTCTTTTCTTTCTCTCTGCTCTTTCCTTTTTGGTCATCGGCTTCTTCTTCGAACTTTTTCCCATACCCAACTTAATCGCCCTGTTCAAATGGTCGTAGTAGAGGATGAAGTTTTCGGTGCGAGCGACACCGCATACATGCATTTAATCGCACACAGTTCATGTGCACCCACACATGCATGCGCATAATAGAGAGACAAGAGAATTCTACAAATGCGTGCGCACAGAAGACTGAACGCTATCTTTTTTGGCACTAATTGAGTATAAGAACATGGAAGTTGACACATTGAAGCAAGGTTTTCCCAAAGTTATAACCGATTTGCCAGAAGCAGACATTCAGTTTAGAGGTGTCAAAGGATGGATAGCTCAAGGCGAAAGCCATCAGATAGTCTTCTTTGAGGTAGAACCGTTCGCAGAAGTGCCAGAACATAGTCATGACTCTCCTCAATGGGGAATTGTTGTGGAAGGAAAAATGGAATTAACTATCGGCGATGAGACGAGAGTCTATGAAAAGGGTGATGAGTATTTCATTCCTGCGTATACAAAACATTCTGCGAAATTCTTGAGCAAGTGCAGACCAATAGACTTCTTCGGAGAAAAAATGAGGTATAAACCTAAAGTTCGCTAAGACCATGAGTGCACGCGCGAGTTGTCATTAATGTCAAACAAGGCAAAACATTAGGAACTTGTTTGATGTTCTTCTTTTTTTTATTTGGAAATCATAAAGTTATAAAAGTAGAAACTTGGTCCCTCGCCATTATTTTAAGAATACGTATCGTGCTATGCTGTACAATACTACGAGTAGTCCAACAGCTATTGCTTCTATTGCTATAACAATCTGCCATGTAAGTGCGTAGCTGCCATAGAGATGGATTAGGTAGGCGAATAATACTAAGGCGACTCCTGATAGTATGTCAGCTAAGACTTGTCTCCTAGCTTTGCCAATCCAGAGTTTAATGCCTGCCTCAAAGAAGTTGGATAATCC
>JAUWDY010000041.1 GCA_030608565.1 Candidatus Bathyarchaeota archaeon | reverse complement strand
AGGAGAAAATTGAACAAAACAGAAAAATTGGTGACATAATCTATACACACTTCAACGACTTACAGTTTCTCCTCCAAAAAATCGCGGGTCAGAAAAGAGATGGAAAATCTTGGAAACAAATAGTCTCAAGCATCGAAAAGGAAAAGAAAGCAGAACATATCCCCGCCATTCACTTTTATTCTCTTCAGCCTGAACGCCTAATACTTAACGTTTCAGTAGATGACTTGGTGTTTCCTCTTAACATTCGTCGTTCCATTCAAGTCAACGCAGCAAACTATTACAAGAAAGCGAAAAAAGCCAAAAGGAAACTTGAGGGAGTTAAGAAAGCCCTAAAAGAAACCCAAACCAAGATTATGGATTTGCAACAACAAAGGGTTAAGCTAGTGAAGAAAACCCGCAAACTTCCACCTGAAAGACGAAAAAAGGCTTGGTACGAAAAATTCCGATGGTTTCATTCTTCGGATGGTTTCCTTGTGCTCGGAGGAAGAGACGCGACAACTAATGAAGTTCTTGTCAAAAAACACATGGAACCTCATGATGTTGTTTTCCACGCGGATGTCGTTGGTGCGCCCTTCGTTTTGATCAAGACTGAAGGAAAACATCCGCCCGAACAAACGATAAACGAATCAGCTCAACTTGCAGCTTCATATTCCCGGGCTTGGAGGGAAATGTTCGACACGCTTAACGTTTACTGGGTTTCTCCTAAACAAGTGAGCAAAGCCGCCTTACCACTAAAGAGGGGAGCATTTATTATTCGTGGATCGAAAAACTATGTCCGGAATGTGCCCTTGCAGATTGCTATTGGGATTCAGATGAAAGAAGGATGCCCTCTGGTTGTTGGAGGCCCCGTAGAAGCTATCTCTAAACAGACAGGCGTCTACGTTGAAATGATTCCAGGGAATCAAAAAAGCGGTGGGCTTGCAAAACATATCCGAGGGCTTTTGGCAAAAAAATTTCCTGAGGTGTTACAAAAACGAATTCTTGATATTCCTCTGGAAGAAATACAGAGATTCATACCTTTGGGGAGAGGAGCTATGAAGTCTTAAAAAACATTGGTGCATGCATGCACAAAAACACGCTTACGTAAGACTAGTTTTATATAATCGTTGGATTGCAATCAAAACAAGAGAAGGTGAAACATTTGAGATTTAAGGTTGCTCACTTCACCGAAATAAAAGCAGCAAAAGTGGAAGAACCCGGATACAAAGACATTCAAGTCAAATGGTTGATAACGAAAGACGAAGGTGCAAAAAATTTCGCTATGCGCTACTTCGAAGTAAAGCCAAAAGGACACTCAGCACATCACTCACACATCTGGGAACACGAAGTCTTCATTCTAGACGGACACTGCTTAGTTGAATGCGGGGATCAAGAAAAACGCGTCGGCCCAGGCTATGCCATCTTCATCCCACCAAACATCCCACATTCTTTCAGAAACGTAGGAGACAAAACTCTAAAATTCCTCTGCCTCATTCCATACGAGAAGTAACATCGGGTGTAGTGCCCCCTCTTTAACCTCCACAGATGAACCGCTAAGTGAAAACATCAAGAAATGCTCAGGCAAGAACCGAGACTTAGAGATACTATTTGAAGAAGCCTAACCATCTATAATACTTGTTTGGACGAATGGTGATGAATGTGGCCATCAACGTTAAAGAACCTTCTGACTTAATCGACATGGCTAAGAAAGTGGATGCCAACGAATTTCTCCAGCTAGTTGAAAATATCACTCAGCTATTGGCCAAAGAGAGCGGACAAATAGGAAGCATGCAAATTGCCGGCAGGCTCGTTTCAACACCGCCAGTAGGTGAGGCAATCGTCGTTGGAGACATTCATGGAGACTTGGAAAGCCTCATGATTGTTTTGAAAGACAGCGATTTCATGAAGAAAAGCCGTAAAGATGAAGACGTCACTATGATCTTCCTTGGAGACTACGGAGACCGAGGCCTCTACTCACCCGAGGTCTACTACGTTATCTTAAAGCTCAAAGAACTGTTTCCAAAGCATGTTGTTCTCATGAGAGGCAATCACGAAGGACCCGACGACCTCCTCGCCCATCCACACGATTTGCCAGCTCACCTGCAGAGGAAGTTCGGCGACGTTGCATCACATGTCTATACAAGGATACGTGAGCTTTTCAACTATTTGTACAGTGGAGTACTTGTAGACGAAAGGTACGTTTTGCTTCACGGTGGAGTGCCAAGCCAAGCTTCTACAATAGAGGATTTAGCCTTCGCTCATGAGAAGCATCCACGTGAAACCCATCTGGAGGAGATACTTTGGAGTGACCCTAGAGAGGGTATGAGGGGGACTTATCCCTCGCCTAGAGGGGCTGGAAGACTTTTCGGTGAAGATATCACAGAGAAGCTTCTAAAAATATTGAATGTCAAGGTGTTGATTCGGGGACACGAACCGACTGGAGAAGGTTTCAAGATAAATCATGGTGGAAAGATTTTAACGTTGTTTTCAAGGAGGGGTCCACCATATTACAACGAGTTTGGAGCGTACCTGCATCTAAACCTCTCCGAGAAGATGGAAAACGCCAAACAACTCATACAACATGTCCATAAATTTTAGATTCTCGCAGATAAAAAGCAGTTGGCAACGCTAACCTTTATTCCTTAATCCGAATAAAGGCTAATGATGAGGGATGCTGTTTTGAAGATGGGAATCATCACGGGAAACGAGAATGGATGGAGCATCACTCAACTGAGAAGAGCAATGGAAAGGCGAAACGTCACGCCTATGTGTTTCAGCTTTCCCAAAATCGTTGCTCGCATTGAACACAAACCTGAAGCATCGGTGGACGCAACAGACATCCTTAGAGACTTATGCGCGTTAATCATACGTCCTATCGGACGCGGTTCTCTTGAGGAAATCATCTTTAGGATGGACCTTCTGCATCGCCTTGAACGCCTAGGAATGCTGATCATAAATCCCCCGTTGTCCATTGAACGTTCAGTAGACAAATACTATGCGCTGGCTCTTTTGGAGGAGCACGGATTGCCTGTTCCACGCACAGCAGTAACAGAAAATCCAGACGAAGCTTTGAAGTGCTTTTACGAGTTGGGAGAAGACGTTGTAGTGAAGCCTTTGTTTGGATCAAGGGGAGTTGGCTCCACAAGAGTTTCGGACCCAGAGGTTGCCACAAGAGTGTTCAGAGCAGTTTCCTTCCATCACGGTGTTCTGTACATACAAGAGTTTATCCCGCATGGAAATTCCGATATTCGAGCGCTGGTTTTAGGTGATCGTGTCGTAGCCTCTATGAGGCGAGTAGCTGATGATTGGAAAACAAACGTGAGCTTGGGCGCGAAGCCGGTGGCGTTGAAGTTGGATAAGGAGATGAAGAATCTTGCGGTGAAAGCAGCGAAAGTGATCGGTTGTAGAGTGGCTGGCGTCGACATCTTAGAAGGACCCGAAGGACCCCTGATAGTTGAACTGAACAGTCAACCAGGATGGAGAGGGTTGCAATCGGTTACTACAATTAACATTGCGGACGAGATAATCCAGTACGTTCTCTCCGAATTGAGAGTATAGAGGAATTCGGTTATGCAAAAGATCAAGTTTTGCGGTACGTGTTTTTACGAAAAAATTTGAGCAGAAGGGAGACTTGACAGAAGAGAACGAATGGTTGCAAATGAAATGAGGCTGATGCTTTTGAAAAGATCGGCAGTGATTCTTGCGGGTGGTTTTTCCAAACGGTTTGGTCAGGACAAAGGGTTGGTTGAATTAGCGGGTAAACCTCTCGTTCTCCACGTATTTGATACGATTTCTGGAGTGGTTGATGAAACCGTAGTTGTTGTCAGCTCAGAAGGTCAAATAGACCCAATTGAATGCTTGTTGCAGGGCAAAGCAAACATAGTAGTTGATGAAAGTAGAACGCAAAGCCCTCTTATTGGTGCATCAACTGGCTTTGGGAATGCTAAAGGCAAATATTCGCTTCTTCTTCCGTGCGACACGCCGTTTGTCTCAAGCCACATAGCGTCGCTGCTCTTGGACTTGTGTATCAACAAAAGTGCAGTTATTCCTAGATGGCCTAACGGATATATCGAACCGCTTCAAGCTGTCTATCATACTGAATCAGCTCTGACTGCAACAAAAACTGCCTTGAAAGAGAAAAAACTTGACTTACAGTCTATGATAACTCACTTGAAGAGCATACGATACATTTCGACTCTAGCTCTTGAACAAAATGATTCGGAGCTGTTAACCTTTTTCAACATTAACACTTTGGAAGACTTGAGAAAAGCGGGAGATAGGTTCAAAATGGATACCAAAATATCTTAGCGTAGTTTTCGGCGCGCATGCTGTGAAAACTTTGTGTGTGCAGATTCAGAATTCAGATTCCGTTTTCATAACATATATTCACTACCCAAGACTAAAATAATGAGGAAATGGATGGAGGGTGTGTTCCATGACCTTTGGGAAACTTGAGCATGTTGCACCGTTCCACTTCTGCGTCGATATCGGTGGCTATACGGGTATAAGCGCAGCATCCTACGAAGACTTCTTGACAGGCATTAAAGAGGTTAAAGCAAAATCCTTGGGTTTCCATCTACAACGGGGAGACTTTCAAAAATGGGTGTTGGATATTCTCAAGGATAAAAAGTTAGCGAAAGATATAGAGAAAGTGAGGAAACAAAGACTTCGTGGGCAAGCTTTGAGAAATCACCTCTATCGTATAGTGTATGAGCGACGCAAGGAATTGGCAAGCAAGAGTCGCTGATGTGCACGTGATGATTCCGATATAACGGCTGGTGTCCACTAGTTTTTCTTTGCGAAGATTTCTGCCTTTGTCAAAAGTTTTTCTATGTCGTTTTCTGAGTGTGCAGTACTTAATGCGCCTGTGCGCGTTGGAAGGAAAAAAACTCCGTTCATAATCAAGTGCATATGATAGTTTAACAGTTTTCCTCGGTCTGCTCGAAAAACGTCACGAACATCTTTCACCTTTTCGTGTGTGAAGTGCGTGTGAAAAAGCGAGCCTACACCTGCAACTTGAACATCAACGCGGTTTTTCTCAAAGATGTCGGCAAGTTTTTGTCGAAGGTTGTTTCCACGCTTGTTCAGTTCATTCAACAGTTGTCCATCTTGGAGCAGTTTTAGCGTTGCTAAGCCCGCGGTCATAGTGATAGGGTTTGCGCAGAATGTTCCTCCATGAAAGGAGAATTTCGGGCGTTCATGGAGAATAGGGTTCATGTGGTCTATGATTTCTTTGCGGCTTGCGAAGGCGCCTACTGGGAATCCTCCTCCTAGGATTTTCCCCATCACCGTGATGTCCGGTAGGACTCCGTAGTGTTGTTGTGCTCCTCCAGGTGCTAGTCTGAAACCTGTTATGACTTCATCGAAAATTAGAAGTGTCCCATTTTCGGTGCACAATTCTCTCAGCTCTTTTAGAAATTCTCTTTCGGCTGGGATGCAGCCTCCAGCTCCCTGCACAGGCTCTACAGTAATCGCAGCAAGTCTCTCATTTTTTATCCTTCTTCTTGCTTCTTCGATGTTGTTGAATGGAAGTACAATTGTATCCCTCAAGGTTCCAGATGTCAATCCGCCGGATTCGGGAACATCCAACGGAGGTTTGATAGCTATATCGAGGGCGTCGTAGCCTCCGTGCCATCCACCTTCGAACTTTGCGATTTTGTCTCGGTTAGTGTATGTGCGGGCTAGTCGTGTTGCGTACATGTTTGCTTCGGTTCCGGAGTTCGTGAAGCGAACCATTTCAGCGCTTGGAACCATCTTCGCTATCTGTTCGGCTAGGGCGATTTCAAGTTCGTGGGCTGTTCCGTAATGGGTTCCATTCTCGATTTGTTCTCTAACTTCTTTCATGACTTCTGGTGGGCTGTGTCCCAAGATGAGGGCAGTGTGGCCGAGCCAAAAATCGATGTATTCGTTTCCATCCACATCGATCAATTTGCTTCCTTTCGCTTTCGCGGTGTAGAATGGATAAGGCTCTATGTATCGGAGAAAATATGAGACTCCAGCGGGAAGAACCTTCTCAGCTTTTCGATACAGTTGCTGAGACTTGGGCGTCTTCGAGACGTAACGATTCAGCATGACTAAAAATCTCCTGTAAGGCAAGTTATATGTCTCTTCCGATTATAAAACCTAACAGCCTGGTCATTCACTACATTTTCTGTTGGGCTTTTCTTGGATGTAATTGATAGTTATTGCTGTGATTTCAGTTTTTGTCTTGAAAGCTTTCGTACAGTCGCACTTGTGATAAAAATCGCAAAAAAATTATTGGGGGGTTTAATAAGAGAGAAAAACACAAATAACATAACAGAAACATACTTTAAAGAACCCAGCAAAAACCAAGAAATATCTCCAGCACTACAGATCACACAAAATCATTGAAACTTTTTAACAAGCTCAACCACATCAGGGAAATCGATCCCAAGCTCCTTCACCTTACGCAGAGTCGGAACGCCATTTAGATTCCATCCCCTTCTCTTGTAAACCGCATCCTTAAGCTTCTCATATTCATCTTGACGATGTTTCTTTAACACTGCCAACTTTTCCTCCGTCGGTTTGCCAGTTGGGTCATAACCAAGCTTTTCTTTAAGTTGCTTGTCATAGCGTTCCGCGCGACTTTCATATTCTTCCTTTGTCACTGGCCCAACTGCGCGATACGGTATGTCATCGTGTTCGCGCGTACCAAAACCCATCCTCAAATTGAAAATGCGCTGAAAATTGTACACCTTTTCGCTCATCAAGATAAGATCGTCCGTTGAAACTTTTCGACCAGTCACCGCATAAAAGAAGTTGGCGTAATTCTCCACGTGCGCAATGACTTTGGCGGGTTCTGGAGTGTTCTTGTTGTCTTCAGGCGTGATGTCATTCCAAGGAAGTTTGCACAAACCATTCAAACCGAACCATGTTCGAAACATCGGGAACCAATGTAAAGCCTCTGCCTTCTGCTTGAACGTCGGAATTAGGTTTCGCACCATATCTAGAAATATTAGCCACGCCTCATCATGTTGCGGACCCTTTAGTGCAAGCCCGTATCCACCCTGTTGTGCTAAGGACTCTTTAGTAACGTACTCGGAAAATTCTAAGCCCTTTGCTTCCATTCCAATATCTTGCAATATTTTTGGGTTGGCACCGTATTTTTCTGCGAAGAGCTTCTTCATTCTGCGAACCCCTTGGCCAATAATCACTCCAAATCCTTCTCCCCTTGCCATTTGATGAACAAGTTCCATCGCGGTTTCTTTATTCCCAAAATTCAATTCAAGGCCGCCAGTGACCTCATTGTCAATCAATCCCATCTCGTAACATTCCATGGCGAAGGCTGTCGCTGTCCCAACTGAAATAGTATCCAAGCCGTAGGTGTCGCAATAGAAGTTAATCTCGATCACGTGGTCCGCATCAAAGATTCCGCAGTTACTGCCAAGGCCAGCTATGGTTTCGTATTCTGGGCCGTCCACAGGTACGTGTTCGCCTTTGAATGGGCCTGTTTTGAGTTCAAAGTCTTTGACGAGGTGAGAACATGCTACTGTGCATCCTGCCCAGCATCCATCAAAGCCTGTGTGAAATTTTTTCCTGTATACTTCTGCGCTGAGGTTGGAGCCTTTGGGATGGCTTCCGAATTTGAAGTTGTGTGTGGGCAGGAGATCGAATTTGTTCATGATATCAACTAGATGTGTTGTTCCTACAACTGCCATCTCATTCTGTTTTGGGTCAAGGGTTCTGATTTCTTTGTTGTATGCAGGGCCGACTTGTTTAAGAACGTTGAAATTTGCGGGGTGGTTACTATCTGCTCTTAGACCAGAGAATTTGACTACAATTGCCTTTATTTTCTTGTCACGAAAGATTGTGCCTATGCCGCCTCTTGCAGCTTGTTTGTACCTTACTGTTTTGCGTTGCGAGTCATACCATGAGAAGTTGAGGATTCCAAATCGTGTGTGCTCTGCGCCTGGACCTGAGGAAACTATCGAAATACTGCGTTTTTTCGCATCACCGTACTTCTCTGTTAGAGTCTCGCCGAGCAAGTGGGTTTCGGATGGTAGTCCTTTGGCGTCTACGATCTGGACGTTTCCTTCATCGCCGTCAATGAGGATTATCACTTCAGACTTTGCCTTTCCTTGTATCTCCAGTGCATCCCATCCGGAAAATTTGAGGTATGGTCCAAAATATCCGCCTGCGTTGGAGTCCATTACAGAATTTGTGAGGGGTGATATTGAAACGGCGATGCTTTTTCCGCTTCCTGGAAAGAGTGTAGTGCCGCCGAGAGGGCCGCATGCTATGCATATTTCGTTCTCTGGGTCGTTCCATTTGACTGTGCGGTTTTTCGGTAGGGCGTTCCATAGTAGCCATAGGTTGAAGCCTCGGCCTCCGATGAATGTTTGTTTCATTTTTTTGGAGACTGGCTTGCTTGTGATCTTGTTATTTGTGAGGTTTATGTGGAGGGTTCGGTTGTTGTATCCTTTTTCGACTTTTCCTAGGTCGTATTTGAATTCGGCAATTGGCATTTTGGTTCACCTGTTGGAATGATAACTACCTTGCTTTATGTTATTGAACGCTCTGTTAAAATTTTTGTTACGTTTTTTTGTGTTATCTAGTCTCTCTCTTTTTAGACCCCCCCTATAGCCCCCCCCTAAAATTTTGCTACATTGTGTGTGTCTCTCTCTAGACCCCCCCTAAAATTTTTTCTGGGTTTCTATTCTCTCTTTTTTA
>JAUWDY010000026.1 GCA_030608565.1 Candidatus Bathyarchaeota archaeon | reverse complement strand
CAAAGTTTTGTTAATCCACAATCGTGCATACATGCACAATCTGTGTAAGGACAGTTTGAGGGTGTTTCACCCCAGTATATTAAGTGTCAAGATTCCCTATAAATATTTCTGTTGAATTGTTGAACGGAAAAACACTTCAACAGTTAGCACGCATGCATGCTTAACATCATTTGACGTCCAAACCTCACATGCATGCATCTCTTCCGCGCGAGCGTTCATTCTAGTTTGCTTCCACACGTTGGACACTTGCTCAAGTCGATTCCACAGTTAAGACAGTACCATTCGTCGCATTTTCTACAGTGAAATCTCACGCTGTTTATCGTTGCCTTGCACTTTTGGCATGATCTTTTTGAAATCCTTGAATGAAACATTTTATGTATATTCAAATTCGTAGTGAACATACATGCATACCTCATTGACAATTAGGCTTCAAAGAGGCGTATAAAGATTATGTCCAGGAGCATAACAGATATACATATTATATAAGTGCATTCATGCTAAAATATGCGTGCACGGCGACATTCGTACACAATAAAAAAGATCTGTCAAAAACTTGTATTGTGCGATAGACAATGCTATGATGAATTTATGCATGGTTGAGAAAATGTCGAAAGGAGTGTTTTTATCATATTAGTTGACTATGTTTTTATTTCTAATAACACGCTATGACATGGAGAGTTATGAACGATGTGGACAAATGTTCCAGTAATAGGTGTGGTAGGTCGCAAGGACTCTGGAAAAACCGTTATTATAGAAAGCATAGTTCAAACGCTGACGAAAAAGGGATACCGCGTGGCAACAGCCAAACACGTCAACCAGAAGGGTTTTTCCATAGATACTGAGGGAAAGGATACGTGGAGGCACTCGGTGGCTGGTGCAAACCCTGTGGTCAGCGTCTCAAACATTGAAACTGGCATACTGATAAAAGATGGAGTGAAGCGGTTCTCCTTGGACGAGTTGCTCCGTTTTGCGCCTGAAGCTGACTTCATAATGTTGGAAGGGTTCTCTTGGCTGGTCCTAAACGACGAACATGTGGGCAAAATATTGTGCGTCAGAACCAGAGAAGAATACGAGGATTACAGAAAAAAGGCGAAGGGGGAGATTATAGCCTTTTGCTCTATGCGGCCTTTGGGAAAACCGATTTTGAGGATAAAGGAGGATTCCAAGATTTTGGTCAGGCAAGCGTTGAAATTCATCAGGGAAAAACAGAAAATCTCGAAGATTCTCTGCCTTCTTCCAGGGCTAGACTGTACAAAGTGTGGATATTCAACATGTGAGGAAATGGCGGTGGCCATATATGGAAAAGAGGCAAAATTGAACGACTGCGTTCCCTTGAGGCTTAGGTCGAAACTGAAAACCAGGATAACAGTAAATGATGTTGAGGTTCCCATTCAGCCCTTCGTATCGGAAATCATTCGCAACTCCATCCTCGGCATGGTCTCCTCACTGAAGGGTGTCTCTGTAAGCGGCAACGAGGAGATTCATGTAAAAATATCGAGTTAAACGTCAGAATGTTTCGGTCTTTGTCAGGCAACGCATAATGTTCTTTTGGGGAGGTGTATTCTTATAGAAAATATTAAGACAATTTATTTTTTGATTTTAGCCAGAGCATTTTTGATGGTTTCACTGACGCTGCTACCTGGTTCAACTGTAATGTTAGTTACGTTGTGTTGCTCGAGCAGTGCTGATGCACCTAGGCCAAGTTCAGCGGCCAGCACAACGTTCACACCTGAATCTACTAACATCTTCACGACGATGGGGCCTGCACCGTACTTGTATGACACCGCAGGATTCTGAATTACCTCTACACCTTTGACGTCATCGTCCTCAATGTTCACAATAGTGAAGCTTTTAGCTCTGCCAAAAATTTTGGATACGGTATCCTCTAGGCCTCCATGTTCGTTTGTTGCGATAGCTATTCTGAGCTTTTTAGGTAAAGTCATTTTTCGATCTCCTTCTATTTCCTAAGTTCTTCCAGCCGTTTTCTGATCTGATCTAGCTGCTTCTGCAGGCCTTTCATCTGGTTCCCTAACATTTGAATCTCTTGTTCCTTTGGCATCTGAGGCAACATCGTTGGCATAGCTGAAGGGGTTACCGGCGCTTGTGGACCAGCTGATCCTGTGGCTTGCCAACGCCTGAAGCCTTTTCCACGTCCACCTCCACCGCCCTGGCCCCTGCCTCCGCCTCTGCCCATCCCCATCCCAAAGCCTCCTCCCATGCCAGATCCTAAAGGGCCGCTGGAGACATTGGTTTTTTGTAGTCCACCGCTCTTGAATTTCTCAACTGCTTCTCTAACTGTTCCCAAGACGCTGGTTATGATGTTGATTCCTGACGAGGAAAGTGTTTGAAGCGCGTTTGGCCCGACGCTTCCTGTTAAAACCACGTTGACGCTTTTGCTTGCTAACGTTTGGGCGGCTTGGATTCCAGCTCCACTCATTTGGCTTGAAGCGGTGTTTGGAACAGCTTCGAACTTCATGGTTTCGGAATCTACGATCACAAAGTATGGGCACCTGCCAAACCTGGGATCTATCTGGGCATCTAAGCTTCCACTTGTTGCAGACACCGCGATTTTCAATCTGTTACCCTCTATTTTTTCAGCTCTTCTAGCCGTTTTCTGATCTGCCCTAACGTTTGTTCCAAGAGTTTCGTCTGTTGCTCTAAAACAGATATCTCTTGTTCTTTCGTGGATGTGGGAGACACAAAGGGCATTGTTGGAACCGCTGGAGTTGTCGTCTGAGAGTACGGAGCGTAAAGCCACCAGCATGTTCCTCTTCCATATAGCCAACCAGGTCTCTGCCACGGCGGTAAGTGACTGAAGGGCCCTCTTCCAGGCCATGGTCCTCCTCCACCTCTACCTCTCCAACCCATAATTCTTCACCTCTATTTTGTGATATATCACATAAGTTTAGCACAGAAAGGTATTTAAGTTTTGTGATATATCACATAATTCATGCGAGGACGGAGACAAGGATACTGGTGCAGGAGACGCAGACGTGGAGCATCTGGAAGACAGCCAAAACCAGTTATGATAGCGTCGGTTCCGTCTACAGAAAAATTTGAACCTTTTCCCAAGGGAAGCGAGGAGCCTATATATCTCGAACCGGCAGAGGTTGAAGTTCTAAGGCTGATTGACTCAGAAAAGCTTTCTTTTGAAGAGGCAGGCAGAAGGATGAGCGTTTCCAGAAACACCGTTTGGAGACTAGCTGAAAACGCAAGGCAGAAAATCATTTCAGCTATATTTGAAGGACGAGAAATTATCATACAAAGAGACTGAATGTAGAAATTCCGGGTTCTTGAGTCTGATGTTCAATAAAAACAGGGGAGAGCGCGAGGTTACGCCATATCACACTTCTTGAGCAAACGCTTCCAGCGTCTATCAATGATTTGCTGGATCTCGTCGATGACATGCTCAAACTCAGGTGTAAACAAATGCCTAAAGCGTCCTTGAACTTTCAAATAATCCTTAACGGGTATCTTACGTTCAGGCTTTAGAGCGATAACCTTACTAGGTGCTGACAGAGCGTATTCGCCATCAATAGCCTCCCACAATGGAAAAACGCATGTGTCTACAGCCAAACGCGTAATCTCAATTGTTTTGCTTGTATCATAACGCCAGCCACGTGGACAAGGTGCAATTACGTGTAAGAACGCGGGGCCATTAACTTCTAAGCCCTTACGAGCCTTTGTAATCAAATCTCGCCAATGTGCGGGAGAAGCAGCAGCTACGTATGGAATGCCATGTGCTACCATGATGTCTGCGATAGGCTTCTTATACTCAGGCTTACCGGGAATCACGCGGCCAGCAGGCGAAGTAGTGGTCCAAGCGCCGTGTGGAGTGCCTCCGCTTCTTTGTATTCCAGTGTTCATGTATGCTTCATTATCGTAGAGAACGTAGAGGAAGTCGTGACCTCTCTCAGCGGCTCCGGATAGGGCTTGTATACCTATATCGTAGGTGCCTCCGTCTCCAGCGAAGGCTATCACGTCAACGTGGTCGTATTTGAGCTGTCCCTTTTTCTTCAGGGCTTTCAGAGCCGTTTCGATTCCAGCTGCGTTGGCAGCCACGTTTTCGAAGGCTGTGTGAATAAACGGTATGCTCCATGCTGTGTAGGGATAAATTGTCGAGACGACCTCCATGCACCCTGTTGCGTTCGTTGCTATTATCGGTCCTCGTGTAGCTTTCAATATCTGTCGATACACTATGGCTGGTCCACATCCTGCGCATGCCCGATGTCCTGACATTAAGATTTCAGGTTTTTCTGCGAGGTCCTTTGTCGTGAATTTCCATTTTGATGCCATTTTTTCTTTGCCTCCTTTTTTACTCTCTTACTCCTATGAATTGTATGGGTTTTTCAACTCGTTTTGTTTTGACGATTTTTTGCAGGTCTCTGTAGATTTCGTGTATGAGCGTTTGGGGCATGTCTCTTCCCCCGAGTCCGTATATGTAGTCAACTATTTGCGGATGTATTGAAGCCTCGTAGAGAATGTGACGCATTTCATGGAATACTGGTCCACCGTGGGCTCCGAAGCTGTGGCTTCTATCCATAACCGCCACGGCTTCTACGTTTTCTAGTGCGTTTACGATGTCTTGTACTGGATATGGTCGATAAGTGCGTAGGCGAAGTAACCCAGCTTTTATTCCTTTAGTGCGAAGCTGATCCACAACTGTCTTGGTTGTTCCCGCTGTTGATCCTAAACATACAGTGGCTATTTCTGCGTCTTCTAAGCGATAAGGTTCGATGAGACCGTTTCCGTATTTACGCCCACTTATTCTTGCGTATTCGTCATGCACTTCTTTGATTATTCGTGGTGCTATCTGCATTGCTTCCTCTTGTTGTCTCTTATGTTCAAAATAGTAGTCGTACAGGTCAAGCGGACCCATTGTTATCGGGTTTTCTGGGTCCAGCTTGAATGGAACCAGTTTGCCTCTATGACCTCTTACCAGTGGTATTCTTCTTGTTCCAACAAATTTGCGAACGGTTTCGTCAGGTAAAACGTTAACGCTTTCCAGCGTGTGACTGAGGACGAACGCGTCTAGCATTACCATGGTGGGTATGAGCAAGTCATTGTGTTCAGCTATTCTGAATGCCTGTATGATGGAGTCGTAGGCTTCTTGAGAGTTTTCAACGTAAATCTGTATCCAGCCTGCGTCTCGTTCCACCATACTGTCACTGTGGTCGCAGTGTATATTGATGGGTCCAGAAAGAGCGCGGTTCACAATCGCCATTACGACTGGCGCTCGGGCACCAGATGTTACGTAAAGAATTTCGTGCATTAACGCAAGACCGGCAGATCCTGATGCGGTGAATACTCGCACTCCCGTGGCTGAGGCTGTTAGACACATACTCAGTGCACTGTGTTCGGACTCTACGCATACGAATTCTGTGTCTACTTCTCCGTTGTGTACGTATTCGCTGAATCTTTCAACGATTATGGTTTGTGGCGTTATCGGATATGCTGATACAACATCCACATCTGACTGTTTCACAGCGTAAGCTACTGCTTCATCTCCATTCAGTGCAAGCAAATTTTGTTTAGTTATTGCCATCTTATGCTACACCTCTCTACTCATGTACCATTTCAATTGCTTTTTTCGGGCATTCAACGGCGCATATGCCGCATCCCTTGCAGTAATCAAGGTTAAATCCTATGTCTTCGATTTCTGGATCCCACGTGACGGCGCCATCTGGGCAGAACATGTAACATATCAGACATTTGTTGCATTTTTCCTTGTCTCGTACCGGTTTAAGCGTTTTCCAGTCTCCTGTAAGGTAATCTGTTGCTGGTCTCCAGCATACTCCAGCGATCGGAATCTCTTTCCAGCCTTTCTGTTCAGAGGTCATTCCGACTTCGCCTCCTTGTATGCCCCTCTTATAACCTCGATGTTTTTCTCAGCAAGTTTAACTGAAAACCGTTTTCTTACAGCTTTTCCCAGGCTCTTGAGACCAATCACTCCTGAAGCACGAGCGACAGCTCCAAGCATAGCAGTGTTGGTGATTGGTTTTCCCAGGATCTTAGCCGCAATATCTGTTGCGGGGACAGTCCATAACTTACGTCCATTAAGGTTTATTTGCTTTCTAAGTTTGACGGGGGTTTCTCGGGTGTTTATAACGAGGATACCGTCTTCAGCAAGTCCATCGGCCACCGAAACCGTCTTCAACAGAGTTGGGTCGAGCACGGCCACTATGTCCGGTGTGTAGATGGAGCAGTGAAGGTTGATTGGTTCATCGCTGATTCTGGTGAAGGCGCGCATAGGTGCCCCCATACGTTCTGGTCCAAATTCTGGAAATGATTGTATGTATTTTCCCTCTTGTATAGCGGCTTTAGCGAGCAGTTCGCTTGCTGTCCATGCTCCTTGCCCGCCTCTACCGTGCCATCGAATCTCTTGTAAGGATGCCAAATTTGGTCACTCCATTCCTTTGTCCTTTCTGAAAGATGCATATACACATTTCTGTAGCTTTTAAAGTTAGCTTACCCAGTCTGCACTAGACGCGCGATTCTGCCAAAAGGTGATCTAAAACACATCAAGAGAGCGAGAGTAGGCCATGTTTTCTGAGCAAAGCCTTTAGTTTTTGAAGCGCCGGTTCTATCTTTGGCTTCAGGACGAGATGGAAGGGTATGAGAAATCTCCATATCTCGAGTTCAGCTTTGATGCTGCCGTCGATAAAACCTCTTATATGGAGTTGTTTGAGTGAGAACCGTTTAACTAACCCGAAAATTTGACCTTTTTTTGAAAACTGAAAACGTGTGTCGCGAAAGCCTTCCTTAAGAAGTGCAATCTTGATCTTCCTTAAGAGAAACGGAGAAAACCGAAGGGTCATCTCGCTTTCCATAGAATCACCGTCTCTTCTTCATATAGGAGATTAGAACGGGGGTAAGATAATAAAACTATTTCTCTCCGTACCATATATCATGCTTCGAAATGCAGTATGGTCAATACGTTCCTAACGTACCTTTTTTCTTGGCTACATTCTCCATCTTCGTGTAAAGTATTGTCCCGATTGGAAGAAGAATTATCATCTGCAAAACGAGTATCCCTAGTCCGAACAGTATATTAGGATCTGAGAAGCTGCTCCCCAGCAGAAGCGCGTTCCGAGTGATCTCAACCCCATGAGTTACAGGTATCATCCAAGCAATTATCTTCCACCATAAAGGAAAATTCGTTATAGGAAATGCAAGACCGCTGAAAAGGACCATCACCGGCCAGAGAACCTGACTCAGCTCGTGTTCTCTTTTAGCCATGAAGCATATGCCCGCAAACACGAAGCCGAAAGCCATCAACGCAATCATGGTAAGAAGTATGCCAACTACTGCGAGTGGAATGTTAGGTGGAGCTTTAGGGTAATAACCGAAGAGAACTGCTCCGAACAGGAGAAGTGTGAAGAAAGTTACGATGCTGAAGACTAAGTTGCCCATCATCTTTCCCAACAACCAAGTCAACTTGTTAGACGGAGTCACGAAGACCAGTTCAGCTGTGCCATGTTGTTGTTCTCCTCTTATTGCGTGACTCCCCCCGAAAACTGCTGAAAATATGAAACTGTTGAAGGCAAAGCCTATTGTTACGAAGCTAAGGTAATCAGCTATACCTGTGGTCTCAGTGAAGAAACTGGAAATGCCTGTGCCACCAGTCATGAACTCTCCAATTACCCAAGACGTAAGGATAAAGAATAGAGGTACAGATATGTTAAAGGCTACAAGTCCCCTTAACGTGACGTATCTTATAACCATCTTCAAGGAAGATATGAAAGACGCCCAAAATGTACGAACCATGAAACGTAATTCCATGATGCATCACCTAGAACATATATAATGTCCCCTTTTTCTTCGCCCGTCGCTCCACGGCTCTTATGGTGAAATGTGCTAGAATAAGGAATACCGCGGCCATGGCGTAGAGTGCTACTATATTGAGCCAGACGGCGCTTATGTCCCCTCCTGAAAGGATAGAATCTCTCAATGTTAAGATGCCATACGTTACGGGTATGACAAAAGAGACGAGTTGAAGCGTTTGAGGAAGAACATCGATTGGAAAAGCCACTCCCGAGAAGAAACGAATAGGCGCCTGTAACCCAGAAGCCAGCTGATCTGCTGCTCTGGTCAAAATAAAGAAGCCCCCGAAGAACACTCCAACCGCTAATAAAGCTACCATAGTGGACACCAAGCACAACAAGACTGTTGGCCAACTGGCTATACTCGGTTGCACACCAAACAGCATCCAGCTGATGCCGAATATGCAGACTATCCACCAAGAAGCTTCCACTAAAGAGGACATTCCAGAGGCGATAAGAATTGTCATCTTATTCGCAGGTGTGACGAAGAGTACCTCTATGGTTCCCATCCATCTCTCACTTTGAATTGACACACCGGTTCCCCAGAGAAGCCGATTATAGAGCAGGTAAACTATCGTTCCAACTATTATCGTGCCAGCTAAGGGCGGAAATCCAGATTGCTCAAGAGTTTCTGAAACTTCTCCCAGCGGACCGAAAAGTCCCCATTGAAGAATATTCATTGCCAACAGCGGGATTGGCCAGATCACGGTTGCGATTACCCAAGCCTTGTACGCCGTGAAAAGTTTGATGTTGCGAACAAATATCGCCTTGAAAGTGCGCCACTCTTTAATTATGTTCAATCTCTCAGTTTCCTCCCTGTTAGAGATATGAACACGTCTTCGAGCGTCGGTTTCGTCTGCTCCAGCGTCATAATCCTCGCACCGCTTTTTATCAGGAACTCTGTTGCCGCAGGCATCACTTCTTCCGCGTTGTCGCAATGAATTTTTATGGATGCTTTGCCGACTGTGGGGTCGGTGAAGGCTATGACTGCTTTTTTAACTCCTTCTATTGATCGTAGTTTCTCTTCATCCGCCTGCTGGAGGTTTGAAACGTTCATGCTTATTACGTTGGTTCTTCGCATCTTCTTCTTAAGGTTCTCCGGCGTGTCTAATGCTATTATCTTTCCGTGGTCGATGATGGCTATTCTGTCGCAGAGCTGGTCAGCCTCCTCCATGTAGTGGGTCGTATGCAAAATTGTCTTGTTCAGTTTCTCTTGAAGCTCTTTCTTTATGAAGTCGCGAATCACTATCGCGGAGCCTGGATCGAGACCTAATGTTGGCTCATCCATCAACAGGATTTGAGGGTCGTTTACGAGACCTCTTATCACATGTAGCCTCTGTTTCATTCCTCTCGAATACTTCTCCACATGCTCGTCGGCTCGCTTCTCTAGCTCCACCAGCTTGAGCAGTTCGTCTATGCGTTTCTTTGCTATGCGGTCTGGGACATTGTAGAGTTGGGAGAAGAACCAAAGGTTTTCTCTGCCTGTGAGACGCCAGTAGAGACCTCTTTCGCCGCCTGTTACAATTCCAATGGATTTTTGTACCTCTTGAGATTGTTTTACTACGTCGTAGCCGTTAACGGTTGCTGTTCCGTCGTCTGGAATCAGCAGCGTGCTGAGGAGTTTGATGGTTGTTGTTTTGCCGGCTCCGTTGGGTCCGAGGAGACCGAATAATTCTCCTTCTTTTATTCTTAGGTCTATGTGGTCGACTGCTACAAGTTCTTCCTTTTTCGGTCTAACTCTACGGAAGAAGCGTTTTAGACCCTTGCCTTCCGTTTTGGCTTTTTTCTCAAATACCTTCGTTAGGTTTTTTGTTTCTATAGCGTAGACCGGCAAAGTGAATACTCCGATACAGTAAGCTGTAATTCCGAGACATAAAAGGGGGACTCACGTTTTGTAGTCACATTATGTGACTATGGAAATATCCCCCGTACTTTCCCTTTTTTCTTTGCTGTGGCATTGAGGGTTAACGCTTCAGGATCTTTTATTGTTTTTGTTGGTTTCATATAGCATTGCCCAATAAATAGATGGCTTAAATGAGTATAAAAAGGTTTTCATCACTAAAACGAATGTTTGAATAGTAGAGAAGTAGTTGATATGAAACGCATGCATGCGTAGACTGAGGGGTTGGGGGTTTCATTTCGTAAGAGAGAGAAAGGAGAGAAAAAGCATGTACGAAATTTCTCTATTCATCAACCCCCGTTATGATTTTGGTTACAGAGGAATTTAATGCTACTGTTTAGAACAGTAGGATGAATTCATGCATGCTAAGAAAAAGACAGCAACACCTGAATTTGGAAAGAAATACCAGAAGCTACTAGAAGGCGATCTCTACTTTAGTGTAGGGTAAAAGTATAGGTAAACGGTCTCCCTATCCTCTTTTTCATACTGTAAAGTAACTTTATAGAATGTTTTTCAAATCGAAAGCTATTTCATCAACTTTCTGGCTTTACCTTTCTGAGTTCAATGGTTTCTGTTTGTTGATAATCCATTCAAAGACTTCTTTCTAAATCAAGAACAAAAGAACTAATAGAATTCTGAAGGAACATCAGAGTTAAATGCGACTTCACCGAATCTATTTAAACTCACTAAGCCTTAATTCACCGTTTTTAGTCAGGATTCTCTCTACAATGTCTTTTGAGCCTTTCTTCTCAGTAACAACATCTTTCCACAATTCAAACAAAGTTTTGGATGTTAGACAACAAACACCCAAGGCTTCAAAGTATTTCTTAACTTCTGGAGAGAAATCTATTTTCCCCTCTCTCTCTTGTGGTGATAAATCCATGTAGGTGTTTGCGATGAGAATAACCTTCTCTCGTTGACGGTAGTTCTCCTTGAATCTAGCTGTCTGAATGACTTTCTCGGAACTTACTCCCACACAACCTTTGATCCCTGTAACCTCGATTGCAACTTTATTGTTGGTCAAGTCCGCTGGAAAACCCTTTTCAGTTTTCTTAGTTTCTATTCCGATGTCCTGCAATGCCTTCTGAACTACGTCTTCCAATTCATCCCCAGTTGATGTCAACAAATTCCTGAACGAATCCCATTTGAGCATTTGTCTTTCAAGTTCAGAAATCTCTTCTTGAATGACTGTGAAAACTTGTATCTGTTTCTGTTTTCTTTGCTGTATTTCTTTTTGTATTTCCTTTACTTCTGGGATCTCAATGTCTTTTCTCCAAGGTGGGACTATCCTTCTCTCCTCACCACAGATTAGGTTCAATAATATCTCGATGGATTCAGGGGTGTCACATTTCGTTGGTGGAGGCAATAGATGGATTGCACCTGTGCTTCTGGTCCTAATCGACCTTCTGAAAATGAACGTGCCACCAATCATCTTACCCGACTTATTCGTGGCTATCGGAACAAGCTCATACAGCAAGAATTCAATCGCATTCTCAGGGAGGTCTTTGAAGGACTGGTTGATTTCTAGATTCCATTTATCTACGCACTGGAAATATCTGTCAAATCTCTGGTCAAGAACTCGGATTGACGTGCTCTTCTTTCTCCAGTTCATTTCAATTCTGACTGGAAGCCAGTCATAGTTTGAGAGGGAAGTAGGAAAACTACTGGAAGCAAATGCAATGGCTTTAAATCCGGTAGCTGGTGGAGACCGATGAATTAGCCTGTTCATAATGCAGAAAATCTCTCGATTGGTGCCGAAAACTGTCAATATGGATTCTTTCATTTCACGAATCGTCTTGTGAATCTTATCGTAAACAGCTTGAGTAAGTGACTGCAGGTTTATGATTACAGAATCGTATTCTTCAATATTTGGAAAAGGCTGTAACCAATCAACACAATCAGCCCTATTATGGTTCATTGAGCCTATAACCAAAATTCTCTGCTTTGTCATTGTAGTCACTAATAGACTGAGCTACCCAAAAATAAGGGTTATTCGGTCATAGAAGTTTCTTTCTTAAATCTTTAGTACAAATTGAAATGATGTATTAGCTAATAACAGAAGAACTAATAAATTTCATATTCAAGTCCCCTTATAGAAGAAAGTTTCACAAATTATAAATTGCTCAACAAAGATACGTATATGTTCACAAGGGATATTTCTATAGCTTATCCCTTAACAGCCGAGGTGGGGCTGTCTAAATATACCAATAAATGGAAGAGAGGTGAAAGATTTGAAAAGGTTTATTATTTCATTGGCACTGGTTTTCACACTTATGTTGGTACCAGCAGTTTCGGCAATGAAACCCCTCATAGGTTCAATGGAGTTGGACTTCTTCCTAGATAATCCTGTATGGAGAGGAACTATTACTGGAGACATTTCTGGAAAGATGTACTTCTACAATATAGGAACAGGAAAACCGTTCGATCCAGAGCTAAGAGGAAATGCGATCTTCTTCGGGGAAATATGGTTGATCACGGACGAGGAAGACAATATGCTCTTAACTGGCACTGACGAAGGTGTAGTCAGCCTCGGCGGTAGTGAATACAGGATGAACGGTGTGGTAACAGACGCGGCTTCGCAATGGTCGTATTTGATTGGTCGTAACGTACACATGAGTGGCTATATAACGTGGCAAGTGCACCCTGAGTTCGGAATAATTCCAGCAACCGCCCCTGGCACATTTAGAGTAAACTGATGATTTCGAGAATATATGGGCTTGGAGGTCCCGAGTAAAAGATGAAGTCTCTCCATACAACTTCCTCTTTTTTTATAAAATCTCTAACATTAGTTACAAAGAGTGATGCAAACAAAGGAAATGATTAACTCTTAAACAAAATAATAAGAGAAGTACACATTGTTCATTGAATACAATTTCAAGCAAGATGAAGTAAACACCAAATACTAACAATCCTTCTTTTCTAACCATGTAAAATCTTAGAATAAAGTCCCCCTTTCTCAATTTAGGAAATATAGTTCAGATATTCCCTCTAAATGAACTATTTTGCTTGTTAAACAAACAAAACAGAACTAATTTTATGTTCATACACTGCTATAAGGGGTCTAACTGAACTATAAGAGATAAAAATGGTTAGGTTCTATGTTGTTCTTCTTTTCTCTCTATCCACAGAAAGGAGGAGTTTGCCACATTGTGGACATTTAACAGGACAATCGTAGAGGAGTCCTTTGTACTCGTATCCACATTGACACTTGGCATGAACCGTTTCTGACATCTTCTCAACACCTTTGTTTTCTATCTAAGTTGAAGCTCGGTGTTCCTTTTCTTCTTTTCCTTCATATTTCGCATGCATGCTAAATTCTCTATCCTACTGAAGTTGTAAACCTTAACATTCCTAGATCATAAGAACAGTAAGGATTTTTAGTTGAGGTGTTGAGGGTTTAATGACTATGAGTGGGAGTAGGAGAAGTCTTGTCTGAGCATGTAGCTTTTGACTCTGTGGTTGTCAGGTTTGGTGGCGAGTTGTGGCTTAAGAAGACTTGGACTAGGAGACGTTATGTGCGTTGTCTAATTGAGAATATGAAACGTGTTTTGAAGCGTTATAACGTTGAGTACAGTGAAGTGATGCGTAGGCGTGGCCGCTTGTTTTTGAAGACTAAAGAGGCGGCGGAGGCTGCGTCTAGACTGAGCAGGGTGTTCGGAATTAGTTCTGTTTCTCCCGCTTTGGAGATTGGTTCCAGTAAGCTTGAGGATGTTGTGGACAAGTGCGTGTTTTTGGCTAGCCATGCGTTGGATGAAGGAAACAGTTTTGCTGTTCGATGCAGACGAGTTGGTGAGCATCCTTATAGCAGTAGGGACGTTTGTAGGGAGGTTGGCCGTCGGGTTTTGGACGAGTTCGGCGAGGAGAAGGGTCTGAGCGTGAATTTGAAGCGTCCAGATATGGTTTTAGGCGTTGAGGTTAGGGACAACGAAGCGTTTGCGTTTAGTGAAGTCGTTAAGGGTGTTGGAGGTATGCCGCTTGGCACTCAAGGCCGTGTAGTTTGTTTATTGAGCGGTGGCGTTGATTCCGCTGTTGCTGGCTGGCTGGTTATGAAGCGTGGATGCCCACTGGTGCCCTTGTACTTTGATTGTAAGCCTTATACAGATGAGATTACAACGGAGAGAGCTGTGGAGATAGCCAAGGTTTTGTGTGATTGGGCAGTTGGGTTTCCACGACGTTTGCATGTGGTTCCTTATGGTCATGTTCTTGGGGCCATAGTAAAAAATTGTCCGCGTCGTTTGACCTGTTTGTTGTGTAAGCGTATGATGTATCGTGTGGCTGAGGTTTTGGTTGACCAAGTTAGGGCTGAGGGAATTGTGACTGGAGAAGCGATTGGAGAGCAGGCGAGTCAGACTCTTCGGAATCTTAGAGTGCTGGATAGGGCTGCCGAGAAGTATCCGGTTCATAGACCTATTTTGGGTTTTGACAAGGCTGAGACTGAAGGATTAGCCAGAAAGATAGAAGCATATAAGATTACGGCTAGAAGCGTCCAGGGATGCAAAGCGGTGCCTCATAAACCTGCAACAAAGGCAAAACTGGAAGAGACTGTGGAGGCGGAGGCTAAACTGAACATTGATGAGATGGTGGAACATTGTGTACGAGAGCTTAGAGTTGTGGATTTATAAACGGAACTCATTATATTGATTAAATGCCCACGGAATACGAGTTCTATGCAAGGGGTGAGTGAATGACTGAACGACCTCGCAGAAGAAGAGCACGACACAACATAATAATGAAAATGTTGAAAACTGCCAAAAATGGTGAGAAAAAGACGAATATAATGTATAAAGCTCGCTTAAGTTTCTCTCAGCTTGAGCAGTATCTAGGCGCCTTAGAAAAAGCAGGGTTCATAACCGAGACTTCCGGCATCTGGAACACAACCGAGAAGGGATTTCACGCTATAGAGGCTTGCGAGATATGTCTCCGTATCACGGAGGAAATTGAGTAGACCAAAAGTTACGCCATGATAGCTGGCTGTTTATTTTGCATAAATGAACACTACATACTCAACTATTCCTTCTTTTGCAGCTAGAATAGATTGCACAACATACATGCACGCCAAAGCTGCGTCAACCAAGCTTTCCCTCGTAATGTATGCATATAGAACAATGCTCCATAAACTTCAAATCAGAGGACTTGTTAAATAAATTCTGGGAATGCGTGTTAGGCTTGAAAAATAAGCCCTGAAAGAGAAATGAGAGTTTTCTTTACTTACGCATTCCCTTCATCTGTTGTTGATTGATAAGGGTTTACCATATAAATTTATGTATTTAAAATATCTGAATCTGCATCTGACTAATGCATGCATCTGACAGAAGCCACGACCCCCCTAGGTAGGGGGGTCTATAAAGAGAGAGAATAAGTGGTTGTAAAAAAAATTATAGGGAGGGTCTAAAGAGAGAGACACCTATATAACGTAACAGAAAACCAACTCCTCAAAAAACACATAAACAAACATTTAAACCAAACCACAAAAAACATACAAACACCCGCAAAAGGAGAGACACACCATGACCAAGCAACTCCCACTAGACACATATTTTATGCAAGGAAACCAAGCATGTGCAGAAGCAGCCATCACAGCCGGATGTAAATTCTTCGCCGGGTACCCAATCACACCTGCAACCGAAATAGCAGAACACCTAGCAAAAAGACTACCACAAACAGGCGGAATAGCCATACAAATGGAAGACGAACTAGCCGCACTAAGTGCAGTTATAGGCGCAAGCTGGGCAGGAGCAAAAGCAATGACAGCCACATCAGGACCAGGGTTCAGCCTCATGCAAGAAAACATAGGGTATGCGTTTATGACAGAAACCCCATGCGTAATCGTAAACATCCAAAGAGCAGGCCCAAGCACCGGACAAGCAACAAAATGCGCACAAGGAGATGTAATGCAAGCACGTTGGGGCACACACGGCGACTACACCCCAATCGTACTCTCACCAAACTCAGTGCAAGAAATGTACAACCTCACCATCAGAGCATTCAACCTAGCGGAGACATATCGAACACCAGTCATACTCCTCGCAGACGAAATCATCGCCCACATGAGAGAAAAAATAACCATACCACCATCAAACAAAATCAAAATAATCAACCGAAAAAAACCAAAAAAAACAGACAAAACATTCTTCAACACAGAAGAAATACCGCCAATGCCTTCAGTAGGAGACGGCTTTAACGTATCAGTAACAGGCTCAACTCACAACGAACAGGGACACCGCTACACCGCAGACCCAATTGTACACAGACAACTTGTTGAAAGGCTAGTCAACAAAATAAACAAAAACGCAAATCAAATCATAAACCATGAAGACCACAACATCGAAAACTGCGAAATCATCATCATCTCATACGGGTGCACCTCACGCGCCGTACACGAAACAATAGAACTCGCCAAAAAGAGAGGAATAAACGCAGGATCAATCCGACTAAAAACCTTATGGCCCTTCCCAGAAAAAACCATTCAAACCCTAGCCAAAAACGCAAAAATGATACTCGTACCGGAAATGAACCTACGACAAATCTTCTACGAAGTAGAAAGAACAGTACACGGCACCGTACCCGTTCTCCCTATAAACAAAATCGGCGGCGGAGAAATGATAACCCCCGAAGAACTACTAACAGAAATCACCAGAAGCGTGAACAACATTGAATAAGTTTTCCATTCGAAAATATCTAAGGGACATGCCTCTTCCTTTTTGCCCTGGCTGTGGCAACCCAACGGTGATGAGTTGTTTCCTCAGAGCCGTTCACGAATTAGGCTATGAAGACCTCCGCAAGTTTGTGTTCTGTAGCGGAATCGGATGTGCAGCTTGGATTCCATCTCCATACTTCAAGGCAGACTCCATCCACACAACCCATGGCAGAAGCATACCAGCTGCAACAGGAGTAAAGCTTGTTCGACCAACACTGAACATAGTAGTTTTCGGAGGAGACGGAGACCTCGTAGGAATCGGCCTAAGCCACCTAATCCACGCAGCACGCAGGAACCTTGACATCACCGTCATTATGGTGAACAACATGATTTACGGAATGACAGGCGGTCAAATGGCTCCGACAACCCCGTTCAAAGCAAAAACCACCACTACTCCGTATGGAAATTTTGAACACCCCTTCGATACTACCAGTCTCATAGTTGCGGCTGGAGCTTGCTACGCGGCTCGCTGGACAACCTTTCACGTTGAACAACTAAGAGAAGCTATGAAAAAAGCCCTCACTACCAAAGGCTTCGCCTTCATTGAAGCAGTCAGCCAATGTCCAACAGCGTTCGGGAAAAGAGTTGGGTTAAAGACAACCAAGGAGCTGCTTCAGTGGTTCAAAGAAAACTCTGTGCCACTTCAAGAAGCTGAAAGAACGGCTGAGAAAGACCTAGCTGGAAAGATCGTAGTAGGAGAATTCGTGAGCAGAGAGCTTCCAACGTTAACCGAGATCGTTCATGAGACCATAAAAGAGGCGACAAATGATGCCTAAGCGAGTTGAGGTGAGAATCAGTGGGTTAGGAGGCCAAGGTGTTGTTCTGGCTGGAGAGATTCTGGGAAGAGCCGCGGTTTATGATGGGAAGTACGCGGTTCAAACTCAAAGCTATGGAGCTGAAGCGAGGGGAAGCACTGCAAAAAGTGAAGTCATAATCTCTGACAAAAAAATAGGTTTTCCAAAAGTGAGAAAATGCGATATTTTAGTTACGATGAGCCAAAACGCCTTGAACAAGCATTTAGACGATTTGAAAGAGAACGGGATTCTGCTTGTGGACAGAGACAAAGTCAAAGAAGTACCTAAAGTCAAGGCTAAGGTTTTCGGCATTCCAGCGACTAGAATTGCGGAGACCGAGTTGACGTCGAGAATCTATGCGAATGCCATTATGTTAGGTGCGTTAACAAAGATAACAGGCATAGTGAGCGAAGAAGCGGTTAAGAAAGCGATCATTGACAGCGTTTCCAAGGAGACGAAGGAGACAAATCTTGAAGGCTTTGGAAAAGGTCTTGGACTCGCTGAGTAGAAGAATTAAATGAATATAGCCATGTTGGAATTCCATGAAAAATCATGAATGGTGCATACGTCCAGAGGCTTTATCAAACAGACATACTAAACAACGAAAGGAACGCCCTCAGATCTGGTTTTTCGATCACCCATTGCAAAAGACGTTATCAACACAGGTTACGCTTCGTCGATGAATTTGCTCGGTCTAGGTATTTCCGGCGACAACCCTCTTCTCTCCCGTATCCCCGTTATAACATCCATCGCGATGCTTTCCGGCACCTTCTCCCAATGGTCGAACGTACACTGCCAGAACGCATGACCCGAAGTTGCTGATCTCATTTCTGCGGATAGACCGAAAGTTTCTGCCACTGGGATGTACCCGGTGATCATTGTTACGGGGCCCTTCTGTTCAGAGGCCACGATTCTTCCACGCTTACGAATGATCATGCTGCTCACGTCTCCAACCCACTGGGCAGAAACAGAGACACCGATCTTGTAAATGGGTTCTAGAAGAACCGGTTGTGCGGTGAGAAATGAGCCGAGGAGGGCTTTTCGTGTGGCTGGCATGACTTGCGCTGGCCCACGATGCACCGGATCTTCATGCAACCGAACGTCTGTAAGCTTAATTTTTAAACCTCGAATTGGTTCTTCGCAGAGTGGCCCATTTTGGCAAGCCCATCTGAACCCAGCGATAATCATGTCTCTGGCTTCTCGAAGGAATTGTATCCCCTTTGTTAAGTCGAGCAGAATGTTTTTGTGTTCCTCAAGAGCCCAAACATTTCTTGTTTCTTCAGTTGGCCAGTTGGCCTGCGACTTTAACACGGCCCCAATCTTTTTCCGCCCCATTTCCTCTCTAAGCTCTCCATTGTCAATCAATTCCATCACTTTCTCATCGAGCGGTTCCACCTGTAACCAGAATCGATTGTGTTTATTGGGGCTTTTTCCCATCGCCTTTATACCCTGCCCAGCGGTGCTTTCTCGATAGACAACAATCGGACGAGATGTCAGGAGTTCTAACCCGCCCCCATATTGCTTGAGGAATTTGACAGCAATCTCCAAGTGAAGTTCACCCATTCCGCTGAGCAGATACTCACCGGTTTCCTTGTTTATTGTACTCACAAGGTTAGGGTCGTCTATAGCCAGTCGGTGCATGAGGTCTACAAGTCGTGGCAATTCCTTGGGGTATTTGGGTTCTATTGCGATAGTTATGACTGGTTCGGAGACGTATTTTATGCGTTCAAATGGAACCATCGAGCCTTTATGTTTAAGGTCAATAAGGCTTTCACCAGCTCTTGCGAGGTCTAATCCAAGTAACGCCGCTATGTTTCCAGCATCAATGTGGCCTACGACTTCTCTAAAAGCGCCCATGTACATGGAGACTTGTTGAACTCGATAATCTTTTTTGGCTCCTACCAAATAAATCTGATCGCCCTCATGAACGATTCCTGAAAACATTCGACCAGTAGCTACGAGTCCTGCGTGAGGGTCCATTTGTGCGGAGGTGAAACACATAATGGTAGGTCCGTTGTCGTCGCAGTTAAGCATGGCCTGTCCTATCTCAGAATTCAAGTCTCCTTTCCAAATTTGGGGTACCCGGTACTTCTGGGCATCCACAGGATTCGGAAGGTTTTTGACGACCATGTCTAGTATGGCGCTGTGAAGCGGTATTGTCTTTGGAAGTTCTTGCCAACGATCTTGGTGATAGGCTTCTACGATGTCGCTGAATTTTATTCCTTTTTTCTGAGCAATGTCGACGGTGAAGCCCCACTTGTGAAGTGCGGAGCCGAAGCAAACTGTTCCTTTCGCTGGGTCTACTCTCCACTTGTCCTTATACTCTTGCTCTCCGTAAAGGTCGATTAGGTTGTTGAAGTCGCGGATTATCCGCGCAAGCTTGCTTTGAACCTCGTCTGAGTTCAGCTTTAATTCTCTTATTAAACGGTCAATCTTGTTGATGAATAATACTGGCTTAACCAGTTCTGATAATGCTTGTCTTGTCACTGTTTCGGTTTGAACCATCACTTCCTCAACGGCATCTACGACCACGACAGCTCCGTCGATGGCTCTTAACGCCCGCGTAACTTTGCCCGTGAAGTCAACGTGCCCAGGCGTGTCGATTAGGTTAACTAGGCAAGGTTTGTTTTCGATTTCGTGCAGCAATGAAATGTTGGCGGTTTTGATGGTGATACCGCGTTTCTGTTCCTCTTCGAGGTAGTCGAGGGCTCTGGCTTGTCCCGCTATTTTCGGTGACAATAGTCCAGCTTCTGCGAGCAAGGAGTCCGTCATGGTTGTTTTGCCGTGATCTATGTGAGCTATTATCCCGATGTCGCGGATGTCCTCTTTCTTACTCATGAGCTTAACTATGTCGCCTGTCTGTCTGAACCTGGGCACTGTATTTCTGCTCCATTATTATGAACTAGCATGCTTGTAAAAGAGCTCACGTATTAACCTTACGATGTTTGTTCTGCATCATATATGCGTGCGTGTAGATGATAGGAAGAGAGACAGGGACGAATATACCTATGTCTAGGAAAAACCTTACTTACAGGAGTGTGATGGTTTCCATCAGGCTAAACGATATCAAACTTTTCCTTTAGCAGATTCCAAAGCTTGTCGCCCACATAGTGAAGGTTTTTTACAAGTTTTCCATGTGCGAGTTTTCTCATAGTTTGCGAATCAAAGAGGGCAACGCCTATCGCTAAAGATCTCCCGAATCGTTCATCCACTATGAGAAGAACAGCATCCCTTTCGAAATCTCCGTCGACACGAACAACTCCAGGAGCCATCACGTCAGCCCCGTTGCAGACATATGGAACAGCACCCATATTCACGATAACCTTAGGAAGGATAGGAAAAACTCCGTTAAAAAACAACGTAGGAAGGAGCTTACCGCTCAGTCTCATCAATATGGGTTTTCTGTCGATAATAAATACTTCAGCGGTTTGAGTTTCGACTAGTTCGATGCGTGGTTTGGACCCAAGCAATTGTTCAGTATTCACATTAACACTTCCAGAGAACTCAAGGATGATTTTTTTTGCCTCCTTTTCCTTCAGAAAATGTCGTTGAGAAGTTTTAAATACCATCAAGATCATCTCGTCAATACATCATCTCTAATAATCGCTCTCGATTGCTTGTAAAAGTTTTCCGGAGTAGAAAGTTCAGAATTCTTTAATTATTGTTTGTGATCAGTATTTTGAGGAAACGAAATCACAAAATCAGAATATACAACAGATATCACAATTTATAGGGATACATTTAAATTATTCACGTTCAGAACCTATAAAAGACAAGCACTCAAATGAGTAACGCGAGATGACAACACATGAGTGACATGGCAACCAAAATCTTGGAGGAGAGCCTTGGAAGAACAGTTCTTGTACGATTAAGAGGCGGAAAAAGTTTGCGGGGAAAATTGAAGGGTTTTGATCAACACCTCAATTTAGTGCTCGAAGAGACAGAAGACATGACGGATAAGACAAATGTAAAAAAACTGGGCGCCATTATCGTTCGAGGAGACAACGTCGTCATCATTTCCCCACCTCCTAGGTGAAAACTTTGGGAATAAGCAAGGGCACATCATCTTTTGGGAAGCGTGCTGGAAAAACTCTTCACATTCGATGTAGACGATGTGGTCGAAGAGCGTATCATGTGAGGAATAAGCAGTGTGCCGCTTGTGGTTATGGAAAGTCTGCTAAGATCAGGCGGTATTCGTGGCAGACTAAGACCCTGAGTCGAGAAAGGCTTCGTTGATCTCGTGTGCACGTATTTTAAGACAGCTAAAGAATTGCGATTACCCTTTTCCTTTTTGAGCGAATGAAATATTGTTTAACAGAAAAAAGGAGGAAGATTAGCTTAGTTATCTTGTACCAAGGTCATGCACACGCTTCTACCCTTTCGAATAAAACATTTCTAATCATTTCCAACTTTAAATGCGGAAATCATAAGCAGAGACACCTTACACGTAGGATCCTATATTTCCGTTAAGTATTTATCTATCCGTTCTCGTGTAGTTAGAAGTACCTAAAACATGGACAAACAGAATAAAAAGTGACATTTGGAGGCGACGGTGGCGATGGTGAGAAAAGCACGTATCAGATTGACCAGCACCGACTATAAAAAACTTGAGAAGGTGTGCGGAGAACTAAAGGCCATCGCCGAAAAAACAGGCGTCAAAATGACTGGGCCATTTCCCTTGCCCACCAAACGGCTCCGAGTGCCAGTTCTCAAAACCCCATGCGGACAGGGAACCGCCACTTGGGACAAGTGGGAAATGCGTATTCACAAACGCCTCATTGATATTGACGCTGAAGAACGTGTCATGCGTCGGATAATGAGAATTCGTGTGCCTGAAGAAGTCTTTGTAAGCATCGAATTGATGTAGCTACGGAAAAGTGTAACAACACATATTCTGACTTCGCATGCATGTATTTGTCTCGAACTTCATTGACGACACGTTGTTTTTCCTCCTCTAACTCCTTCACCGTTCTCTCAACCTTCACGTTGCGTGTAATAACGTAGCCGATGGTCAATTTAGGATATTTCTCCTTAACCGAAGGATCTAGCCTCATTTATTTTCACCTTGATTCTAGCTTTGTTATTCTTTGTTCAAGGCATATAATGAGCATAAATGAAAATTCCAAGCGTGAGAGATATGGCAAATGTTGCCAACCATATTGCTTTGTTCCACCAAAAAATCTTCAATCCATCCATCATACCGAAGGGGATTAGATTAAAGATTGCTATAAAAGCGTTTATCCATGCTCCGAAAATTGCGATTGTATAGAAGAGCGTGTTCGAAGTATTCAGCGTAGCTCCTATGAATATAATTGACAGCACGATATTGGTTAAGGGTCCAGAAAGAGCTGTTTTTCCAACAGTATCCTTTGTTGCGTGCCCCGCGATCATCACAGCTCCGGGCGAAATTATCTTAAACAATGGAAGAAGCATTGAAACGAGGGTAATAAGCGCCCCGGATAGAGTTAGTCGAAACTCAGCCCATAACCCATAGCGTTGTGCTATCAGTTTGTGGGCGAGTTCATGGAGAAGGAAAGATAAAGTAAGAACGAATGCAAGGCTTATCAAAATCAGCGGGCTGGGTTCCACAAGCGAAAACATGGATAAACCGACTCCCATGACCAGCAACGCTCCGATGGCTAGATGTTTAAGTTCTTTTGGGCTGAACCAAAAGATTTTGGATGTTGGTCGAGGGGACGTGTATGTGAAGGAATATTCGTATGGTCTTCTCTCCGGCATTTCTGTTATTGTTGGTGGTGGCGCTTCTTCGCGGGGAGCCAATACTTTCCAGTATTCTGGGCATGCGTGGTTTTCGGGTAGTCGGTGTTCGCTGCAGAAGTATCCGCCGCAGTAGGGACATTTGAACGGTAGAACGACATTTCTTTTGCAGTATTGGCATTCCATTTTTATGGTTCCTGCTCGGGTGAGTTAGTGTTGACGGCTTTGTGGTTTATATGCCTAGCTTATGTGTGACGCTTTTCGATTCTGGTCTACTGTATGATCTAAATATGAGCCGAATAAGGAGTTGTGATGAGGCGTTGTAGCGCCTGAGCAAGGCCAAAAACTAACGGATCTGTCCAAAATTTGGCAGATAGGAATTTATCTGCTTGCAGTGGAGATATTCCCCGCAAAACTCCTCTTTTTTCCATTCATGCATGTATCCGTGCCCTGGTTCAATAGCATAAGATTTCTGTTAACTGAGTTAGATTTTTTATTTCGTAGTCCGGTACGAATTGAATTTCATCTCTTTGATAATTCTTTTCGGCCATATTGAACCAAACAGTTTTCATCCCAACCGCCTTCGCTCCGACAATATCCGCTTCAAGAAGATCTCCGACATGTATGGCGTCATCTGCTTCTACCTGCAATTTTCCAATCGCTTTTCTGAAGATTAATGGATGAGGTTTATGGTAGCCTACCTCGTCTGAGAACATCGTGCACTTGAAGTACTGGAGGACCTTATGATTATTTAGAACTTGCCTGAGATTTCTTCCAGGCGTTACACCGGAATTGGATATCAAACCTATTCCATAACGACCATGTAGCAACTTCAAAACCCTTTTAGCATCCTTCACAAGAGGAGGAGAATCGTTAAAAATAGCCGCTTCAAAACCTTTGACGAGACCGCTCTTAACCTCAGCTGACAAATGAACATCTAACCTGCTCAAAATGAACTCCGTTAGCTTTGCCACGGGCATATGCCGTCGCTCCTTTCTCCATACTTCGTTGAAGAAATCTATAGTAGACGAGTATTCAACCTCGACAATGTGTCTATCTCGAGCAAAGCCTTCTTCATTCAAGGTTTGAATCAACAAGTCTATCCGATAATTGCCATAGTCTCTGTCACAAAGAATAGTGTTCCACAAGTCAAATGTTACTGCCCTAACCATTAGATAGGCCTTCCAATGAGGATGTGTTGATTCTTTTGTATTTTCTAATTTCTAACCAAAAGAGGACTTTAGAAGCTTATAGTTTTCTTAACTAACTTATAATTCATGCACGCATTAGCAGATTGGAATTTTTCCGTGAGCCAAATCCATACAGAATTTGTCTATGTTTTCAAGTTCGGAATTAATCACTTCCTCCATGTCGCTCCGAACGTTTTCCATAGAGTTTCCCGACTTCATGACAACTTGAGCTGAGGCGATGGCGGGTTGATCAATTGGCTTGCCGATTTGACTCAACAGCCATATGTAAACCTCTTCTACACCCGACACTTGTTCATATACCTGCTCGGCTATCCTGTGCGTTAGAAGATTGTAGATTTTCCCAACGTGGCTCACCGGATTTTTTCCAGCAGCCGCCTCAGAACAAACGGGCCTGTTTAAGGGCATTACACCGTTAACTCTATTTCCTCGGCCAACCTGACCTGAATCTGCGCTGTCTGCGCTAGTGCCTAACACAGTTAGATAAACTCCGTCTATGCCTCTACCCGCTACGTCTAGCGTATTCAATTTCACGGTGACCTTGTCAAAATCTGTGTTTTCCTTTACGAATCTGTCTATCTCTTCAAGGATTACAGCCTTCTTCTCGAAGTATTCTCTCTCACTTTGCACAAATCTGTCAACAAAAGCCATAGAAACGGTTAAACGTAGGTCGTTGTTCTTTCTGAGACCCATAACTTTCACGTCTTCGCCTGACTCCTGAAACTTGTTTTTGAAATCCTTGGAATTCACGTATCTTTCGGTTTTCAGAACAATTGTCTCTGTCTTGGTCATAGGTGCGTAGCCCACAGCTGCTGAAGTATCGTTGGCACCGAGGATTTTTCCCTTCCTCTTGAAAATGTCTGTAAGCCCTAGAGACCCAGGCTTCAACTCCACTTGGTATTTTACGTGATCTTCTGGATCTACAAAACGGAGGTTTTTCTTGAACCATCCTTTTGCCGTTTGAAGAGCCATTTCCTTAACGGGTATGGTGATTCCTTCAACTTCGAATGTTGCTCTGTCGCCAATTATAAGGAGCATGGGCTCTCTTACGGAGCCTCCGCCGAATCTTGTTTCAACGTCACCAGCAACAAGTAAAGACTTGTCGGCATTGTGATGCATGATCATCCCAAACTTATCCAGATATGCCTTGCTTAATTTCACTGAAATCTGATCCATTATGGCGTCGCAAATGGAATCTGGGTGGCCAAGGCCCTTCCTCTCCACAATCTCCAGCTTCTGTTCTTCAAGAGGTGACCGTTTTGAACCATTAATCAAGATATTCCTCATGAAACCACCTTAACGGACGTTAGTGAAATAGAGGCGAATATATGTTTTACGATATTTACAATGCACAGAAAATAGCCAAAGGTTATCAGAGATAATCGTAAGAAAAGTTGTATGGCCCTAATTGTTTTGACTGGCCTCGCTTTTTTCTCACGGCGACTTTGAGGACAAGGACGCTTCATGTGTGATCAGCCTCTGATCCTCGGTCAGTCGTTCAAAGATACTTTCAACGAGTTCTTCCCCACGTGTAAGTCTACCTACTTCATGATGACTGCCATTTGTCATTGATGCTATTTTTTGGGTTACTGTGAACCCGTAGGTTTCTCTTCCATAGAAGTGTGGGTTTGTGTTCACAACAATTGTGTAAATTCTCTCTCTACTAATCATTTTGGAAACCAACATCACATCTTTTACAGCTAAATCTTCGTACTTTCTGATTGCAATGCTTACCGCGTCGAATGTACGAACCATGCCAGTTTCTAAGCTTTTTTGAAGTGGAACATTGGCACTTCCATCAGTTATAATGACCATAACTGGTATTGTTGACCTGTCTCTCCGTTTAGCTTCTTTCAGAACCTCCCACGCCTTTAACATTCCAGCAGCCAATGGCGTAAAACCACTGACCCGCATTCCTAACAGTTTGTTTGCGACAACTCTCAGATTGGTTATGGGATGTTGAACGATGATTGCCCCAGTTTCTTTGAGAGCTACAATTCCTACTTTGTCTCTATATCGATATGCATCTTTGTGTAGCTTTAATATGGCCTCTTTTACTTCTTTGATGCTGAATAGCATTGATCCACTTAGGTCAATGATAAACACCATGGTCATAGGAGCCTTGTAGAGTCTTACCTTCTCACGAACATCTTCCATACATATTTTGAGTGCAGTTTCAAGAGGTTTCTCTCTTTGCTTCTGTTTCCTAGCTGCTGCCCTGATTGTAGCGGGCAAATGTACGTCTTTTGGTCTGCCGTGGGGAAGTCTCCATCCAAACGATCGCCCTCGATGAAGTGTGGTTACCGTTGGCGCCCTTTTCCCTGCAGAGCTACTGACTCTCTTGACGGGTTTCTTCATTTTGAAGAATAGTCTAAAGGGCGCTAAAACGCTTACTTTCATCCTTGTAAGTAGCGAGATACCCTCTGTCAATTGTGGCGGTCTCAGTGCAGAACTAACTGTAGGAATCGCCTTTATCTCGCCTTTTTCAGGTACAGGCTCCTTGAAGGTTTTTCCTCTCAACTTGTCAGATCCTTTGGTAACACCATCAGTAACAGGCGCGTCCTTCGGACCCTTTTTTAGTCTTTTTCCAAATCCAAAAACTGGGCTGAGCCTGCTTAAGAACGCAAACATTTGTGCACGAATCTTACTTCTGGTTTTTTCTACGGCATCTTCTTCTTTTTCACTTGCCTCATCTTTGGCCCATATCATGGTTCGCCCTTTCGCCTTCTTTCGCCTTACTCCTTCTTCAGTTTCAGATGATTTGGTCTCCTCTAAATATCTGACCTCTTTAGCCCTTGCCATGAAAACCTTTGAGATTTCTTCTGGAGTAGCGGGCTCCAAGAACCCTCCTTCCCTTGTTCTGTGGCTTAAGGCGAGTTCACAAGCTACGAGAACATCATCTTGTGTGGCCTTCATCCTGTTTTCAAATGCAGCAAGTGTGCGTGCGGCCTTGCTGATCACGATGTCGGGTCTCATTCCATCCACTTTTATGTCTAAGCAGGTTTGGCA
>JAUWDY010000035.1 GCA_030608565.1 Candidatus Bathyarchaeota archaeon | reverse complement strand
GCATAGAGCAAACTTTTATGTAGAGACCTCAACATAGGTCGGAAAAGGTGTCTGAGAGTAAATGTGTATTAGGTTTTCTATTAGCACAAAAGTTAAAGCCTTTCCCTTTTCATTGGCTCTAGTCTTATCGGTCATTTGTGCAATAATAGAACTTCTTAGTAACATTGAAAATGCGTTAATCATTTTTGGACTTGATATTTCCCGCTACAAAGGATTCATTATCGCTATATCTACTTTTTTCATAGGTCTTTTTTCAACTCTCACACTCAGTTTTATTACTCCAAGAATAGATAAGAAACTACTAATCTTAAACAAAGAGTATTTTTCACCTTTGCTGGAAGGTTTTTATCGCTATTCTCCAAAATATTATATTCCCATAGAGGAAGCAATGAAGATTAAAGAAGACCTTGAGACATATGGCAAATACTTCAGAATACCATGTTACCCTAGAACACTAATCAAAGATATTGATGAGTTTCTTGAACATGCGGAAGAACATAACAAGTTGATTAAGGAACTTCAAGAAATATCAAGGAAGAAAATTGGTAAGGATAATCTGGCGATACTATTTGGTGTACTAAATCTTGCCAATGTTAATCTGAAGGGCTACAATCAAGATACAGTAAAAATGTATGAACCTGTAGGTAGTTATGTAAGACAAGAAAAGACAGAATTATTAGGAAAGATAAAAACTTCAAACAAGAAGATTATAGTGTTGCATCATGATATTATTGAGAGATTTGAGGGATTTCTAAAAGATAATTCTTTGAAGCCTCCTAAAATTGATAAGGTAGCAATATTTTGATAACTCCGCTACTCCCGCATTCTTTCTATCTTTTAATAAGCCTCTGGAATTTTCTGATACCTCTCTCTTCTTCTATACATAGTGATAGTTTATTGTTGAAGAGTAACAATAGTAAGAAATCATAATCCTCATAATCTGGATCAATAGACTGAGAATTCTCTTTTGAGTATTCTAATCAATTCTTTTGGTTCTGCTATAATCTTACCGCATTTCTCACATGCATGCATATATACGGGTGCGTTGTGATGTCCTCTATGGGGGTAAATACTTCTTTAGTTCTTCTTTTGCAATCGGATGTCGCAAATCAAAAGTTTTTATTAACTCTTTTGCTGTGCTTTTTGGCTCGTATACCCCAACCACTATTTTTCCTGTATAGTCTTTCACAGCTTTGACTACATTCACAAAATCTCTGTCTCCCGCTATTAAACAAGCTACCTCATAATGACCTAGATACGCCTTGACTAACATATCAATAGCAATCAAAGTATCGACGCCTTTTTGCCTGTTTTTAACCTTATCGCCGAGCTTTACTTCAACCATAACCATATGATGTTGTAGACTATCGAAGAACTTCTTTTTTGTATTGTATTCATTTGGGTCGTCCTTTACGGGAACTATGGCATCGTAGTAAAATTTTCGTGTTACTACAACTTTGCCTATTGGATATCTCGGTCCACTAAAGTCATTAATGAGCAACTGCAAAAAATTAGAATATTTGCGATAATCGTTCAAAATCATCTCCTTGCCCAAGTCTCTAATTAAGCCTCGGATGTAACCACCATCTATAAAGACATTTGCTGTTTTCTTTTCTTCAAACGTCTGACTACCCCATGGCATGCTTATTCACTTCTTCTTAACCTATCGAGACTTTCTTAGATAAAGCCTTTTCACACATTTCCTGTTTTTTCATTCGTTCATTTCCTTCCCAATTCTAATCAATTCTTTAGGTTCTACTATTTTCTTACCACATTTCTTACATTTAGAAAATTTGTAGACATTGATACATTGAAATATGTCCCTTTTCGCTATGGTTATAGTGATGGTCAATAATAGATAACTTGAGAGGTGCAAACATGTCTGGAAAATTCAATTTTATTGAAGTCGAGCCAGAAGAGCCATGTACGTATTGTGGGAGGAAAAAACTGGAGGAAAGCGATAAATTCTACAAGGTTTTTGTCGGAGATTTAGACACTGGGAAAGTAGTTTGTCAATTCTGCAAAGGGGGTTTTTATACTCTTATTGCTGAAGGTCGAGAAAAAACTTACGCAACACATTTGACATTTTATATACAACGCACACTTTTGAAATTGGGAGTAAGATTGCCTGAGACAATAAGAGCAGATTTAGATTCTGCGATGGAAAACTATGAAAATGGAAGATATCCCACAAGTTTCAGAAACATTGGTCTAGTCGCAGAATGGTTAACCAAGAGATTATTCATTAAGAAATTTGGAAAGGAATTAGCAAAAGAAACTCCTAGATGGGAAGGTAGGTTAGGCAAATTATTGGATCTGTCAAGAAGAAACAAGAAAATCCCAGAAGAGACACTAGTATATCAACTGTATTCTTTGAAGTGGTTAAGGAACAGAGTTGATCATCCTTCGGAATATGAAATGACTGGAGAAGATGTCAGGCTAGGACTAATATCGATCATGTACCTACTTCATCAAATCTATTTGCACAATCTGATTTAGAGACTTCTAATGGATTATCAACAAACGGAAACCATTGAACTCAGAAAGGTAAAGCCAGAAAGTGATGTAGCGTTCTTTGGGTTTGAAAACATTTCATAAAGTTACTCTGCAATATAAAAAAGAAGGTTAGGGAGTTATTTCTTCTTAAGCAGATATACTCCTTTTCCACTTCGATATTTTACTTCTAAGTTCTTAAGTTCCTTAACTTTAATCCTTTGTCTTAGACCAATAGCTATCATTGAATCTTTTGTACCTTGCATGCATGCCCAACCTCTATTTCTATAATAATGTTTTACCTAAGTCCCTACCATTATTACCTACCATTATTAGATTTCCCTGTAGTAAGAAGAAGTTCTTATCATAGCAGAGCATCTGATATAGAAGTTATATCTTAGGTACTCTAATACCTTCTTTCCACATCCTAACATGTGCATTTAGTTTATTCCTATTAAGAAATATTGCCCTAGCATTATTAACTACACTACCAAAGAACTTATCATAGGAAGAATAAGAAGGATTTCCATATCTTGTCAAGACATATTGGCTTTGAGCTTGTAGCGTTCACGCATACGATCTAGGAGATGTTCCTTATTCTTTTGATAATATCTCTTAGAATAAGCCAATCTCTCTTCTCTATGTCTTAGATAATATGAATGACATTGTGCTAATTCCTTTTCCCTATTCTTCAAATATCTCTCTCTTCTTCGTTTCTTGTATAATTCCTTATGAGTTGCATACCACCTTCCACTACTAACTAATCTTTTCTCCCTATGTTTCAAATAATTTCTTCTACTGTATTCCTTATACTGTTCCTTATGTTTCTGGTAATAATCTGGATTTTTATCTTTCCATTTCTTCATATATTTTCTTCGTAGCTCTCTATGTTCTCTATCCCACTTTCTGTGATATGCATATATTTTCTCTCGATTTTTGAAAAAACGTCCTCTACTATACTTCTTTTCGCATTCCTTGCATATATAGGCATATTGTCTCTTGAAAGAAAAATACCAATTATGCCCTACATGTAGTTCTACACCACATTTTATACATTTATGAATGCGTGCCTTCTTCAGTTCCTTAATCTGTTTACAAACTTCCTGAAACTGTTTATAAATTTCCATTTCTTCCTCAGAATAGCAGCATATACTTGCACAGGTTCTGCGCAATCCTTTCTTCTTCTTTTCTCTTTTCCACTCCTCTTTTTTTCTCTTCCTAACATTAACAAATTTTAGCATTAGAAGGCATTTTTCCTTTTTTTCTTTTACATAAGGAAGAATAGCCCTACAAAAAATCTCTACATCTAATAGATTCCGAAAGCCCACAGTGTGCATTTTTTCTTTATTGATATGAGAATGATGTGCGGAAATTCCTAGACCTTCTAGTATTTCCTCTATTTTTTTGATAACGTTAGCATTCGTACTTGAAAATTGTATGCCATAAAAAAAAGATAGTGTCCCGCCTCTCTCAGACCTACGTCTAAAATTTAACCATATACGTCCAGAACTGTCAAAGTAAATACCTAAGTCTGACCGTATTACTCGTTCTTTTGAACTATATTCAGATATTTTAGTTTGCTCAGATATCTTATTAAATAAATCGGATACTTTCATTCCGATTCTCCTCCTTTTCAAATAGTTGTATTAGTTTTGCATGCATACGTCTAAGTCCCCTATTTCACTGCAACTGACTTCAGGATGTTGCACTGTGCAACGCTTATGAGGACTCAGTTTATTCCAACTCTTCTAAAGGTGCAGAATAATAGTTTCCCTAATACTCTTATCGTCTATATCCTATTATTTTTGAATATTGAATTTACGATAGGGTAGTTATTTCTATTAACTTAATGTAGACTTGGGAATATCCCACAGTGGGATATTTATGGAATGTAGTTTCTTTAGAGGAATTTCCGATTGTTGGAAATTTAGCTAATGTATAGGTATTAGTATCTCTAAGTAATCCATAGTGTTCGACTATTGAACGCTTAGAAGTATTATTATCCACTGTGGAAAAAATTCGATTGTTGAATATTTTGGGACTCTCGACTTAGGTTTTTTCCATTACGATGTACTCATGGTTTTCCATTGTCTTGATGTATCCTCGTCCTCTTAGTTCGATGTATTTGTCTAGATCCGATTTTTCTATCTTTATTACTTTAGGTTCTTCTTCAGTTTTCAAGTTTTTGGGTCTTAAATCTGTCTTCACTCCATCTAACTCAAACTTGAACATCCTCTCGTATCCCTCAACAATCTTTCTTAACTTCGTTACTTCGGTCTCTAAATGGTTCACTTTTTTCTCTTTTTGTTGTAAGGCCTTTATCTGTCTCTCTACTTTCTCTAATTCCACTCCTCTGTTGAATGAACATTTTAGATATTGTTGTATAATTCTCTCTTTATGATACGTTGAACTGAAGTAGTGTTCTCTGATACCTGTTGAATGCATCATAAGATATTCTCTGTACAAATCTTCCATTTCTCCACCGACTAATCTGTTATAGAAAGAATGTCTCAGTAAATTAGGATAGGATTTCTTGAGCTTAGGGTTTACTTCACTTGCTTTCTTTATGGCGTTCTTGATCTGAACACTAATCCTTTGAGTAGTCATTATAGTGCCTGTTTTACTGATGAAGAAGTATTCTTCATCTTCAGCATTCTTTCTATGCTTTTCATAGTATTTCAGTAATAGATCAGCACAATCTCTATCTATTAGGCTACTTATCCATAGAGAAGTGTTATTGCTTCTAAATCTTTTAGGGTATGTCTCACTTGTGATCTTAAGGATTAGAGGTAATTTCTTATCTTCTTTGTACTGCTCTAAGATTCCTCTTATGTGCCTAAGTCTTATGTTGCCCAAGCATTCATTCGTTAATCCTGTATTGTAGTACAATAGAACCATAGCTTTGTCTCTTAAGTTCATACAATGGTCGCATATCAGAAATATGTCTGTGTGAGTAGGTACATAGCGATCTGATCTCATAGGTATTGAACTGATAACATGATGTCGTTTCCATATTATTGGATTCTGTTCATTGTGATAATCGTAGAACACCTTAAGCCACATTTTAACTTGTTGTGCTGTTCTTCTGCTCTTATCGTATTCTAAGATACTTTGACATACATTGTATATCTTGCGTCTTGCATCTTTAGAGGATAGTTTTAGCAGATCACTAAGTTCGAATTGTGGTTCACTCTTATGAACCTCTTCTAAAAAATAACCTAAACATCTCATAATGTTAAAGATTGTATTCTTGTTGGTGTATTCCTCAATCATAGCTGCTACTTGTGGAATTTCTATTAGGTGACTCCAAGACTTGGTGGGGAATACGCTTAGGAATTTTGTCTTGTTCATCTATGCTCACCCTCTTTTTTGTTGCTTCGTTTGGGGCCTAATGGAGTGGAGGGTGGCACTTAAAGATTGCTAACATTTAACCGTTAAGAATGAAAATATTCTGCAAGACTTATTTTTAAGGTATGTCACCCTCTACTTCTAGATGAGACTTTTGCCTCAGATAAATGACGGGCACACTTATAATCCTTAACCTTTTTCTAAGTTCTCTGTCGTTTGTAGCAACTGGGCATCTCCAATCTTTTGCCACTCGAACAATCATATCATCATGTGTCTCTTTGAAACTCTGTTCAACATTGACTATGCGACATTTTTCAGCGAGCTTGAGTGCCAACGACGCTTGTTGACGCATTTTGGGAGAACCTTTCTCTGCTATCTTTAGAAGTTCCATGCGTGTTGGAGAAAGAAGAACGGGATCAAACCTTTGACTAGGGAGGTTTTCTAATTCTTTGAATATGTCTACGTGGAATTGTGAGGGGATAAAAAGGAAGTTTGAGTCCAGAATCACTTTAATTTTCAAGCCTTACCCAGCAACACCTTAAATGAAAACCTATACTTGCTTAACCTTTTATTATTCCGTAGCCAATGAGACGCCATCTTCCTGCAATTTTTCTGCTGATGGCTGCTCGGAAATCCTCTTCAACGCACATGGGACGTCCTAACCGAAGAGTAGCGTTTTCTTCTTTTATAGAGATGACTTCTCCTGTGGTTATAGCGGTTCCAACATCGAGGAGAAGGCGTTCACCCATACTTACTTTGTCGATTTGCATCAGTTCCTTTGTTCCTACGGCGCGTTCAAAAAGGTGAGTTTCTAAAGTCAACTCTGAGCGGGTTGGCGGAAGCATACTAGTCTTTCCGGCAAGGTTTCCGACGAGGCCGTCAGCCTTGGTCAGAGAAGGATCTAGAAGGGTCCCGATACCTACCAACCCTCCACTCATAGCTTCTTTAACTGCTTTTCCACCCGCATAGAGACTGGCGATCTTAGTGAAAAGAGGTTGATAACTCATTTTTCCTTGTCTTTCAACTCGGATCCCGGGGCGCATCTCTATTTCGTCTCCCGATTTGAATTTTCCTTGAAGGATACTGCCGCCGATCACTCCTCCTGCTAGTTTCTCCACCGAGGTTCCAGGTTTGTTTATGTCAAAGGAGCGTACAACATACATTCTTGGAGGCTTTGCGAGGTCTCGGCTAGGAGTAGGGATGTGTTGTTGCAATGCTTGAATGAGGATGTCAATGTTCACGGAGTGTTGAGCAGAAACTGGGATGATTGGTGCACCATCAGCCACCGTCCCTTTGACAAACTCAACTATTTCCTGATAACTCTCTAAAGCCCGTTTTTCATCCATTATATCAATCTTGTTTTGAGCGATGACAAGATTTTTTATTCCTGTGATTTCGATGGCTGCTAGGTGTTCCCGAGTCTGTGGCTGTGGGCAATGTTCATCGGCTGCTATGACCAGTATGGCTCCGTCCATAACGGCTGCTCCGGAAAGCATTGTGGCCATAAGGGCTTCATGGCCCGGTGCATCTACGAAACTGACTGCTCGAATGAGCTCGCCGGGTGAGTCACAGTGGGGGCATGTTGGTTGGGTAGAGTAAGACTGTGGAGGTTTGCATTGAGGACATTTGTAGATGGGGGCGTCGGCGTAACCGAGCTTGATGGTTATGCCCCGCCTCAGCTCCTCGCTATGTTTAGCTGCCCAAACACCTGTTATTGCCTTTACCAATGTGGTTTTTCCGTGATCCACATGGCCGATGGTTCCGATGTTACATTCGGGTTGACGAGGGGTAGTCACACTTTTTTTTGGCAGTTTTAATTTCTCCAACCACAAGTTTTAGAGAGTATGTACTCCGCAAGAGCATTAAAAGGTTGCGACGTACATTCTAGATGCAACGATAATATTTGTTGTCTGTATAACTGGCCCATTCAATTTTTTTCTCTTTAACCAAATCCTCAAGGATCTTCTCTACCTCTCTAGCCTCTATACCATGCATGCACACACTATTTCTACTGATGATAGTTTTTCAATACTTAAATGCATGGACAAACCTGAAACTAGTATAGACAAGGCTTCGGGGGTATGGTAAACGTCAAGAGCTGAAAGTGGAACGTTCACGAAGTACAAAGAGGAAGTTAAGCCACTCATTATCGACTTGTTGGACGAACATCGCTTTCTCTCTCAGCGTTCAATTCAGATTATATTGGAGCAGAAAAACTATTGGCATACAGTTACGTGGAACGCCATTAAAGACCTTGAGAAAGAGATGAAGTTGAGAAGGGCCAAGTATCCTCCAAGGGGGGATTTCCCAGTTTGGGTATATCATCCAGATTTACGCATTAATGACATAAAGGGGCAAATCGATTCGACGTTCAAGCCGATATATAAGGAGTTTATAGATGCAAGTTCGGGGATGGGGCATTATTGTGAAGATATAATTGAAAAGGCTTTGACAGAAGCTGGTTTTGTAACGTTATCGCGAAATCAGAATACTAGGTATTTTAGAGGGAGAAAAAGTCCGCAAAAGACAGACCTTGACTTCATAGTCTACAAAGAGGGGGTTTTTTATGGGGTTGAGGTCAAGAATCTCATAGCATATCCCAATTGGGGTGAGGATATTGTTGATAAGAAATCAGTTGCAGAGTTTCATGGTATTCAATTCATGATGTTTGGTAGGTCTTTTGGCCCATATGGCTATCGTTTGTTCAGGTGTGGTGGGCTGTACGGTGAGTTCAACAAATTAATTTGGGCCTCAAATCTTTCCTCTTTAGCCGAAAGGGTTGAGGAAAAGTTGTATTTTCCGATAATTTGTGTTAGTGAGCCCCAAGAAGACTTGATTGCCAAGGCAAAAGAACTTCATTTACTGCATGAAAAGCATTTTTACGGAAAAGGAAGAATTTAATAGACAGAAGGAGCCCGTTTTTTGGCTTTTATTAGGAAAGATGCGTAATGCATTGAGCACCCCTAATATAGAATGCCTAGCGCGCACATGCTCATTTCTCTAGGTCCTCTAACAAACTTGACAGTTCCCGGACATTCTCAAGAAGGTTAGCATAAACTAGCGGATAGGCCTCTTTCAGATCGGGAAGCTTAACGTCTTTCTCTTTCAGGCGAAAGAACCCTATGCGGCGCCCTCCTCCTTTACGAGTTGTAACGATTGCGTATCCCGGCTTAACCTGGAACCTAGTGTCTTTTTTCCACATTCTAAGTGGTCTTGATCTTCCACAGAGAGGACACGTCAAATAGGAAACTTCCTTTCCTTCAGCGAAGGCCTGGGCCTTCCTTCGTTCTCTGTCAAGTTTTGCCTTTTCACTACGCTTGATTCTTTGAGCCATTCTAATCATAGTGTAATACTATTTATGGTTTTAAAAGAGTTCGGTTGAACAGTTTTGTCTTAATTAGTGTAATTACACTAAGGGCAACGGCTTAGTCCAATAAGACGCACATATCTGTTAATCCTAGACATTCTGTAATTTTGACTATGTGCGTCTTATACATTTTCAATACGAAAACACGCAAAATTACCAAACGTTTAAAAAGGTATATCTATGACTTGTTAATGAGAACGATGTACAAAGTCTACCGGGTAGTAGATAAAGACGAAAAGTTGAAAACGAAGTCTCTAGGCATGATAAAAATTAGTCCTTTACTATTACGACTCGTAGATGAATATGTCGAAAAAAACAACATCAAAAGTAGATCAACTTTTATCAGAGGCCTAATCTACAAGGCATTGAATATTAACATAGGCGACTTTATCACGTGTGAAACTCCGTTTTTGCCAACTGTCAAAGAAAGTGATCTAAACCATGAATGAGAAAGAAAAGAAACCCTCTACTGAGAATGTAGGGATAGAGGAAGAGAAAATTAAAACCCTTCCTAGAGAGGATATTAAGGAAAATGTGTCTAATCCTACGTTGCTATCCCAACAATCCCAAGCAATCCCTAGAGAATCCCAAAACACAGAGATAAGAGATTTTTGTATTTCAAGACTTCTGGACGGTTGTACTTATGTAAATTTGAGTGAGGAGTTAAAAAGTTATAACATTCAAATCTCCAAATCACAACTCCAGAGATTGCTTCCCAAAAAGTTGATTGATTCGATAAGAGAACAGATGAAAACACAAGAACAACCACAAATAGAATTTCAAACTCCTAGTAAATCTGTTCCTTCCGCTCATCTCGTAATTCCTCATCAATGGTTAATCGATTATGAATCGACACTACCAACACAACAGAGAAGAGTTTTTGGTCAAATGCGAACTAACCTCATAAAGTATAATCAACAACTAGAGAGGGAACTTAAACAACAACAGAGAGGCTCTTCGTCAAATCCTAGTGCTTATGGAGGATCCGGTTACGATGCATTATGTAAGGAGCTTGCAGAATCCGAAAAAATGGAGCGACTTATGCGGTTACGAAGAGGTTTTGGAAGAGGAGCTTCTGGAAATGACGGAGTAGAAAGCATGCTCAAACTGATTAAGTTAGGTGTTGACCTTGTTCCAAAAGGCCAAAATGTCGATTCAATCGGAGTTTATAGAAGTGGAAGGCAAGACCAAAAAACTGATTCTCCTGGAAAAATGGGAGAAACAAATTTGGTTGATTTGCGACTTGAGGAGCTGAGGCAATCTCACGATTTGGATATGCAGAGGCTTTCCTGGGATCAAAAAAAATATTTCCTCAAACTTGAGAATGACACTCAGAAATGGGACAAACTTCAAGAAACGTTTGGGCCGATTTTACAGACCGCAAGCCCAGAAATTCGCGACATCATAAGAAAAATTGGTGAGAATGTCGGTAAAAGTCTCGGAGGCCTCGGAGCTAATCCAAACCCAAACGCACAAGAAGTAACCTCTATTAAATGTCCTAGATGCGCCTCTCCGTTGAATGTAAAGATTCCACAAGGCTTAGATCAAATTCAAGTGAAATGTCCTAGTTGCGAAAATTTGTTTAAAATCGGGAAAGATCAACCTAAAGGCTCTTCGTTAAGGACAGAGTTAAGACCAAAAACTAGACTAGGCTATAAGGACAGTTAAAACCATGACAAAAGATAGTTTAGACGGATATTTGCCCTGGTTGATAGGTTTCGGTTCACTCGCTGGAGGCTTGATTATAGGATATGGTGTTATTCCGCAAGTTCTTAAGCTCCTTAATCCTCCGAAACCAACACCACAAGCAAACCCGAATCCAAAACCAGCTCCAGACCCCGAAAAGCAACCAGAACCGCGCCTTAGACCTAAATTCATACATAGCTCCGCTCATTTAGGCGAACCTTCGCCTTTCGAGAGTGCAGGGAGACTTAGAGTTATTCCAGAGAATCAGCGTTTAACTTATGGGAGCGATGGTCATGGTGGAACAGTTCAGATTAAGAGACAAAAACCTAGATGGAGAGTGATTTCATAGAATTAAAGAGGGAAAGACCCCCGCTCTCGTTAAAGTCGGGCCACAACACCCGTAAGGAGTTAGACATCCTTCGGAGGTATTCCCATCCATGAGTAGGGTTCTTGAAGCATATAATTCTTGTCTAACCCCTAAGGTGTCCGATTTGCTAGGGGGTCTAACTCGAAAAGTCTATGAATGGGTTAAAAACCATGAAGGCTTACACGCTATTAATGATGTGGCGAAAGGTGTAGGGCGAAATTCTAAGAAGGGTCGAAGGTCTGTAGGGCGCATTTTAAGGCGTTTAAGACAAAAAGGGCTTGTTTTCACACCTAAAGCTAAAACATTAGAAGGTTCTCTTAAAGCTGTAAGAGGGTTCTATGAGTGGCGAGTGTCCGATATCTCTAATGCTATCTTAGAGGGGTGTCCGATTGGTGGCGAGATTGACATTATTCCTTCTATTTTGAAGGTTCATAGGGTTGATTTGATGTGTAGGGTTCCGGGTTTGTGGGGTAGGCTTGTGGATAAGGGTAATTTGACGTTTAAGGAAGCTGGGAATTTTACTCGGTATAATGGTAAAAGTATGGTTTTAGGTCATGGTGTTAAGTTGTATAAGAATAGTGCTTGGTATCATGGTCATTGTGAAGCTGTAGCTTTTAGTGGTCTTAACTTGATGGGTGTTGATCATGCTAAAACTGTTCAATGGTTCAGTAATTTTAGACCGTCTGACATCTTTCTTAAGAGTTTTGAGGCCGTAGTGGATTTCCCCGCCACTGAAGATGTGAATTTACATCTTGGTTACTTGAAGATCTATCTTAAAGAGAAGTCGGGTAAGCGGTTTATCAGAACTGAGATGTTATTGAGGGATTTAGACCTTAAGTTTCCGTTTGATTTACATGAAAAGGAGGTCATGTTAAAAATGTTGAAGAACCTAGAGTATTTTGAGAGGACAAGGGATTTTCTCAAGGATAAGCTCGGTTTTGTTAAGGTTCAAGGGTTGAAAGCTCATTATACTTATGATGCAAGCATACATTCTGAGGCTTTATAAAGCTCAAATCAAAATTATTGAGTGTGTTAAGCATGGTTCAAGGTAGGAAAAAAGTTTGTCTCTTTCCTAATTGTGGAATATCTCTTCATGTGTCAAATATGACCGGTTACTGCTTGAAACATCTGAGAGAAAGAGCGAGAATGTTAAAGACCGGAAAGCTGAAACCTAAATTTGAACCTCGCGTAAGGGTTGTTATCGACAAGGACGGAAACAGAACCTTTCTCGGTTAGCCTAACGACTTTTAACTTATGCATGCATGGCAACAACTAAGCTTAACTCTTAACAATGGTAATCTTCGGGTCACCAATTTCTATACTTATGTCAATTGGAACGACAAGAAGCATGGGTGTTAAGCCAAAATCATAAGCCTTAACCAATCCTTTCCTCTGGTGTTCTCCTAATGGTGCCAACCCATGCTTAGTCTTAGACTTGACTTCCACAACAAAGACCTCATCTCCCTTCTTAGCTATAAAATCAGGTGTGTAATTCACTTCTCTCAAGAATCTCAGGAAGTCAATAATAGGTTTAAAGTGGGTTCCCCATAAACGCTCAAATTCTAGCATATTCTTATAATGCTGTTCTCCAGCTTCAAATTGATTGGTTGCTATTTCAATTTCCTTTTTTTGGGCTTCCGCCCATGTTCTTCCCCTTCTTATTGATGGATCTTTCCAGCCTTTAGGTGGTGCTCTAGAGGAATATTCTCTCAAATGTTGTTGCCAATACCACTTGTTCCTTTTCAGTTGGTCCTCTACCTCTTTGAGGAAGAGTTGACGTAATTCTTCAGTTTTCTTTTGTTCATATATCAATCGCCCTAGTTTGGAACAAAAAAAGGTAAAATTTTCGCACACAAATCCTTCCTTCTTGAGATAATGCGATGCAACTTTCTCAGTAATTGAACCCTTATACCTGTTAGTTGTCAATCTCACGTAATTCGGTATCTGGCTCATACTAAACCTCGCATGCAGGCATGTTGGAGGCTTCTATTTTTACTGTTTTAGTCTATCCTTTTTGTCTCGGTTTGTCTATGCGTCCTTTCGTGTTGAAATAGACCGCTCCCGACTTAACGATTAGACTAAGTTGTTTCTTTAGGTCTTGCATTTCCTCTTTCAAAACTTCTATGTCTTGCACGTCTTTTTTAATCGGTTGTATCCGTTCTTCGACTCTCTTTTCTATTTCCTCATCCATTTCCGCTTTTTGCTTTCCGATCTGTTCCTCTAGTTGTCTAACCCGGTCAATGTCAATTCTGTTCCAAAAGCATTTCAAATATTCATTAGCTACAAAGTCAACGTCATGGTAATCGAAATATGATCCTCTGCTCCCAGGAAGTTTATGACCCATTAAGGCTTCGGCAATATCGCCGTCTAATCCCCCTCTATACAGCTCTTTTCTGAACGCTTTTCTTAATGTATGCGTCCAAACTGTTTTAGGGTCTATTCCGATCTGCTTTGCACAGTTTTTGACAACTTCTAAGAGATGTTTTGAGTTAATCGGTTGATTCTTTGAGACTACTCCCTCAGTTACGAAAATAGGGTCTGAATCTTTAGGTTGCCAACCGTCTGCTATGCGTTCATCGAGATATGTTCTTAATGTCCATGCTGAAGATTCATGTAAGAAAGTGTAGTAATACCCTACTGCATAACTTGACAGTTTTGTGTCTAAAGCACAATCGTTTAGGCCTTTAGGTCTTTCAGCAACAACTTTAATCGGGATAGGAGTTTTAACTTGAGGGTATAACTGTTTTTTGAACATTCCCCACGTCCAACTACAAAGACACGAAGCACGTACACCACTTTGCCAAAGACACAATAGGATAGCTCTAGCTCTGCTCTGTTGTCTAGGCCCTTTGTTAGAAACAGCATCAACCATTCTGTAAATTTCCGTTTTAGTCGGAATATGCTGAATTGCTAAGCGTCCTAGTTTACGTTTGAAAAGGGTTTTTTTCTCTGTATGATTGAAATGGATTTCCTTATCGTTCAACTCTAAATATCGTTTGACACAATAGAACAATCGCCTGGCGGATTCATAATGTCCTTCGCTAATCTTATGTAGTATGGCCCTTCTAACACACTTTTTGATTTCTTTATCCGATAGTGTTAAGACCTCTTCAGCACCAACTTTATTGATTTCTAGGAAATGCTGAAGCTGATAGAGATTCCCTGCCCTACTACTCGGAGGATAACTTTCAGAGAACACTTTAACCGCATCGCTTTTCAGTAACCTTCCGTAGCTTCTAGGCTTTGATTGAAACCAACCATGTTTCCCATGCGTATAGTTTCCCTTACTCAATTTTTAAACTTCCTAAAAGAAGAGTAAGGGTTAGAGTATATAAAAATATCGTAACTAACGGTTGTTAACGGTTGTCAACGATGTTGACTTCAGGTTGTTTGGGTAGTTTTTTCAGTCGATGGGCCTCCCTCTTTTTCTGTCTTCTCTGGCGTTTTCGCTTTGACTTTAGCCTTTTTCACTCCTTTAGCTTTTTTCGGTTTCTCAACAATTTTCATGTTTATCTGAACGATATCTTCAGTTATGACGTTTCCTCGGAGAGTTTTTCTTCTTCTCTCTCCTTTTCTATGAGAGTGAAAACCTACTCCTTCGCTCAAAATCACCCTAATTCGGACCCCTCCGTGAACGTTGGGTCTAATGGGGAAGCCGTCCTTGTCTGATCCCCCGGTTATCTGTAGCTTGTAGCCAGGCGTTCCAACCACGGATCCGTTTACCATCTCTCCCGTTTTTTTCCCAATCAAAGGAACGGCGCGGGTGCCCTCCACCTCCGTGAATCGAGCTTTACCGGTCTCTGGATCGGATATTATTATCTTGAATTTCGCCATACGCGATGTTTCTCCTCGAATGAATTCTTTGGTGACGTTAACTGAAACGGGGTATTCATTTATTAAGGATTCTGTTGACGTAGATAGAGCTAATTCTTAGTGGCTATCGATGAAAGTCTTCTGGCGCATTAACTGTTTCTTAGCCTCATCTTTTCCGCCCTAGAAACGTATGTATAAACCACTATGATGACACATGTGGTTACGATTATTATTATAAGAATGCGTTGAACCCATCTTTCTACAATGATTTCCCCGAGGTTTTGTCGGGATGTCCATATCATCTCATCTTCTGCGTAGATATAAAAACCGTTTTCAGTAATGAAATCCCGGTACGCCCAGGATGAGGCCACGTAATCCCTTTCACTGATGTTCATATACTGGATTGTTCTAGTGTCTGAAACTACTGCTGTTTCTATTGCGTTGAGGGGATTACCGAACCCACCTTTGGGGTAGGTGAGGTCAACTGGTAGCCATCCCCATGGCGGAACATACACTACTGCCCATCCATGCCATCCAACCTGCCTTGCTACATTTGTCACATGGCCGTCCCAACTTGTCTCGTTTGAGTATTGCCTAGACAGATACATGCAGCCGATTTGAAGGTAGGATGGAATCCCAAGGATACGGCAGAATGTGATTAACAGAATTGCTTGATCGTCACAATCGCCCTTACCCGATAGAAGCGTCTGGTTTGCATACATAGGGACTTCATGCGGCTCGTAGGTAATGTTTCGCCAAATCCACCCAATAAATCCTTTAACAATTTTGAGAACATTCGTTTGATTGTGAGCTATCGAATGTGCTTGTTCTTTAATCATTTGATTTTCAATTTGCCATGTGTCGTCTCCTTTGCAATATTTTTGACGCAAATCTTGTGTAATGTTTGCAAGAGCCCCTGACTTCTCTTCTGTTATTAGAGGAAGCGAGCGAGGTCTTGAAAGAACCTGATATGTGACAGAGTAACTTATGTTTTCTCCTGGATTAAGCTCCGATTGAAATTGCAAAACCGCTATTGGGTTTCCATCGTCGTCTTCTGTGATATTCTGTAAGGGATATGAATGGTTTATCAAGTGGACTGTTTGCCACGTGTTGTTCATAAACAAGCTGACTGTTCGGTCTTCTTCTGTGAGATTCCAGAATTTTTTGTCTTCTTTGTTAGAGAATGTAACCGTTGACCTGATGATATAGCTTACGTCCCCTGTTTTGCTCTCTAACATTGTGAAACTGTAGAACGTGAAAGAGGCAAGTAACACAAATAGAACGAAGCTAACAGCTATTATCTTTTCCAAAGTTTAACCGCTCCTCTACGTGAGTTCTCTCCTATTGACAAGAGTTAAGGATGATTCGTTGGCAACAATCATGTAATATCATTAACATAACATTACGTTCTTGAATTTTTAGGTTTAGTTAAGTAATTTCGCATGGCGAGCTTTTCAAAAGCTGATGCTGTGCTCTATCCATTCGTCATCCACTGTTTTCCTGCACAGAGACGTGAAAAAGAGAGAGAAAGGCTAGAGTTTATTCTACGTGCACCCTGAAAAGGTCTATGTCCCGCTTCATTTCAACTGTGCACTCTAGGAATTCCCTAACAGAGTGTTCGACATCTCTCGACTGCGTTATATACCTCCCAACGATGACGATGTCTGCTCCCTCTGCAAAAGCCTCCGGTGCAGTTTCAGGAGTTATCCCACCTGCAACCGCCACTAGGAACTTCTTATCTCTAAAGACCCGTCGAAATTCTTTGATGAGATACCAACGCGGTTTCCCAGTTTTCTCCACGTCAATGGCGCGATGCAAAATTACGATGTCGGGGAATTCTGTAAGTGACTGAAACTTCTTAACAGGGTCTTCAACGTTCATCATGTCCGCCACCGCGTAAATCCCAAGTTTCTTTGCCTCGTAAATGAATTTGTTAAGAGTTCCTGCGGCTGCTAATCCAGAAGCCACAACTGCATCTGCTGTCTCCTCAAATGCTAGGTCAACTTCCACTTTTCCAACATCAAGAGTTTTCAGATCGGCGACGATGAACACGTCTCGAGCTGTTTCCCTTAGATCACGAATTACTTTTACTCCGTATTTCTTCAGTAGCGGAGTGCCGACTTCTAAAATGATTCTGTCGCTCTTAGGTACTTGGCTTATGATCTTTTTTGTTCTTTCTAGACTGGGGATGTCGAGTGCTATTTGCAGATAGGGCGGTCTCCACAATCGAGGTACCTTGAATCCCATGATGGGATGTTTCGCCCTATCTTTGTCATACATAATTTTCTTCAGCGGCGGATACTGGGCTAGAGCTCTTTTCAAGGATAATCTAGCCGCGCCATAGTTGTATTGGTAAATCCTCCGGTAGTCCTCTGCCTTCGGATGTACAAACACACTGCATACAATCACCCAGTCATCAACCTTATCCTCTGGTATGATGCCTTCTTCCACGGAGTCAGCCACTGCTTTGGCTATCGCGGCTTGGGCTGGTCCAAAGATCTTTTCGGTTTGTTCAAAGTTTTTCACGGTAACCTTTGGAACCAAAAGCGTGTGTGGCTTAGGAGGAAGGTTAGGTCTAATAACTGCAAGAAGAGGCGTGTGACCTGCAGATAAGTTTGATAAACCGTTGGCAAAGGCTGCTCCCACAGGGCCATCCTTGTCTCCAATCATCAGGTCAACATGGGCAACCTCAGAGCCCTCACCCATCAACGCTTCGCCTATTAGATAAGTAGGTTTTTCACGTCTTTCTACAGCTTCTATAAATGTCGGTTTTCTCTCTTCAACATCTTCGAAGTTAACGCCAAACTCCTTCATCCACTCGTAAAGCGTATCACGATGTATCTTCATTATCTTCGCCGTGCCAGAAACCGTCGGTTTTATCGACTTTCTCTTTCTAGCTTTTCTCTCTTCTACCTCTTTCTTCTTTGCTACCGCAAGTAATCTGACGAAATCTTCTATGGTCTCGGGTTTTTTACGATCAAAATCCGACACTAAACACACTTCCATAATAAAGCATCACAAAACGACTATTTAAATTTGTCGGAACCACATTCTAGTGAAGTCTATAATAAGAATCCCGACGATTTCTTATAGAATGCCTTTCATTAATGCCTTATTCTTGTCCGACAACTGTTGAACAATGTGATGTCCACTTTCTGAAATCCGACAAAAACATCAATTTGACGATGTAGTTTCTGATAAAGTTTGGTGTCATGCAATGGAAAGATGTTATTGAAGATGTATCTCCAAGAGGTAACCTAAGGATTAAACCCCAGTAGCGCTACTCTTTAGACGCGCACAGATGAATTGTAGAGTACATACTTAAGATAGTATTCATAAGTGCGGGGAGCACACTTTAAGAGATATTTCTCATGATTCCAACGTCTCCTCGTGTCAATTGGCCTTCAAGAATCTTGTACTTCATTTTCCATTGAAAATTCCAGCTAAAAAACGGTCTCTGTGTGCAAAAGAAGTCGAAATTCGGCTTAAACACTAGTTGCGTATTTTCGTTGTTGCGTAAGACTTATAAACGATATTTAATGATACCTTTGACTTTGTAGGAGCCTAAAGAAATGTCAACATCTATGAGTCTTGAAAAAATGGCTGAATGGGCTTTCATAATCTTTGTGATGATAGCGGTCATAGCAGGGCTGGTAGTAGGTTACATGCATTGGCCAGACAGCGGAACAGATACGGCGACCATAACAAGCACTGATACGTGGATCACTTTAATTATGTTAATCCTCGGCGTTATAGTAGGGTTAGTAAGCATAACCGCAAAAGAAGTCACATCATTCCTTATGGCCTCGATTGCTTTGATAGTGACGAGAGTCGGAGTGGAGGTCTGGAAGCCACTCGACATTGACTGGTTGGCCAACGGGATACTATACTACTTTGCCGAAGGAATGCTAAACTACATTGTGGCGTTCGTGGCTCCAGCAGCTGTCATAATAGCAATAAAACAGGTCTACACCTTAGCCAAAACGAAGTAATAAAGCCCTTCGCCCCCTTTTTTTCTTTTCATCAATCCTAAATTGCTAGTCTAGACGTTCTTTCATTTTTGATCCAAAAACCATGTCTTCAACATGGAACTGAAAGACTTTAAATGCCATCTTGGTTTATGTTTTGGAAGGTGCAGGTATGCTTAATGTGGAAGCGATAAGAAAGGATTTTCCGATCTTAAAGACTGGAATAACATACTTGGACACCACTGCTAGTAGTCTTACTCCGGAGCCTGTGCTTCAAAAGATGCTGGAGTTTTACCGTGAATACCGGGCCAACGTGGATCGAGGCGTCCATCACTTGTCCCAAAAGGCAAGCGAAGAATACGAGAAGGCCCACACCAAGGTTGCCCGTTTCATAAACGCAAAATCCGATTCTGAAATCATCATGACTCGAAATACCACCGAGGGAATAAACATCGTCTCAAACGGCTTAAACTGGAAGAAAGGGGATAAAATTGTCACGTCACTTATTGAACATCACTCTAATTTTATCGTTTGGCTTCGCGTGAAGAATCAACATCATGTAGATTTGGAAATTATTAGGCCCAGCGAACCAGCTGAGCAGGGGCTCTTAGACCCAGCAGACTTTGAAAAAGCAGTTGACGATAAGACAAAGCTGGTGGCAATAACACATGTTTCAAACGTTTTAGGCACGATCACACCTGTTAGAGAGATAACTGAAATAGCGCACGAGCACGGAGCCTACGTCCTCATCGACGGAGCTCAGTCAGTTCCACATATGAAAGTGGACGTTCAGAAAATCGGGTGCGACTTTCTCGCATTTAGCGGGCACAAAATGTGTGCACCGACTGGAGCTGGCGCCCTATACCTCCGAGAGGATTTGATGAAGGAAGTCGAACCTTTATGTATTGGTGGAGGAACCATAGCGGATGTGGGCGTCGATTACTACAAGCTTGAAGAAAACTCCACGCGGTTTGAGGC